>CACPJP010000025.1 GCA_902634325.1 uncultured Pelagibacteraceae bacterium | reverse complement strand
CAGTTCAATCACACCTGATTCATGATTACATAAGACAATTGGCTAAGAAAAATAAGAAAAAAGTTATAGTTTTTGCTGAGGATGTTGCGGCATCAGGTGGTTATCTTATTGCTTGTGCTGGGGATGAAATCTACGCAAATTCAAGTTCGATAATTGGTTCAATTGGAGTGATCTCAGCATCTTTTGGTTTTCAAGACGCAATTAAAAAAATTGGAATTCAAAGAAGAGTTTATACCGCGGGAAAAAATAAAAGCACCCTGGATCCTTTTAAAGAAGAAAAGGAGGAAGACATTCAAAGGATAAAAAAATTACAATTAGAATTACACTCTGACTTCATTGATGTTGTAAAAAAAAGCCGAGGCACAAAATTAAAAGATCCTGAAAAAAACAATACTTTTACAGGAGAGTTTTGGTCTGGTCGCGCTTCTTTGAAATTAGGGCTTATAGATGGCATTGGTAATGCTGAACAAATTTTAAGAAACAAATTTGGAGAAAAAGTTATTATTAAAAAGTTAGAGAAATCCAAAGGATTTATTGCAAAAAAATTATCATCATCTATAGACAATCAGATTGATAATATTGCAAACGCTATAGAAGAAAGAGCTCTGTGGCAAAAATTTGGTTTATAAATGCCAAAAAAAATAAAAAATAAAAAAAAAACTTATATAACTTTTCAGGATTTAGTTTTTAATCTGCAAAAATTTTGGGGAAAATATGGTTGTGTAATTTTGCAACCTTACGATTTGGAAGTTGGAGCAGGAACATTTCATCCTGCAACCACACTTCGTTCTCTCGGACCCAAACCATGGAAAGCAGCTTACGTTCAACCATCCAGAAGACCCACAGACGGTAGATATGGAAAAAATCCAAACCGTTTACAACATTATTATCAGTACCAAGTGATAATTAAGCCGTCTCCTGAAAATATTAAACAAGTGTATTTAAAAAGTTTAGCCGCCATAGGAATTCAAGCAAAAGATCACGATATTAGATTTGTCGAAGATGATTGGGAAAGCCCCACATTAGGAGCCGCAGGGCTTGGTTGGGAAGTTTGGTGCGATGGTATGGAAATAACTCAATTTACTTATTTTCAAAAAATGACAGGGATAGACTGTAAACCAATATCTGTAGAATTAACATATGGTCTAGAAAGAATTTGTATGTTTGTTCAATCAAAGAAAAATGTGTTTGATATTGACTGGAATAGTGACGGAGTAAAATATAAAGATGTTTATCTTCAATCGGAAAAAGAATTTTCAGCATATAATTTTGATTATGCCAACACAGATTCTTTGCTAAAAAATTTTGAAATTGCTGAAAGCGAATGTAAATCTTTGCTTGAAAAAAAACTCCCTTTACCGGCTTACGACCAATGTTTAAAGGCGAGTCATATATTTAATTTGCTAGACGCAAGAGGCGTAATTTCAGTTGCAGAAAGAACAGGGTATATAAATAGAATTAGAGACCTTGCTAAAGGATCGGGGTCTGCATGGTTAGAAACTCAAGAAAAATAAATGTCCGAATTATTTATTGAACTTTTTAGTGAAGAAATGCCACCTAAATTGCAAATGAATGCAAGAAGGCAATTAGAAAAATTATTAACCGAGAACTTATCTTCTTTAAATTTGAAATATAAAACTTTGTTTGTTTACTCGACACCTACAAGATTAACAGCTTGCGCATCAAATTTACCAAGTAAAATTAAAATCCCAACCATTGAAGCCAAAGGCCCAAAAGTTGGTGTTCCAGATAATGTAGTTGAAAATTTTGCAAAATCAAAAAAAATAAATATTGCTGATTTATATGAAAAAAAATTAGAAAAAGGCACATTTTATTTTACAAAAATAAAAGGTAAAGAAATTAATACCGAAGATGAGTTGGCAAGATCTATTCCAAAATTTTTAAATGAAATATCTTGGAAGAAATCAATGAAATGGTCCGATTATGATTTAAATTGGGGAAGGCCTCTTAGATCAATACTAGCAATTTTTGACAAGAAAAACTTAAAATTTAATTATGCACACTTAGAAACTGTAAACTTCACACTTATAGAAGAATATGGAGAATTAAATAAAAAAAAAATTCAGAATTTTGATGAATA
>CACPJP010000024.1 GCA_902634325.1 uncultured Pelagibacteraceae bacterium | reverse complement strand
TTTTTGTTTTTTTTTGAACTTTAACTTTAGCAATTAGATTATCTCCAGGTTTGCCTGCAGAAATAAATTTCATTTCCAAAGAAATGGTTACACATCTCTTTCCATCAGCTACCCTATGAGCTGCATTACCCATGCCTGTGTCAGCTATAAAAGTAAGGAAGCCACCATGAGCCATTCCTGCGGTATTTAGATGTACGTCTTTGACCTGGGTATGATACTCATAGTTAAATTCATCAATTTTCTTTGCTTTTAATCCACCTACGAGTTTAGAATAACCTGAATTAGTGTCGTCCATATTTTCTTTTATCATACATTGGTGCCAGTTGTGAAAAAATAACAGCTGACAAAATTATAACTATTCCCAAAATTTTGAATTCGTTTAGATACTGATCTAAAATGAACCATGCAGCTATTGAACCAAAAACACCCTCTAAAGAAAAAATAATTGCTACAGGTGCAGGAGATAAATTTTGTTGTCCGTATACTTGAAGTAGAAAAGCAATTCCACTTGATAATACGCCAGCATAAAGCAATTCTCTACCTTCCATAATTAATGCCTGAAGAGAAATATATTCAAAAGCTGACGCAGGCATAAAACAAAATATTGCTCCAAACAAACATTGAAATGTTGCTATGGTCACTGGAAAGTCAAATATTTTTAAAAATTTAGAAATATAAACTATATGGAATGCCCAAAAAAAAGCTCCTATAATCACCAGAGAGTCTCCATAACGCATTCTTAAATTGTCTAGTTCGCTGAGCAACAAGCCCCCTACTAAACACATAAAGACCGCTACCCATACAGATCGATGTATATTTTTAGAGAATAAAAAATATGCAATTATCGGAACAATCACTACATATAAAACTGTAAAAATTGCGGAATTTGCAACATCTGTATACAACAGAGAAACTTGTTGAAAAATGTTTCCACCCGCTAAAAGAAGTCCCAGCAGGAGCAAGTAACCCATTATTATCTTTAAGTTTAAATTAGTTTTTTTAACTTTTTTAAATTCAAAAATAAAAAAGAAAGGAATTAAAGTTAAAAATCCCAAAAACATTCTTGCGGATGTAAATGTAAAAGGGCCTATAAAATCCATTCCCATATCCTGAGCGACAAAAGATGTTCCCCAAATGACCGAACATGAAATTGCGCATATTAATGAGAATAATTTTTTATCCATTTAAACTGCCAATTTAAAAGCAAAGTCTTTACCCAGACTTTTTGACAGATGAACACAGAATCTAGCTCCTTCAGCACCGTCTATTACCCTGTGATCATAAGATAAAGATACTGGGAGCATTTGTCTTATAATAAACTGACCATTAACCTTTTTAATTCTTTCAAATGTTTTCCCAACCCCAAGTATAGCAACTTCGGGTGGATTAATTATTGGTGTAAAAAAGCTTCCACCAATACCTCCCAAACTTGAAATTGTCATAGAACCACCGAAAAATTCTTTTTTGTCTATCTTTAGTTCTTTACATGCCTTACTCACTCTTTTTAACTCTTCGAAAATCTCTCGCAAACCCATTTGATCAACATCTCTTATTTTGGGTACCATTAGGCCATGAGGCGTGTCTACCGCAAAGCCAATATGAAAATATTTTTTAAAAATTAATTTATTATTTTGGCTATCAATAGATGAATTAAAATTTGGATATTTTTTAAGGGCGTTTACAACTGCTCTAGTTATAAAGGCCAAAGGACTTATTCTTATTCTTTCACCCGTATAATTATCAATCAAGGATGTTCTAAATTGTTCCATCTCAGTGATATCAATTTCGTCATGTTGGGTAACATGAGGTATTTCAGTCCAAGACCTAACAAGCTGTGGTCCAGATAATTTTTTTACTCTTGGTAAATCTCTAATCTCTACTTTACCAAATACTTCGTGAGGATATTCGTTTTTATAATTTTTTCTCTCTACTTTTCCTTGATTAACCGAAACTTGAGATTTAACAAATTTTTTTACGTCTTCTTCCGTTACTCTTCCTGCTCTTTGAGAACCAGGAATTTCAACTATATTAGCCCCAAGCTCTCTAGCAAATTTTCTAACTTTAGGGCTAGCCGAACCTTTTTTTATTATTTTTTTTGACATCTTTTATTACAGTTTTGTAGGAAAAATTTTCTTTTGATCAATATTATATTTTTTAATTGCCTTTTCAGCCTGTTTCGATTCCAACAGTTGTTCATTTGCAAGAGCACTCAAGGTGTATATGACAATGTGTTTTTTATCAACTTCGAAAAATTTTCTTAA
>CACPJP010000023.1 GCA_902634325.1 uncultured Pelagibacteraceae bacterium | reverse complement strand
TATTGGAGGCGGAGAATTGAAGGAATTAAAACCAAGAATTTTAGTTATGGGAATAGGCGGAGCAGGAGGAAATGCAATCAATGCCATGATAGATGATGGAATGCAGGGTGTAGAATTTGTAGCTGTAAATACTGATGCTCAAGATTTAAAAGCAAATAGAGCTGATGCCAAAATTCAAATTGGAATGAATTTAACAAAAGGACTTGGCGCTGGGGCAAAACACGATATTGGTCAAGCAGCCGCCGATGAATCTTTAAACGAAATAGTAACTTATTTACAGGGAGCGAACATGGTTTTTATTACTGCCGGAATGGGTGGAGGCACAGGAACTGGGGCCTCTCACGTTGTTGCAAGAGCTGCTAAAGAATTAAATATATTAACAGTTGGCGTAATCACCTTGCCATTTTCTTATGAAGGACCAAAGAGAATGAGAAGAGCTATTGAAGGTTGGAATAAATTAAAAAAACATTTAGATGCATCAATTGTTGTTCCTAATCAAAATCTTTTTAAAATTGCTAATGAAGCCACAACTTTTGAAAAATCTTTTTCCTTATCAAATGATGTTTTAAAACATGGAGTTAGAAGTGTAACTGATCTAATGGTTAGACCTGGGTTAATCAATTTAGATTTTGCTGATGTTGAGACAGTAATGAGTTCTATGGGCAAAGCTATGATGGGAACCGGTGAAGCAGAGGGCGAAAACAGAGCTATAGCCGCAACTGAATTAGCTTTAAATAATCCTTTAATAGACGATTATTCTTTAAGGGGTGCTAAAGGATTACTTGTTAATATTACAGGCGGAGAAGACATTAAACTGTTCGAAGTTGATCAGGCTGTAAACAAAATTAGAGCGGAAGTTGATCCAGAAGCCGAACTTATTTTTGGAGCAATAAAAGATGAAAGCTTAAATGGAAAAATGAGAGTTTCTATAGTGGCCACAGCACTTGATGGAGAAACTCTAGAGTCAGAATTAAAAACGAATAATGTTCATAGAATACATACTAGAAACCCCGGATATTCAGAAAGTGCTACAAATAATGCTACTATGCCCACAACAATTCCAGACTTGGGATCTATTCAAGGAGCAACAGCTTTGAAATTAAATGAGGAAGTCAGACAAGAGAGGAACATAGAGAAACAGGAAGATCTGATGTCTGGAATTTCATTAGACAATGCGGCTTATTTTGAAAATAATTTAAATCAAAGTCAGGATCACAAGGACAAGAAAGACGAAATACAGGAAGAAGTTGTAATCGAAGATATTTCTATTTATGAAGAAAAATCCCAGAATAATTCAGAGATAGACAATCCTCAGGACGAGTCTTCCCCCCAGTTATTTTCTGATGAGGAAGTTCTTAACACCTCATCAGAAGATAGCAAAGATGAAGCCTTAAAAGAAGAAGAAGAATTTGAGATACCGGCATTTTTGCGTAACCAAAAATTTTAATTCCGGATTAGATGAAAGATATTTCATCGACAAAAAACTCTGCTCATTATCCAGTAATGTTAGAACAAGTTTTGGAAATTTGTTCCCCACAAAAAGGCGGCTTGTTTATTGATTGCACCTTTGGTGGTGGAGGATATTCTAATGCTATTCTATCCTTTCCCAATACTAGAGTTATTGCTTTAGATCGAGACATTAATACCAAAATATACGCTGAAAATACAAAAAACAATTTTAAACAACGGTTTACTTTTCATAACTTAAAATTTAGTGAACTAAACAAAGTCATTGATAAAAAAAAAAACAAAGCCGATTGTATAATTTTTGATTTGGGACTTTCATCGTTTCAAATATCTAATTTAAAAAGAGGTTTTTCTTTTAACTCTAAGGCAAAACTAGATATGTGCATGGGATTAAACTCAATCACTGCACTAGAAGTTGTAAACAATTTAAGCTTAAAAACTCTTGGTGACATTCTAAGACTTTTTGGAGAAGAAAAAGAGTTCTCCCGAATTGCAAAAAATATAATTAACCAAAGAAAAGAAAAACCAATTAACACAGTGCCAGATTTGATAAAAATAATTAAAAAAAGCAAGAAGAGAGACTTTGGAAAAAAAATTAATATTTCAACAAAATCTTTTCAAGCAATCAGAATATTTGTAAACAAAGAAATATCCGAATTAATTTATGGATTAACCGAGGCAACAAAGCTATTAAAATCTGATGGAAAAATAATTGTTATAAGTTTTCACTCTATAGAAGACAAAATAGTCAAATTTTTTTTTACAAATTTTTCAAGTAATAAACCACAAGTATCCAG
>CACPJP010000022.1 GCA_902634325.1 uncultured Pelagibacteraceae bacterium | reverse complement strand
TAACTATAAATTTTGGCACCATTTCACAAATACTTATATTACATCAAAAAATGTCAGATCTTCAACCGATTGTAATAATTGTGACAAACTCAACCAATATATTGATAAAGAAATTGATATAAAAAATTCTATATAATTTTTTCTGCAATTTTTATAAAAATTTTTGAAATTTCATGATCAGGTTTTTTTAGAGTTAATGGTTTACCTTCATCAGAACATTTTCTCAGATCTTGGTGTAGAGGAATTTTTCCTAGTAAGTTTTTTTTAAATTTTTCTGCAGTCTTTTCTACTCCGTCTGTACCAAAAATATTATATTTTTTTCCGTCTTCACCCTCAAAAAAACTCATATTGTCAACTAATCCTAAAATTTTTACTCCAATTTTGTCAAACATCTGTATACCTCTTATAACATCAGCCAAAGCTAATTCCTGTGGTGTAGAAACTATAATTGACCCATCGATCTTAACACTTTGAGCAAAAGTGAGTTGAGTATCTCCAGTACCTGGTGGCATATCAATTATTAAATAATCCAAGTTTTTCCAAAGAACTTTTTCCGTAAGAGTTTTAATTGCACTTATAACCATTGGTCCTCTCCAAATCATTGGAGTTTTATCATCAACTAGAAATCCTAAGGACATAAATTGGGCGCCATATTTCTCCACAGGAAACAGAAATTTTCCATCAGTTTTTGGTTTTTCATTTATTCCAATAATTTTAGGTAATGATGGTCCATAAACATCGGCATCTAATAAACCAATTTTTTTTCCGAGTTTTTGAAGAGCAAAGGCTAAATTGATAGCAAAAGTAGATTTTCCAACACCTCCTTTTGCACTAGATACCATCACTGTAAACTTTGTGCCTTTGATTGGATTTTTATTAAAATTTTTTGGAGTAGCCTTTTCTTTTAAACTATCACTTATTTTGGCTTTATTATCAGACATTATATCGCTTTATCATAACTTGTTTTTATTTGAAAAGTCACTATATAAAGCATCATGTCTTCTAATGATAATATATTTAAGAACGAGTCACCTTGGGGATCTGGTCCCAGCGGAGGAAGGGGTGGAAATAATAATGGTAATGGTTCAGGACAAAGAAGACCTCCTCCAAATATTGATGATCTAATTCGTAAAGCCCAAGGTTCTGTCGGCAGAATTTTTCCTGGTGGCAAAGGAAGTAATAAACCAATTTATTTAGGAATTTTAATTTTATTAGTTCTTTGGGCACTAAGTGGTCTTTATAGAGTATTACCAGATGAACAGGGAGTAGTTTTAAGATTTGGAAAATTTGTTAAGACTACTCAACCCGGTTTAAATTATCACATACCATTTCCTGTAGAGAGAGCTTTGACTCCTAAAGTCACAAAAGTAAATCGTATTGATGTTGGTTTTAGATCCGCGAGTGATAGTGGAAGAACATCGGGAATTGGAGATGTTTCCGAAGAAAGTTTAATGTTAACTGGAGATGAAAATATAGTTGATATTGATTATTCTGTTTTTTGGGTAATTAAGGATGCTGGTAAATTTCTTTTCAATATACAAAGTCCGCTAGAAACAGTTAAAGCTGCTTCAGAAACCGCCATGAGAGAAGTGATAGCAAAAAGTAAAATTCAATCGATCTTAACAGAAGGAAGATCAAAAATAGAAAGCGAAGTTCAAGATATTACACAAGGAATTTTAGATGAATACGGTTCTGGTATACAGATTACACAAGTTCAAACACAAAAAGCCGACCCACCTGACCAGGTTATTGATGCCTTTAGAGATGTCCAAGCGGCGAGAGCAGATAGAGAAAGATCAAAAAACGAAGCTGAAGCTTATGCAAATGACGTTATACCAAGAGCGCGTGGAGAAGCTGAAAAAATTTTACAAGAAGCAGAAGCTTACAAGAAAGAAGTGGTTGCTAAGGCCGAAGGTGAAGCAAGCAGATTCTTGGCAATATATAATGAATACAAAAATGCAAAACAAGTAACGCAAGAAAGAATGTATCTAGAAACAATGGAAAAAGTTTTGGCAGATATTGATAAGGTTATAATTGATAAAAATTCTGGATCAGGGGTAGTTCCTTATCTTCCTTTGCCAGAACTTAAGAAGAAAAAACAATGAAAAAAATTTTAGTACCAATTGTTGTGGTTTTAGCAGTAGTCGCTTATCAATCTTTATTTGTTGTGCAGGAAGTTAACCAAGCTATTGTTTTGCAGTTTGGTGATCCTAAAAAAATAATTACAAAACCAGGTTTAAATTTTAAAATTCCTTTTATACAAAATGTAGCCTATTTAGATCGAAGAGTTTTAAATTTAGATAACCCGCCAGAAGAAGTTATTGCAGTAGACCAAAAAAGATTAATAGTTGATGCTTTTGCAAGATTTAAAATT
>CACPJP010000021.1 GCA_902634325.1 uncultured Pelagibacteraceae bacterium | reverse complement strand
TTCATAAGAAAATTTTTTCTTGTAAAGGGGCGTTCTGTTGCCAGGTGCCCCTGACCCCTTAATTTAATATTTAAAAGTTAAAGTTTAACTGGACTCAATTCCCACATTTGAACATTTTCAATACATTCATCGAAAATGGGTTTTGCAACTGGGTTTTGACCACTAGCAAATTTTTTCATATTTTCTTCATTATGAACTGAGACTTTAAACATAACATAACTTTTATTTGGTGCTACTGCTGGAACTGTTTTTTCAACATGAGCAATAGTTTTCCTTACTCCCATTCCTTCATCTGATTGCATCCATCCCATGAATTTTTCAAATTTTCCTTCACCGGATTTAAGTTTTGCTATTGCAAGCATTTCTTTTGCCATATCAATATCCTTTCTTTAGGGGCGTTCTGTTGCCAGGTGCCCCGAACCCCGTTCACTTAATTAACAAGTTAATTAAGCAGCAAGTGCAAATTTATTATTTGCATTTATAATTAGCCCGTTACGTCGGAACCATCTCGAACGAAAGAATAGCCTTTAGACACTCGTCGATTCTGATTCACCCCCATAAGTTGTAAATGGTGGAGGTGGTGGGTACTGCCCCCACGTCCGCAATGTTTATTACGAAACTCGTTTATCGTCATAGTTGGAAAACCAACAAATATAATATAAAATCAAAAAAAAAAGATTCAAGTAAGTATTTCCAAATGAAGCTCACAAAAGAACAAAAACAGGAAATTGTAGATCAACAGTCTCAAAAAAACGTTACCAAAAGAGTAACATCACCAGCATTAGAAAAAATTCTTTATGAAGCTCTTCCAGTTTTAGATCATGGATTTGTTAGAGTAGTGGATTATATGGGAGATGATACTTCTATCGTTCAGGCCGCTAGAGTCTCTTATGGAAAAGGAACAAAAAAAATTTCATCGGATAGTGGCTTAATAAAATATTTAATGAGGCATAGGCACAGCACTCCTTTTGAAATGTGCGAAATCAAATTTCATGTAAAGCTCCCCATATTTGTTGCAAGACAATGGATTAGGCATAGAACTGCTAATGTAAATGAATATTCAGCAAGATATTCCATTTTAGATAAAGAATTTTATATTCCCGACAAACAACACCTTGCTGCACAATCAGATATCAATCGTCAAGGAAGAGGAAATTTAATTAATGGAAAACAAGCTGACGAAATATTAAACATACTTAAAGAAGATGCTCAGAAAAATTATGACGACTATGAAAAAATGTTAAATCAAAAATATGATGGAACAGTTATTGATGAAAAGAAACAGGGTTTAGCAAGAGAGCTTGCTCGAATGAATCTCACGTTAAATGCTTACACACAATGGTATTGGAAAACGGATTTATTGAACTTGCTTAACTTTTTATCTTTAAGAGCAGAAAGTCATGCACAATATGAAATTAGAGCTTACGCAGACGTTATGATAAATTCTCTCAAAAAATGGGTTCCAATAACCTATGAGGCATTTATGGATTATAGAGTTGGAGGGGTAGAAGTCTCATCTAAAGGTAAAGCAGTTATTGAAAAACTTTTAAAAGGTGAAAATTGTTCATTTGAAAATTCAGGACTATCAAAGAGAGAGTGGAATGAACTTATGACCTCTTTAAATTTTTCGGAAAAAGCAATATAATTCTCTAAAGCAAATTCTATAATAATTAATATATGTTGAGTTTAATTAAACCAATAAATTTTAAGATAAAAAAAAGAGTTCAAAAGATAAAATTAAACAAAATAAAAGAGAAAATTAATTGTTTTGATGATTTTATAATTTTCAAAAAAAACCAGGAACTAACAGTCTATGATAGAAATTGTGATCACCAAGGAGGAAAGATTATTTCTAAAAATGGAAAACATATCTGTCCAATGCACAATTGGAAATTTGATCCTATAAAAGGTGTTTACAAAAACGGTTTTAAGAAAGAAAAAAAAAATTATTTAATAAAAAAAGATCATTTGTTAATTGATATTTCTGAAAAAATTCCAAAAATTTCAAAAGAAAAGATAATCGAAGATACAAAAATAAGATTTTTCAATCATGCTTTTATCAAGGTTTATGGTAATAATTTCAGTTTTGCCACAGATCCTTGGGCTTTAGGTCCGGCATTTAATACAGGATGGTGGTTAAAAAACAAAACTAAAAATGACTGGATAGAGGAACTGAATAACTGCTCCTTTGTTTATGTTAGTCATAATCATCCAGATCATCTTCATCCACTTACGTTAAAAAAAGTAAGAAAAGATATGAATTTTGTCGTACCAAGTTTTTTGACAGACTCTACCGGAACATATCTAGAGGATCTGGGTTTTAAAAATATACATAGACTTAAATTTGCTCATGAATATAAATTAATAAATACAAATCTTATATTGAGCATTTTAAAGTCTGGTGATTTTAGAGAAGATTCCGGAATATATTTTTCCAACGGTGATTTCACTTGTTTATTTGATGTAGATAGTAATTCAATAAATTTTAATAGATTTCCAGAAGTGGATTTCTACGCATCCTCATTTGCGGGAGGGGCATCTGGGTATCCAATAATGTTTGAAAATTTTAAGTCTAGTGAGAAAAGTAAAATTTTAAATAGAAATAAATTATTTATAAGAGAGAAAAAGAAAAAAGTTTTTGAACAAACTAAAACAAGCTTTTTCATGCCGTATGCTGGTTTTTTTGTTGAAAAATT
>CACPJP010000020.1 GCA_902634325.1 uncultured Pelagibacteraceae bacterium | reverse complement strand
TCAGATTACTTAAATAAAACTAGAAACATACTATTTTCTGTCGGGAATTATGTTTATAACAATCTAAAGTCAAATAAAGTTTTAATAAATCCACCGCAGGGAGGATTTTATATAATGCCAGAATTTTTAAATTCAAAATTTAAAACTTCAAACGAAATGTGCGACGACATAATAAAGAAAACTGGCGTTGCGTTATTACCCGGATCTGATTTTGGCTTTAGCCCGGATAAAATGTTAGCAAGACTAAGCTATACAGATTTTAACGGTGATGTATTTTTAAAAAATATTAATGGTAGTAAAAAACTAGATGATGATATTATAGAAAAGTATGCGCCAAATATTGTGGAAGGAACTAAGAGATTGTCAGAGTGGTCCAAAAGCCTCTAAATCAATAGCAAAATAAATGTCCAATTTAAGCTATTTGCCCTGTACAACACCCAGCACAAATTGATACATTTTTAATATTAATTATCTAATTAAGGGGGAAAGTTATGAGAAAAATAATCTCAACAATCTCAGCCGCGGTAATGCTGTTTGCATTGTCTTTACCGATGATGTCAGTAGTAAAGGCTGCTGAGTTTTTTACGATTGGAACAGGTGGACCAACTGGAGTTTATTTCCAAGTTGGAAACTCTGTTTGCAAAATGTTACACAAACAAGCAATAAGTGCTGAGCACGGAAGAAAAAAAGGTACAGCTAAAGCATATAGATGTACTGCTCCTTCAACTGGTGGATCAAACTATAACATTGGCCAAATCAAAGCTGGAGAATTTCAATTCGGCGTTGCTCAGTCTGACTGGCAGTTCCATGCTTATAATGGTTCAAGCAAATGGGAAGGAAAAAAGTTTGGTGATCTAAGAGCTGTTTTCTCAGTTCACAATGAACCTTTTCAAATTTGGGCTAGAAAAAAAGCTAAAGTTAAAGACTTCAAAGGCTTAAAAGGCAAAGTAGTTAATATTGGTAACCCAGGTTCTGGTCAAAGAGGAACTATGGAAGAGCTAATGAAAGCTATGGGTGCTGATATGAGCATGTTTAAAGGAACTACTGAACTAACATCTTCACAACAAGTAAAAGCTCTTTGCGATGGCAAAATAGATGCATTCGGTTACTCTGTTGGTTTTCCTAACGGAGCAATGGAAGAAGCAGCTACTTGCGCAGCAAAAGCAATGCCTATAAATCTTACAGGTGGACCTGTTCAAGGTTTAATAGACGGTGCTGATTACTATGCGAAAGCAGTAATACCTAAAGGTACTTACACAGGTCAAAAGAAAGATGTAACTACTTTTGGTGTTAAAGCTACATTTGTAACTGGCGCTAACGTTTCAGAAGAACTTGTTTATCTTGTAACAAAAGCTGTTATGGAAAATTTTGATGATTTCAAAAAACAACATCCTGCTTTTGGTTTTCTTGAAAAGAAAAACATGATTAAAGATGGGTTATCAGCTCCATTACATCCAGGCGCTGTTAAATACTATAAAGAAGCTGGATTAATGTAATAATTTTTACATTTCAAATTAAAAGGCCCAATATTTTATTGGGCCTTTTTTTTATAATAGAGTATTCTAAGAATTTATGACAAATGGAAAAGAAAGTTTTATAGATAAAAAAATTCAAGAAGATTTATCACCAACCCGCAATCTTTCTGGATTACATCTAAAGATTGTAGCAGCTATCGCAATTATATGGTCATTATTTCAACTTTGGTATGCTTCCCCATTCCCATTTATGTTTGGTGTGGGTCTTTTTAAGGGATTACCAGCAAGAGCTATACACCTTGGTTTTGCACTCCTATTAGCATTTTTGATATTTCCACTTAATAAAAAAAAAGGGAAGATAGGCATTGCCGATGTGGCTCTTGCATGCCTGGCATTTTCTGCCTGTATTTATATTTATTTTTTTTATGACCAGATAGTTGATAGAGGCGGAATATTATTAAATCTAGATTTAAATTTTTTAGGCAAAGAATTTGTTGTACCAATTGAATTAATAATTGGATCTTTCGGAATTTTAGCATTATTAGAGTCCACTAGAAGAGTAATTGGTTTGCCCCTTGTGATAGTGGCAACAGCATTTTTATTATTTTCTTTTTTTGGACAATATTTTCCTGATATAATTTCTCACGGCGGACTTTCAGTAAAAAGACTCGTTGGTTATCATTGGTTTGATCAGGAAGCTATATTTGGAATACCAATTAGTGTTTCTTTAGATTTTATATTTCTTTTTGTATTATTTGGGGCTCTATTAGATACCGCTGGAGGTGGTAAATATTTTTTAGATTTAGCTTTTGCTATGGTCGGAAAAATGAGAGGTGGTCCTGCCAAAGCAGCAATACTTGGATCAGGAATGACAGGTTTAATCTCAGGTTCATCCATTGCAAATACTGTTACAACCGGAACATTTACTATTCCGATAATGAAAAAAACTGGTTTCTCCAAAGAGAAAGCGG
Organism: uncultured Pelagibacteraceae bacterium; assembly: GCA_902634325.1. Classification (GTDB taxonomy): domain Bacteria; phylum Pseudomonadota; class Alphaproteobacteria; order Pelagibacterales; family Pelagibacteraceae; genus Anoxypelagibacter. Next base: position 1,356 of record CACPJP010000020.1, on the reverse strand, counting down.
GGGCCATCGAAGTTTCAGCATCAGTTAATGGTCAAATAATGCCGCCCGTTATGGGAGCAGCAGCTTTTATTATAGCTAGTTTTATTGGAATTACTTATTTTGAAGTAGTTAAGCACGCATTTTTGCCTGCGATTATATCTTACATAGCTTTGTTTTATATTTCTCACCTTGAGGCTCTAAAACTAAATCTTAAAGGCATGGAAGAAAAGGATATACCAAACTTACGTAAAACTTTTATTTCAGGTCTTCATTTTTTGATACCAATTTTTGTTTTAATTTATTTGTTAGTTTATTTAAGACTTACAGCTTCTTTCTCAATATTTTATACAATAGTTACTTTACTAGCAGTCAATCTAATAAAAAAACTTATTGATGGTTCAAAAGATAAAGATTTTATTAATTCTTTGAAGAAATGGTTTAATGAATCAATAACAGGTTTTCAAAAAGGCGCTTATAATATGGTCGGAGTCGGGGTTGCTATAGCGACAGCTGGTGTAATAGTTGGCGCAGTTGGTTCTACAGGGTTAAGTACAAACTTAATTATTGTAGTTGAGTCTTTAGCAAAAGATAATGTTGTTATTTTAATTCTTCTAACAATTGTATTGTGTTTGCTTTTAGGGATGGGTCTTCCAACCACAGCTAATTATGTTGTTGTTGCATCTTTAATGGCAGCAGTATTGGTTGATGTAGGAAATGCATCAGGCTACATATTCCCACTAATAGCAGTTCACTTATTTGTATTTTACTATGGATTAATGGCCGATATAACGCCACCGGTTGGTTTAGCCTCCTATGCGGCTGCAGCAATATCTGGGGGAGATCCTTTAAGAACGGGAGTTCAATCTTTTTGGTATAGTTTACGAACAGGAATTCTTCCCATTGTATTTTTGTTTAATCATGAACTGCTTTTGATTGGCGTTGAAAATATTTGGCATGGTTTAATCGTTATCTTTACATCCTTGGCAGGAATACTTGTTTTTACTTCAGCAACACAGGGGTGGTTTTTTAACAGACTCAAAATTTATGAAATTATAATTTTTCTAGTTATTGCAACCGCTTTACTGAGACCGGGTTTCATATTAAATAAATTTATACCCGAATATAATTTTAAAGATTTGAATCAAAGCCAAGAATTAATTTTGAAACCAGAAAAAGAAGTTCGTGTTAAGGTTACCAGGTTAACTGAGTATGGAGAAAGGTATAAACTTTTTGTTATTCCAAAGAATTCTTTTGAAGAAAATTATGATTTAGAAAAACTGGGAATTTCTGTGATCTCAAAAGATGGAAAGTTTGTTATTGATAATTTAAAATGGAATGGCCTTGCTAAAAAAATAGGTTTATCACTTGATGATCAGA
>CACPJP010000019.1 GCA_902634325.1 uncultured Pelagibacteraceae bacterium | reverse complement strand
CAATGTAAATGAGTTCTATCAAAAATCAACATTTCGCCTAACTTCCATTCATAAATCATCTCTACCTCTAAGCCTTTTAAATTATCTATATTCTCATGTTTTAAATACTTTTCATGTATTTTCTTATCAAATGGTTTGCCGCCGTATAATTTTAAATGTTCAGATGATCTTTTGTTCTGCCCATAATTTAAATCTTTTTTCTTAAGTTCTTCTGGGTCCTGGGTAAAAGTGGTTGATCCCCCATAGAATCTATTTTTGAAAATAACTGTACTACCAATAGGAGTCAGAGGAATTAAGCTTTGTTTATATATATGATTTTTTAATTCAAAACCAGCATCTACATGCAAACCGATCGGAGCATAACTTTCTTGTATAAGACCATAAATATCTTTACCATTTTCATCTTTAAGGTTGTCCATTTTAAAATCTCCAATTTCTTTTCTAAGTCTTTCACATAATAACTTCTCCAGTTTTTCATTATAACCTTGGAGCCATCTTTTTTTGATAACATTTTGTTTTTTATTGTGGACCGTGGTTGGAAGATCTTTGTATAATTTTAAAAATTCTTCAATTTCTCCTTTACTATACAAATTTTTTATTAACCTTGGAGGAGATTCAAGTTTTTTTATTTCTTCAATTTTTTCATTCATGATATTTTATTCACCCATATTAATTAACGTACCTTTTTCTTTTGCGCCAAAATAAGATACATAAAAAATCACAACTCCAATAATAAAGTACACTATGGAAATGGAAATTGATTTAGTTATTTCAAACAAATTGACGCTGTTATTCAATAGTATGTTTCTCATCTCCTCAAAAATATGAACAAGCGGTAAAGCTCTTGCAACAAATTGAAGACTGTCGGGTAATATTTCTACAGGGTAATAAATACATCCCAAGGGAGCTAAAAAAAATAAACTTGCCCATGCGATATTTTCAAAAGAAGGTCCATATCTTAACAAGCCAGAAGTTACTAGCAGCCCCAAAGTGACTCCAAATATATATAAGCTCAACAATAAGAAAAACAAAGGAATTCCAAGTTTAAATATAGAAACTCCAAAAAGAGGTATTGCTAAAATTGCTGCGGGAACTAATCCAATAAGGGTTCTAAGAATTGCAGTTAAAGTTAATGAAGTGATAATCTCGCTTATTTTGATAGGGGCAATAAATAAATTTGTAAAATTTCTGCTCCAAATTTCTTCCAAAAACATCATATTATAACTTATGCTAGCTCTGAACAAAAAGTCGTAGAGAATTGCTGCAGTCAGAATAACCCCGACCGTGTTGCTGTAATAATCCGAATTCAATGTAAAGAACTTGGATATAAAACCCCATAAAAAAATTTGTACTGTTGGCCAGTAAATCAAGTCTATTATCCTCGGTAGCGAACCAGATATTAGGTAAATGTGTCTAAGACTTAATGCATAAATTTGATTAAATCTCATTATTACTCCTTGCCAGTTTTAAAAAAGTTTCTTCCAAGTTTTTTCTACCGTGTTTTTTAATAATTTCTTCACAAGTTCCTTCATCTATAATTTTTCCATTTTTCATCATAATAATACTGTCGCAAAGTCTCTCAACTTCGGCCATATTATGGGACGCTAGCAAAATTGTAATTTTATTTTTTGATTTGTAAGACTCAATGTAACCCCGAACGTAATCTCCAATATCAGGATCTAAGCTAGCAGTTGGTTCATCTAAAAAAAGAATTTCTGGATCATTTATTAATGATTTTGCCAAAGTGACCCTATTCTTTTGTCCAGAAGAAAGTTCTCCAGTTTTTTTTTCTAGAAAATTTTTTATATCTAATTCTTTTGATATTTCATTTATTTTTTTTTCTAAATTTTTTACACCATACAATCTTCCATATACTTGTAAATTTTGTTTAACAGTTAGTCTTTTGGGCAATTCAACATATGGAGATGCAAAATTCATTTTACTTAAAAAACTTACTCGATCGGTTTTATCTAAATTCTTATTGTCTATAATTATTTCACCTTCGGAAGGCGTTATTAGACCAAGCATCATACCAATCGATGTAGTTTTTCCGCACCCATTTGGACCTAATAAACCAACGGTTTTATTTTTCTCAATAGAGAAATTAATTTTGTTAACAGCAATACTGTTTTTGAATTTTTTTGTAAGGTTTTTAACTTGAACAAACATTTAATGCGAAGCTCTCCTTAACCTATCATTTATTGCAATTCCTATATTATGTTTAGGAATTTTAACAACATTTATTTTTTTATATTTTAAATTTTTAATTTTCCTCAAAGTTTTATATAAATTTTTTGCGGCTTCTTTTAGGCTACCACCGCTACTCAAATTAAATACATTTCCGGCCTTTTTATATTTTCTTCCAAAAACTATAAATGCTGTTTTCTTATCCGCTTTCTTACAATTAAGTTTAATAGGAATCCCTGGAGAATAATGTTTTTTTAACAAGCCAGGAGATCGTAATTCCTTTGTTTTTTTTGAAACTGATATATTTTTTTTTAAAATTTTTCCAATTTTTTTATGACTTATCACACCAGGCCTAAGTATTTTTGTTTTTCCGTATAAACTTATAACTGTAGATTCCAAGCCTATTGTTGATCTTCCTCCATCTAAAATAAAATTAATTTTTTTTCCAAATTCATCAATTACATCGCTCGCACTTATTGGACTTACGTTGCTTGATATGTTGGCGCTTGGAATTGCAAGGGGAAAGTTTAATTGTTTTAACAAATTTCTTATTGTAATATTTTTAGGAAATCTAACAGCTATGCTTTTTAGTTTTGCATTTGCCAGGGAAGAAATTTTAGATTTTTTTTTCTTTCGCAATACATAAGTTAAAGGTCCTGGAGAAAATTTTTTATAAAGTTTCAAGAATTTTTCGTCTATATACGCATCTTTCCTCAATTCTTTAATGTTGTAGTAGTGAATAATTAATGGATTTTTTTTAGGTCTCTTTTTAAGTTTATATATTTTTTTAATCGACGAATTTGAATAAGCATTTCCTGCTAAGCCATAAACAGTCTCGGTTGGAACAGCAATTATATTGTTTTTCTCCAAAATCTTTTTTGCTTTACTCAAATTTGATGGAGAATTTTTATAGATATTTTTCATATTAAGATTATTATAATTTTTTATGAAAACGAAAAATATTCCACCTGATATTAAAAGTAAATCAATAAACGATGCAAAATCAGAAATAATGGATATTCTTGAGAGATTAGAAAAGGACAAGATTGATCTTGAGGGTTCAAAAGAGGACTATGAAAGGCTTTTGCTTTTAAATAATCACGTTGATGAACTTTTTAAGGAAAGGCTTAACAAAATTCATTCTATGGGAAAGAAAAAATAATTTTAGATATTTTCAATGGAAAAAGGCATTAAAAAAAACGCAAAAATAGTTAATAGGTTTTTGAAAAAATATTTTAAGAATCAAAAATATTCCAATCTTATTCCCGCAATGAAATACGGAATTTTGTTTGGAGGCAAGAAAATTAGATCTACAATTATTTTGAATTCGGCAAAAATATTTAATTTAAATCCTAACAAAGTAATTAATATCTGTGCCGCCGTAGAATGTATTCACTCCTATTCCTTAATCCATGACGATCTACCATGTATGGATAATGATAAACTAAGAAGAGGCAAACCTTCAACCCACAAAAAATTTGGAGAGTCCACAGCTATTCTTGCTGGAAACTCTCTATTAACACTAGCATTTGAAATTATCACGGATAAAAAATATAATGTTAAACCATCTATAAAAGTTATTCTTTTAAAAAAATTAGCAGAATGTGCAGGACATACAGGAATTGCCGGCGGACAATTTCTTGATTTAAGTTATGAAAAAAGAAAAATAGCATCTTCAAAAGTTATAAGTATGCAAAAGAAAAAAACAGGAAAATTATTTGAGTTTTGTTGTTTAGCTCCGGCAATATTGTCTAGCAAAAATAACA
>CACPJP010000018.1 GCA_902634325.1 uncultured Pelagibacteraceae bacterium | reverse complement strand
TTACTTTAATGAAATTAGTCAAAAAATAGAAATTTATATACCAGACAGAAAAACAGAAGGATATGGGCCAAGCAAAAAAGCTTTTGAAAAATTAATTTTAAATGGATCAAAATTAATTTTTACCGTTGATTGTGGAACTTTATCATTTGATACAATTGAATTTTCACAAAAAAAAAATACCGATGTTATGGTTTTAGATCATCACCAATCTGAATTAAAGTTACCAAAAGCTTTTTCTATAGTTAACCCCAACAGGTATGATGATAGTTCTAACTTAAGCTATCTTTGTGCAGCTGGAGTATGTTTTATGTTTCTTATAGCTTTGAATAAAAAATTAAGAGAGTTAAATTGGTTTAAAAAAAACAATATAAAAGAACCGGATTTAATTAATTATCTTGATCTAGTTTCTTTAGGCACTGTTTGTGATGTAGTTCCTTTAGTTGGTCTTAACAGAGCAATTGTTAGCCAGGGTTTGCAGGTGTTAAAAAAAAAATCAAATCCTGGATTAAAAACTTTAAAGAGCATCTGTGGAATTGAAAGTAATCTCAACACTTATCATCTTGGCTATATTTTAGGACCAAGAATAAATGCCGGAGGCAGAGTAGGTAAATGTTCGCACGGGGCCAATCTATTATTAAGTCGAGATTCAAAAGAAATTTTTAAAATTGCTACAGAACTAGAATCTTACAACAAAGAACGAAAATTGATTGAAAATAACATGTTAAAAAAAATAGAAAGCACTATTACTATTGATGCCAATGAACCAGTAATTGTTTTGTCTGGTCATAATTGGCACGGAGGTGTAATTGGGATTATTGCCTCAAGATTAAAAGAAAAATACAACAAACCCACCGTTATAATTTCCGTTGAAAAAGGACTAGGAAGAGCTTCCGCAAGATCTGTTTTGGGATTTGATATTGGAACCGTTATTATTAGCGCTGTTCAAAATAATATTTTGAAAAAAGGCGGAGGTCATAAAATGGCTGGTGGCTTCAGTATAGAAGAAAATAAAATTCAAGAATTTAAAGATTTTATTATAAAAAAATTTTTTAAAGTCGAAAAAACTTTAACTAAAACAAATGCTTTATTTTTTGATTCAAAAATATCACCATCAGCCTTAAACGAAGATTTTTTTTCAGAAATTAACTCTCTTTCCCCCTTTGGACCTGGAAATCCTGAGCCAAGATTTGTTATTGAGGATTTGGAATTACTAAAATCTTCAATTGTAGGAGAGAAACACATTAGATCTTTATTGACAGCAAAAGATGGTTCCGTTGTTAAAAGCGTTACTTTCAATGCTGTGAAAACAGATTTAGAAAGCTATTTATTATCAAAAAATCAAAAAAAAATTAATATTTTTGGAAAACTAAGTCTTAATGAATGGAAAGGTCAGAAAAATGTAGAGTTTATTATCGACGATATTTCTGTTAATAAGACAATCAATAATTCGGTCCCATCGTCTAACGGTTAGGACAGGTGGTTTTCAATCACCTAATCGGGGTTCGATTCCCCGTGGGACCGCCATTAAGTATAATGTTTAAAATTGGAATTATAGAAAAAATTGATACAGCAGGTTTAAATCTTTTAGATAAGCATTCTGATTTTGAATATGAAATTATTGAAGACATCTCCAAAAATAACCTAATAAAAAAATTGCCGCAATTTGATGGATTAACTCTTAGAGTTGTAAAACTAGATGAAGAAATTTTAAGTAATTGCAAAAAACTAAAAGTTATATCTAGACATGGAGTAGGGATAGACAATATTGATTTAAATTATCTTAAAAAAAAAAATATAACATTAATGATTACGGCAACCGGAAATGCTGTAACAGTTGCTGAACACACAATGTATATGATGCTATCTTTATCAAAAGGAATAGTAGCTTATGACACCGCTGTAAGGACAGGTAATTTTAAAGATAATATTTTTAAAATTGAAACCTACGAACTATTTAAAAAAGAAATTTTAATAGTTGGATTTGGTCGAATTGGAAAAAATTTAATAAAAAGATGTCTTGGTTTTGAAATGAAAGTAAATGTTTATGATCCTTTTATAGGCAAAGAAATTATTAGATCTTTTGGTGGAAATAAAATTAATAGTTTAAAGACTGCAGTAAAAACAGCAGATTTTATATCAATTCATATGCCTTTAAATAAGGAAACAAAAAATTTATTTGATTTTAGAATGTTTAAAATTATGAAAAAAAATACAATAATAATTAATACATCTAGAGGAGGGGTGATAAACGAAAAAGATTTAGATCAAGCACTTAAAGAAAAAACTATCTTTGCAGCTGGTTTAGATGTTTTTGAAAAAGAACCTCCTGATTCAAATAACCCGTTATTAAAAAATAAGAGAGTATTATTAAGTCCGCATTCATCTAGCTTTACTAAAGAATGTAAGTACAGAATGAGCTTGGAAACGATACAAAATATAATTGATTTTTTTGAAAACAAAACTAAAGAGTCAATGATAGTAAAATTATAAAAAACTCAATACTAATTGATTAAAATTTAAATATAATATAGATTTAAAAAATGTACTCAAAATTTGGTCAATTCATTGACGGAAAATGGCAACCTTCTGAAAAAAATGAGACATACGATGTCATAAATCCTGCAACCGAGGAAGTTATAGGTAAAGCATCTAAAGCAACCAAGAAAGATGTTTTTAAAGCACTTAACTCGGCTGAAAAAGGTTTTGCAATTTGGAAAAAAACACCAGCCTGGGAAAGATCTTCAAAAATTAGAAAAATATCTGAACTAATGAGAGAAAGAAAAGATGTTTTGGCTAAATGGTTAGCCTTGGAAGTAGGAAAACCTCTAGTTGAAGGGGCAGGTGAAGTTGCTAGCGCAGCAGATATTTTTGAATGGAATTCAGAAGAAACAAAAAGAATTTTTGGACAAACTGTTGAAAGCAGATTTGAAGACACAAGAGTTCAGGTTATTTATCAACCAATCGGTGTTGTTGCTGCATTGGTACCATGGAATTTTCCAATAATTTTAGCCTCAAGAAAAATTTCTACTGCTTTAGCAGCTGGATGTTCTGTAATAGTTAAACCTGATATAATTACACCAGGTTCTGTTATGGAAATGGTGAATATCATTAATGATGCAGGTATTCCCCCAGGCGTTGTTAATTTATTATCTGGCGATCCAGAACAAATTTCTAATGATTTAATTTCTTCCGATATTATAAAGAAAGTTTCAATTACTGGCTCAACTAGAGTTGGAAAACTTATTCTTAAAAAAGCTGCTGACAAAGTTCAGAGAGTAACCATGGAGTTAAGTGGACATGCACCTTTTATTGTTTTTGAAGATTCTAATATAGACAAAGTTACTGATATGGCCATTACTTCAAAATACAGAAACAATGGTCAAGTCTGTATTTCACCATCTAGATTTTATATACACGAAAGCAAAAAAGAAAACTTTGCTAAAACTTTTGTTGAAAAAACAAAAAAACTTAAAATTGGAGATGGTTTAAAAGAGGGAACAAACCTTGGTCCTATCACTACAAAAAAAAGATTAGAAGAAATAGAAAAAATTGTAGAAAAAACTAAAAAAGAAGGTGGAAAAATTTTGTATGGAGGCAAAAGACCTGCGGGATTTAATAAGGGTTTTTTTTATGAACCTACCATAATTGACAATGTTAAAGATAACTTTACTATAATGTCAGAAGAACCTTTTGGCCCAATAACACCGATAACAACTTTTAAAAAATTTGATGAAGTAATCAAAAGAGCTAATAATCATGACTGTGGCCTGGCAGGATATGTGTGTACAAATTCTATGGAAAAGGCATTCAAAGCATCTGAGCAGTTAGAGACTGGTATTGTTGCTGTAAACACACCGGTTGTAGCTACTGCAGAAACACCATTTGGTGGAATAAAACAAACTGGCTATGGAAGAGAAGGTGGTTCTGTTGGTATAAAAGATTATTTAAATATCAAATACACACATCTTGGTCTTTCCGGGTGATTAATGAGAAAAAATAAACTTAAAAAAATTTTTTCTGAAGGCAAAGCTGTAATAAATGGTTGGCTTCAAATACCTCATTCATTTTCCGCAGAAGTAATGGCCCATCAGGACTGGGATTCCCTTACAATTGATATGCAACATGGTGTTATAGATTATCCCAATGCCTTACAAATGCTTCAGGCTATATCAACAACAGATGTTGTTCCGATGGCCAGGGTAAATTGGAATGAACCTGGTCAAATAATGAAAATTTTAGACGCAGGCGCCTATGGAGTTATATGCCCAATGGTAAACAATAGAAAACAAGCAGAAAATTTTGTACAAGCATGCATGTATCCACCTAAAGGATACAGAAGTTTTGGTCCAATAAGAGGTCTTTTGTATGGGGGGTTAGATTATGGAAAACATGCAAACACAGAAATATTGAAATTTGCCATGATCGAAACAAAAGAAGCTCTAAACAACCTTGATGAAATAATGTCAACACCAGATTTAGATGGTATTTATATAGGTCCTGCAGATTTAAGTTTAGCAATTGGAGCAGAACCTGGTTTTGATAAAGAAGAAAATGATCTAGCTTATTCTGTAATTATGAAAATATTAGAACATGCAAAAAAAAACAAAATAGTACCTGGTATTCACAACACAACACCTGAGTACGCTGAAAAAATGATTAAAAAAGGCTTTCAGCTGGTTACCGTTGGTTCTGATCAAAAATTCATATCTGGCGGATCAAAGAGTATTTTGAAAAAATTAAAAGGAATTAAAGGAAAAGAAGGCAAGGGATATTAGTTTAAATGAATAGTAATATTGCGGTTCTACTTCCTTACAAAGATCAGTTTATAAAAGA
>CACPJP010000017.1 GCA_902634325.1 uncultured Pelagibacteraceae bacterium | reverse complement strand
CTTAAATAATTATCTCCTGCATCAATAAAAATTGAAACGCTTGTCATAGAAACAACTATACTTTTTGGATTAATAAATTGTAAAACAAATGCTTTCCCAAAGGTTATTGGATTCTTAGTTAAAGCATCTATCGAGCTTTTGCTAAAAGAAATCAAATAAGCCAAGTAAACAAGAAATATGGAACCTAACACTCGAATAATATCTTGAAGAAAAGGATATTGTCTAAAAATTAAAATTAGACCTGTATCCATTAAAATTAATAATGATGTCCAACCAAAAATAACAGCTAATATTAAAGGCAGTGTTTTTCTGAAACCAAAGTTGAATCCAGAATACGACGCCGTAATATTATTAGGTCCAGGTGTAAATGCTGTAACAAAACCAAATATTATAAGGTTTAGTAAATCAGGGTACATAGTTTACGCAATATCTAAACCATTCTCTGTTTTTTGAGAAGGATGAACAAGAACTACTTTCCCGTCTTTCTCTATAGCTCCAAGAATTAATACCTCTGAGACTACGCCTGCAATATTTTTTTTTGGAAAGTTACAAACACCGATTACCTGTTTTCCTACAAGATTATCTCTGGAATAATAGTGTGTAATCTGAGCAGAAGATTGTTTGATCCCTATATCTTTTCCAAAATCAACCTTAACCACTAGTGATGGTTTTCTAGCCTTTTCGTTTTTCTCAACTGATAAAACAGTGCCTAGCTTAATTCGAACTTTTTTAAAATCATCGTATGTTATTTCCATTTCGCCTCCTAAAAAAAAGGGGGCTAAGAAAGCCCCCTTCTTAATTTTATGAATTAAAAAAAATTACAGTTGTTTGTAATTTCCTTTGCTCCACTCATACCATACATAACCCGGTAGACTTACATCGCCTTTTTTATCAAAGCTTAAAGTCCCAAGCACAGTTTTGAATTTGCCTTTTTTCATAGCTTTCAAAACCTTTTTGCTGTCTGTTGAACCAGCAGCTTTCGCAGCCTGTTCGAACACTTCAAGTGCAGCGTAAGAATAAAGTACATAACCTTCAGGTTCGATACCTGCAGCTTTGAACTTCTTAACTAATGGAGCAGCTTCTGGATTGTTTCTAGGATCCGGGCTAAAAGTCATTAACGTACCTTCGCCAGCATCACCAGTAATTTGCCAGTATTCAGCTGTAACTAATGCATCACCACTAATTAGTTTAGTTTTCATACCTTGATCTCTCATTTGTCTCACGATCAAACCACCTTCTGTGTGGTAACCACCAAGGTAAACTGCATCAATACCATTTGACTTAAGTTTAGAAACTAAAGCAGAATAATCTTTTTCACCTGCTGTAAACGCTTCATACATAGTTTCTTTTAAGCCAGCTTTATTCATGTTCATTTTAGTAGCATCTGCTAAACCTTTTCCGTAAGCAGTTTTGTCATGAATAATTGCAACTTTTTTTCCTTTATATTCTTTTGCTAAAAATGCGCCAGCAACTTCACCTTGCTGATCATCTCTTCCGCAAACTCTGAAAACGTTTGGTCCACCTTCATCCGTAAATGCCGGATTTGTTGAAGCTGGAGAAACTTGGATAATACCTTCTTCTGTGTACACTTTAGAAGCTGGTATTGAAGATCCAGAGCAGAAGTGGCCTGCAACGTAGGCAACTTTCTGTGATACAAATTTGTTAGCAACTGCAACGGCTTGTTTTGGATCACAAGCATCGTCACCGATTACTAATTTAACTTTTTCTCCGTTTATACCACCTTTTGCATTAACGTCTTTAACCCACATTTCAGCACCAGCTTTAAGCTGAGCACCAAAAGATGCGTACTGTCCGCTCATTGGTCCAGCGCTTGCAACTACTACGTCAGCCTTCGCTGAGAACGAACCAAACATTAAAAAGGCAGCAAATACAGAAACTAGATATTTCATTAATCTAATCATTGTTTTTCCTCTCCTATATTAATTAATTAATTAAAATTGTGTTATTGAACTACAACTACAAGTTTGTGTAAACAGCAAAACTGTCCAAAAAATTATTATTTTCCGCCTTCTAGATAAGCAGCTTGCACGTCTGGGTTGTTAAGTAGATCTTTACCTGGACCTTCTAAGGAAATTTTTCCATTTACCAAAACATATCCTCTATCTGCAAGTTCCAATGCTTTTTTAGCATTTTGCTCTACTAAAAAAACTGTAACTTTTTTCTCTTTGTTAATATTTTTGATGGATGAGAATATTTGGTTAACTAATTTGGGTGCAATACCCAAAGAAGGTTCGTCCAACAAAAGCATTCTGGGTCTAGCCATCATAGCTCTACCAATAGCCAACATTTGTTGTTCCCCCCCCTGATAAAGTTCCGCCTCTTTGCGATAATCGATCTTTTAAAACAGGAAAAAGATCATACACATCCTTTGAATCTTGATCAAAATTTTTACCTTTTTCATTTACAGACGCTCCTAATCTCAAATTATCTTCTACAGTTAATCTTGAAAATATTCTTCTTCCTTCAGGAACTTGAGAAATTCCAAGATTAACAATATTGTGTGGAGGTAAATTTGCTATGCTTTTACTTTCAAAAAGTATTTCCCCTGTAGCTGCTTTATTAACACCACTTATCGTCATTAATAGAGTTGATTTTCCTGCGCCATTTGATCCGATCAAGGCAACAATTTCTCCATCATTAACTTTAACATCTACTCCTCTAAGAGCTTGAATGTTACCATAAAAAGTTTCAACTTTAGAAATATTTAACATGTTTAGTCCTCTGTTCCCAAATAGGCCTCAATAACTTCTGGACTATTTTTTGTTTCTGCTGCTGTTCCTTCAAAGATTTTTTTTCCATAATTTAAAACAACAACATGATCTGAGATTCCCATAACGACACTCATATCGTGTTCGATTAATAAAATTCCTGTTTTTTTGTCATTTTTTATAAATTTAAGTAATTTATTTAATTCAGCAGACTCTTTTGCATTTAATCCTGCGGCCGGCTCATCTAAGCATAAAAGATGTGGTTCTATACACATTGCTCTTACAATCTCTAATTTTCTTTGATCTCCATAAGGAAGATCTCCTGCATTATCATCTGCTCTATTGGTTAGTCCTATAATATCTAGCCAATATTTTGAAATCTCTGTTGCTTCCTTTTCTTTTTGTAAATAAGAACGTGAGTTCAATAAACCAAGAATACTAAAACCAGATGCCACCATGAGTTTATTGTGTTGGGCTACCATCATATTTTCTAACACTGACATTTGTGGAAATAATCTTATGTTTTGAAAAGTTCTAGCTACCCCTGCTTTTTGAGCAACTTTAAAATCAGAAAATTTCTTCAAATCCATTTGATTGTTATCTTTATTCAAGTACATTGAACCTGCTGTAGCTTTATAAAACCCAGTCAAACAATTAAATACTGTAGTTTTTCCAGCTCCATTCGGCCCTATAATTGATGTGATGTGATCTTTTTTTGCAGAAAAAGAAAGGTCATCGATAGCGACAAGACCACCAAATTTCATTGTTAAATTTTGAACATCAAGTAATGTATTGCTCATAAATTATCCGTGTTTACCCATTGTTATAGTTGGTTTTCTTTTTGCTAATATTCCTTTTGGTCTGAACACCATGATAAGAACCATGGCACCACCAAAAGCGATCATTCGATACGATTCAAAATCTCTAAAAACCTCTATAAGACCAATTAAAAAAATTGTAGATAGAACTACACCTGTTTGTGAACCCATTCCGCCTAAAACAACTATCGCAACTATTATGGCTGATTCAATAAAAGTAAAACTTTCAGGGCTAATAAAAGCCTGACGAGTTGCAAAGAATGACCCCGCAAAACCACCAAACATAGCTCCAACAGCAAACGCTGTTAGTTTAGTGTTTCTTGGATTAACCCCTAAAGACTTACAAGCTATTTCGTCTTCTCGTAATGCTTCCCAGGCTCTGCCGACCGGTAGCCTTCTTATCTTTATGGTAAAAGCGTTTGTTATTAAAGCCAGAATAAGAATTAGGTAATAAAGAAAAATAATTCTTTGCATGGGATCATATTCTAGTCCAAAAAAAGTGTGGAAAGTTTCTACTCCTTCATCAGGATAACGTTTAAATGGCAAGCCAAAAAACGAAGGTCTTGGAATTCCTGTAAGACCATCTGGGCCTTTTGTTAATTCATACCAATTCAATAAAAGAATTCTTATCATTTCACCAAAGGCAAGGGTAACAATTGCTAGATAATCTCCCCTTAGTCTTAAAACTGGAAAACCTAATAAAATTCCAAACATACCCGCAAAAAGACCAGCGATTGGAAGACAGATCCAAAAAGACCAACCAAAATGAATAGCAAAAAGAGCATAAGAATAAGCTCCTACAGCATAAAAAGCTACGTACCCTAAGTCTAAAAGTCCAGCTAAACCAATAACAATATTTAAACCCCAGCCTAGCATAATATAAGTCATCATCATGATGGCTATATCCATCCAATAACGATCAGCAAATGGCATGAAAGGGAAAATAATTGAGAAAGCAATTGCTCCTATTGCTATCTGAGATCCTTTTTCATCTAAAAAATGAGAGATTGCTTTTCCAAACGATGATGCTTCTCCTCTTCTTTGTTCTTTTTTAAAAGTATAAATATTGATAAAAAATCTACCTACTGCACAAAAAATAACAATAAGTAAAACAACAAGCCATTTTGGTTCAACAACTAATACTTCGTTTTTAGCAACTGTTCTAAGTCCAACAATAGGACCAAATAAAGCAAGCGCTATAATTCCTGTAAACAAACTGTCTTTAAGTGATTTTTGAATTAAATCTTTTCCCATTTTTATACTTTTTCGATATCTGGTTTTCCTAGAAAACCTGTTGGGAAAAATATTAAAACAATAACTAAAGTAGTGAAGGCTGCAATGTCTTTATATTCAATTGAAATATATCCTGACCAAAAAGTTTCGATTAATCCAATTAATAACCCTCCAAGCATTGCCCCCGGTATGGATCCAATTCCACCTAACACAGCAGCAGTAAATGCTTTAATCCCGGCCAAGAAACCAATATAAAAATCTATAACACCATAATACATAACAAACATTACCCCAGCGACTGAAGCCAGTGATGAACCAATAATGAATGTCATTGAAATTGTTCTATCTACATTTATTCCCATTAATGCAGTCATAGTTCTGTCTTGTTCACATGCTCGTTGAGCTCGACCTAAAGCTGTTCTAGTAATTAATAAAGTAAAGACCGCCATTAAAACTATGGTTACTAAAACTATAAAAATTTGTAGATAACTTAATGTGACAACAAAATCTGATTCTTTAAAAAAATTAAATCCACCTTGAATTACGGGCTGCAAAGTTTTTATTCTTGCTCCTTGAGCTGCTTGAACATAATTTTGAAGCACAATAGACATTCCTAATGCAGAAATTAGCGGGGCTAATCTAAAAGATTTTCTTAAAGGTTTGTAAGCTAACTTTTCAACTGTCCATCCATAACAGGCTGTAAAAACCATCGCAATTAACAAGACTAATATTAATATGATCGGCAGTGCAATTGACGTCAGTGCAAAAAGTATAAATGCAATTAAAGCAACGAATGCTCCCACCATAAAAATATCACCGTGGGCAAAATTAATCATACCAATGATTCCATAAACCATTGTATAACCAATAGCGATTAGGCCATAAACAGACCCCAAGGTTAAACCGTTAATTAGCTGTTGTAGAAAATACTCCATGCTCCCCAAAAAATTTTAAAATCTTTTAAAGACGCTATTTAAAACTTTTTGTTGGATTTTGTAAAATTTCTTTTTTTTTAATTCTGTCAATGCTTGGGCATTAATACCGCCTGGTGTTTGAGATTCGCTCACAAGTTGTTTTAATGGGAGCTTATTTTTAAACAAAGAGTCTTGAGATAGTGCCGAGAAAAATTCTCTTACATAATCCTCTGCCATTTTTCTGTTAACACCTTTTTTAACAAGCCAATCACTAGTGGTTTTCATCATTTGATAAAAAGGAGCCATAAAAGAAGAGGTTGTCCAAAAGTTTTTTGAGACTTTCTCATTTTTAATCTCAATCGTCTTTCCTAGTTTGTCGAAAAAGTTTTTAACCTTTTGATCCTTGGGGCAAATAATTATTGGACCTTTTTTAATTCCAATAAATGGCATAGGAATAACTCGTGTAACTTTGTTATTTTTTGTATATTTTTTTATTTCTTTTATATTTATAGTAGAAATAAAACTCACAATCTTTTGGTTAGATTTGAAGTTAAGATCTTTTAAAATTTTATGCCCCACCTTAGGTGTAATAGCTAAAAATACCCAATTGACCATATCCACCAGTTGTTGATTATTCTTAGAAATGCTAACTTTTTTAAACTTTTTGCTCAATTTTTTTGATACTAATCTATTACGAGGAGATATATAAATCTTTGTAATTTTTAATTTTGACTTAAAAATACCCTCAATAACCGAAGAGGTAATATGCCCTGTTCCCAAAAAACCTATTTTCATTAGTCATGCAGAATAACCAAGCAATTCCATTTAATAAAGAAAATTTTAAGCAAATCTTCTCTAAACAATTTGCATGGGTAATAATTGTGTCAGTTCCTGGAGCACTAATTGCTGATTATTTTAACGTTCCCCTGGCTTGGTTTCTAGGTCCCATGCTAATCACATCTGTTGTTTCGCTTGGCGGAGTTAAAACTAAAATGCCCAGGTTGGTTTTAAGTACAGTTTTAATTTTTTTAGGCTTATACATAGGAAATTACATAGATAAAAATCTGTTCTCCCAAATCCACCAATGGATCTGGACTTCTTTGATTATGCTTGTATATATTATTGTTAGTGTTTTATTGGTTTCAAAGTATTTACAAAAATTTTCAGGATACGAGACAAAAACCTCAATATTTTCAGCTGCTCCTGGTGCTTTAGGGCCTTTATTAATTTTGGCTGAAGATCAAAAATCTGATTTAAGTCAAGTTGCAAC
>CACPJP010000016.1 GCA_902634325.1 uncultured Pelagibacteraceae bacterium | reverse complement strand
TATTTAAACTTTCAATAATGTTTCTTATAATTGAATCGTTTGTATCTTTTGGATCTACAACTATTAATGCAACTAAATAGTTTTTCTTATCTCCATAAACTAAACATTGTTTTATTTTTTCATTATTACAAATGAAGTTTTCTATTTTGCTTGGAGAGATATTGTCTCCACCATGATTAACAATAATATCTTTTTTTCTATCAGTAATTTTTAAGTATCCATTGGAATCTATTTCTCCAATATCGCCTGTATGCAACCAGCCATTTTTTAAAATTTCATTAGTTTCTTTTTCTTTGTTACAATAACCAAGCATGACATTCTCGCCTTTGACTAAAATTTCTCCATCTTCTGCTATTTTTACCTGATTTGTTTTAAAAGGTGGACCTACAGTTTCAACTTTGATTGAGCCTGGTAAATTGCAACTTACTACGGGCGAAGTTTCTGTTAACCCATAACCTTGCAATGTTGGTAAACCAATCGCATTAAGAAACTCTCCTACATCCTTATCTAAAGCACCACCTCCAGAAACAAAAGCTTGCAGGCCTCCTCCAAACTGTTTTTGTATTTTTCTTCTTACTAAATTATGACATAAAAAATTAATAATTTTTTCACTAAATTTTAATTTTTCTTTTTTTAGTGTTTTTTTTCCTAATTCAATTGTTTTATTGATTAAGTTTTTCTTGAAACCTGTTTGTTTATTAAAATTAATATTAATTTTATTAAAAAGATTCTGATAAAATCTAGGTACAGCTGTCATGATTGTGGGTTTTGCCTCGGACATATTTGATATAAGTTTTTCTAAACTTTCTGCATAAAAAACTTTAGCTCCCAAAAATATCTGTATAAATTGAACAGCATGTTCATAAGAGTGGGAAAGAGGAAGCCAGGTCAAAAAAACAGGTTTCTTTTTTTTTGTAAGAGACCGGAGTATGTCTAGTGCCCCCTCACAATTTGATAATATTCCTCCATGGCTCAAAATTACACCTTTGGGGTTACCAGAAGTACCTGAGGTATAAATTATACAAGCTGGCATTTTTCTTTTTATATTTTTGTTTATTATTTTATCTTTTGTATTTTCATTATATATATCTGAAATTAGCAGGCTTGAACTTTCTAATTTTTCAAAAGAAATAATTGTTTTAACTTCGCTCCCAACAAATTTTTTTATTTTCTTAAATTGATTATCATTTGAAACAATAATAATTGAGGGTTTGCAGTCATTTAAAATATATTCATAGTCATCTGCTGAGTAAGTTGTAAAAATAGGAACTGATATTCCACCTGCATTCATTATAGCAATATCAGAAATTAACCATTCTGGTCTGTTTTCAGATAAAAGAATACATCTATCACCCTCTTGGATTAAAGATCTAATTTTTTTTGAAAGTTTAAATATTTTTTCAGAAACTTCGCCCCAACTAAACTGATAATCTTTGTTTTTTAACCAAGTTAAAAAAGTTTTTTTTTTATCGGTCTTTTCTAGCCTGTCAAAAAATAATTCAACTAAACTATTTGTTTTTGATAGATTCATAGTATTGGTGGGCGAAGAGAGACTCGAACTCTCAAGGTATTGCTACCATTGGATTTTGAATCCAACGCGTCTACCAGTTCCACCATTCGCCCATTATCCCCATTAATTAATGTTTGTACAATCATTATGTTTTGAATTAATTTAAGACGCAACTAAAAAAATGATAAAAAAAATATACGATAAATGTGTTTCTTGGGCAGGGCACAGGTATGCTAAACCACTTTTAGCATTTGAATCTTTTATTGAAAGCTCATTCTTTCCTATACCGCCAGATGTAATGATAGTTCCGATGGTTGTTGCAAAAAAAAATCAATTTATCCGTATAGCATTAATTGCAACTATTTTTTCTGTGCTTGGCGCACTTTTTGGATATCTTATTGGTTATGTTTTTTTCAATGAAATTGGAATAAAAATATTTGAATTATACGGTTATAATGATCCAAATTTCTTAAAAGATAAGTTTTCAACAAAAGGTGGTTTTTTTTCTTGGCTCGGTATACTTGTAACGGCTGGTTTTACACCTTTGCCTTTTAAACTTTTAACCATATCTAGTGGTTTTATTCATTTTAATTTATTATTTTTTATTATTATTTGCATTGTAACGAGAGGTTCGAGATTCTTTATTGTAGCTTATTTAACTTATAAGTTTGGAGAAAAGTTTGGTCCCTTTTTAGAAAAACAGGGAGCAAAGTGGTCTATAATTGTAACATTTTTTATACTGATTATTACTGGGATTATTTATTTTCTCTTAAAGTAAAAAATGAATAAAAAAACTAATAAAGTTTTAATTATAATTTTTTTTCTACTGTTGGTATTTTTGATTTCTGCTTACATAATTGAGCATACATTGGGGCACCAGGCTTGTAAACTTTGCATTTATCAGCGTTTCCTATATTTTATTTCTGTATTTTTAATTTTAAATATTTTACTACTGAAAAAATATACAGGACCAACTTTGTTGGTGCTTTCTTTTATATCTTTAATTGGATCAATTGTGGCTTTTTATCACTTTGGTATTGAACAAGGTTTTTTTAATGAGTCTTTTGTATGTGAAACCCAAAATTTAGATCAAGAAACATCGAAGGAGGAGATTTTAAATCAGCTTAAAGAAAATACCATAAGTTGTAAGGAAGTTACTTTCAGAGTTTTTGGATTATCCCTTGCTTCAATTAATACCATTTTTTCTTTTGTATTGTTCTTTATATTTATTAGAATCTATAAAAATTATGAAATCAACAGATAAAAAAACTTTAGAAGAAATTATTAGAGTTGACCATGCTGGTGAACGTGGTGCTATTAAAATTTATGAAGGCCAATTATTAGCTCTAAGCACCTTCAAAAAAAATGAAAAATTGAAAAAACTGATTGAAGATATGAAAGAACACGAAAAAGAGCACTTTGAATATTTCGATAAAGAAATTCAAAAAAGAAATATTAAACCAACAGTTTTTTTGCCTATTTGGGACTTACTTGGAGTAACCCTGGGGTTTGGAACTACTATGCTTGGGGAAAAAGCAGCAATGCTATGTACTGCTTCCGTCGAGGAAGTCATAGATGAACATTACAAAGGTCAATTAGATAAGATTGGAGATGATGAAGAAGATTTAAAAAAGTCTATATCAAAATTTAGAGATGATGAAATTGATCACAAAAATATTGCTTATGATAAAGGGGCAACAAAGCAGGGCATCTATTATATATTAAACAAAATAATACAAACATCTTCCAAAGCTGCAATTAAAGTTTCTGAAAAGATTTAATTAAGGTTCCAGTTCTACATCCCAGTACAGATAATCCATCCAACTTTCGTGTAAAAAATTTGGAGGAAAATTTTTACCGTTTTTGTGCAAATCATCTACAGTTGGAATGAAGGGTCTTTTTTTTAATTTTAAATCACATTTATTGTAAAGCTTCCCTCCTTTTTTAACATTACAAGTCGAACATGCTGTAACAACATTTTCCCAGTCTGTTAGGCCACCCTTTGATTTTGGTAATAAGTGATCAAAAGTTAAATCTCTCTTGTCTCCACAATACTGACAGGTAAATTTGTCTCTGAGAAACACATTAAATCTTGTAAAATTTGGATTCTCAGATGGTTTAATAAAACTTTTTAATGCTATAACGCTAGGCAAACTCATTTCGAAAGATGGACTTCGAATTTTTCTTTGATAAGTAGATACAATACTCACCCTGTTTAAAAAAACTGACTTTACTGCATCCTGCCAACACCACAATGATAACGGATAATAGCTAAGTGGCCTAAAATCTGCATTTAAAACCAGTGCAGGACATTTTTCCAAAGGGACTCTTTCGGCTGAAGAAATAATCATACCTAAATGCTAGCTTATTGAAAAATATTTATCAAGTTATAATTTTGTTACACATTAACTGCTATTTTTTAAATTTTTTTTTAAGAATTCTAAACCTATACTCAGGCCTTCAGTTGGAATTCTGTGTTCACAATCTTTAAATATTTTTGTGTTAATTTCATATTTTTGTTTTGAAAAAAACTCTTTTGCTTCGAGTATATGATTTACAGGAACCACTTGATCTTTATCTCCATGCATTAAATAAATTTCGGGTCTGGAAAGTATATTTTTGCTAAGATGTTTTAAATTTAAAATTTTTCCAGAATAACCAATCAAACATTTCACTTGATCTTTTCTTTTTAGTGCTGTTTGTAAAGAAATCATACAACCTTGGCTAAAACCAACTAAGGCGATTTCCTCTACTTTTAATTTATTTTTTTCCTTAACTTCTTCGATAATTTTATTAAGTGCACTTTCTGCAATTAAGGACTTGGATAAAATTTCGTCTTCGGTTTGATCCATTAGATCGAACCACTGAAACCCCGCTGGATTTACCTTACAAACCTCTGGAGCATCAGGACATACAAATAAAGTATCGGGCAAAAAGTTTTTCCAATAGTTAGCAACAATTGAAATATCTTTTCCATCCCCCCCGTAACCATGGCAAAGTATAACGGCATTTTTAATTAAAGATCCTGAATGAATTATAGTTGAGTTTAGAGAATATTGCATATTGGTCTAGAAGTTAAATGAATTGGTTTAACCATTCCATAAATTTTTTATCGTTAAAATCTATTTCCCCTATAATTCGAGCAAATTCGTTACCTTCTGTATTTAGCAAAATAGTCGTGGGGATGCCCCTTAACTGGAATTGATTAGCCAATTTAAATTCGTAATCGAAGTATATTGAAAGATTCTTTATGTCGAGATCATAAAAAAATTTCTTCGTTTTTTTTTGGTTTGGCTTGTCAACATTTATTGGAAATATTAAAATGTTTGAATATTGCCTACTTAAATTATCCAAAGTTAACATTTCCCTTTTACAAGGAGAGCACCAGGTTGCCCAAAAATTAAGTACCTTAATCTTGCCATCATTTTTATTAAGTTCGATATCTTTTAAGTGAAAATCCTTAAATTTTACTTGAGAAACTTGTAATGGATTTTTGTGAAGAACTATATTATTGAATGGTAAGGGTTCGGCTGCAATTAAAAAATTGGATTTGAAAAAAACAAATAATAATAAGAGCCTTAAAATATTCATATATTTAAAGTAGGTTTAACATACAAAATGAGAAATAAAAATAAAACTGTTTGGTCACATAGATTCGGTAAAGCTAATTCTAAAAATTTTCAAAGAATTGGTTCATCAATTAATGTCGATAAAAGACTCTATAATGAAGATATTCAAGCATCAATTGTTCATGTCCAAATGCTCATTAAGCAAAAAATTATTCCAAAAAAAGACGGAAAAAAAATAATCAATGGACTTAAAAAAATAAAAAGAGAAATTGATAAAAATAAATTCAAATTTGAAGAAAAATTTGAAGATATTCACCAAAACATTGAAAAAAGATTATTTCAAATTATTGGAGAATCTGCTGGCTACTTACACACTGCGAGATCAAGAAATGATCAAGTTGTAACCGACTTTAAAATATGGGTAAAAGATGCTTCAATAGATATTAACAAGACACTAGATTCTTTAATGAGATCTATTTTAAAAAAAGCATCAAAAAATGTTGATACAGTAATGCCTGGATTTACTCACCTAAAGAATGCTCAACCAATTTCTTTTGCACATTATCTGCTTGCCTATCTTGAAATGCTAAGCAGAGATAAGAAAAGATTCAAAAATAATATTACTTTAATTGATGAATGTCCTTTGGGATCTGCCGCTTTGGCCGGAACTTCATTTAATATAGACAGAAAATTTACAGCAAAAAAACTTGGTTTTAAAAAGCCAACTAATAATTCTATAGATTCTGTTTCGGATAGAGATTTCGCTATAGATTTTTTATCTGCTGCAGCAACCTGTGCAATGCATCTCTCGAGATTATCTGAGGATTTTATAATTTTTAATTCTGAGGCTTTTAGTTTTGTAGAATTTACAGATAAAGTCTTAACAGGTTCATCCATAATGCCACAGAAAAAAAATCCGGATCCCGCAGAATTGATAAGAGGTAGAACGGCAATTAACTACGGAAACCTAAATTCAATGTTAACAATAATGAAAGGATTGCCAATCTCTTATTACAAAGATTTACAAGACGATAAAGAATTGGTTTTTGATAGCTACGACACATTAAAAGACAGTCTGTTAATGTCGATCGAACTAATAGAAAATTTGCATACAAAAAAAAATAATATGAAAGACATGGCACAAAAAGGATATACAACTGCTACTGATTTTGCCGATTACCTTGCAAAGATAAAAAAGCTACCTTTTAGAAAAGGCTATGCTATTTCTTCAAAATTAGTTAACTATGCAGAGAGAAAAAAAGTAAGACTAGATCAGCTCTCTATGAATGAAATAAATAAATTTGTTAAAAAAGTTGAAATAAATATGCCAAAAATATTTGACGTTGTAAATTCTATGAATTCAAAAACTTCATTTGGTGGTACATCAACTAAAAATATAAGGAAAATGATCAAAAAGTATAAAAGTGAATTAAAATGAAAAATATATTATTTGTATCCTTGATTTTTATATTTTTATTTGGTTGTGGAAAAAAAGATAAACCAGAGTATCAAGGAATAAAAATAGAAAAAAATACTATTATTAATTTATAAAAATATGAATCTTAATTACAAAGGTCAAAACCTATTTGTAGACAATACATCTATTAAAAGTATTGCTAGAAATAATATTACTCCATTTTATGTGTACTCTTACAAAAAAATTAGAAATAATTTTGAAACTTTTTTTAATTATTTTAAAAGAGTAAATCCACTAATCTGTTTTTCTGTTAAATCCAATTCAAATATATCTCTTATGTCTGAATTGGGCAAACTGGGGTCGGGAGCAGACGTGGTGTCGGAAGGTGAACTGTTGAAGGCGCTAAAAGCTAAAATTAAACCAAACAAAATCGTTTTTTCTGGTGTAGGAAAAACAGAGAGTGAGCTCAGACTAGCTATTAAAAAAAGACTTTTATTGATTAATATTGAGTCAGAAGGTGAAGCAGAACTAATCGATAGAATATCAAAAAAAATGAATCGAGTAACTCCTGTAGGAATAAGAATAAATCCTGGTGTAGACGCTAATACTCATTCTAAAATTTCTACTGGAAAAATAGACAGCAAATTTGGTTTGTCAAAATCAAATTTTTTAAGATTCTGTAGAAATGCTAGAAAATTTAAAAATTTAAAAATTAAAGCAATAAGTGTTCATATTGGTAGCCAAATAACATCTGTGGGACCATACAAAAA
>CACPJP010000015.1 GCA_902634325.1 uncultured Pelagibacteraceae bacterium | reverse complement strand
AATTCATTAGGTTCAATCTCAAATTGCAAATAAGGACCAAACCTTCCATTTTTAAGAAAAATATCTTTACCTAAATCATTTTTCCCAATCAATTTAGGTTCCGCTAAATTTACTTGTTGTGACGCTTTTGATTTTGATAATGGTCTAGTGAATTTGCATTCGGGATAATTAGAACATCCTATAAAAGCACCGCCTTTAAAACTGTTTTTAAGACTTAATTCACCAGTTCCACAAAGTTTACATTTTCTATCAATAACATCATTGTCATCTCTTTCAAATACAAGATCACCCAAACTTTCATTTAATAGATCTAAAACTTCTCTAGTTCTCTTTTCTTTAACCTGACCAACATTTGAATAAAAGTCTTTCCAAAAACCATCTAAAACTTTAACCCAATCAATTTTACCGCTAGTGATTTCGTCCAATTGGTTTTCCAAATCTGCGGTAAAATTATAATCAACATATTTAGTAAACAGTTTTTCAAGAAATGCAGATAACAATTTACCTCTATCTGTAGGATGAAATCTTTTATTTAATAATTCTACATAATTTCTGGTAGATAAAACTGATATTATACTTGCATAAGTTGATGGACGTCCTATTCCTAGTTCTTCCATTTTTTTGACAAGGCTCGCTTCGGAATATCTTGGTGGCGGATCTGTAAAATGTTGATCATCTATCAATTCTTTTATAGAAACTTTGTCTTCAATTTTAACATCAGGTAAAATGTTTTTAAGATCTTCATCTTTTTCCTCAAATTTATAGACTTTTAAAAATCCATCGAATTTAATAGTAGAACCATTAGCTTTAAAATTAATTTTTTTATTATCAGACCCTATAGTTATACTTTTTCTATCAAATTCAGCTGGATTCATTTGTGATGATAAAGCTCTATTCCAAATTAATTCATAAAGCTTGGACTGATCAGTGCTCAAATACTTTTTCATGTCAGAAGGTTTTTTAGTAACATCGGTAGGTCTGATAGCTTCATGGGCTTCTTGAGCATTTTTTGCTTTTTTTCCTGTATAACTGTTTGGATTCTCTGGAAGATATTCTTTTCCATGTTCCTTGTTTATAAAATTTCTAAAATCAGAGATAGCTTCGTTAGAAATTTGAGTTCCATCTGTTCTCATATATGTAATAAGACCAATAGTATCTCCTTCAATATCTATTCCTTGATAAAGTCTTTGTGCAATCTGCATTGTTCTAGATGCTCCAAAACCAAATTTTCCAGAAGCTGTTTGTTGCAAAGTTGATGTTGTAAATGGAGCTAATGGGTTTCTTCGGTAAACTTTTGAAGATACATCGGTTATCTTGTAAGATTGATTTTTAATTTCATTTAATGCTTTTTCAGAATCTGCCTTTTTTTTAAAAGAAAACTTTTCTACTTTTTCACCACTAAAAACTGAAAGTTTAGATTTTATAAGTTTGTTATCATTATTTTGAAAATCACTGGCAATGGTCCAGAATTCTTCTGGTTTGAAAAGTTCAATCTCATGTTCTCGCTCTGTTATTAATCTAAGAGCGACAGACTGGACTCGTCCAGCAGACTTTGATCCCGGAAGCTTAGTCCATAAAATAGGAGATATATTAAAACCAACAAGATAATCTAAAGCTCTCCTAGCCATATAAGCATTAACTAACAGTGACTCAATTTCTCTAGGATTATTGATTCCATTAGTAACAGCTTTTTTTGTAATTTCATTGAAAACAACTCTTTCTACCTTTTTTCCTTTTAAAAGTTTTTTATTTTCCAAAATTTCTCTAACATGCCAAGCAATTGCTTCACCTTCTCTATCAGGGTCAGTTGCTAATATAATTCTTTCTGAGTCGGCAGCTGCATCAGTTATTTCTTTAACATATTTTTTAGAAAAAGAATCTAATTCCCATTCCATCTTAAAATTATTTTCAGGATCAACAGACCCATTTTTAGAAGGAAGATCTCTAACATGACCATAACTTGCTAGCACCTTATAATCTTTACCCAAGTATTTATTTATGGTTTTTGCTTTTGCTGGACTTTCTACTATGACAAGATTCATTATAATTGACCTTACTGTCAAAAATAAACCTCTTTGTCAAATCAAAGTATAATAAGTGTTGATTTTAAAGTTTAATTTTATCTTCGGTTTTATTTTTTAACCTAATGATATTCTGTCTATGAGTGTATAGAATTATTACAAAAGTAATAAATAAAAACGAATTTAATTCAAAATTGCTCTCTAAGAAAGAAATTATAAAAACAACTAGCACTGACACAATAGAAGAGAAAGAAGAATATTTTGTTACGAAAGTTATTAAAACCCAAGATACACAAAAGAACAATCCAAGCTTTAAGGATAAAGCAAAAATTATTCCCAAATAAGTTGCAACACCTTTTCCTCCTTTAAATTTTAACCAAATAGGAAATATGTGTCCAAGAAATGCCATGAGACCTGATAAATAAATTAAATTTGGAAAATAATAGTTTGTAATCAGAACTGGAGCCGCACCTTTAAAAATGTCCAGGAATAAAGTTAAGCTTGCAATAAATCTATTTCCAGATCTTAATACGTTGGTAGCTCCAATATTTTTTGAACCAACTTCTCTTATATCTTTATTTAAAAAGAATTTAGTCAGAACTAATCCAAAAGGTATTGAGCCTGATATATATGAAAGGAGGAATACTAAAGATATTTCAAATATCACTGTAAACTAAAAACACTTTCTCCCTTTAAGTAAGTCATTAAAACTTTACCTTGAAGTTTTCTATTTTCTATTGCAGCATTTTTAGATTTTGATTTTAATTTTGAAACATCTACTTTCCACGGGTGATCAAGATCAAAAATACATAAATCAGCATCAGATCCTTTTTTTAAAGTACCTTTGTTAATTTTTAATATTTTTGCAGGATTACAGGTAATAGTTTCTACTATTTTTTTTAAAGGCAAAGAACCATTATGATAAAGTTCTAGAGCAAGAGAAAGAAGTGTCTCAATTCCAATTGATCCTTCAGCAGCTTGTGCAAATGGAAGTCTTTTGCTTTCTTCAGCCTCTGGTTTGTGATCAGATACTATTACATCTATTAAACCATCTTTGATTCCTTGAATTAAAGCTTTTCTATCCTCTTCTTTTCTTAAAGGAGGAGAAACTTTCATGAAAGTTTTAAAATCTCCTATATCATTTTCATTAAGGGAAAGATTATTGATAGAAACACCAGCAGAAAATTTTAAGCCGTTTTTTTTATATTTTTTTATTACATCCACAGATTTTGCAGATGATAGTTGAGATATATGATATCTACACGGATATTCTTCTAAGAGAGACAAATCTCTTTCAATAATAATTTTTTCTGCAATGTATGGTATGCCTTGTAAACCAAGTCTTGTAGAAACTTCTCCTTCACTAATACATCTTCCTTTTGAAAGTTCATGATCTTCAGGATGTTGCATCACAAGGACATCAATGTCAGAAGCATAGTTCATAATTCTGGACATCATTTCAGCATTTTGAATAGTCTTTGTTGAATCGGTGAATCCAATTATTCCTTTTTTAGACAACAGACCAAACTCAGTCATAAGTTTTCCATCCATATTTCTTGTCAAAGTTGCTGATGGATAAATATTTATGCCAGCTTTATCTCTTCCCCTCCTAAGTATAAAATCTACCATAGACACATTGTCTATTACCGGGCTTGTATTAGGCATTGATACTACGGACGTAACACCACCAGACAAAGCAGCATTACTTAAAGTTCTAAAATTTTCTTTATATTCAAAACCAGGTTCTCCAATAAATACTTTCATGTCTACTATTCCAGGCATTAAAACTTTTCCTTTTAAATCGATTTTTTCTGCTTTAGCTGGGATATTTCCTTTTTTAACATTTTTGCCTACAGCTTCGATCTTGCCTTTTGGATCAACTATTACTCCTCCAACTTCATCGAGATTTTGTGACGGATCAATTATTCTGGCGTTTATAAAATATTTTTCTTTCATTATTTACAGTACAGCTTTAAGCATGCCATTCTTACAGCCACTCCTAGTTCAACTTGCTCTTTAACCAAACTAACATTGATATCATCAGCAAGTTTTGTATCTATTTCAACACCTCTATTCATTGGTCCCGGATGCATTATTAAAGCATCTTTTTTTGCGAATTTTAATTTATCAGGCGTTAAACCAAAGTATTCATAGTATTCTCTTTTTGAAGGCAAGAAAGATCCTGTCATTCTTTCATTTTGTAATCTTAACATCATAACGATATCACATGATTTCAGACCTTCCTTCATGTTTGTAAATCCTTTAACACCAAGTTTGTTTATTGAGTTAGGCATTAGAGTTTTTGGAGCAATAACATTAACTTCTGCTCCAAGCATGTTTAATAAATAAATATTTGATCTAGCCACTCGCGAATGAAGTATATCTCCACAAATAGCAATTTTTAAACCCTCAATTCTTCCTTTTCTATTAATTATAGTTAACGCATCTAAGAGTGCTTGAGTAGGGTGTTCTCTCAAACCATCTCCAGCATTAATTACTGCACAGTTAACTTTTTGAGACAGAAGGTTTGGAGACCCAGAATCTTGATGTCTAACTACTATAATGTCAGGATGCATTGCATTAAGTGACATTGCTGTATCGAGTATAGTTTCACCTTTTTTCAACGAAGAATTTCCAACATTCATTGTCATTACGTCAGCACCCAACCTCTTACCAGCTAGTTCAAATGAACTTTGAGTTCGAGTAGAGGGTTCAAAAAATAAATTAATTTGGGTTTTTCCTCTTAGTAAATCCAATTTTTTAGACGCACTTCTATTTAATTTTATAAAGTTTTTTGCTTCATCTAAGATGAGATTTGCTTCTTGAATAGATAGATTTTGGATACCTAAGAGATGTTCTTGGACCTTTTTAACAGCTGAAAATTTTTTTATAACCGCCATTAAAATTAACTCTATAGGCCTTTTGTACTATCATAGCAAGTTATTTATCGCCTTATATAATCAATAGCACCTTGTAATATAAATGAAGCCGCATTTTGGTCTAATTTTTTAACTTTTTTCGATACATTTACGTCCAAATTACTTGATAAATTGAAGGCTCCTTCACTTGATAGTCTTTCGTCCCACATAGTGACAGGTATTGAAACATTATTTGATAGATATTTGGCAAAATCTTTTGCCGATTGAGCAGAAGGACCTTTTGAACCATCCATATTAATAGGATTTCCAACAATGATTCCTTTTATATTATTTTCTACAATTATTTCTTTAATTTCATTAATGAAATTAGAATTGTTTTTTTTAATAATGGTTTTTAAAGGTGTTGAAACAAGTTTATTCTCATCTGATATTGCTAAACCAACACGATTTTTACCAGGGTCAATACCTAATAATCTAGACTTCTTTTCTATTGATTTCTTAAAATCTTCAATATCTATCATGAATATGTTATATTTTACTTCACTTTCTAATCAAACTAAAACATAGTTTATAGATGTCTATAGATAAAAACCAAGTTAAAAAAGTTGCAAAATTATCTAGAATTTCTCTTGATGATAGCAAATTAGAATCTCTATCCAAAGATTTAGCTTCAATATTAAATTTTGTAGAACAACTCAATAAACTAGACACAAAGAAAACAGAGCCTCTAAGTTCAGTAGTTGACAAAACTCTTGAACCTAGAATTGATAAAATTAACGATGGGAAAATAAAAAAAGAAATATTAAAAAATTCTCCTGATAAAAATGAAGATTTTTTCATTGTTCCGAAAGTAGTTGAATAAATATGTCAGATTTTAACAAAAGTTCACTTTCAGAAATTGTAAATCTAATTAAATCAAAAAAAGTTTCTTCTTCAGAAATAACAAGCCATTATATTAAAAATATTGAAAAGGGTAAGAAATTAAATAGTTTTATTACAACTTGTTTTGAGGAAGCTCTAAAAAAAGCAAAAGAATTTGATAACAAAAAAAATTTTAACGGTTTGCTTCCAGGAGTACCATTAGCTGTTAAAGATTTATTTTGTACAAAAAATGTAAAAACCACAGCAGGAAGTAAAATACTAGAAAATTTTATTCCTACATATGAATCTAGCGTTACTCATAATTTGTGGTCAGAAGGAGCTATTTTGCTTGGTAAACTTAATTGTGATGAATTCGCTATGGGTTCTTCTAATGAAACAAGTTATTTTGGAAATGTGATTAATCCAATAGGCAAAGATTTAGTTCCGGGAGGATCTTCAGGGGGGTCTGCAAGTGCTTTAGCAGCAAATCTTACTCCGGCAACAATAGGTACAGACACTGGCGGTTCAATTAGACAGCCAGCTTCTTTTACTGGAACTGTAGGATTAAAACCAACTTATGGATTATGTTCGAGATGGGGAATAGTTGCTTTTGCTTCATCATTGGATCAAGCCGGCCCAATGACAAAAAATGTTGAGGATTGTGCTTTACTGTTAGAGGCAATGTCAGGTTATGACGGAAAAGATTCCACATCTATAAACAAAAAAAAGGAAAAGTATTCAAAAAATTTAAATCAAAAGGTTAAGGGATTAAAAATTGGTATACCCAAGGAATACAGAATAGAGAATATGCCAAAAGAAATAGATAGCCTTTGGAAAAAAGGAATAGATATTCTAAAAAAATCTGGAGCTAAAATTATCGATATCTCACTACCTCATACAAAATATGCATTATCAACCTATTATATAGTTGCACCCGCGGAGGCTTCTTCAAACTTGGCACGTTATGATGGTGTGAAGTATGGATACAGATCTAACAAGGGAAAAAATCTCATTGAAATGTATGAAAATA
The DNA here is from genome assembly GCA_902634325.1 of uncultured Pelagibacteraceae bacterium. Classification (GTDB taxonomy): domain Bacteria; phylum Pseudomonadota; class Alphaproteobacteria; order Pelagibacterales; family Pelagibacteraceae; genus Anoxypelagibacter. Next base: position 2,991 of record CACPJP010000015.1, on the reverse strand, counting down.
CTAGAGGTGAAGGGTTTGGAGATGAAGTAAAAAGAAGAGTTCTTATTGGAACCTACGTTTTGTCATCAGGTTACTATGATGCTTACTATCTTAAAGCACAAAAGGTTAGAAGATTGATCAAAAATGATTTTGACAAATGTTTTAAAAGCGTTGATGCTATTTTAACTCCTTCCACACCAAGTTCTGCTTTTAAAATTGGAGAGAAAACTAACGATCCAATATCTATGTACTTAAATGATATATTTACAGTTCCAGTTAATTTAGCTGGAATACCTGCAATTTCAATTCCTGCAGGACAAGATAACAAGGGGCATCCTTTGGGGCTTCAATTGATATCTAAAGCACTAGATGAGCAAAAAATTTTAAATATAGCATTTGCGATGGAAAAGAGTATTGCCTTTAAACAGTCTTTGAACAGATGGTGGGAGTGATTTATGGAAAAAGAAAAATTTGATTATTATATAAAAACTGAGAAAAATAGCTGGGAGGTAGTAATTGGTCTTGAGGTACATGCTCAAGTTATTTCAGATTCAAAACTATTCTCTGGTTCATCTACAAAATTTGGTGCAAAACCAAACACTCAAGTCAGTTTAGTTGATTCAGCATTTCCAGGAATGCTTCCGGTTATAAATCAATATTGTATAGAACAAGCTATTAAAACTGGTTTGGGTTTGAATGCTAAAATTAATTTATTCTCCATATTCGATAGAAAAAATTATTTTTATGCTGATTTGCCAGCTGGTTACCAGATTTCTCAATATAAAAATCCAATTGTTGGAGAAGGAGCAGTAACTCTTGATATGCCTTATGGAAGTAAAAAAGTTGGGATTGAGAGATTACATTTAGAACAGGATGCTGGAAAAAGCATTCATGATTTGAGCCCAGATAATACCTTTGTTGATTTAAACAGATCAGGAGTTGCTTTGATGGAAATTGTTAGCAAACCAGATTTGAGATCCCCAAGCGAAGTAAATTTATACGTTAAAAAACTTAGAACAATCATGAGATATCTTGGTACTTGTGATGGAAATATGCAAGAAGGTTCTTTAAGAGCTGATGTAAATGTTTCTGTTAGGAAAAAAGGAGAAAAAAAATTTGGAACTAGATGTGAAATAAAAAATGTAAACTCAATCAAATTCATGGAAATGGCTATTGATTTAGAAGCAAAAAGACAAGTTGAACTACTTGAAGCAGGTAAGACAATAGAACAAGAAACTAGACTTTTTGACACAAAAAAAAATGAAACTAGGTCAATGAGATCAAAAGAAGAAGCCCATGATTATAGATATTTTCCTGACCCAGATCTCTTACCATTAGAAATTAAACAAAGTTTTGTTGATGGTTTGAAAAAAAAATTACCAGAACTACCTGATAAAAAGAAAGATAGATTTATTAAAAAATTTAAACTAACACCTTATGAAGCAAATGTTTTGGTTTCAGAAATTGATATTTCAAAGTATTTTGAAGAAGTAATAAAAAACGCAGATATAAAACTTGCTAAAAACTGGATAATTGTTGAGCTCTTTGCTGTTTTAAATGAAAAAAATTTAGACATAAAAAATTCACCTGTATCATCAAAAAACCTTGCATCACTAATTAACGCTATTAGTTCTGGTGAAATTTCAGGAAAAATAGCAAAGAAAGTATTTGAAATAATGGTTGAGACTGGAGGAGAACCGTCAAAAATTATAAAAGAAAAAGGATTGAAACAACAAAGCGACCCTAAAGAACTAGAAAAAATTGTAATTAAAGTTTTAGGAGACAATTCAGACAAAGTTTCAGAATATAAGTCTGGAAAAGAAAAACTCTACGGATTCTTTGTTGGAGAAATCATGAAAGCTTCATCTGGGAAGGCCAATCCAAAATTAGTTAATGATATTCTAAAAGAAAAATTAAAAAAATGATTAAGAGTCTAGAAATTAATGAGAGATTGGAAAAATATATCTCTGACCATAGCTATGATCTACACCCTATCCAAAAAGAAATATTAAATCATAATAAGAACTTAGGTGATGTTAAAAAAATGCAGATTTCAGTAACTCAAGCCTATTTTTTTCAATTTTTTATAAAAACAAATAACATAAAGAATATTTTAGAAATTGGAACTTTTACAGGTTATAGTGCTTTATCAATGGGTCTTGCTATACCAAAGGATGGAAACATTGTTTGTTTGGATATCAACAAGGAAACTTCATTAGTAGCTAAAAATTTTTTTAAAAAAGCTAATTTAGACAAAAAGATGAAAATCATTTTAGGGCCCGCAATAAATACTCTTGAAAAATTAAAAGATGATAAAAAAATGTTTGATATGATTTTTATTGATGCAGATAAAGAGAAGTATAAAAATTATTATGATTTATCCTTAGAACTTGTTAAAAAAAATGGATTTATACTTATAGACAATGTTTTGTGGCATGGAGATGTTGCTGATCTCAACAAAAATGATCGATTAACTAATACAATTAGAGAATTTAACTCTTTTATTAAGAAAGATGATAGGGTAGAAAAAACCATTTTGCCATTAGGCGATGGAGTAACAATTTGTAGGAAAATTTAGATGTTTTATATTTTTGGATTTTATAAATTTAAAAGATTATCTGGTTTGAAAAAACTAAAGAAAGCTTTTCAAGAAAAGTTAATAAAAAATTATGTAAGAGGCACAATAATTTTTTCAAAAGAAGGAATCAACGGCACTATTTCTGGAAAAAAGAATAATATTCAAAAAATAAAAAGAGAGTTGAAAAAAATCTATAAAATTAAAAACTTTGATTCTGAAAATAATTCTACAAATAATTTTCAACCTTTCCACAGAGCAAAAATAAAAATTAAAAAAGAAGTTGTTCCAATAGGAATTCAGGTTTTGCCGTCACAAAAACTTGATAATTCTCTAGAACCAAAAAAATGGAATTTATTGTTAAAAGAGAAAGATATAAAAATAATAGATGCAAGAAAACCTTTTGAGTATGAGCTTGGAACATTTAAAGGAGCAGA
>CACPJP010000014.1 GCA_902634325.1 uncultured Pelagibacteraceae bacterium | reverse complement strand
TCCAGCAACAACGACATTGATTTTTTTTAATGACATAATTTCCTTATATCACTTTTAAAGTTAATGAAAATAATTGATTTATCTTTTAGAAAATTGAAAACTTCTACGGGCTTTTCTGTGCCCATATTTTTTTCTTTCAACTTTCCTTGAATCTCTGGTGGTAAATTTATTTTTTTTAAGTGTTTTTTTTGATGAAGAATCTATTTTAACTAAAGCTCTTGATAGTCCATGTATTATGGCTCCCGCTTGACCTGAAAGACCTCCTCCTTTAACACTGCATCTTACATCATACTGAGCGGCAGCATTGATTTCATTCAAAGGTCTAATTACAGATATTTGATGAACTGGTCTTTTAAAATAGTGATTCATTTCTTTTCCATTAACAAAAATCTTTCCAGAACCTTTTTTAACCCAAACTCTGGCGATAGATTGTTTTCTTCTTCCCGTTGCATATTTACTTTCTTTAAAATCAAGCTTTATTTTTTCTGAACTTTTTTTTGATTGAGTTATATCTGGAGTGTTCATAAAGTTTTAACAGAATTTTTTTTGTTTAGTTCAGAAAATTTTATTTCAACAGGATTTTGAGTATCATGAGGATGTTTGTCTCCACTATAGATTTTAAGTTTGCTTAATTGTTTTTTTGCCAATGGTCCACCTGGCAACATTCTTTTAACAGCGAATTTCAATATATCTTGGGATTTATTTTTTTCCTTTAAATTAAATGGTCGAGTCTGTTTTATTCCACCAGGATGGCCTGTGTGTTTATAATATATTTTATTCTTAAATTTTTTACCCGTAAATTTGATTTTTTCAATGTTTGTTACTATAACAAAATCTCCATTATCTTGGTGGGGATTGAATTGACTTTTATTTTTTCCTCTTAAAATTTTTGATATATAAGCTGCAAGCCTACCTACTACTAAGTTTTCAGCATTAACTAAGTACCATTTATTCTTTAATTCTTTTTTTTTCGCAAAAGGCGTCATAAAACCTGGGCATAAGTACAAGTTATTATTTGTTATGTCAATTACAAAACTATTTTTTTAGATGAATTGTAAGAAAAAATTATAGACGAAATAAGAAGAATTGAAGTGGACATTTGGTGAAGTGACGCTAAAAGTATATTAACTCCACTAATTAAGGTTAATATCCCTAATAAAATTTGTACAAAAATCATCAGTAAAAAAAACAATAATGATTTATATAAATATTTTTTCTTATTAGCGAACACATAAACAAAAATTCCAAAAGCATAAATCAACAAAACATATGCCATATTTCGATGTAAAAACTGTACAATTGAAGCTTCATAAAAAATATCTTTCAACAAAATATTATTTAACTCAAAATCATCAGGAAAAAATTTACTATTCATTAATGGCCAGGTTTGATAAACTTGTCCAGCATCTAGTCCTGAAGTAAATGCCCCTAGTGTTATCTGAAAAAATAAAAGAATAACGAATAGTTTGATAATAAAATCTTCTTTGTTAAAATTAAAAAAATATTTTTTATTAAATTTTATAATATTTAAAAAATACCAAAAAATTGAAGCAAACAAAATAAAAGCTATGTTTAAATGGATAGCCAACCTAAAATGGCTTACGGTGGTATTTTCAACTAACCCACTTTGAACCATATACCATCCAATAAAACCTTGTAATAAAATTAACAAAAACAATATCAAAAGTTTAAAGTTAAATTCTTTAGAAAAAACTTTTTTAAATAAAAAGTAAAAAAAAGGTATCAAAAATAAAAGGCCAAAAATTCTACCTAAAAGCCTATGGAAATATTCCCAATAATAAATTATTTTAAACTCGTTAAGAGTAATATCTTGATTAATTAAATAGTACTGAGGTATTTCCTTATATAAATTAAACGCTCTATTCCAACTTTCTAAAGTCAGTGGAGGTAATATGCCGGATATAACTTCCCATTTAGTAATTGATAGACCTGAATCTGTTAATCGTGTGAGTCCACCAACCAAAATAATTACAAACAATATAAATAATAATGAAAACAACCAATATGCAACTATTTTTCTGTATTCTATTTTCTCTAAAAACATTTATATTTCTTATATATTATTTAAATTATTATTTATTGTCATTTATGTCGCTATGAAAAATCAAAAAATTAAAAAAATTAGAAGAAAATTGGACAAACTTGATGATAAAATGTTACTTATTATAAAAAAAAGAAATCTTCTTGTGGATCAAATTTTATCAAATAAAACGAGAAAAAATCAAATTGTAGATAAAAAAAGAATTAAAGTTGTTTTGAAAAATATCAGAAAAAAATCTTTAAAGAAAAAAATTGACCCAAGTATTACCAAAAACATTTGGAGTTCAATGATAAGAAGTTTTGTAAAATATGAATATAAGAATTTTAAGAAAAGATAATTTTATTTACTGTGAGGAGGAAGCTTTTTTTCAACAAAAGTCTCATGCTTTTTAGTTGCAGGATTATATTTTTTTAACTTAAGTTTTATTTTTGCCTTTTCTCCTTTTGTGGGTTTCTTGACATAATAGAAAAATGGACTATTAGGTTTTGCCTCTGGAACTAGTCTTACTTTGATTGAACTCTTTTTAGCCATTATTTTAATTCCTTTATTCTACTTAAAATTATCTTAATCCTTTGCGCTTTAACTTTCAAAGAACTTTCGAAATTCTTCTTTTTTATATCCGAATTAAAGTTCTCGTCAAGTTTAAGTGAGCTTTCGTTTAATAATTTTCTAACTCCAGCAATAGTATATCCTCGTTTTTTTAAGAGTTCGTATATTATTTTTAGAATATCTATATCTTTTTTCGAATAATACCTTCTGTTTCCTGTTAACGTCATTGGCTTAATTTGTTTAAATTCTTTTTCCCAGAATCTCAAAGTATGTGTGTTAGTAGATATTTCTTTAGCAACTTCTCCAATTGATTTGTAAGATTTTCTATTTTTAATCATTAATTTTCTTTTTAACCTTTATTGATGGATGAAAAACAACAGTCCTTCTAGATTTTATTTCGTATTCATCCCCTGTCCTAGGATTTCTTCCAATTCTTGAATTTTTATTTAAAATTTTAAATGTACCAAAACCTGATATTTTTATTTTATTTTTTTCGTCTAATTCATTGATAATTATTTCTAAAATGGAGTGTAATATTTTTTCCAAAAAAATCATGGGTATACCTAAACTTGAATGTATTTCTTTCAAAATATCGTTCCTTGTAATATTATCTCTCTTCATTATTATTGTTTATATTTTTAGAGTGGGCTAAATTTGATTTAATTTTATCGATTAATTTTCCTTTTGCAATTTTATAACAAAGATCAACAGAGTAATAAAATCCTAAGCCGTCGATCCCTCCGTGACTTTTTACTACTGGTCCCGTTAAACCTAAAAAAATGGCTCCATTATATTTTCTGGGATCAAGTTTGTTTTTAAATCTTTTTAGAGAGAAATATGAAAAAATAGTAGAAATTTTTGAAAATAAATTTTCAGATAAAGCTTTTCTTAAACTCTTAGTTAAAAAATTTGCAGTTCCTTCAGCAGTTTTTAATGCTACATTGCCAGTAAAACCATCTGTCACAATTACGTTTGAATTGCCTGATGTAATTTGATTTCCTTCTATGTATCCATTAAATTCAAAATCACCAAATTTATCTAACTGTTTTAACTTGGCGTGAGCAGCTTTTAATACTTCTGTGCCTTTCATTTCTTCAAGCCCAATATTTAACAACGCTACCTTTGCTTTATCATTTGGAAATAGAGATTTGTATAGAGCTGAACCCATTTCAGAAAAATCAATTAAATTTTTCTCACTACACTCTACATTTGCACCCAAATCTAAGACGACATTCATATTTTTTTCATTGGGCCATAAGCCGGCCAAAGCAGGTTTATCTACATGTTCTAAAGTTTTAAGTATCATTTTTGACATTACTAACAAAACACCAGTGTTTCCCGCTGACAAGGAAATATCAGCGTCTAACTCCGTTTGAGCGGTAATTGATTTCCACATGCTTGAATTTTTTCCTTTTTTAATTGAAGATATTGCTGACAAATCATCTGAAACAATTATTTTCGTATCAAATATTTTATAATTATTTTTTAGAAATTTATATTTATTTAATTTATTATGTATTTTTACTTCATCTCCAAAAAAATAAAAAAAATAATCATTTTTTTTTTGATTTCTTTCGACAAAAAGATTGATTCCTTCCAAGTTTTTATCTGGAGAATTTTCTCCTCCCATTAAATCAACTGCAATTTTTACTTTTTCGGTCATTTTAGATTTAATTAAATATCTAGACTATTTGTCTAAAATTTTTTTACCGTTATAGATTCCTGTTTTTAAATCTATATGGTGAGGCAATCTATATTCGCCACTTTTTTTATCTTCAACAATATTTGCACCAACTATACGATGATGAGATCTTCGTTTATTTCTTCTAGATTTGGAGGTTTTTCGTTTTGGTACAGCCATTAGTTTACTACCTAAATTTAAAGTCTATAGACCCGTTTAACACATTATTGACATCTAAATCAAAACAAAAATTTTGAAATTCTTCAAGATATTTAGCCAATTTATCAGTTTTTTCTCTATCTTGGTTTTTGTTATCATAAAAATATTTGTTTATTATCCATGTATTGCTTTTGAATGAAAATGAATCTTTTTCTTCAATTTTTTGAATTATGTCATAAAAAATCTTATTTAAGTTTTTCATAGTTTTGTTTACTTTGGTATCTCCATATCCCAACTCTCTTATATTAATTTCAATATTTTGAAAAATGTTATCAAATATACTTTGAAAAATCTTTTTAAATTGCTTGTTTTTCTTGCTCTTTAAAATAATAATGAAATGAAAAAAAATTAATATAACCCTTGTTTGAAAACTATCCGATAAACTTAGCTCTTGATAAAAAAATTTATTTCGTGATAATTCCACTAATTTATTGTAAAGTTTAGTATTATGTTTTTTGTAAGAAGCAAACATTTAAATTTAATAATTATATTATTTTTATCCTTTTTTTTATCAAATTGCCAAAAAAATAGAGTGATTAAAAGTCATGGAATAATTTTTCTTGAAAAAAGAGAACTATTATTAAAAGCAGACGTAAGTAACAAAAACGATGTGATAAATGTGCTCGGAGAACCACACATTAAATCAATAAAAGACAAAAATACATGGTTTTACATAGAGCGAACTAAAACTCGAGGTGGCGTACACAAACTAGGAAAAGATGTATTTCTTAATAATAATGTCTTGGTAGTCAAGTTTGATAAGTATGGTGTTTTAGAAGAAAAACTTTTTTACGACAAAAGTAAAATGAATGATCATAAATTTACTAGAGAAGTAACTGATAATGTAGTGAGTAGAGGTAGTTTTTTAGAATCTTTTTTATCAAGTTTAAGAAAAAAAATGTCGGCTAATGCTCCAAAAAAAAGAAAAAAGAAAGATTAAACATTTAGTGAGAAATTACTGCTAAAAGAAGTAAGGCAACAATATTTGTTATTTTTATCATTGGATTGACAGCTGGGCCTGCGGTATCTTTATAAGGATCTCCAACAGTATCTCCTGTTACGGCAGCTTTGTGAGACTCTGAACCTTTTCCGCCGTAATTACCATCTTCAATAAATTTTTTTGCATTATCCCAAGCTCCTCCGCCTGCAGTCATAGAAATTGCAACGAATAAACCTGTGACTATTACACCTAACAGCATAGCTCCAACGGATGATAATGCTGCTTCCAAACCTCCAATAAAATAAATAATTACATATAAAACTATTGGTGAAAGAACAGGTAATAATGATGGTACAATCATTTCTTTTATTGCGGCTTTTGTTAATAAATCTACTAATCTTCCATAGTCAGGTTTTCTTTTGCCCTTCATAATGCCTGGTATTTTTTTAAACTGTCTTCTTACTTCAATAACAACTGCTCCACCTGCTCTACCTACAGCTTGCATGCCCATTGATCCAAATAAATAAGGTAACATTCCGCCAACCAATAAACCTATAACTACAAATGGATTTGATAAATCAAAGCTTACATTTATTCCTTCAAGTGCAGAACCAGGAACTTTAGAAAAGAACTTAATATCTTCCGTGTATGCAGCAAAAAGAACTAATGCACCTAAACCTGCTGAACCAATTGCATATCCTTTAGTAACAGCTTTAGTTGTGTTACCAACAGCATCGAGTGCATCTGTAGTTTTTCTCACATTTTTTGGCAACTTGGACATTTCAGCTATTCCACCAGCATTATCTGTAACTGGGCCGTAAGCATCTAAGGCTACAACCATTCCTGTTAGAGCTAACATTGCTGTTACAGCTATCGCAATACCAAATAGTCCTGCTAATTCATTTGTGGTAATTATCCCAGCTACAATTATTAATGCTGGTAATGCAGTAGCTTCCATTGAGACTGCTAAACCTTGAATAACATTTGTGCCGTGTCCAGTGGTTGAAGATTTTGCAACACTTCTAACTGGTCTATAATTTGTTCCTGTATAATATTCAGTCACCCATATAATTAAACCTGTTACGGCCAATCCAATAACTCCACAATAATATAAATCAAAACCAGTAAAACTTTTATCTCCAACATTAAATGTATTGTCCAAACCAATAACATTTGAAGTAATAGGATAAAGTAATATTAAAGAAACTATTGCTGTAACAATAAATCCTTTGTAAAGAGCTCCCATAATATTTTTGCTCTTACCAAGTTTAACAAAAAAAGTACCAATTATAGAGGCAATGATACATCCTCCACCAATTGCCAAAGGATAAATCATCATGCTTAAATTATCTTGAAAAAATATTGAGGCAAGAACCATAGTTGCAACTATTGTCACAGCATATGTTTCGAATAGATCTGCTGCCATACCGGCGCAATCACCAACATTATCCCCAACATTGTCAGCTATAACCGCTGGATTTCTTGGATCATCTTCCGGTATTCCGGCTTCAACTTTTCCAACTAAATCTGCTCCTACATCAGCACCTTTAGTAAAAATTCCACCACCTAATCTAGCAAAAATAGATATTAAAGAAGCTCCAAATCCTAAAGCTATTAATGCATTTATTAATTCTCTACTTTCAACATCAGAAGTTAATAGCACCCAGTAATAAATTGAAATTGATAATAAAGCTAAACCAGCAACTAAAAGACCGGTTATAGCCCCAGATTTAAAGGCCATTGTTAAACCTTTTTGCAAACTTGTTCTTGAAGCTTCGGCTGTTCTAACATTTGCCTGAACGGAAATTAACATTCCAATATAACCAGCAACACCAGATAGTAAAGCTCCTATGAAATAACCAAGGCCAACTAATAAACTAAAAAAATAACTTATAATCACCAAAACTATTACGCCAACAATTGCTATAGTTTTGTACTGTCTGTTTAAATATGCTTTTGCACCTATTTGAATAGCTTCTGCAATTTCTTGCATTTTATCATTACCAGGACTAGATGAAATAATTTGTTTACTTAAAAAATAGCTATAGACAACTGCTAGTACTCCAACAAATACAATTAAATATAAATTTTCCAATGGTGTCTCTCCCTAATGATCAATAAAAACAGGAAATTGCCAAAAAACAGGATAAAAGGCAAGAAATTATTCAGCATCTTTTCTAACATTTTTTGAAATCTTATCCAAAATAGCATTTAAATAGCCTTTATGAGCAGTTTCTAAAAAAAAATCTGAGATTTTTATGTATTCGCTAACAATAACATTTACTGGTGTTTTGTGACTAAACATGAGTTCAAATGTCGCTGATAGAATCATGAGTTTTAAAATTAAATCAGTTCTAGAAGGACTAAACTCGTCTTTTAAAATCATTTTTAAGTTTTCTAACAGAATCTCTTCTCTTTCAATAGTCCCTGAAACCGTATCTTTAATAAATTTTTTATATCTATGCTTTGGATAAACTATTTCAGATTCTTTATTTAAGAAATGAGAGTATAATTTTTGAATAACAATTATTCTTGGATTGTTATCTAAATTTTCCTTACTCATTATTTTATTTTTAGAATTTCCAAAACTGCTCTAGCTGCTTCTTTTCCTCTATTAAATCTCTGGGTGGCTTGATCTCTATTAAATAAAGTTATTATTGAATTTCCGACTGGTTTTTTTTGAGTAACAGATATTTGCATAATACCATTTGTGATAGCGTTACAAATTAAGTCAAAATTAGCTGTTTGCCCTTTGATAATACATCCTATAGCAATAAATCCATCATATTTTTTTGAGAGCTTTGATATTACAACGGGTATTTCAAATGCTCCTGGAACTTTGAAAACATCTGCTTTTTTAATTCCAAATTTATCTAGTTCTTTTTTTGCACTATTATAGAGTTCTTTGGTAATGTCCTCATTATAAGTAGAAATAACAACGCAAATTTTTAACTTCATTTAATAATCTCCTGTTTAGTAATTTTTATACCGTATCCCTTTAAAGCAATAACACGTTTTTTTGATCTGGATACTAATATCATATTTTTTATTTTCAGTTCTTTAATTATTTGTGCTCCAACACCATAATATCTCAATATTCTATTGTTCTCAGAAGAAACTGAGTTAGGATTTGTTCCTTTAACTAGTATAAGTGCAAAATTATTAAACTTATTTAAATGCTTTAAAGAATTTTTAAAAATATCCTTGCTAAAATTAAAAAAACTATTCAAAACATTTGTAGATATAACTCTCACTCTTGAAGCTTTGCCTAGAGTAAATTTTCCTTTTGTTATAGCGTAGTGTTCTGATCCATCCAGCTTATTTCTAAAAGTTTTTAAATCAAAGTTTCCAAATTTTTTAATTTTTATTCTCTTGTTTGAGGTACATTTGATGAGCCTTTCATTTTTTAATCTGTGAGAAATTAAATCTTCTATTTTTGCAATTTTTAATCTGTGTTTTTTTGCAAAAGGAATTAAATCTTTATAACGTGCCATGGTTCCATCTTCATTCATGACTTCACAAATAACAGCACTGGCATTTAATTTTGCTAATTTTGAAATATCAACAGAGGCTTCTGTATGCCCTGCTCTTTCTAACACACCTCCATTTTTTGCAACTAACGGAAAAACATGTCCTGGAGAAACGATATCTTTTTTGCTTGAAGATGGTTTAATTGCTACCTTTATTGTTTTCGCTCTATCATAAGCTGATATTCCAGTTGATATTCCTTTTTTTGATTCTATAGACACTGTAAAAGCAGTTTGTGTTCTTGATTTATTAACTGAAGACATAAGAGGTAGTTTTAATTTCCTAATTTTTTTTTGTGTTAATGCCAAACATATTAATCCTCTTCCGTGTTTTGCCATAAAATTAATTTTTTTTGGATTGATTTTTGATCCTGGTACTACTAGATCACCTTCATTCTCTCTATCTTTATTATCAACCAAAATAAACATTTTTCCTTTTTTGGCATCCCTTATAATTTCTTTAATACTTGATGAAGAATTTTTCATTTTAGTTATAAATATTATTTAAATATTTTCCGACCATATCAAATTCAACATTAACTTTGTCGCCTCTTTTTAAATTGATCAAATTTGTAAGTTTAAGTGTATGAGGAATAATAGTGATCTGGAAATTGTTTGCTCTTATTTTGGAAATAGTCAGTGAAACTCCATTAATAGAAATTGAACCTTTTTCAACAATAAATTTTTTATATTTTTTTTCTAATCCAAAAACAACATTCCAAGACCTGTCTATAATTTTAATGTTTCTAACAACTGATGTTGTATCAACATGTCCTTGAACATAATGGCCAGATATCTTTTTTCCATGATGTAAAGATTTTTCAATATTAATACGTTTACCAACTTTTGCATTTTTAAAATTTGATCTTTTTAAAGTTTCTTTAGAAAGATAAAAAAGAAAAGATTTTTTTTTAATCCTGATTAGTGTTAAACAAACACCATCGCAAGAAACGGATTCTCCTATATCTGAATTTTTAAATGAGATATTTGAGGTTATTTCGATTACCC
>CACPJP010000013.1 GCA_902634325.1 uncultured Pelagibacteraceae bacterium | reverse complement strand
GTTTATGGAAAGGGGAGTGCTACGTTTTTGACAATAGAGTTTCAGTAAAACATAATCTAAAGGTTGGTAATTACTCAATGTGTAGTGGCTGCAGAAGACCAATGTCAATTCAAGAAAAAAAATCTAAGAAATATGTGGAAGGTATTTCATGTCCTAAATGCTATGATTATTTAACAGATTCACAAAAAGCAAGATTTGCTATGAGACAAAAACAAATTTTAATTGCAAAAAAAATGGGAAAAAAGCATATTTTTCAAAAAGAATTTCATTGAGGTAAAAATTGAAAAAAAAATTAAATTTAACCTCTACTCCCATTATACAGTTATTAAAACAAATTGCTATTCCGTCTATGACGGGAAGCTTGTTTCAAACATTATTCAATCTTGTAGATACTTTTTATGCTGGAAAAATATCAGCAGATGCTTTAGCCGCTTTAGCAAAAGCCTTCCCACTATATTTTATAATAATTTCTGCAGGTATAGGAATAGTGGCAGGTTGTAATTCTTTAATAGCCAATTCTTTGGGAGCTAACAATAGAGTTGCTGCTTCAATTTATTCTTATAGTTCTTTAACATACGCTTTTTTTCTTTCAATATTCATAACACTAATAGGTACATTTTTTTCTTATGATCTTTTAAAATTTATGGGAAGTACAGATGAAAGCATAGCTCTGTCAAAAGAATATACTGACATTATTTTTTTAGGAGCAATAATCTTTTTAATTTTGACCTCTTTTAATGCAGTACTGTACGCGCAAGGTGATACAAAAACTTACAGAAATGTTTTAATTGTTGGAGTAATCTTAAATATTATATTAAATCCTATTTTTATTTTTGGTTTATTTTTTATTCCTGCATTTGGTATATCTGGTTTAGCAATCTCTACTATACTGATTCAATTGGGTGCGTGCATTTATTTATATTTTAAAGTTAACAAGACTGCATTGAGGATAATTCCAAAAATTTCAAATTTTTATATAAGAAGAAATTTCTTGTTAAATATTTTTAATCAGAGTATGCCCATAACACTTGCTCTTTTTCTAGTAGCAACAGGAAGTTATATACTCCTATCTTTTATAAATATTTTTGGAGAGCAAGCAGTAGCGGGATACGGAGCTGCTATAAGATTTGAACATTTGTTTTCATTGCCTGTAATAGGTTTAAATACTGCTGTTATATCCATAGCAGGACAAAACTTTGGAGCCAGAAGATACGAAAGGGTTAAAGAGGTTTATTTTAAATCAGTACTTATAGGGACAATAATAATGTGTTTTGCAGGAGTTGTAATTTACATTTTTTCTGAAACAATTATACGAATATTTTCAGATGATTTAGAAGTAATAAAATATGGCTCTAGTTATTTAAAGATTGCGGCATTTATTGGTCCGATTTATCCAGTTTTTTTTATTTCTCACGCTTTGTTCACAGCACTAAAAAAAACATTTTTAATATTTTACTCAAATCTTTTCAGAATGGTTGTTTTACCTTTTATAATTGTTTGGTTAATTTTGAATGTTATGAATGGTTATTTTCAAGATATATTTTATGGTTTGTTAATTATGAATTGGGTTTTGGGATTCACAATGTTGTTAGTAGCTAGAGGTTTAATGATTAAAACTTTTAAAGAAGAGAAAAAAGTTTTCTTTATATTTTGAAAATGTTATATAAGTCCTTGTTTGGTGAGGTGGGTGAGCTGGTTTAAACCAGAAGTTTGCTAAATTTCCGTAGGTGTAACAATCTACCGTGGGTTCGAATCCCACCCTCACCGCCACATTTTTATCTAAAATAGTTTTCTAATTCTACAGATTTTCCGCTAAGCATATATCTATAAACATTAGCATTCTCCAAAACTCTTTGAACATAATTTCTCGTTTCTTTAAATTTTATTAGTTCTATCCAATTTACAAAATCAATTTTTTCTTTAGTTGGATCTCCATTAATTTTTCTCCAATATTTTACTCTTTTTGGTCCTGCGTTATATGCGGCAATAGCAAAAGGGTATACCTCTCTATATTCATTTAGCAGTGAATTAAAATAATATGTTCCTAATCTAATATTATATTCTGGATCAGAGGTTAATTTACTTTTTCTATAAGGAACTTTCATTTGTTTGGCTACTAGTTTGGCGGTATAAGTCATAAGCTGCATCATTCCTTTAGCACCTGCGTAGCTATTCGCTTTTGGATCAAATTCACTTTCTTGCCTTGTAATAGCTAAAATTATTTCTTGAGAAGGCATTGCCTTACCATTAATAATTCTTGGAGTGGTTATAATTGGATAATTAAATTTATTATAAAATCTTTTTTCATAAGATGCTTTTTTTGAAATCTGAATTGCATAATCATACCTTCCAATCTCAGTAGCAAGCTTAGCAGCAAGAACTTCACTGCCCTTATCAATATTTACTTCTGCCAAATGTTTAATAATATCTTTACTATATTTGGT
Source organism: uncultured Pelagibacteraceae bacterium (assembly GCA_902634325.1). Taxonomy (GTDB): domain Bacteria; phylum Pseudomonadota; class Alphaproteobacteria; order Pelagibacterales; family Pelagibacteraceae; genus Anoxypelagibacter. Next base: position 13,777 of record CACPJP010000013.1, on the reverse strand, counting down.
TTTATTTAGTTCTTTTAAAAGTATTACATGCTTTACCAAGGGACTTTTATTAAATTCTTTTTCATAATCTTTTGAATATTTAGATTGGTCATTTAATTCAAATTCTCCAGCGGGATTGATTTTTTGAAAAGATAGTTGTCCATAATATGTTGTTAAATATTTTGAACCTTCTTGAAAAAAATTTTGTGATAATTTGTTATTACCAAGTTTTTCATACGTCACTCCCATCCAATAAGCACCTCTTGCTAAACTGATCGGGTAACCTACGTTTTCATAAAAATCCTTAAAATGTTTTAAAGCTCTATTTGGATCATTTAAAAAAACTAACGCTATCCATCCAGACATCCATTCTGCTTCTGCAAATTCAGGCCCATCTATTAAAGAATGATTTTTTGCTACTTCATATGCTTTTTGATATTTTTTCTTATATATCAAAGACCTGGATACTATATGTCTTTCTTTCCACCATAAATCTGGGCGAATTAATTTATCTTTATCATTTGGAACCTGATTTATAATTTCTAAAGATGACTCCAATCTTCCTCTTCTTCTTCTCCATTTTAATCTGTCATATTTTAAACCAATGTCTGATTTTAATTTTTCTGGAACTTGAGTTATAGCCTTGTCAACACCATAAGAATTACTCATTAATATTTGTCTTGCGTTGTATAGAGCCCTGTAATCTTTAGGTAAATATCTTAATATTCTTTTCAGATCCCAATATTTATACTCCCACGCCATATAGTCAGCTCTTTTAATATGATCAGAAGAATTTAAAAATTTTTTATATTTTTTATTTAAGTACCTAAGATCTTTAGAGCTTAAAGATGCATCAACCCATCCTTCTCTTATCAATTTTGATGCTTTTTCCAAATCACCTTTTAAAAAATATGATTCCCCAAGTTTTATCTTTCCAAATCCACTTAAAGGAGGAGAAGATTCAAACCATCCTATAACGGTATTTGGACTATTAGTTTTAAGGTTAATTTTGTGTTCTGCTAGATACTTTAATCTATTTATTCTTGGATAATTTGGATTCTTATCAATAAAATTTATATAGTCTGTAAAAGTAGCTCTATTACTTTTTTCTTTTAAATAGATCCACCAAATTAAATTTCTAAAATCTCTATCTTTTATTTTTTTTGTAAGTTTAAATACTGTAGCCCATTTTTTTTCTTTAATGTTTAAGAACACTTCTTTTGCATATCCGTAATCTTTTTTTGATAAAACAACAGATTCAGGAGCTTGCTTGCTAACAGTCTTTTTATATGCCACTGGTTTTTTTTCTGGGAAAACAAAAGAACTTTCGGTTTTTTCTTCAACTAAATTTAAAGAAACCACCTCTTTTTTCTGAATTGGTTTTTCTTTTGGTACAAGAGATAAAATTTTATTTTTTTCTTTTTCAGGTTTTTTGACGATTGTTTTGTTTTTAGGCTTGTTTTTCGGTAAAATATTTTTTTTTGTAACACTAAACTTTTTTTTAATTTGTGGTTTCTCTGCTGGCAGAATAGTTGATATTTTTTCCTTTTTGACAGTTATCAATAACTCTTTTGGTTTTACTTTGGGTAAAATTATAGAGTTTGTATCCGAGTAAGCATAGGCATAGTGAAAAGTGATCAATAAAAAAACTAGACTAATCAAATGTTTAAGCATAAAATTTTGAAAGATTAAATTAATTACTATATAAAGAATTATGTTCAAAGGTTCAATTGTAGCTTTAATAACACCATTTAAAGATAATGTAATGGATGAGGATAGATATGTGTCCCTTATTCATCATCATATTACCAATGGAACAAGAGGAGTAGTTCCTGCCGGAACAACCGGTGAATCACCCACATTAAACCACGAAGAACACAAAAAAGTAATTGAAGTTGCTGTTAAGGAATGTAAGGGAAAAATTCCAGTTATAGCCGGAACTGGTTCTAATTCTACTGCTGAGGCAATTGAATTGTCAAAGCATGCGGAAAAAGCCGGGGCTAATGGATTGTTAATAGTTACACCATATTATAATAAACCAACTCAAGAAGGACTTTATCAACACTACAAACTAATTAACGACAATGTTGGGATACCAATTATTATATATAACATTCCGCCGAGATCGGTAATTGATATGTCAGTTGATACTATGGCTAGACTTTTTGAATTAAAAAATATTGCAGGGGTAAAAGATGCAACCGCAGATCTAAATAGAGTTGATCAGCAATTAAAAAAAATGGGTCCAGAGTTTATTCAATTATCCGGCGAAGATGGAACAGCTTTAGAATTTAATATGCGTGGCGGTACAGGATGTATTTCTGTTACGGCAAATGTAGCTGCAAAACTTTGTTCAGAATTTCAAGATGCATCATTAAGTAAAAATAATAGCAATCTAATTTCTAAAGCAAAGGAGATTAATGAAAAATTAATGCCATTACATAAAGCTTTGTTTATAGAAAGCAGTCCAAGTCCAGTTAAGTATGCTGCAAGTTTATTAAATTTGTCTTCAGATGAAGTTAGATTACCGTTAGTAAGAGTAACAGATAAAACAAAAAAAGAAGTACAGAAAGCTTTAAAGATTGCCAATCTGCTTTAATGAAAGCAAGAAAAAATACCGGTATAAAAATTGTCTGTAACAACAGAAAAGCAAGATTTAACTATTTTTTTCAAGAATTAATAGAGGCGGGAATAGTTTTAAAAGGATCAGAAGTCAAATCTCTTAGAGATGGTAAAGCAAATATAACCGATGCTTATGCTACTGATAGTAATGGTGAAATTTACTTAATTAATTCACATATACCTTTGTATAAGGAGTCTAGCTACAACAATCATGACCCAAGAGATATGAGAAAACTTTTGCTTAACAAAAGAGAAATTAACAAAGTAATAGGAAAAATTAACAGAGAAGGATTAACAATTGTTCCAACAAAATTATATTTTAAAAAAGGAAAAGCAAAAGTAGAGCTTGCTATTGCCAAAGGTAAGAAACTTTATGACAAGAGACATGTTAAGAAAAAAAGAGACTGGCAAAGAGAACAAGCCAGGATATTAAGCAGAAATAAATAATAATGATTTTTATTGGTATTGGATCAAATTTATCATCTAGCTTCGGCGATAGATTTAAAAATATTGATTTGTCAATTTCTTTATTAGAGTCATATCAAATCAATATTATAAAAAAATCAAGTTTCTATGAAACGCCTTCATTTCCAGACAAAACTAAACCAAAATTTATAAATGTAGTTATCTCAGTAAATACAAATTTACCACCTGTTGATTTAATGTCAGTTTTAATTTTTATTGAGGAAAAATTAGGAAGAAAAAGAAATAAAAAAAATGACCCTAGAACTTGCGATCTTGATATAATCGATTATAACAGCAAAATTTTAGATTTTGATTATCAAAATTTAAATTTAAACATTCCTCATAAAGAATTATCAAAAAGAAATTTTGTGTTATATCCACTCAGAGAAATTTGCCCAAATTGGATAGATCCACGTACTAAAAAAAATATTGATTACTTGATCAAGAATTTACAATCTAATAATGAGATTACAAAGTTATCTGAAAATGGTATAACTAATTATGTTAAACAATGAAGAGCTAATAAAAAAGGTTAGATCTTATAATAGGTTTTTTAATTCTAATGCTTTAACCAAGGCCTACAATTTTGCTTTAGAAGCCCACAAGAATCAAAAAAGAGACGAGGGGATTCCTTATGTTAGTCACCCTATTGCTGTAGCAAGCATATTGACCGAACTTAAATTAGATAGTGCAACTATTACAACTGGTCTTCTTCATGATACTATTGAAGATACCAAGGCAACTTATCAATCTGTAGAAAAAGAATTCGGAAAAGAAATTGCAGACTTAGTTGACGGAGTTACAAAAATTTCAGCTTTAGAGGATAGAGCTGTTGAAAATTCTAAAGCGGAGAATTTTAGGAAATTAATACTAGCTACATCTAAAGATATAAGAGTTCTTTTGGTAAAATTAGCAGACAGGTTACACAATATGAGGACAATTAATTCAGTTAAAGACCCAAACAAGAAAATTCGAAAAGCCAAAGAGACAATGGAAATCTATGCGCCTTTAGCCGATAGAATGGGGATGAATAGAATCAGAGATGAATTAGAAGATTTATCCTTCTCAATATTAAATTCTGAGGCAAGAAATTTAATTTTAGATAGATTATCTTTTATTAAAAACAAAAGAGAAGACATTATTAAACAAGTTTCCGATGAGCTTAAAGATTTATTAAAATCTAATAAAATAGAAGCCGAAATAACCGGCAGAGAAAAAACCCCTTTTTCCATATGGCGCAAAATGCAAAACAAGAGAATCTCTTTGGAACAACTTACAGATATTGTGGGATTTAGAGTAATAGTAAAAAATATTAATGATTGTTATATAACTTTAGGAATATTTCATAACAAATACTCTGCAATCCCTGGAAAATTTAAAGATTACATATCAACTCCAAAAATTAATCAATACAAATCTATTCACACATCAGTAATTGGGCCAATGAAAAAGAGAATAGAAATACAAATAAGAACTAAGCCAATGCATGAATTTGCTGAAAGAGGTATAGCCTCTCACTGGAAGTACAAATCATCAGAAAAATTTTCTGAACTTTCATGGAAAGAATATGATTGGTTGAGAGATCTTGTAGAGATAGTAGAGACCGGAGGAAGCCCAGAACATTATTTCGAATTTACGAAACTTCAAATGTTTCAAGATAACGTTTTTTGTTTTACACCGAAAGGAGCTGTTATTAAATTACCGAGAGACGCCACACCAATTGATTTTGCCTATGCCGTTCACACAAAGATAGGTGATACAGCAATTAATTGTGAAATTAATGGAAAACCTTCAGCTCTACAGTCTATTCTTAAAAACGGAGACATGATTAAAATTATAACATCTAAAAAAGTTTCACCATCTTTACACTGGCTATCCTCAAGTAAAACAGGAAAGGCTAGAGCTTCAATTAGAAAACATTGGCAAGACAGACTATTAGAGAATGAATCAAAAATAAAAGAGTATACTTCGACACTTTCAATAGACCTTCCTCATAAACCTGGAATTTTAGGGAAAGTAAGCACATTAATCGGTGTTAATGAAGCCAATATAATTAACATAGAATTAACCAAGAGAAGCAAAGATTATCTACAATTTTTGTTTGATATTAAAATTAAAGATTTAAAAAACTTCACAAACTTGATAAGTCAACTTAAACAACAGAATTTAAAATTTAAAGTAATTCGTCACAAAAAGAAAAAGTATGCTTTCATACAAAGAGTCCTTAAAAATTTTAAAAGAAACTGATGCTCTTTTAGAGGGGCATTTTATTTTATCCTCAGGATTCCATAGTGATAAATATGTTCAGTGTGCAAAACTTTTAAGTAAACCCGAAAAAGCAAAAAAATTGTGTCTATCACTTTCTGAAAAAATTAAAGAAAAGTTTAAAAACATAGATTTAATATTATCCCCAGCTATTGGAGGAATTGTGGTTGGTTATGAAATTGGAAGGATTCTAAATATAGAAACAATATTTGCAGAAAGAATGAATGGTAATTTTAACTTAAGAAGAGGTTTTGAAATAAAGAAAGGACAAAAAATTTTGATTGTTGAAGATGTGATAACAACAGGAAAATCAAGTCTAGAATGTTCGAATTTAGCAAAAAAAGTCGGAGCAGAAATTATTGGCTATGCATGTATAATAGACAGATCTAATGGAAAAAGTCAGATCAATCAAACAATCGTATCTCAGGTTCAAATAGAAATTCCAATCTACACCCCAAAGGATTTACCAAAACATTTACAAAATATAAAAGCTGTTAAGCCAGGAAGCAGAAATTTATAATGAAATCACCTAGATTAGGCGTGAACATTGATCACGTGGCCACTATACGAAATGCTAGAGGAGAAAAGTATCCAAGCCCACTAAGAGCTGCATTATTAGCTCAAAAATTTGGAGCCAATTCAATAACTATCCATCTAAGAGAAGACAGAAGACACATCAAAGATCAGGATTTAAGAGAAATAAAAAAAAAATTAAAAATTCCACTGAACCTAGAAATGGCACCCACAAAAGAAATGTTGAAAATTTCTTTAAAATATGAACCAAGGTATGTTTGTATTGTTCCAGAAAAAAGAAGTGAAATTACAACTGAGGGAGGCTTAAATTTAAAAAAAAACTCTAATTTAATTAAAAAAATAATAAAAACTTTGAAGAAAAAAAAAATTAGAACTAGCTTATTTATTGAACCAAATATTAAAGATATTAAAATTGCAAAAAAAATACAAGCTGACTGTATTGAAATTCATACTGGAAAAATTTGTAACTTACACAATAAAAAAAAACGTACTAAAAGTGAGTTTAAAAAAATTCAAAAATCAGTTAGTTTTGCAAACAATATTGGTTTAGAAGTTCATGCAGGTCATGGAATAACTTTTTCTTCCGCCAAGCTTTTATCAAAGATTAGAGGAATAAAAGAGTTTAATATAGGACATTTTCTAATTGGAGAATCTATTTTTATAGGTATAAAAGATTGTATTAAAGAATTTAAAAAAATATTAGCAAAATGAATATCTATGGAATAGGTACAGATATAGTTAATGTAAATAGAATAAAAGATCTAATTAAAAAAAATAATCAAACGTTTAAAAAAAGAATTTACACAAACTTTGAAATTAAGACATGTGAAAAAAGAAAGAACAAAATTGAATGTTTTGCAAAAAGATTTGCTGCTAAAGAAGCACTTTTTAAAGCTATTTCCTTAGAAAATAAATTGAAATTCAAAGAGGTAGAGATTAGAAACAGCTCATCAGGAGCTCCAAAATTTATAATCAAAGGAGCTTCTCTAAAAAACTTAAAAAAAATCTTAAAGAATAAAAAATTCAAGATTCACTTATCATTATCTGATGACAAACCATGGGCAGTAGCATCAGTGATAATATTTACACATAAATAAAATGATAAATAAAATTTTAGATAATATTAAAACATTAATGATTGCTCTAATTATTGCAATTTTAATTAGGTCATTACTATTCCAACCCTTTTATATTCCTTCATCATCTATGGAACCCACTTTACTTGTTGGTGATAGAATTTTTGTATCAAAGTATACATATGGATACAGCAAACATTCATTTCCTTTCAGTCCACCAATTTTCAATAAACGGATATTTAGTTCTGTACCAAATTATGGAGATTTAATTGTTTTTAAAACACCAACAGATAATAGAACTGATTTTATAAAAAGATTAATAGGTTTGCCAGGAGATCAAATCCAATTTTTAAATGGTGAATTATTTATAAATAATAAAAAGATATTAAGAGAGGAACTGCAAAATATAACTAATGTTATGTGTGGAAATGAATTTTTGGAGGTAAATGCTTATAGAGAACAACTCCCAAATAAAAAAAATTATAATGCTGTATATAATAAAATTGGTAGTATGACTAACTCTGATTCTTATCTTGTCCCAGAAAATCATTATTTTTTTCTAGGTGATAACAGAGATTGCTCAAGAGATAGTAGATTTTTATCTAGTGTTGGCTATGTGCATGAAAACAATTTAGTAGGAAAAGCACAAATGGTATTTTTTTCAAATAATACAAAGAAAGGAAGCGTTTTAAAATTTTGGAATTGGGGTAGATCAATTAGATCTGATAGATTTTTCAAGAAGATTAAATGAAAAAATATATTAAGAAAATAGAAGAAATTATTAAAATTAACTTTAAAAACAAAGATCTTTTAATAAAAAGTCTTACTCATAAAAGCTTTAATGAAAAATATAATAATGAAAAATTAGAGTTTTTAGGCGACAGAGTTATAGGTCTTGTGATTTCTAAGGAACTACTTGATTTATATCCAGAAGAAAAAGAAGGTATAATCGATAAAAAATTTTCAAATTTAGTAAACAAAAAAACATGCAGAGATGTAGCTGTAAAATTAAATTTAAAGAATTTTATTAGAATCGGAAATTCTTTCAAGAAAGCAAAAATGCTTAACGAAAAAATTCTTAGTGATTCTTGCGAAGCGTTAATTGGTGCCATTTATCTAGACCAAGGCTTTGCTGTTTCAGAAAAATTTATATTGGAAAAATGGAACACCTTTATTAAAAAGTCAAAAATAACGAAAATTGACCCTAAAACTAAACTTCAAGAATATTCTTTAAAAAAATATAAAAAACTTCCAGTATATAAAACATATAAACAGACGGGGCCAAATCATAATCCTATTTTTAAAATTCAAGTTCAAATATTAAATTCAAAGAAATTTTTTGGATTTGGAAAATCTAAAAAAATAGCTCAGAAAAATGCAGCTTTAAAATTAATTAAAAATTTAGGCGAAGCTTAAAATGATTTGGGAAGATGAAGGTTTTATTATTTCTAAAAGTAAATTTAGGGAAAATGCTATTATTCTTGAAGTTTTTACAAATCAATTTGGAAAAGTAAATGGTATTGTTTATGGAGGAACTTCAAGAAAAATTAAAAATTATCTTCAATTAACCAACAAAATATTTATTGTTTATAACTCAAAAAATGAAAACAAAATAGGATACTTTAAAACGGAACTCCTTGAAGTAGTTGCACCAAAGTATTTTGATGATAAAAATAAAATACTTTGTTTAAATGCTATATCTTCAATGTTAAGAGTGTTATTGCCAGAAAATCAATCCTATAAAAATATCTATCTTTCATTAGAAAAATTTTTTAATTCTCTCAACAAAAAAGACTGGTTAATCCAATATTTAAATTGGGAAATAAATTTAATAACAAGCCTAGGTTTTGGATTTGATTTTGATATTAAAAAAATAACTGATTTAAATTCAAAAAAAACTTATAATCTAAAAATTGATAGTATAGATTATAAAATACCCTCTTTTTTACTTTCAAAAAAATTTAACGATATAAGTCAACAAGAACTTCATAAAGGCTTGAATTTTTGCAGAAATTTGATGGAAAATAAATTTTTTATACCTAATAATATAAAACTCCCTCAATCAAGAAAATTCCTAGAAAATAAATTTTTAAAAGTTAGTTAGAAATTTTTTTTGCAATATCTAAAGCAAAATAAGTTACTATTGCAGAAGCACCGGATCTTTTAAAAGACATTAAGCTTTCGATTACCGCTTCACTATCTACAATTCCTTTTTTTATAGCATTAGTTATCATGCTATATTCTCCTGAAACCTGATACACAAAAACAGGAATTTTAAAATTTTCTTTTACAGATTTTATTACATCAAGATATGGAAGGCCCGGTTTAATCATAACAAAATCAGCACCTTCTTTTATATCTAGAGCTACTTCACGCAAAGCTTCACTGGAGTTTTTATAATCCATTTGATAACTTTTTTTATTAATTTTTGATCTTTGTCTTGATCCTATAGCATTCCTGAAAGGACCATAAAAATTTGAAGCATATTTAGCTGCATAGGACAATATCTGTACATTTTTAAAATTGTTTTTGTCTAAAGCCTTTCTAATTACACCAACTCTTCCATCCATCATGTCTGAAGGAGCTATAACATCACAGCCCATTTCTGCCTGAAGCACTGCTTGTTTTGATAATATTTCAACTGTTTCATCATTTAATATTTCTTTTTTTTTTAAAATACCATCATGACCATGGATTGTGTAAGGATCCAATGCAACATCAGCCATCACTCCTATGTCAGGATTATTTCTTTTTATTCTTCTTATTGCTTTACATACAAGATTGTCTTCGTTTAGAGCTTCAGTTCCTAATGAATTTTTTTTCTTATGTGGTGTATGTGGAAAAATAGCAACAAGAGGAATGCCTAATTTATTTACCTTATTAGTCACATTATTTATTTTATCGATAGAATACCTGTAAGCACCCGGCATACTTTTAATGGGCTCGATTTTGTTTTTTCCTTCAACAACAAAAATTGGAAGTATGAGATCGTTAACGGTCAAGTTGTTTTCGGCGACAAGTCTTCGACTCCAATTGTACTTGCGATTCCTTCTCAATCTTACAGCGGGATATTTACCTAATATCTTCATTTTTTAAACCTATTAAACTTTCCATAATGCGACAAATATAATATTATCTTAAATAATAAAAAGTGTATTAAATATAAAATATGCCAAATTCAAGCACGTTTGAAGATTTCTATCAAGTACCTGATGTAAGTTTTGATATCTCTAAACTTAGAGCAGATCTTGAAAAAATTTTAAAAAAATCAAAATATCAAACATTGGGAATAACAAATTTTCATGCAATCCCAATGAACAAAGTTCCAGGAGATGATAGTTCAATAGAGGGTCATAATATTAGAGGAGTGTATTGGACAAAACCAGACGAGTCTGGCAAAGAAGTTATGAGAGACAAACCGATTGATGAGTCAAAATATACTGAATTAGTTAGTGATTTTCAAAATACTTATTTTGAGGAAGTTTATAAAGTTTTAAGATCTAAGTTTAAACTTGGAAGAGTCAGAATTTTACTAAAGGAGCCAAGATCAACATTAAGTTGGCACAAAGATCCTGAACCAAGACTTCATGTTCCAATTATAACAAACCCAGGATGCAAGATGGTAATAGAAGATGTAGCGAAGCATATGCCAGCAGACGGAAAAGTTTGGATAACAAATAATACTAGATATCACAACTTCTTTAACGGCGGAGAACAAAACAGAATTCATATAGTAGCCTGTTTATTAGAGAACAGATTTAATTGATTTGAAATCTTTATTTAACAAAGTATCCTTAGCATCTGATCACGCTGGCTTTAATCTAAAAGAGAGAATAAAAAAATTTCTTATAAAAAAGAAAATCAAGGTTATAGATTTAGGTCCGAAAAACAACAGTTCGGTTGATTATCCGGATTACGCTAAAAAAGTAGCAAGAAATGTTTCTTCCAAAAAAAGCAATATGGGAATATTGGTTTGTGGATCAGGCACAGGAATGGCTATGTCTGCTAATAAATTCAAAAAAATAAGAGCTGCTCTTTGTTATAATAAGGCTTCTACGCGTTTGTCTAGGCAGCATAATAATGCTAATATCATGGCATTAGGAGCAAGATTAACTAAGAAGTCAGACGCTATAAAACTAGTTAATGTTTTTCTTAATACAAAATTTGAAGGTGGAAGACACCTTCGAAGAATTAATAAAGTTTAAAAATAAATTTTACAAACTATGTCAAAAATTAAGAAAAACGTTTCTGGCAATTATCACGATTACTTTGATAAAGATCTGTCTTTAAGAGATCCGGATTTATATAATTCAATAAAACTTGAACTTGAAAGGCAACAACAACATATAGAACTTATTGCTTCTGAAAATATAGTTTCAAAGGCTGTTTTAGATGCTCAAGGTTCAATTTTAACAAATAAATATGCCGAAGGTTATCCTGGAAAAAGATATTATGGAGGATGTGAATTTGTCGATAAAGCAGAAGAATTGGCTTTAGAAAGGGTTAAAAAATTATTTAATTGTAAATATGCGAATGTCCAACCTCACTCTGGTGCTCAAGCTAATGGAGCAGTATATCTTGCTCTTTTAAATCCTAAAGACACAATACTTGGTATGAGTTTGAATTCCGGTGGACATCTAACTCACGGGGCAAAAGTTGCTTTATCGGGCAAATGGCTTAATGCTTTTCACTATGATGTGAATAAAGAAACAGGCCTTATTGACTATGATCAAGTTCAAAAATTAGCTAAAGAACACAAACCTAAACTTATAATTGCTGGTGGAAGTGCGTACTCTAGAATAATTGATTTCAAAAAGTTTAAAGATATAGCAAAAAGTATTAATGCGTATCTAATGGTTGATATGGCACACTTTTCAGGTTTGGTTGCTGGAAAAGGTTATCCCAATCCAATTGAATACGCTGATGTTGTTACTTCTACAACACATAAAGTTTTAAGAGGTGGCAGGGGAGGAATTATTTTAACCAATAGAGAAGATTTGTTTAAAAAAATTAATTCTGCTGTATTTCCAGGTTATCAAGGAGGACCATTGATGCACGTCATAGCTGCTAAAGCTGCTGCATTTCATGAAGCTTTACAACCTAATTTTAGAGACTATATAAAATCTGTTCTTGCCAATGCAAAAATTTTATCAGAAACCTTAAAAAATAATGGATTTAAAATTTTTTCTGGAGGAACTGATACTCATTTGATGTTAGTGGATTTAAGACCATTTAAGGTCAAAGGGAAGGACGCTGAAAACAGCTTGTGCAAAGCTAACATAACTTGTAATAAGAATGGAATACCGTTTGATACTGAAAAACCAACTATTACTTCTGGAATAAGACTCGGATCTCAAGCTGCTACTACAAGAGGCTTTGGACTAAACGAATTTAAAATCGTTGGTGAATTAATAACAAAAGTAATCAAAGGTTTGTCTAAAAACTCAAGTGACAACAGTAAAATTGAGTCAGAGGTTAGAAAAGAAGTGATTGAACTTTGTTCCAAATTTCCTATATATAATCACTTATTTAAAAATTGATTTATGCTTTGTCCATTTTGTAGAGAAAAAGATACTTCTGTTGTTGATTCTAGACCAACTGAAGACGGAACAGCTATAAGAAGAAGAAGATTTTGTAATTGTAATGGTGGCATGAGGTTTACAACATTTGAAAGAGTGCAATTCAGAGAATTAACAGTTATCAAAAAAAATGGTAGAAGAGCTCCTTTTGATAGAGAAAAATTAGCGAAATCAATCTTCACAGCCTTAAAAAAAAGACCAATTGATCCAAGCACGATAGAAAAAGTAGTTTCCAGAATTTCAAGAGATCTCGAAGAAATGGGGCAATCAGAAATTCAATCCAGCGTAGTTGGAAAAAAAGTAATGGAAACTTTAAAAGAACTAGACAAAATAGCCTATGTAAGATTTGCTTCAGTATACACAAATTTTAAAGAGGTAGGAGAATTTGGTGAATATATTGAGGAATTAGATGGAGAGACAAAAAAATAATTCTAAATCACGACATTCTTATTTTTTATCTCTTGCTTTTGAACAAGCTAAAATAAATTTGGGATCAACATCAAAAAATCCCTCTGTTGGCTGTGTAATCGAAAGAGACGGAAGCATAATTTCTTCAGGACATACTTCTTTAAATGGCAGACCGCATGCCGAATATAATGCTTTAAATAAAAGAAAAAATTTTAAAAATGCAAATCTTTATGTAACTCTTGAACCCTGTTCTCATTATGGAGTAACCCCCCCTTGCACAAATATAATTGTAAAAAAAAAAATCAAAAAAGTATATTATTCATCGTTTGATTTTGACATCAGATCAAAGAAAAAATCAAAAAAAATTTTAAATAAAAGAAAAATTATTGTTAAAGAATCTTTATTGCAAAAGTATGGATTAGATTTTTATGAAAGTTATTATTTACAACATAGCTCTAATTTGCCTTTGATAAATGCTAAAATAGCTGTTTCTAAAGATTATTTTACAAAAAACCTTAAAAAGAAACGAATTACAAACCTACAATCTGAAAGGAGAACTCATTTACTTAGATCAATGCACGATTGCATTATATCTACTTCAAAATCTATAAATGATGACGATTCATTGTTAAATTGTAGGATTGATGGATTAAAAAATAAAAGCCCCGATCTTGTCATTTTAGATAGAAATCTTAAATTAAAAAAGAAATTAAAATTATTCAATATAATCAAAAATAGGAAAACAATATTGTTTACTTGTTCCAATAATAGAAAAAAAATTTCACTTTTTAAACGAAAAGGAATTAAGGTTATTCAAATTAATTCATTAAAAAATAAAAATGATTTTAA
>CACPJP010000012.1 GCA_902634325.1 uncultured Pelagibacteraceae bacterium | reverse complement strand
TCCTCAGCAATACGGTATTGGTTTTAAAGAAATTTGGGAAGTAAGTGATGAGCAACACCAAGAAGGTTTAGTTATGCATACAGCTGGCTGGCCTTTAGATAACAAAACATACGGCGGAAGTTTTGTTTATCACGCTGATAAAAAACAAATTTATATTGGTTATGTGATCGGTCTTGATTACCAAAATCCTTATCTATCTCCGTTTGATGAGTTTCAAAGATTTAAAACACACAAAGCCATTAGAAAAATGTTGGAGGGTGGAAAAAGAGTTTCTTTTGGTGCAAGAGCTTTAATTGAAGGTGGTCTTCAAAGTTTGCCTAAAATGTATATGCCAGGAGGACTATTAATTGGCTGTAACGCAGGAACTTTAAATATGCCAAAGATTAAAGGCTCTCATACTGCAATGAAGAGCGGAATAATTGCTGCTGAAACAATTTTTGAGCATATTAAAAATAAAAGAAAATTATCTTTATACGAAGAACTGTTTAAAAAAAGCTGGGCCTATAAAGAACTTCGTGCCGCAAGAAATGTTAAGCCAAGCTTTAGATGGGGTTTGATACTAGGGATTATTTTTACGGGTTTAGATCAAATTTTGTTTAGAGGAAAATTACCTTTCACTTTAAAGCACAAGCATGCTGACCATGAAACATTAAAACCTGCCAACCAAATGCCCAGAATAGAATACCCAAAACCTGATGGTAAACTTACCTTTGATAAAACAAGTTCTGTTTATTTAACAGGAACTAATCATACAGAAAATCAACCGGTACATCTAAAACTAAAAAACAAATATTTGCCAATTCAATACACTCTAAAAGAATATGATGAGCCTGCTCAAAGATATTGTCCAGTAGGTGTTTATGAAATTCAGCAGAAAGAATTTGTTATTAATTCACAAAATTGTATTCACTGCAAAACGTGCGATATCAAAGAACCTTCTCAAAATATTACTTGGGTTGCTCCAGAAGGTGGCGGCGGTCCTAAGTACGGCAATATGTAAATGTCAAAAGATAAAACTAACTCAGCCATATTTGTTGTATTAGTTGCCGGACTATTTTGGTCTTTCGGACCATTGGTAGTTAGAAATATAGATAATGCCGAGTTGATTCCTTGGCAGTATCTTTTCTTTAGAGGTTCTGTAATCTTTTTAGTTTTAAATATCTATTTATTTTTAGTTGAGGGTCAAAAATTTATAAACAATTACATCAGAATAGGTTTATCCGGACTGATTGGCGGCATAAGTCTTGGTACTGCTAATATAACTTTTATACTTTCAATAACAACAACCACAGCAGCCGTTACTATGTTGATGCTAGCTGCAATGCCGTTCATAGCGGCAATTTTAGCATATGTTTTTTTAAAGGAAAAAATTTCAACAACAACCTTAATATCTATAATAATTGCGGCAGCCGGTATAATATTTATGTCATTCGATAGCAAAGGAGAAGGCACGCTATTTGGTTTAATTAACGGATTGCTTTCATCTTTAGGTTTTGCGGGATTTACCGTTTCTCTTAGATGGAGAAAGAAAACACCAAAATTTACTACAGTGGCTGTTGCAGGAATTTTTTGTGCCGTTGTTTCTCTTTTAGTTTTGTTGTTCAATGATAGCAATATACTTATATCTTTAAAAAGCACTTCACTCTCAGCGTTGCATGGATTTTTAGTTTGCCTAGGACTTATTTTGTATTCTACAAAATCAAAATATTTACCCGCTGCAGATCTAACACTTCTTTCACTTACAGAAGTTCTAGGCGGAATTTTCTGGGTTTGGCTACCGTTGTTTGGAATTAATGAAGTTCCCAGTACAAATACCTTAATCGGTGGAGCTATAATTTCTTTCTCAATAATATTCTACGGTTTTAATACTAAGCGCTTTATGTTTAAGTATTAATTGAATGGAAAATAAATTAAATTTTTTCTTTAGACATCAAATTTGGCATGTCGGGGGAACTATAATCTTATTTTATATTGGTTTTCAATTCGTTGATCTTGATAGCAACACAAATACTTTTCTTGGGATAAGCGCTCTAAGTTGGTTTATGATTGCTATGACTATTCCAATAATTCATCAGGTTTATGTTTGGATATGTTGGAGATCAGAATTATGTTGGAAGTCAGTTAGCAACTCTATTGGGCTTAAAGGATATTTAATTATTTTTTTTATTTTAATTATCTTAAGACTTTCCGCGATAGTTTTATGTTTTGTGGATTATGGTTCTTTATATAAGCCTAGATTAATATCATGGGCCTTGTCTATTGTAGTTTTTATTCCAGGTCTCTACACAATGTATTCAGTTAAAAAATATTTTGGTTTTGTTCGAGCTGCTGGTGCTGACCATTTTGATCCAAAATATAGAGATATGCCTTTTGAAAAAAGAGGAATTTTTAAATGGTCTTCAAATGCGATGTACACTTACGGAATAGCCATTCCATTTGGTTTCGCAATTGCAACAGGATCACAATCGATGTTTATAGTTTCAATTTATACTTATATTTCTATCTGGCTGCATTATTTCTGTACCGAAAGAGAAGACTTTAAAGTTATTTACGGAAATACACGAGCATAGGTATCGTAAGAAATATAAATTACCAAAATAGACATAAAGGTTATTATAAAAGTGTTTATATATTTCCACGTACTTTTCTTTTTAATAAAACCTGCAAACATACTGGACATATAACCTAGAGAGTAAAAAAAAATTATTGATGCAAGAGAAGCTCCCAAAGCAAAATAGAATTTGTCTTCTAATTTAAAGTTTTTAGACAAGTTACCCAAAATAAAAACGGTATCTGAATAAACATGCGGATTTAAATAAGTAAAACCAAGTGTTTTAAATATTATATTTTTTAAATTCTTCGATTTTTTTATATTTTTAATCTTATATTTTGCTTTAAATTCATCTACTTTATCTTTGATAAATCTTGTTAAAAATAAAACTAGAATGATATTTAAAATAACTTCTACCTCCCAAGAAATAAAATCAAAAAAGTTGTAAATAAAAACACCAAGAAAAATTAAAAGCACATCTGAAACTGCGCAAATTGATGTAATTGTAAATATAAAGTTTTTTTTTAAACTTTGTTCTATTACAAAAAGATTTTGAGGACCAATAGCTAAAATAAGACTTCCGCCTGTTAAAAAGCCTAAAATTAAATTTTCCATTTTTAAGAAAGGTCTACTGCAAATTTTTTTAACGTTTCAATAGGAATTAATTCTAAAGTTTTTTGATGAGTTCCTCTTAAATATACTGGACAACCTTTTCCAGCCTCAAGTGCTCCCGCATAAAAGCCGGCACAGACGCACCACTTATCACCATTTTTAAGTCCTGGAAAACCAAATTCTGGATGAGGCGTGATTAAATCATTGCCAGCTTGTTTGCACCATTCCAAAAATTCATCATTAACTTTTACACAAACTGTATGAAGACCACGGTCATTTCTATCTGTGTTACAACAACCATCTCTAAACCAGCCTGTCATAGGTTCAGTTGAGCAACTTTCCAAATCTTCTCCTAATACATTTTTTTGTTTACTCATTATAAATCTATTGCGTCTTGTAGACGATCCTTAAAGTAATCCTCAAAAGAACTATTACAGGTAACAAGATATTTATCTTTAAGATGATAAATAGAGCAATCAATTCTAGCTATTAAAGTTTGAGCCATCGTTGATACTGGAAATTTTTTAGGACGTAAATCAAAGTGAGTTAGTTTACTTAGGTAATGGTTTTTATTTTCTCCAGTAATTTCAAAATAAACCTGACCATATGAATAGTCAGAAGCTAATATCTCTTCATTAGCATTCATAGATGATACAAGTTTTAATATATCTTCATCAGATTGTTTTTCTAAGCAAACCAAGCTCCACTGATCAAATGATTGTTTGGCAAAAAGGAATTTATCATTATTCACCATCCTTAAATTGTCTGAAGGAGGCAGTAGTGATACTTCTTTGTTAACAGTCTCTGCAAAGCTACCATCTCCCTTACCTCTCAATAAGATTTGTTGAAGATTATGCTGTTCAATAAGCATACCTTTTGCTGAAAATGATTTCATCATGATGTTAATCTTTCATTTTTAGGATCAATAAAATTGGGCTTAACCACTTCTACAGGAATTACGTTGAGATCAGACGTTGAAACATAAAGCTGACTTCCAATTTTTCTATTACCACCTTTTATCAAAGCCATTGCAACAGAATGATTAAGTGTTGGGCTAAAATAACTCGAAGTAACGTGTCCAAGCATTTTTACAGGTCTCTTAATAGGAGTGTTTAGATTTTTTTCTTCAATAACATGCTGTCCTTCTTCAATACCATAAGCTTTGTTTAACGGAACAAGGCCCACTAACTGTTTTCTGTCTGAGCTAATAATATCACTTCTGGTTAAAGATCTTTTTCCAATAAAATCTTTTTTCTTCTTACCAATCATCCAATTCAGGTTAAGATCAATGGGAGTAACGGTTCCATCCGTGTCTTGACCAACAAGGATATAACCTTTCTCAGCTCTTAATAAATGCATTGTCTCTGTTCCATAAGGAACTAGATCAAGGTCCTTACTATAATAAAAAATTCTTTCCCAAAGCGTTAAAGCGTGTTTAGGAGAAACATAAATTTCATAACCTGGTTCTCCAGTAAAGCTTGCTCGAAGAATTCTGACTTTTGTATTTAAATAATTAAAATTATTAAAAGTCATAAAAGGAAACTTCTCGTTACTAAAATCAACATTGTTAAAAACTCTGCTCATGATAGTTCTTGCTTTTGGTCCGCTAATATTAAATGTTGAAAATTGTTCAGTAATAGAATTCATGTAGACATTCATATCTGGCCATTCTGTTTGAGCATATTCCTCCATGTGTGCTAAAACATTTGCAGCACCCCCAGTAGTTGTTGTGGTTATAAAGTGTTGGTCATTTATTTTACAAACAATACCGTCATCCTTAACCATACCGTCTTCACCGAGCATAAGAGCATATCTTGCGGTCATAGGTTTCATTTTTGTAAAACCATTAGTGTAAATAAGATTTACAAATGCTAGCGCATCTTTTCCTTTAATTTCTATTTTTCCAAGAGTACTTCCATCTAAAATACCAGCAGACTCTCTAACTTGTCTCGATTCTCTTTGAACTGCTTGTTCCATACTTTCATTATTATGTTTTTTAAAATACCAAGGTCTCTTCCACTGCCCCACATCCTCAAAAACTGCATTATGTTTTACATGCCAAGGATGAACAGGGGTTTTTCTCTCAGGATCATAAAATTTATAAGTACTTCTTCCAGCGATGGCTGAGAAACTTAACGGTGCGTATGGTGGTCTGTAAATGGTTGTTCCAACTTCTGAAACACTTTTTTTTTAGTATTCTTGAAACAATTCCAAGAGCATTGATGCTGCTAATCTTTCCTTGATCTGTTCCCATGCTGTTTGTCGTGAAACGTTTTAAATGTTCAATACGATTGAAACCTTCAAGCACTGCTTGTTTAAGATCTTTTGTAGTAACATCATTTTGAAGATCTATAAAAGATTTTGACCACAAAGATTTTTTGGCACGTTTTGTTTCCCACAATTCTTTAATTTGAAATCTTTTTGGTCCATTAATATTCAATTTTATTTCTAAATCATTTATTCCTTCAAGAAAGTCTAATTTTTTATTAATTTCACCAACAAGCTTTTCATAACTAAAGTTTCCGCTTACCGATCCCAAAGTAATTGTATTTTGAAAAGTTTTTTCAGGCTTGAATGCCAAAAGAGTTTCATCCCATTCAAGGAGACCTTTGGATTGAGTAAATAAGTGTATATCTGGATTAAATCCTCCTGAAACACAAAGCATTGATGTTTTTATTTTTATAATTTTGTTCTTTTTTGCTCTGATAGAAACTTCACTAATATTGTTTTTTCCTTCACAACCTTCAATTTCTGAATTAGCATACAAAGGGATATTATAATTAGTTAAAAGTTCTACAGTTTCTTTCTCAATATTTTTTTGATCTCTAACATCAACATAAGCTTTTGGTTTATGACCAAGGCCAACAAGCGATTTAACAAGACTGAAAGTAGAAGAGTTGTTCGTAAAAATTACAGGACTTTCCTCAGGCACTACACCATATCTTTGAATATACTTTTCAAATGAAGCAGCCAGCATTACTCCCGGTAGATCGTTATTTCTAAAAGAAATAAATCTTTCAATATGTCCGTTAGCTAAAATGGTTCGTTTTGTTCTAATTTTATGTAAAACAAGTTCAGGTTTTTCATTATCCTGAGGTTTGCCCACCGATTTATCTTCAACGGCGATTAAATGATCATTAAAGTTATATGTAGTCACTAAAGTGTTCTTTAAAATTTTTATGTTGCTAGAATTTTGAATTAATCGTTCTGTTTTTTCTATCCAGTCACTTGGATCTTGATCGTTAATTGATTCAATTTTTTTGGCATTTTTTAAAATACCACCTAAAGAATCTTCTCTTTCGATTAGTAAAACATCATAATTTGTAGCAGCTAATTTTTTTGCAGCTAAAAGACCGCTGAATCCACCGCCGACAATAACAATATCTACGTTATGGTGAAGATGAATACTTTTAGACTTGAATTCTCTAGGAGGTTTACCCAATCCAGCTGTTCTTCTAATTAAAGGTTCATAGACGTTTTTCCAAAATCCTTTAGGTCCCATAAATGTCTTATAATAAAAGCCCGCTGAAAAAATTGGCGACAAAATATTATTTATAGAACCCAAATCTCTTTTCAAAGATGGCCAACGGTTTTGGCTTTTGACAACCATTCCTTCGTAAATTTTTTTAACGGTAGCTCTTACATTTGGCTCATTATGTTCATTGATGATTTGAACAAGAGCATTAGGCTCTTCAATTCCACAAGTATAAATTCCTCTAGGTCTATGATATTTGAAACTTCTTCCAACCAGTTTTACATTGTTCCTTAGTAATGCGGCAGCAATAGTGTCACCTTCGTTACCACCGTAAGTTTTTCCATCAAATTTAAAATAAATTTTATGCTCACTCATGGTTTTTTCACTGTAAAATTTCCAGATCCTACATCAGGCTCTCCTGATGGTGACCTAAGTGTATTTTTGAATCTTTTTATTGGGGGAGGTGTTTCTCCCATTTTATAGATTTTTAATATTTCATCGGTAGAAGTATCCCTGATAGCGTTAAACCATTTTTTACAACCGTGTGTGTGGACCCAGCGTTCATAATAAATTCCTTTAGGATTAGCTCGTACAAAAACATACTCTGACCATTCTCTGTCATTTACTTGGTCAGGATCTTTTGGTCTTGCTACATGAGCTTCTCCACCATTTGTAAACTCTGATTGATCTCTTTCACCACAGTATGGACAATTTATTAAAAGCATTTTAATGAGCTACAGCAGCTGCTCCGTGTTCGTCTACTAATCTACCACTAACAAAACGTTCTAAATTGAAAGGAGCATTAATAGAGTGAGGTTTGTCTTTTGCAATAGTGTGTGCAAATAAATTTGCGCTTCCTGGAGTTGCTTTAAATCCTCCCGTTCCCCATCCACAATTAAAATATAAACCTTCTATTTCACATTTACTTATGATTGGGCTTGCATCGGGACAAATATCTACAATACCTCCCCATTGACGAAGCATTTTCATTTTTCCAAAGATTGGATAGAGTTCTATTATCGCTCTTAAAGTATCTTCAATGGTATTATATCCTCCTCTTTGGGTAAAAGAATTATAACCATCTGTTCCTGCACCTATAACAAGCTCACCTTTGTCAGATTGACTTACATAAGCATGAACTGCGTTAGACATTACAACGGTATTAATTACAGGTTTAATTGGTTCTGATACTAAAGCTTGGAGAGGCTTGCTTTGAAGAGGTAATTTTATTCCAGCTGTTTCAGCCAAAACGCTTGTGTGTCCCGAAGCAACAACACCAACTCTTTTAGCTCTTATAATTCCTTTTGTAGTTTCAATTCCATAAACTTTACCATTTTTAGTTCTGATTTTTTTCACTTCACAGTTTTGAATAATATCTACTCCCAATTCATCGGAACGCATCGCATAACCCCATGCCACAGCATCATGTCGAGCTGTTCCAGCCCTAGGTTGATATGATGCTCCAAGCACCGGATATCTACAGTTCTCAATATTCATGATCGGTACAAGTTTTTTTATTTGCTTTGGATCAGCCCAGTAAGAGTCAATTCCATTCAGCTTGTTTGCGCTTACTCTTCTTTTAATTTCTTTTATATCATGCTCATTATGAGCAAGGTTCAACACACCTCTCTGACTGAACATAACGTTATAATTTAATTCAGTAGATAAATTTTCCCAAAGTTTTAAAGAATGTTCATAAAGATGAGCACTTTCATCCCAAAGATAGTTTGATCTTATAATTGTTGTATTACGACCAGTATTTCCGCCTCCAAGCCAACCTTTTTCTATAACAGCTATATTTTTTAAACCATGTTCTTTAGCAAGGTAGTAAGCAGTACCAAGACCATGTCCACCACCACCAACAATTATAATGTCATAAAATTTTCTCGGCTCAGGATTACGCCACATCTTTTTCCAATTTTCGTTATTAGAAAAAGCATTTTTTACAATATTAAAAATCGAATATTTTTTTTTCACAGACAAAAATTAGCAAAAAAAACTGATTTCATCTACTAAATTCAAGTTGATGACCCCAAAGGAATTGGCTGTGAAACCGCAGTAGTAAGCCAACAATTTTTTAAAGGCCCTTTATCCAAAAATTTTTCTACCTGCCATCTGAATTTAAAGTATTTCTTATTTGTATCCAAAACAGTTACTTCATACACAGCTTTGTTGTCATCGCTATAAATCTCCATAACTTCGTGACTGATATGATTTAGAAGCATATTATAAGAATCTCCTTTAATCATTTCTTTAAACCTACTAAGTGGACCAGTAAATCTTTGGTTGCTAGGGTGAGCAAATTTCCATGTTTGCTCAATACCTTTGTCTCTATAAGGAACGTCATTTTTCATTAATCCTTGTAACTGTATTTTAATTACCTGATCAGGCTTAATATTAATATTGGGTTTCACCATTTCTGACGAAACAGAACTGAAACTTAATAAAAAGAATGTAATAGAAAGTTTAAATATTTTAGACATTAAGGATTTTTAATTTAAACTATTGATACGTCAAGTAGTCTACTTGACGTATCAACAAAGAATTAATTTATGCGGCTAAAGCTTGCTTGATGTCTGCTATAATATCGTCTGGATGCTCTATTCCAATAGAAAGCCTAACATAACCTGGTGTTACCCCAGCTTCAGCTAACTGTTGATCATTTAGCTGACTGTGCGTTGTAGTTGCAGGATGTATTGCCAAACTTCTTGCATCACCGATGTTAGCAACATGGTAAAGCATCTTGAGGCTATCAATAAACTTCGCACCAGCTTCTCTTGAACCTAAATCCATTCCAACTAAAGAACCATAACCACCTTTCATATATCTTTTTGCTCTTTCTCTGATTTCACCTTGATGGTTTGTTGGATAGATTACGTTCTTAACTTTTTTCTGAGTCTCCAAGAATTTTACAACTTTCTCCGCATTAGCACAGTGTTGTTTCATTCTAAGAGCAACAGTTTCCAAACCTTGAATAATTTGAAAAGCATTGAATGGAGATAAAGGAGCACCCAAATCTCTAAGCAACACTACTCGAGCTCTTATTGCAAAAGCAACATTGGCTCCAGTTAATTTAGGAACATCTCTTCCCCAAATTGCACCGCTGTAACTTGGATCTGGTTGATTCATAAGAGGCTGTCTCTTTGGATCTTTTACCCAATCAAAGTTTCCTCCATCAACAATAATTCCTCCTATCGAAGTTCCATGACCACCAATATATTTTGTTAATGAGTGCATTACGACCGCAGCACCATGCTCTATGGGTTTGCAAATTACTGGCGCAGCTGTATTGTCGATGATCAATGGGATACTATGTTTTCTTCCAATATCTGCAACTTCCTTAATTGGAAATGCTCTTAGATATGGATTGGGCAAAGATTCTCCGTAGTATGCTCTTGTTTTATCATCTGTAAGTTTTTCAAAATTTTTTGGATCTTTAGGATCAGCAAATCTCACTTCAATACCCTGCATACTCAAAGTATTTTTAAATAAATTTACCGTTCCACCGTATAGATCCGTTGATGAAACTACATTATCACCTGCTTGGCAAAGATTCTGTAGGCAAAAAGCAGATGCAGCTTGTCCTGAACCAACCGCAACGGCAGCTAATCCACCTTCTAAAGCAGCAACTCGTTTTTCAAGAACATCACAGGTCGGATTCATAATTCTCGTATAAATGTTACCGAATTCCTTTAGTCCAAATAAATTTGCAGCTGTTTCAGCATTTTTAAATTGATAAGAGGTAGTTTGATAAATTGGAACTGCTACTGCAGTTGTTGCGGGATCACTTCTATATTCCCCACCATGTAAACCGATTGTCTCTGGATTTTTTATTTTGCTAGCCATTATTCTCCTTTTTTATTATTTATTATGCTTTGTTTCCGTAGTCTTTCATGTGTTTAGGTATATCTTCTCCATACATAAAATGATTTTCCATCTTTTCCCTGTATTTGCTTGCTGGTACCGTTAAGCCTACCGCATGAGCAACTTCTCTAACCAACATTGGATTGCCTAGACAACATACACCAAGATAATTAATTCCAATTTTATATGCATCTTTTGCAAATTGGCCAATTTCATATCTATTGCACAGTAAAGGTTCCAACGCAGTTGGAAAAGTTCTTCCATGTGGTGCAGGACACGCACAATCACTTCTGTCTGGTAAATTAAACCAAGTAGTATGTTTTTTGTTTGTTCTTACAGGTATTGGAAGAGCTCCAACATGACACTTAACCTTTTTTCTAATTTCTTCAAGGTATGGCAACATTGTTGCAGGACCTCTAAAACAATTCATTCCAACAACATCCGCACCTCTTTGTTCTAACTCTTTACAAGTTTCTACTATTCCGTAACCGTCACGCATCACATCTTCTGCCATAGGAGCAATCGTAACCACAGTAGGTAACTTTGTTTTCTTCATAACTTCCAAAGCTTTAAATGCTTCTTCTGCGTAATAATAAGTCTCGCCAATTAACATATCCGCACCTTCGTCAACTGCCCAACCAATCATTTCATTAAACATTTTTTCAACTTGTAAATGAGTTTTTTTATCTTTGTCATTCCAAATGTTGGAATTAGATATGTTTCCAGCCATTAAATTAGGCTTTGATCCTGTTGATTTTAAATCTGCAACTTTTCGTGCAATTTTTAAGGCAGCTCTGTTCAAAGGTTCTATTAATTCTTCTTTACCAATTACCTTCATTTTTTCTCTGTGGCCATTATATGTAAATGCTTCAACAACATCAGAACCAGCGTGCTGAAAATCTTTATGTAAAATTTCTAGTGCTTCAGGATTTTCAAGGGATACCATTGGCACAAATTCCCCTGAAGACATATAACCTCGTCTTTCAATTTCAAAAAGGAAACCTTCGGCACAAATTACAGGGCCCTTATTCAATCTTTCTAACAAATTTTTACTCATCTTCTTTACCTCCAAAAAAAAACCACCGGCTAAAGCGGTGGTCTAAGAAGATGTTTCGCTTTAGCGTGTTTTATAAAGCGCTCGCAATTTGTATTAAATCAGCGCTATGAGTGAAAGTATATTAGATTTATTAGTTATGAGTCAAGAGTAATTTGCTTCATTTTTTAGTTATATAAAATGTTGTACAATTGAGAAAGATAATGGGTAGCAATTCAAATAATGATTTAACATCTGAGCAATACGACATACTTCGTAAAGAAGGTACAGAACCACCTGGCTCAAGTCCCTTAAATAAAGAGAAAAGGGAAGGTGATTATCATTGTGTAGGTTGTGGAACCAAACTGTTTAGTTCTTCTGCAAAATATGAAAGTGGATCTGGATGGCCATCTTTCTTTTCATCTTTACCTGGTGTTTTCGAAACAAAAACCGATATGAACGCCGGATACGCAAGAACAGAATACCACTGCAAAAAATGTGGAGGTCACCATGGTCATATATTTGATGATGGGCCCAAACCAACAGGAAAAAGATTTTGTAACAACGGTCTTTGTTTAATTTTTAAACCAAAGAAATAAATTTATGATTTTGAACCTAATTATAGCTTTTGGAGCTGGACTTATTAGTTTTCTATCCCCTTGTGTTTTACCTTTAATACCCGGATACATTTCTTATATATCCGGAGAAAGTCTCGGAGATATTGTTGAAAAACAGAAAAAAATCTTACTCAAAACGATTTTGTTTTCACTTGGATTTTCAATGGTTTTTATTTCTTTTGGGGCTACCGCTTCATTTATTGGAAACTTATTGCTGGAATACTCAAATTCATTGAGAATTGTGGCAGGTCTGATAATCATAATATTTTCTTTGCAACTTATAGGAATTTTGAATTTAAATTTTCTCAATAAAGAAAAAAGGATTTATACAAAAAACTATTCTAACAATCTATTTTTTCCAGTTGTTGTTGGTGCAGCTTTTGGTTTTGGTTGGACACCATGCATAGGTCCTGTGCTAGGATCGATATTAGCTCTGGCAGCGACAGAAAGCAGTATAGGAAAAGGAATTTTACTTCTAACTTTTTATTCACTAGGCTTGGCAATACCATTTGTGTTGTCAGGTTATGGAATTTCAAAATTTTTGAAATTTTCTAAAAACTTTAAAAAAAATATTCGTCGAATTTCGATTTCAGGTGGACTTATTTTGTTGATTACAGGAATTTTAATTATAACAAATAAATTGCAAATCATAGGATACTTCTTACTTGAAGCATTACCTTTTTTAGGCAATATTGGATAAATGTCATCTATTTGTGTTCTAGGCAATTTCGTTGCAGACAACTCTTTTTATGCCAACAAACTACCTATGAAAGGACAAACTTTATTCGGTACTGGCCATCAAGTTGGTCCAGGAGGAAAAGGATCAAACCAAGCAATCGCAGCTTCTAGACTAGGGAGTAAAGTATATTTTTTAGGAAAAATTGGAGATGATGCAAACGGAAAAATGGCTTTGAATTTGTATAAAAAAAATAAAATTGAAACCAAAACAGTTGTTGTATCCAAAAAGTATCCAACAGGTGTTGCGGGTATAATGATAAATACTTCTGATGGCACTAATGCAATTATAGTTTATCCAGGTGCTTCCATGGAAATAACAAAAGAAGAGGTAGATTCTTTTTCAAAATATATTACAGACTCCAAAATATTTTTAACGCAACTGGAAATCAAAACAGATGTAACGCTTTACTCCCTTAAGATTGCTAAAAACGCTAACTGCACGACCATCTTAAATCCTGCTCCGGCAATCAAAATTAGTGATGAATTTTTTAAGCATATAGATTTTTTTACACCAAATGAAACAGAGGCAGAGTTTTATTTTGGAAAAAAAATTGTAAGTTATGATGACGCTAAATTAGCTGGAAACTTTTTTTTAAAAAAAGGAGTTAAAAACTCAATAATAACATTAGGTGAAAAAGGTATATATTTTTCAAACAAAAATGAAAATTTTTCTTTGCCAGCTTTAAATATTAAAGGTAAAGTTGTGGATACAACAGGCGCAGGGGATGCGTTTAGTGGAGCTTTAGCTTCTGCTTTAGATAAAAAATTGAATTTAAAAGATTCTTTACAGTTCGCAATAAAAGTTTCAGGAAAGTCTACAATGAAAAAAGGAGCAGCCGATGCAATGCCTTTTTTAAAAGATTTAACCTAATAGTTTATCTAATTCACCATTCCTGTTTGCGGCCTGAAGTTCAGCATTACCACCAATGTAATGGTCTCCGATAAAAATTTGAGGAATTGTTTTTGCACCACCAGTTCGTTTCTGCATTTCAGCTCTTTTACTTTCATCTTTCCAAACGTCAATCTCTTCAACTTTGACATTTTTGCTCTCCAACAAAGCTTTTGCTGCTTCGCAGTGAGGGCAATAGTCGCCAGTGTACATTAAAACTTGCTTCATATTCCAATTATATCATTATATAAATAACAATGCTTCCACAAAATTATTTTTTATATGTTCAGCTGTTATTATTTTTATTTATCACGCCAGGTCCTCCTAGAGTTGTAATTGTTTCGCACACTATTAATTATGGTTTAAAAAGATCTGTATGGACGGCTGTAGGAGATGTTTCAGCTAATGCCCTCCAAGCAACTTTGGTTACTTTTGTTATTGGATCTTTGTTAGTAGACAATCCTGAGATTTTTACATATTTGAAATGGATTGGAATTGCATACATATTGTATCTTGCCTATGAAACGTTCACACTAAAAACTAAAAAAATAGGGGCAGAGAACAAAACATCTAAAAGTGTATTCTCATTTTTCCGTGATGGATTTTTAGTAGCAGGACTAAGCCCCAAAGCCTTATTTGTTTTTGCAACTATTTTCATTCAGTTTATAAACTTTAATGAAAATGTATTTGTTCAATTTTTAATTTTAACACTCACTTGGGTCATTTTAGATTTTACAACTTTAATGGTTTATGGTTTTGCCGCTGGCAAGATCGCAAATTGGTTAAAAGGAAACCCTAGATTCTTAAATACAATTTCTGCGTGTGTTCTTGTCATTATCGCAATCATAGTTGGGCTGAAAACTTAAAAAATAATTTTTCCTTAACCTGTTGTTAAGACAGCCAAAAATTGCTTTAATAAATTTAAATTAATTAATTAATTAAAGGGGGAAAAATGAATAAATTAGCAAAACTATTTATTACATTTGTTTCAGCTATTACTCTAGCATTAGCAAGTATTTCTTCATCTTTTGCAAAAGTTGAAGACGGTATGATTGTGTTAGGTTCTGCGATATCTCTTACAGGAAAATATTCTTCTAACGGAGTACACACCCAAAACGGTTATAACTTAGCGGTTGACCGAATTAATAAAATGGGTGGCGTAAAAGTTGGTGGAAAAAGTTATAAATTTGAGATCATCTATTACGATGATGAATCAAATCCTAAAAGAGCTGCTCAGCTAGCTGAAAGACTAATTAAACAAGATGGTGTTCATTATATGCTTGGGCCTTACAGTTCAGGTTTAACGAAAGCTATCGCACCAGTAACCGAGAAATATAAAATTCCTATGGTTGAAGCAAATGGTGCATCAAGATCTTTATTTACTAAAGGATACAAATATTTGTTCGCGGTGTTATCACCTGCAAACCAATACCTTGAAGTAGCGATCGATCTTGCGGTTGAAAAAAACGGTGGTAAACCAGTTAATATTGCAATGGCATTTGAACAAGATGCTTTCTCACAAGACGTGAGACTTGGTATTTTGGATGCTGCAAAAAGAACAGGTTCAAAAATTACTATCGACGATAAATTACCAAAAGAGCTAAATGATATGGCTGCTACATTGGCAAAAGTTAAAGCAACTAAGCCAGATGTACTTGTTGTATCAGGACATACAAAAGGCGCATTAACTGCAATCAGACAAATTTCTGAAATGAAAGTTGATGTACCAATGTTAGCGATGACACACTGTGATGCTGCAAAACTTTCTAAACAACATGGAAAGAAAGCAGAATATGCATTGTGTGCTTCTCAGTGGCATAAAAACTTAAGCTACAAAGATAAATACTTTGGGACTGGCAAGAAGTATGACAAAGACTTTAAAAAAGAATTTGGTTATGCTCCACCTTACCAATCAGCTGAATCATCTGCTGCTTTATTAGTGTTTAAAGATGCGTTCGAAAGAGCAAATTCTTTTGACAGAGATAAAGTTAGAGATGCTTTAAAAGCTACAGAGATGCAAACTTTCTATGGAAACATTAAATTTGGTCCTGGCGGTCAAAACACTGCTAAGCCAATGATCTTGTTCCAAGTAAGATGTAAAGGTGATACGTGCGAGAATAAAGTTGTTGCCCCAACAAAATGGGCTTCAGACAAATTCTTTCACCCGATACCACCTTGGTCTGAAAGAGGTTAATACTTTATAAGTATATTATTAAATGCCCCCTAAATTTTAGGGGGCATTTTTTTTAAAGGTTAGTTTTTTTATGGATTTTTTGATTTTTCAGGCTCCGATTTTAATGGTCCAAGCTACCTTGGACGGAATTCTATTAGGAATTTTATTTGCTTTAATCGCATATGGGATGGCTCTTCAATGGGGAGTGATGAACATAATCAATATTGCCCAGGGAGATTTAGTAATTTTAGGAGGATACATTGCTTACAGCATGTATCTTGCAGGGATTCATCCTGGCTGGGGAGTAATTGTTTCACCAGTTATAATGTTTTTTGTTGGCTGGGGATTATACAAACTTGTTATTAATAAAGTAGTAGATAGAGATCTTTTCATTTCAATTTTAGCAACTTTTGGTATTGCAATTGTATTTCAACAATTAATGAATTTCATATTTGGTGCGGATGTCGTAGTTGCACAATCAGAATACGGAACAACAATGTTATTTGATAATTCCGTTACCTTACCGAATTCAAAAATATTCTCAGCTTTTATAAGTTTATTATATGCAGTGGTATTAGTCATTTATATGAAGAAATCAAAATTAGGAAGAGCTATTAGAGCTACAGCACAAAACGCAAGAGCAGCAAAGATCTTAGGTGTTGATACTGAAAAAGTTTATGCAGCAACTTTTGGAATTAATGCTGCGCTTTGTGGTGTTGCTGGCGCTTTAATTGCAATTACCTTCACGCTCCACCCCTATGTTGGATTACCATATACAGTTAGATCTTTTATGATTGTAATTGTAGCTGGATTAGGAAACTTACCTGCAGTTGCTATATCTGGAATGGGACTTGGAGTTTTTGAAGAATTTGCTGATTATATTTTAGGAACAGAATTCAGAATTGGATCAGTATTTATGTTGCTGGTTTTCATTCTTGTTTACAGACGATTTAAACTTTCAAAAAAAAGAGAGTATTTAAAATGAACACTACTTCTATATCACTGGATGAAATCTACGATTTAGCTAAAAAAACCTTACTTTCTAATGGTTGTGATGAAGACAACGCAAGCATTTTATCAGATACAATAATGCGAGCTGAAAGAGACGGTTCTCTTTCACACGGTTTATTTAGATTACCAGCATATGTCGCTGCTTTGAAAAGTAAAAAAGTTAATGGTAAAGCTAGGCCAGAAGTAAAAAAAATTTCACCAAGCGTCATTAAAGTTTTAGGCAATAGTGCTTTTGCACCAATGGTATTAAAAGTTGGTTTACCAGAATTAATTAAACTAACAAAAGAAACTGGAGTTGCAGTTTTAGCTATTACAAATTCACATCATATGGCTGCTATGTGGCCAGAGACAGAAGCTATTGCAGAAGCCGGATTGGTTGGTTTCGCATGCACATCTTACAAACCAGCGGTAGCTCCTGCAGGAGCTAAGAAGGCATTGTTTGGAACTAATCCAATTTCATTTGCATGGCCACGTCTAGGAAAAACTCCAGTAGTTTATGATATGGCAACAGCAGCTATGGCTATGGGAGAAGTTATGGTTGCAGCTAGAGATGGACACAAAGTTCCTTTAGGAACGGGTTTAAATAAAGACGGAAAAGAAACTACAGACCCAAAAGAAATTTCAAAAGGAGGAGTTTTGCTTCCTTTTGGAGGATATAAAGGTTCTGCAATTGCTATGATGGTAGAATTATTAGCTGGAGCTCTCATTGGAGAAACTTTTAGTTATGAAACCGCTGCAAAAGATAATAATGATGGCGGTCCACCGAGAGGAGGAGAATTTATTTTAGCTATTTCACCAGAAAAAATAGCTGGCCTTGATTGGGGAAAACATTCAGATGACTTTTTTAAAAAAATGCAATCAATGGACGGTGTTCGTTTACCTGGTGAAAGAAGACATAAAAATCGACTAGATAAAGGTCCAAGAAAAATAAACAAAGAATTAATAGAAAAAATTAAAAAATTATTTAAAGGGAGTGTTTAAAATGAGCACAATGGTTTCATATTTATTTTTAGCTTTAGCTGTGGTTTTAGGAACAGCGGCAAACACTTTTGCAAAAAGTGCCGAAGGTTTTACATTATGGTTGCCTAGTATTCTCACAGTAATCACAATTGTTGCATGCATGTATTCTTTATCTCAAGTTATGAAAAATATACCAGTTGGTATTACCTACGCTTCTTTTGCGGGGATAACGATTATTGCCACAACAGTTATCGGGGTTATAAAATTTAGTCAGATGCCAAATCTTTATACAATTATGGGATTGGGATTGATTATTGCAGGAGTTTTCATGGTTAATTTAATGGGAAAAACCAATATTTAAAAATGAAAAAAAATGATTTAATTTTATATGCTGGTTTAATTATATTTGGTTTAGTTGCACCCTATTTATTTCCTGCATTTAAAGTTCAACTGACAATACTTTGTGTTTTAATAGTATTGGCAATGACTTGGAACCTACAAGGTGGAGAAATGGGTTACAATTCTTTTGGAAATATTCTTTTCTATGGTCTTGGAATGTATTTATGCGCGTCAGTTCAAGTTGGAATGTTTTTTCCTTTAGCAGAATGGACGGAAAGTGGTGGCGAAAAAACATTTGAGCATACTACTTCACAATTTTTTCAAGGTATGGGTTTTGGTTTATTAGTTGCCGCTGTCATACCTACAATTGTTGCAGGTCTAATTGGTTATGCAATTTTAGGATTAAGAGGACATTACTTTGCGATTTGTACTTTAGGCTTAGGTATCGCAGCAGGTGAAATTGCTGGAGGGATAGAAATTATTGGAGCGGGTCAAGGCTTTACTACCCCACCTTTCCCAAAAGATATTGTTGATCCCGAAGCTAGAGGAAAGTTTTTCTACTTTCTAAGTTTCATTATGTTAATTGCAACTTTTATTTTTGTTAAATGGATTTATGGATCAAGATTTAAACTAATTCTAAACGCCATAAGAGATAACGAAGATAAAGCTGAAGCAATGGGTATTCAAACAATGAAATATAAAATTGTTGGTTGGATGGTATCCGCATTTTTCTGTGGTCTTGCAGGAGGAATTATGGGTGGATTAATTGGATATATAGACTCAACCGATGTTGCATTTGATGGAAGAGAGATGGGAGTATTCATGGTTTTAATGGCCATCCTGGGAGGTAAAGGAACTTTATGGGGGCCTGTAATTGGAGCAACTATATTTCATTTTTTAAAAGAGGGTTTCTGGACTTTTATATTAGGTTGGCAGTACGTTGCATTAGGAGTTTTAATTGTCGTGATAGTAATTTATTTCCCAGAAGGATTAATGGGTTGGTTAAGAGAAAAATATCCTGAAAGGTTTGGTGAGGTTATTGATGAAAAAGATCGTAAAGCACAGGTGGAATTAAAATGAGTATCCTAGAAGTAAAAAATGTAAGTAAATCTTTTGGCGGGGTTAAAGCCAATGTAGATATATCATTAAAAGTTGAACAAGGGTCAATCGTTGGATTGATAGGACCTAATGGATCGGGAAAAACTACTTTATTTAACTCGATTGTCGGAACACACCCAATTGATCAAGGTTCAATAAAATTTGATAATAAAGAGGTTTCAGAATTACCAGTACCTGTAGTTGCTAAATTAGGCTTACTAAGAACTTTTCAACAAACTAGAATTTATAGCAAATTAAACTGCGTAGAAAATATGCTTATAAGTCATAAAGCGAGCGACGAAGGTTTCTCAAAAATATTTTCAAAAATTCCTGTTGAATTAACCGAAAGAGCTGAAAATCTTTTAAATTTTGTAGGTTTATATCAAAAAAGAAAACTCAGAGCAGGTGACCTTTCTTTTGGTCAGCAGAAACTTTTAGAATTAGCAATGGCCTTAATGAATGAGCCAAAAATGCTTTTATTAGACGAGCCAACAGCTGGAATAAACCCAACTTTAATTAATGGAATAATAGATAGATTAATTAAAATTAATAAAGATTATGGAATAACTTTATTAGTAATAGAACATAACATGAAAGTTATAATGAGCTTAGCTCAAAGTATATTTTGCTTGGCTCATGGTAAACTTTTAGCCGAGGGCTCACCTGAACAAATAAAAAATGATAAGCGAGTTGTGGATGCTTATTTAGGAGCTCAATAATGGCAAATCAATATGAAGTTTTAGGAAAAGCTCCAGAGGTTAAGGATTTACAAAAACTTTCTGGATCTAACCTGCATCTACAAATTAAAAATTTAAATGCTGGTTATGGAAAAATGGAAATACTTCATAATTTTAATTTGCTTGTAGATAAAGCTCAATCTTTATGCCTCATTGGACCCAATGGTGCAGGAAAATCTACAATACTTCATTCTATTTATGGTTTCACAAATATTTTTTCGGGACAAATTGAAATTGATGGAAATGAGATTACTAAACTTACACCAGCTCAAAAATTAAAAAGCTGCGGCATAGCTTATATTCTTCAAGATAATTCTGTATTTCCAGATATGACTGTTGAGGAAAATTTATTAATGGGCGGATATATTAAGGATAAAACAGAAGAATCATACGCTGAAGCTAAAAGAGTTTTAGAAAAATATGAAAGATTAAATAAAAGAAGAGCTCAGCCAGCAAAAGTTTTATCGGGCGGCGAAAGAAGACTTCTTGAGATTTCAAGAGCTTTAGTTATGCGTCCTTCAATTCTTTTAGTAGATGAACCCTCAATAGGACTAGAGCCAAAATATATTGATATGGTTTTTGAAATTTTGGATGATCTTCAGAAAAATGAAAAGAAAACTATTATTATGGTTGAACAAAACGCAAAAAAAGGTCTTGAATTTGCAGATATTGGTTACGTATTAGTTTCTGGACAAATTGCCATTGTTGGAAAAGGAAATGACTTATTAAAAAATCCTGATGTGGGAAGACTATTTCTTGGCGGTTAATGATAAATTCTGCATATTTCTTTTTAGGCTTTAAGTCTGTTCGTTCAACTGATAGTCCGGCCATTGCTCTAGGATGTAGTTTTTTAGCTATTGGAGCATTACTAAAAAACATTGGTTTTAATTTTCAACAGAGTTTTTTTTCTACTTTCTTTACTTATGCTTTACCAGGTCAACTTGTTATGGCTGAATCTTTTTTGATTGGGGCATCTCTAGTAAATATTTTTATCGGTGTTTGGCTAGTTAATGCTCGTTTGTTTCCCATGGCAGTTTCTATGTTTCCATTGCTCAAAAGCAAAGAACAACCAAAATGGAAATATTATTTATCTTGTCATTTTCTTGCCGTTTCTTCTTGGCTGATAATGAAGAAAGATTACAAAACTATTAATGAAAAATACAGGATAGATTTTTGGATGGGAATCGGAACTGCAACTTGGTCCATTGCTATTTTCTCAACTGTTTTAGGATTTTTAGTTTCTGATTATCTAAGTAAAGACATGATGATTGGTCTTGCTATTGTAAATCCTGTTTATTTTTTTTGTATGTTGCTAGGCTCAATAAAGAATATTGTTATTGGAACTTCAGTTATTCTGGGAACAATTCTTGGTCCTGTTTTTTATTTAGTATCACCCGAATGGTGTATTTTATATGGAGGAGTAACCGCAGGTGTAACTGCATTTTTAGTTGGAGAGTTTAATGACTAATTTATCCTCAAATATTATTTTAGTTATAGCTGTTACATCAGCCGCTACTTATCTTTCTAGATCCTTAGGAGTTTTATTTTCAGAAAGAATTGATGAGAATTCTAAAATATTTAGATTTTTTGACTGCATAGCTTATTCAACTTTAGCTGCTTTAATTTCTAAAGTCGTGGTTTTTCCAGCAGGAGATCTTACAGAAGTAAACAGTCTAATTAAATTTATAGTGGTTTTTGCTTGTGTGATTGTGTTTTTTATAACAAAAAGAAATCTTGTGTATCCCACGATATTATCCGCTATATTTTTAACAGTTTTAATAAAATTTATATAAAAAAAAGGTGGTTTTTTGAGCAGGTTTATAGTGGAATTTTATGTGAAATTGTAACATATTTACAACACATAAAGCCCTATTTTTCTCAGTTTTTTGTTACTTACAACTATTAATTGTTTTGAAAATAGCTTTTCATAATTTACTTGAACGTTCAAATCCTATAGGAATCGAGGCTAATATTAATATTTTTAGATAAGGAAGAAAATTATGAAAAAGTTATCGATAACTTTGTTTACTTTGATCTGGATTTCATTGTTCGGATTTAGCACTGCTTCTGCAGGCGGAATTGGATTTGGAATTACTGGATCGTTCATCGATGTAGATGCATCAGGTACAGAAGAAGAATCGACTAATACTTCTGACGCTTCAACTAGAACTGCATCTGTGTCTAATGACGCTGAGATTGCTTCCTACTATATTGAAATGGCTGCGGACAACGGTTTTGCTTTAGGTTTCGAAATGACACCTGGCGCTGCTGACGTTAGTGATACGGTTAAGACTAGAACTGATACAGAAACATCTGTTACAGGAACTACAACAGAAACAAGCAACTCAAGAAAATTCACAGCTCAGGCTGAAGTAGAAGATCTTTTAGTTGTTTATACTGAAATTCCTGTGTGGGGATCTGTATACGGAAGAGTAGGTTGGGCTGAAGTAGATGTTAATACTACAGAAGTTAAATCTGGTAATGGTGGTAATTACGGAAATACTACAGTAAACGGAATTAACCTTGGTATTGGTGTCAAAGGTATGCTTCGTGATAATATTACTTGGAAAGCATCTTATGAACAAATCGACTTTAGCACTTTAACAATAAAATCAACAGGTAACTCTACTGGTTCAGGTACCAACACAATTACTGCAGATGTTGATACAGAAGCTTTAAGAGTTTCTATCGGTTACCAATTTTAAGTTAGAGTAAGCAAATTTTTAAAAAATTAAACCTCGTAGTGTTTTCACTACGAGGTTTTTTTTTATGTCTGTCTTTTATTCAAAATTCTCAAAATTACAGGAACAATAAACAGAATTAGAAGCAGTCTAATTATATGATGAAAAGAAACAAATTCGGGATCAAGATCAAAGAAAATTGCTATTACAGCAACTTCATAGATTCCTCCAGGACAGTAAGAGAGCAATAAAGTAAAAAAGTTTTTATCAATAACAAGTCCCGCAACAAAAGCAGCCAATAAACCTAGCAAGACTAAAAAAAATGTGGCCACAAAACTGTGAAGAGTATTTTTTGCTACTTCGTTAAAGGTTTTATTGGCAAATCTACATCCAACGGATGATCCAAGTATTAACAAGCAATAATCAATTATATTTGCTGGGAGTTTATAAGATGCGATTTCCATTATTTGTAAAAACCCGCTAGCAACTAAAGTTC
>CACPJP010000011.1 GCA_902634325.1 uncultured Pelagibacteraceae bacterium | reverse complement strand
GCAGCTCGCCAAAGGCTATTCAATTATATCAAATGGTGGTTTTGATGTTAAACCGACATTAATAAAGAGAGAAGCCAAGGAAAATAAAAAAGATAGAATTTTAAATGAAGAGGTATCAAAAAAGATAAACCCAATTTTAAGAAAAATTGTGTCGACAAAGGAGGGTACAGCTAATTTTGCAAATATTAATGGATACGAAGTTGGCGGAAAAACAGGTACGGCCCAAAAATCATTTAATGGGGTTTACTCAAAAAATAAAATAAATACATTTGTTGCTGTTTTTCCCGCATCAAACCCAAAGTATATTTTGTTAGTATTATTAGATGATCCAAAACCAAGTAAAAATTACATATACCATTATAAAGATGGAAGCGGATGGAAGTACACAGGAACTCCTTATAATACAGCTGGATGGACATCAGTAGAAATTGCGGGCAAAATTATAGAAAAAATTGGACCTATTTTAGCCATAAATAGAATTGATTTTTACGACAACCATGTTGTTAAAAAATCTTATTAGCAATCTAAAGCCCGAGGTTGCTGCGCTCAAAATTAAAGGTATTTCTTTTGATAGTAGAAATATAAAAAAAGGAGATTTATTCGTTTCTATTAAAGGTGATAAATTTGATGGCAATGATTATATTAATCAAGCCACTTCCAAGGGAGCTAAAGTAATAGTTCATTCTCGAACAATAAAAAAAAATAAAAAAGTTACATTTATAAAGTTTAAAGATACTAGAAATATTCTTGCGAGGTTAAGTACAAAATATTATAAAAATAAACCAAAAAATATAATTGCAGTAACAGGGACTAACGGCAAAACTTCGGTATCAGATTTTTTTTATCAAATCTTTATGTTGCAAAAGAAAAAATCAGGTTTCATAGGGACACTTGGATTTAGAAAAAATAAATTACTGAGACGTAGAAATTTAACCACTTTAGATTCATTAACCATGAATAAAGATTTAGACGAAATGAAGAGAAGTGACATAAATAATGTTATCGTCGAAGCTTCTAGTCATGGATTAAAGCAAAAAAGGTTAGATTTTTTAAAAATTAGAGCTGGTATTTTTACAAATTTAAGTCACGACCATCTGGATTATCACAAAAACATGAAAAATTATCTTCAGTCAAAGCTCTTACTTTTCAAGGATCTTTTGGGAGCCAAGAGCACAGTAATTACTGATACTGATATCAAAGAGTATGAATCCATCAAAAAAATTCAAAGAAAACGAAGATTAAAAATTTTTACTATTGGATCAAAAAGTAATGTATTCGAAGTTTTAAATCATAAAATTTTCAAAAACTTTCAGTCTTTGGAAATTAAGTATAATAAGAAAATCTATAAGTTGAGAATAAATCTATATGGGTCCATACAAATTAAAAATTTATTGATGGCAATTTTAGCTTCAAAGGTATGTGGTCTAAAAATAAAAAATATTTTTGATAAAATTGAAAAAATTAAAAGCGTCGAAGGCAGGCTGCAGCTAATAAGAACATTGCCTAATCAGTCAAAAATATTTCTAGATTATGCACACACTCCTGATGCATTAAAAAATGCTATACTATCTTTAAGAGAACATTTTCAAAAAAAGATTACAGTTGTTTTTGGTTGCGGAGGGGAAAGAGACAAGAGTAAAAGAAGATTAATGGGAAAAATCGCAAAAAAATATTGTGAGAAAATTTATGTAACAGATGATAATCCAAGAAATGAAAGTCCAAAAAAAATAAGAAAAGATATTATGAAAGGATTAAAAAATTCAACAGCCAAAGAGATCGGCGATAGAAAAAAAGCAATTTTTTATGCTCTAAAAAATTCTCATCCTTATGAAGTAATTTTAATTGCAGGAAAGGGACATGAAACTTACCAAGACCTAGGCAAAAGAAGAATATTTTTAAGTGATAAAAATGTTGTTAAAAGTTTTAGAAACAAAAATATTTTTTTTGACAAAAAAAACAATGATTTAAGGTATAACGGAACAATTTTAAAAAGAACTTTAAAAACTAAAAAAAATTATTTTTTTGATGGGGTTTCCATTAATTCTAAAACGACAAAAAGAAATAATTTGTTTGTTGCGATTAAAGGAAAGAAAAAAGACGGTCACAGTTTTTTAAAGCAAGCAATAAAAAATGGTGCCAACTATTGTGTAATATCCAAAATTTCTAAAAAAAAATCAAAATTTATTCGTGTTAAAAACACAATGAAATTTTTGAATCAACTGGCCCAACATAAAAGGAATTTGTCTTCAGCTAGATTTATAGCCATTACAGGAAGCTCAGGTAAAACAACCGTTAAAGCTATGCTTGGAAATTTATTAAATGAATACTCAAAAACTTATTTTTCACCAAAGTCATACAATAATCAGTACGGGGTCCCATTAAGCATTTCCAATTTAAATCCGAATGATAATTTTGGAGTTTTTGAAGTTGGAATGAACAAATTTAATGAAATTTATAAGCTTTCAGCGTTAGTTAAACCACACATTGGAGTAATAACGAATATTTCAGAAGCTCATTTAGAAAATTTTAGGAGCATAAAAGATATAGCTAAAGCAAAAAGTGAAATTATTTATAATATACAAAAAGGTGGAACAGTTATTTTAAATAGAGACGATAAATTCTTTCACTATTTTGAGAAAATTGCTAACAAAAATAAAATAAAAGTTAAATCTTTTGGTTATTCAAAAAAATCTGATGTTAAATTTTTTAGTTTGAAAAAAAGACAAGGTATTCTCTTTTTAAGAGTATTTATAGATGGAAAAAAGTTTTTCCTGAAAATAAATAATGGAAACAAGAGCTATATAATGAATATTTTGTCCTGTATTTCCGTGATGAATGAACTAAATTTACCTTTGCATAAAGTGAAAAATTTTTTCAAAAATGAAACCCTTTTAAAAGGTAGAGGAAAAATTAGTAAAATAAACAGATTCAATAAAAAATTTTTCCTAATCGACGAGAGTTACAATGCTAATCCATTATCTGTAAAATCTGCGATTGAGAATTTTTCTGGTATTAAAAAAAATGGTAAAAAAAAATACTTTCTTTTTGGTGATATGTTGGAACTGGGCAAGAAATCACATATTTACCACAAAAAAATCTCTAAATTTATAAATAACAGCGACATTGATAAAACTTTCGTTTATGGAGAAAAAGCTTTCGAAACTTACAGATTTTTGAAAAAACACAAAAGAGGAGAAGTGATAAAAAATTTGAAATTATTTAAAAGCAGGATAGCTAAAGTTTTAAGAAATGGAGATTTTTTGATGATCAAAGGTTCCAATGCAACAAAATTACATGAAGTATCAAAAGGATTTATGGGAGGAGCGAGGTAAATGCTTTATAGTTTATTAACTTCACTAATTGATACTTTTTCTTTTCTAAATGTATTCAAATATATTACTTTTAGAATAGGTCTGTCAGTCATTACATCTCTTACAATTATTTTTTTGATTGGCAATCCTCTGATACGATACTTTTCAAAAAAACAAATTACTGGACCAATTAGACAAGACGGACCCATTGATCATATAATAAAAAAAAGTGGAACACCTACCATGGGCGGATTAATGATTCTAATTGGAATTATTATAAGCACTCTTTTGTGGGCAGATTTAAATAATATTTATATATGGGTGGTTCTCTTTGTTTGTACAAGTTTAGGTTTGCTAGGTTTTGTGGATGATTTTTTGAAAATTAAATTTAAAAATTCTTCAGGAATTAATGCAAAATTAAAATTTTTTGGACAATTTGTTATTTCCTTGGTTGCTATTCTAGTTCTTGTTTATTTTACTGATCATGAAAGTATATCAAACCTATATTTTCCTTTTTTTAAAAACCTTGTTCTTCACATGGGTTTGTTTTTTATTCCTTTTGGTATTCTTGTAATTATTGGATCATCTAATGCAGTAAATTTAACAGATGGATTGGATGGCTTAGCTACCGTTCCTGTTATGCTAGTTGCTTTGTCTTTTTCTTTAATCTGTTATTTGGTTGGAAACACAATTTTTGCAAATTATCTACAAATTCAGTACATAGCCAATGTTGGAGAGTTGTCAATCTTTTGTGGTTCGATTGTGGGAGCGTGTTTAGGTTTTCTTTGGTACAACGCGCCACCTGCTAAGATATTTATGGGCGATACAGGTTCACTATCTTTGGGTGGTTCCATAGCTTCTGTAGCAATAATAGTAAAACACGAAATCGTTCTCGCTATTGTTGGGGGGCTTTTTGTTTTGGAAACTGTTTCGGTAATCATTCAAGTAATTTCATTTAAATTGACTGGAAAAAGAGTATTCATGATGGCACCTATACATCACCATTTTGAAAAAAAGGGTTGGGCAGAGTCAACAGTAGTAATTAGATTTTGGATAATAGCAATCATTCTGGCTTTAGTAGGACTAGCCACATTAAAATTAAGATAATTGATGAATCCATTAACTTTGAATCCTTCATTAACGAATTTTTGTGTTTATGGTCTTGGCACAACCGGAATGTCAGTAGTTAATTATTTCAAAAGGAGAAATTTTTCAGATTATCAGATTTGGGATGATAATATAAAGAAAGATAAAGAAGAAAAAATTTATTCAAAGTATCTAGATTTAACTGATTATATTATTCTTAGCCCAGGAATAAGCTTAAAAAAAGCAAAACTAAAAAAAAAACTTATCAAAAATAAACATAAAATTATTACTGATCTTGATCTTTTTTATCTTTTAAATCCAAAAATAAAAACTATAGTTATCACAGGAACAAACGGAAAATCTACAACAAGCAAAATTCTCCAACATGTGTTAAAAAAAAATAAAATTAATGTCCAATTGGGTGGAAATATTGGAAAACCAGTTTTAGATTTAGATTTAAAAACAAAACCTTTGGTAATTATTGAAGCTTCATCTTTTCAATTAGCATATTCACAATTTATTAAACCAAATTATGCTGCAATACTTAACATAACCAATGACCATTTAGATTGGCACGGTTCTGTAAAAGAGTATATAAATTCCAAATTTAAAATTTTTTCAAATCAGCAAACTAACAACTTTGCATTTCTTAATAACAAAGCTCTTGTCAGAAAATTCAAAAAAAATAAATATAAAAGTAAGTTAAAATTTGTAAATTCAAAAAAATTTAAAAGCATCAAAAATAAAATTAAAAATGGTTATTTAAGTTTAGAAGTAAACAATGAAAATATGAGTTATGTCTATGCCCTTTCCAAAATTTTGAAAGTAAAAGAAAAATCTTTTATAAAATCTCTCGAATCTTTTAAAGGATTGCCTCATAGACATGAAATATTTTACAAAAAAAATAATAAAATTTTTATAAACGATTCCAAAGCAACAAGTTTTCAATCAAGTAAATTTGCTTTAAAAAATAATAAAAATATTTTCTGGATTGTTGGTGGACTTCCAAAAGTGAGAGATAGACTAGAACTGACACAGGTCAAAAAGAATATTATAAAAACCTATATTATAGGAAGACACATGAAAAATTTTAGAAAATACCTAAAAAACCAAGTTAATTTTGAATTATGCAAAACTTTGAAAAAGGCTGTAGCCACAATTTCTAATGATACAAAAAATATAAAAGACAAATATATTACCATTTTGCTTAGTCCAGCTAGTGCATCCTATGATCAATTTAAAAATTTTGAAGAGAGAGGCGATACATTTAAAAAATTAATTAAAAATTCTATAAAGAGCAATTTGCTTTAAAATGAATGCATTTTTTAAAATAGACAGCTATTGGAGAAATGTTGACAAACATATACTAGTAAGTTTTTTAGCACTGTTTACTTTAGGAATATTTTTTTCTTTTTCTTCAACATCTTTTTTAGCTGACGAGAGACTTAACAAAGGTTACTATTTTTTTTTTCAAAAACATCTTTTCTACGCTCTTGCTTCCTTTTTTTTAATGATCTTTATATCTATGATAAATACTGAGTTAATAAATAAAAGTCTGATACCTATTTTTTTATTTTTTTTGTTACTATTAATTTTGGTTCCATTTTTTGGTGTGGAAGTTAAAGGAGCTAAAAGGTGGTTAAGTATTTATATATTTCGTTTTCAACCCATTGAATTTGTAAAACCTTTTTTTATTTTAGTAATTGCACAGATTATTGTTTCTAATAAAATAAAAAATTTAAATTTATCACATATAATTTCTTTTGTATTATTATCAATTATCACCTCATTACTTTTGATCCAGCCTGACCTTGGACAAACTGTTTTGTTAATTTCTACCTGGATATCTTTAATTTTTGTTTCTGGTTTTAATGTTTTGTTTCTTTTTTTAATACTAACCTTTGTTGTAGTTCTATTTTTTATTTTGTTATATTTGGCCCCAGAAAAATTTAACTATATTATTACAAGACTTACATCTTTTATGGATCCTGAAAAGCCAGGTAATTTTCAATCTCAAAAAGCTATTGAAGCAATAAAGCAGGGTGGTTTCAAGGGGCAAGGCATGGGAGAGGGTATATTGAAAGAAAGTGTTCCAGAAGCTCACACAGATTATATTATTGCCGTTGTGAGCGAGGAGTTTGGTTCTATAGTGTCAATATTAATTGTTACAATTTTTCTTTTCATTGCATTTAGAATAATTAAAAAAGTAGTAAATTTTTCAAACAATTTTTACAAACTATCACTTTGTGGTTTAGTTTCATTATTGATTTTTCAAACTTTCATTCATGTTGGGGTTAATGCAAACTTATTACCAACAACCGGCATGACACTTCCATTTTTGAGTTATGGCGGCTCTTCCTTATTATCAAGCGGAATAATTGCAGGAATACTTTTAAATTATGCATCTTTGAAAGAAAAAATCGAATGAAAGACGATAAAATAAAAATTTTAATAGCAACAGGTGGCACAGGAGGTCATATTTTTCCCTCATTAAGTTTAGCTGCTTTTTTGAAAACAAAATATGAAGTAGAAATAACTACTGATGAGAGGGGACTTAAATATATAAAAAATGAAGAAAAAATAAATATAGTAAAAATTAATTCAGATACGATATTTAAAAAAAATATTTTTAAAGTTTTTTTGGGTATTATAAAAGTTTTTTTATCTTTTATTTTCTCAATTTTTTTATTTATAAAAAAAAGACCCAGGATAATTATTGGCATGGGTGGTTACTCATCTTTTCCCGTTTGTGTTGCTGGTTACTGCCTTGGAATCCCCGTAATAGTTTATGAAAATAATCTGACTATAGGTAGGGCAAATAAATTTCTACTACCAATGGTAAAAAAAATTTTAGTTTCCACAAATAATATTATAGGAATAAATTCTAAATATAAGAAAAAGGTTTATCCTGTTGGTTATTTAATTAGAAATAGTATTTTAAATTTAAAAAAAAATGAAAGTAAAAATTTGGATAGAAATAATTTATCTATTTTAATAATGGGAGGAAGCCAGTCAGCAAAAATTTTTGGAGAAATTTTGCCAGACATAATAATAAAATGTTTTAAAAGCGGCATGGGATTTAAAATTTATCAACAATGTTTAAACCAACAGACAGAGATGATTGAAAAAGTATATAAAAAATTCAAGTTGGAATTTGAACTATTTTCTTTTTCAGGAGATATGTCTAAATATTATAAAAAAGCGGATTTAGCTATCACAAGATCAGGAGCATCTTCGTTGGCAGAATTGACAAATTTAAGAATCCCATTTATTGCGATACCTTTGCCCTCATCAGCTGACAACCATCAACTTCAAAATGCAAATTATTTTAAAG
Organism: uncultured Pelagibacteraceae bacterium; assembly: GCA_902634325.1. Classification (GTDB taxonomy): domain Bacteria; phylum Pseudomonadota; class Alphaproteobacteria; order Pelagibacterales; family Pelagibacteraceae; genus Anoxypelagibacter. Next base: position 20,459 of record CACPJP010000011.1, on the reverse strand, counting down.
AAAAAGGATATTGTTTTTTGTTAGAGGAAAGATTTATTGCTGAAAAATTATTTGAAATTCTTATTGATTTAAAGAAGCATAAAAAAAAATTATTTTTGATGAAAGAAAGAATGACAGAACATTCAGATAAAGATACTTTCTCAAAAGTAGAAAAATTAATTTTAGAAATAACAAATGAGCAAAATTGAAATAGGCCTAAAAGAAAAAGTCCATTTTATAGGAATTGGTGGTATAGGAATGAGTGGATTAGCTCAAGTTATGAAAACTATGGGTTTTAAGGTTCAAGGAAGTGATCTAGTTAATAGCAAAAATGTTGAGAGATGCAAAAAAATTGGCATTAAAGTTTTTAAAACACACAACAAAAACAATATAAAAAATTCTACGATAATCGTTAAATCATCTGCAGTAAAAAAAAATAATCCCGAAATTAAAGCTGCAAGACAAAGAAAGCTAAATATTTTGAAAAGAGCAGAAATGCTAGCCCATGTTGTTTCTTTAAAAACAAATATTGTAATTACAGGTTCTCACGGAAAAACAACAACTACTTCTTTAATATCTAAAATATTATCTTCAGCAAAATTAGATCCTACTATAATAAACGGAGGTGTAATTAATTCCTTTAATAGTAATGCAAAGTTAGGAAAAGGTGAGTGGGCAGTTCTAGAAGCAGATGAATCTGACGGAAGCTTTCTAAATTTTCCAGTAAATTATTCTGTAGTTACAAATCTTGATAAAGAACATCTTGATTTTTATAAAAATTTCAAAAACTTGAAAAATTCTTTTGTAAGATTTCTTAATAAAACGCCAGCAATTGGAAAAGCGTTTGTTTGTATAGATGATTATGAAATAAAAAAATTAATTTCTAAAATTAGTAATAAAAACTTTTTAACTTATGGTTTTTCTAGAAGAGCAAATTTTCAAATTTTAAAACCTGTTTATAAAAAAGATTATTCATTATATAATTTAAGAATATCTGTACCTGGCTCAAAAAATAAAATCATTAAAAAGATAAAAGTAAATCTTATTGGACATCACAATGTGCTAAACTCAGTTGCTGCAGTTGCATTAAGCTTGCACATAGGTATAAAAATTAATGTTATAAAAAAATCACTAGGTAATTTTACAGGTATACAGAGAAGGCTAACAAAAGTTTTTTCAATTAATGGAAGAGAATTTTTCGATGATTACGCTCATCATCCAACAGAAATTAAATCAGTTTTGAAAAGTTTAAAAATAACTTCCTCTGGAAGAAAAATAGTATCTGTTTTTCAACCGCACAGATACTCAAGATTGATGTTATTAAAAAAGGAGTTTTCATCAGCTTTTAAGGATTCAGATTTAGTTGTTTTATGCCCTGTTTATTCTGCCGGAGAAAAAGTTAATACTAAATACAATGAAATTAATTTTGCTAAGCTAATTTCACAAAATTCTGATGTACAGGTAATTATAGTGAAAAATGAAAAAGAACTTAAAAAGTTTTTTGTTAAAAATTTGTTAGATAAAGAAATAGTAGTGTGTATGGGGGCCGGATCTATTACAAAGTGGATAAGAGAAATGAATATTTAAAAAAAATATGATTTATAAAAACGAAAAACTCTCAAAATATAATTGGTTTAATTTAGGGGGAGCAGCTAAAATATTTTTTAAACCTAATTCTGAGTTAGATCTTGGTGATTTTTTAAAGAAGTATTCTGAAAAGGAAAAAAATATATACATTCTGGGCGCTGGATCAAATACTCTTTTCAGAGACTCCGGATTTGATGGTATTATAATTAAACTTGGAAAGGATTTTTCTTATACAAAATTGCTCAACGATAATAAAATAGAGGTTGGAGCAGCAACTTTAGATAAAAAAGTTTCTGATTTTGCTTTACAAAACTCAATTTCAGGATTTGAATTTTTGTCTTGCATACCAGGTAGTGTTGGAGGGGCGATCACAATGAATAGCGGTTGCTATGGTGAAGATGTTTCAAAAATCTTTTTTTCCTTAAAAGCAATGAACCAAAATGGAGAAGTAAAAATTTTTGACAAAAATCAAATTAAATTTTTTTATAGAGGGAGTGATTTTGATAAAAACTTAATAATTTTAAGCGTGATATTTCAGGGAGGATTTGGTAACAAAAGTGAAATTGAAAATAAACAAGTCAAATTAATAAACCAAAAGAAAGAGACTCAGCCCAGCAAAATCAGAACTTGTGGAAGCACATTTAAAAACCCAGAAAGCAAAAAAGCATGGAAACTTATAAAGTCAACCAACTGTTCTAATTTTGTCATAGGGGGCGCAAGTATTTCTTCAAAACATAATAATTTTTTTTTAAATAATGGGAATGCTACATCCTCAGATATTGAGACTTTAATTGAAAAAGTTAAGAAAGAAGTTTTTCTAAAAACAGGGACAAAACTAGAGTTAGAAATAAAAATTGTTGGAGGTAAATAAAATTGCCTAAAAAGAAAGTTCTAGTAGTTTTAGGTGGCAATTCCAGGGAAAGAAAAGTGAGTCTAGAGTCCGGCAAGTCATGCATTCTAGCTTTAAAAGAAATAGGTTATAATGTTACTAAATTTGATCCAAAATTTTTATCATTGAATAAAATTAACAAAACTAATCCAGACGTTATTTTCAACGCTCTTCACGGAAAAGAAGGTGAAGATGGAAAAATACAAAGTTTTTTTGAATATTTTCGTATACCCTACACTCACTCTGGAGTTTTGTCATCAATGATAGCTATGAATAAATATTTTTCTAAAAAGTTATTCATAAAAAATAAAATTTTAACACCAAACTTTTTTTATTTAAATTATAAAAATTTTTTAGGCATAAACCTTCAAAAAGAGATTAGAAAAAACAAATTACTTTTTCCAATAGTAATCAAGCCAAATGACGAAGGTTCAAGTATAGGGGTAAAAATATGTAAGAATCTAAGCATACTCAAAAAAGAATTTAATAAATTAAAAAAAAATTACAAAAATCTAATATTTGAAAGCTACATTCCAGGTCAAGAAATTCAAGTTGCTGTTATGGGCGGAAAATCGATTGGAGCTATTGAACTTAGACCGAAGAGAAGTTTCTACGATTATGCAGCAAAATACAAAAAGTCAGCTAAAACTTTACATATAATGCCGGCAGCAATTCCACAAAAAAAATACAAAGAAGTTTTAAAAATTTCAGAAAAAGCTAATAAAGTTTTACAATGCAAAGGAATAGTTAGATGTGATTTTAGATTTCACAGGAACAAATTCTTCCTTTTGGAGTTAAACACGCAGCCAGGAATGACCAGTCTATCTCTTGTCCCAGAAATTGCAAAGCATTCCAATATTTCTTTTGTTAAATTAGTTAAATGGATGGTAAATGATTCTGGTATAAACAGATGAAAAAAAAGAATAATTTTTTTTTGTGGTTACTTTTATTTATTTTTTTAACAACATATAGTCTCGACTCTATTGAAATAACAAACAATTCTTTTCTTCCTGTAAAGACAATAAAAATTGAGGGAGTAATTAATGCAGACAAAGAAGAGATAGAGAAGAGGCTTACACAATTTAATGGCAAAAGTATAATTTTTATAAGCAGAAGTCAGTTTAGAGAAATATCGAGAAGTCTAAAATTTGTTAAGGAACTGCAAATAAAAAAAATTTATCCAGATAAAATAGAACTAAAAATAATTGAATACAAACCTCAAGGAATCTTTGTTGATAAGAATAAAAAATTACTACTCCTAGAAGACGGAGATATAATAGAGAATTATGATAATAATAAATTTAATCACCTACCAGTAGTAACTGGAAACGGAGCCCAAAAAAAATTTCATATTTTTTATAAATCTTTAGAAAATGTAAATTTTGAATTAAAGTTAATAAAACAGTTTAATTATTTTGACATTAATAGATGGGATATTCTTTTAAAGGATGGTAAAATTCTAAAATTACCAAATAAAAATTATCAAAATTCACTTGAAAAATTTTTATCTATTTATAAAAAAGAAGGTTTTAATAATTTTGATGTTTTTGATTTTAGAATTTCAGGAGAACTTATATTAAAATAGGAACAGATGAACAAAGAGAAACTACTAGCAGAAATAGCTGAAGATAAAATTCGTTATGCTATTTATGAGCAGGATGAAAAATTACAATACAAAATTTTTAAAAAAAAAATTTTTACAAATATAGGTATAAAAAAAGGAAAAATTTTGGATTTTGATTATACTTCTAAAAAAATACGTGAAGATCTTAAAAGTTTAGAAAAAGAGTCTAATATGATTTTTAAAAATATTTCAATTGTAATAAATGAATCTGAAGTTTTTTGTACAAATCTTTCTGGTTTCAAAAAACTAAATGGATCAAAGGTTGAAAAGAGGGATTTGGATTATATTTTAAATGAAGGAAAAAATTCAATATTAAAAAATCAAGAAGAAAATTCTATATTACACATTCTTAATTCTAATTTTTTTTTAGACAAAAAGAAAAAAAGCAAAATTCCATTAAATCTTTACGGAGATCACCTAAGTTTACACATGACATTCATTTCTTTGCCAAAAAATAATTTAAAAAATATTAAAGCCCTTTTTAATAATAATGACTTAGAAATTGATAGGGTTATAAGTAAGCCATTGGCCTGTGGAATAGATTTATTGCAAAAAAACAAAGGAGCTAAAAATTTTGTTTTAATTAATTTTGATAAAGAGGTCAGTAGCATTTGTCTTTATGAAGACTCCTCATTAGTTTTTTTAAAAACATTTCCTTTTGGCACTAACTCTATTTACAGAGACGTGATTCAACTTTGTTCTCTACAAGAAGAAGAAACAAGACTTATTATCAAAAAATCTAATTTAAATAATAGCCAAAGTAATAAAAATAAATACGTAGATAAAAATTTGTTTACAGAATCTGAATTTAAAAAATTAAGTACTAATCACTTAAATTCTATTGTTAAATCAAGAATAAACGAAATGTTAAATTATATTTTAAATAAAAATAAAAATTTATATTATTTGAATAACAATATTTTACGTATCCACCTATTTTTTGAAGATAAAGACGTTCTTGAAGATTTAGGCAATTTGTTTCACGAATCTTTAAAAATTGATAAAACCAAAACCCAGGTTGAGTTGCTATTATTAGATGACTTCTCAGCTTTGTTGGGTGCTGCAGAGCTTATTTTTAAAGGTTGGGATAAAGAAGCAATTCCTCTGAGTCTTAGAAAAAAGTCAATAATTTCTAGTTTTTTTGAACGTTTTTTCAATTAAACATTTTGCTGTAGTTTTTTGTAATATTAGTTGTTTTCAACTAAATTTTCAGTTTTTGTATAACTTTCTCATGTGGGGAAAGAATCAAAAAACACTTAAAAAAGAAGCAAGTCTGTCAGGAATAGGACTGCATTCTGGTGTTAATGTTGATGTTACTTTGGTTCCTGCAAACTCTAATTCTGGAATAATTTTCAAGAGAACTGATTTAGAAGAAAATAATGAAATTATAGCAAATTTTAAAAATGTTTCTTCAGCAAAACTATGTACAAAAATTCAAAATAATTTTGGAGTAAGTGTTTCCACCATTGAACACTTAATGGCAGCATTTTATATCTGTGGTGTTGATAATTTAGTTGTAAATTTGAACGGTCCAGAAGTTCCAATAATGGATGGATCTGCAAAAGATTTTGTTAAGATTATAAACGGTTGTGGACTTAAAACTTTAGAAGGCAAAAGAAAGTTTATAAAGATTAAAAAGAAAGTAGAGTTAAAGGAAGATGATAAATTAATAAATATAGTTCCAACAAAAAATAATTTAGATGTTAAATTTACATTACATTATAAAAGAAGTCCTTTGATTCAAAACCAAACAAATAGTACAAATTTTCAGGAGAAAAATTTAGAAGAAATTTATTCTGCTAGAACTTTTTGTTTAGAAGAAGATATAGAGGCAATCAAATCTGTCGGTTTGGCGAAAGGTGGCTCGCTAGAAAATGCAGTTGTAGTTCAAGGAGATAAAGTTCTCAACGAAGGTGGACTTAGATCTAAAAAAGAATTTGTAAATCACAAGATACTAGATTTAGCTGGAGACTTTATGTTGTCTGGCGCAAGAGTTATTGGATCGGTAGAATGTATTCATGGCGGTCATGCGTTAACAAACAAATTTTTGAGAAAGATTCTTTCTGATAAGAGCAATTATGATATCGTTGAAAATGAATCTTCTTCAATAAACGTGAGAAAAATCATTCCTCTTCACAAGAGGCTTGCTGTAAACGCCTAAATTTTAATTTTAACATCATTTTACGCGAAGTATTTTTTTTGTTATTAATACATGATGCGTATATTTTTAATTCTCATTTTTTTAACAATAGCAATTTCTTCATGCTCAAAAAAAGAAAAGGTTGCCAAAATACCTCCGTCAACAGAAAAACAAATAATAAAAGTTTATCAAGAGGGACTGGAAGCTTTAAAGGAAGGTCAATATTATATTGCTTCAGAAAAATTTGATGAGGCAGAAGCCTTACTACCACAAACTAAATGGGCAGCAAAATCCGCTCTTATGTCAAGTTACTGTCTGTATTCCATGAATTATTATGATGAAGCTATTTTAAATTTAAAAAGATTTACAAAAATTTATCCAGCAGATCCCAATGTAGATTATGCCTATTATTTAATTTCAATAATTTATTATGAACAAATACTCGATGAAAATTTAGACATTGAGCCTCTGCTTCTTTCAAAAAGGTCAATTGAAAATTTTTTAAAAAAATATCCAAACACTGATTATGCAATGGATCTAAGATTTAAATTAGATTTAATTATAAATCAAATGGCTGCAAAAGAGATTTCAATTGCAAGATACTATATGAAAAATGAAAAATGGATACCGGCAATAAATAGACTTAAAACAGTTGTTGAAAAATATGAAAAAACTATTTTTGTTGAAGAAGCTTTATATAGATTAGTAGAAATATATTATAGAATTGGTTTAGAGGAAGAAGCTAAAGCCGCTGCTGTTTTGCTAGGCTATAATTACAATTCAAGTGAGTGGTATGAAAGGTCTTATAAAATATTTAATAAAAAATATCAGGCCTTAAAAGACAATAAGACTTCAGAAAAAAAAAGTTTAGTTAACAGAATAAAAAAAATATTATCTATTAATGACTGAAAAGGAAAAAATTATAAAACTATATAAAAAGAAAATAGATAAATTCTTAAAATATAATAAAGCTTATTTTCAAAAAGACGATCCAATTGTCTCAGATTTTCAGTTTGACAAATTAAAAAAAGAACTATTAGGGCTAGCCAAAAAATATCCGCATCTTAAAAAAATTGAAAATTTAGAGAATATAGTTGGTCATAAACTATCTACAAAATTTAGTAAGGTGAAACATTCTAAGGCCATGCTCTCTTTGGGTAATGCTTTTAATAAGGAAGAAATGCTAGATTTTCAAAAAAAAATTAAAAATTTTTTAAATATTAAGCCTGACATAGAATTGTCTTCGGAGCCAAAAATAGACGGTATATCTGCTTCATTAAGATATGAAAAAGGAAAATTAGTTTATGGTTTATCAAGAGGAGATGGCATTTTTGGGGAAGATATAACTGAAAATTTACTAACCATAAATGAGATACCTAAAAAAATAATTAATGCCCCTGAAGTTCTTGAGGTCAGGGGAGAGGTGTATATAGGCAAAAGGGATTTTGAAAAATTAAAAAATAAATTTGCCAATCCCAGAAATGCCGCAGGAGGTTCCTTGAGACAGAAAGACTCTAGAGAAACTAAAAAAATACCTCTTAAATTTTTTGCATATGGAATTGGTGAAACAAGCTCTGAAATTTCTAAAAATCAAACTGATTTACTCAAAAAACTTAAAGACTGGTATTTTCCAATTAACTCTCATTGCAAAAAAATCAGGACAATTAGTGAAATAGAAAAAAGTCACGAGGAATTAGAAAATCTTCGATCAAGTTTAGATTATGATGTAGATGGAATAGTTTACAAGGTTAATGATTTAAGTTTTCAAAATAGGTTAGGCTCAACATCAAATTCTCCGAGATGGGCGATAGCTTACAAGTTTTCTTCAGTGAAAGCATCTTCAAGAATCAAAGATATAGCAATTCAAGTGGGAAGAACCGGAGCGATTACACCAGTGGCAAAAATTGATCCCGTTACCGTAGGTGGTGTTGTTGTTTCAAATGCAACTTTGCATAATGAAGATGAAATAAACAGAAAGGATATAAGAATAGGTGATACTGTTGTTATCCAAAGAGCTGGCGATGTTATTCCGCAGGTTTTATCAGTAGATAAATCTAAAAGAGATAAAAATAGCAAAAAATTTATTTTTCCAGACAAATGTCTTTGTGGTTTTACTACAAAAAAAGAAATTAGCTTGACCACAAAAAAAACAGACGCAGTAAGAAGATGTACCAGAGGATACGAATGTGATTTTATTGCAAAAGAAAAATTAAAACACATAGTTTCAAAAGATGCATTTGACATTGAAGGTTTAGGAAAAAAAGTAATAGATAACTTTTGGAATATAAAATTTATAAGAACACCAGCTGATATATTCTGTTTAAATTATGACAAAATAGAAAAAATGGAAGGTTGGGGTAAACTTTCTATAAAAAATTTGAAGAAAGCTATCAATGATTCAAAAAAAATAGTTTTGGATAGATTCATTTACTCAATAGGAATCAGACATATAGGCCAAGAAAATGCAAAAATTTTAGGGGGATTTTTTCAAACAAGTAAAAAATTTTCAGAATTATTTAATGATAAAAAAAGAAAAGATATTTTAAAAAATTTAGATGATCTAGACGGAATTGGTCATACTCAAGTAAAATCTATAGAAGATTTTTTTTCCAATCAAAAAAATTCTCAAATTATACAGTCATTAATGTCAGTTCTTATTATAAAAGATTTTGAAAAAATAAATAAAATAGGAAAATTAAGTAATAAAAATATAATGTTTACTGGTGGATTTAAAAAAATGAGCAGATCAGAAGCCAAAGCCTTAGCAGAAGAAAACGGGGCTAAAATTCTTGGTTCAGTTTCAAAAAAATTAAACTACCTTGTTGTTGGAAATTCAAAACCAACACAAAAGAAAATTGAAAAAGCTAAAGAACTCGATGTAGATTTAATGACAGAAGAGAAATGGTATGATTTATTAGATAGGTGAACAAGCTTTAACTAAATCCAGCTTCTCCTCAGAATTCATAAATTTAAATAAATTTTTCTTCACTTTTTTGTGATAATTGTTGATCCATTTTACTTCATCATTATTTAAGACTTTTTTATTTATCAAATCTTTTTCTATTGGAGCTATGGTTAATTCCTCAAATCTATTTTTTTTAATATAAACAAGATTTTCAATTCTTATACCAAAAGATCCTTCTTTATAATATCCGGGTTCATTAGAAAGAATCATGCCATTTTTTAAATTTGTTTTATTATTTCTAGAAAGCGAGTGTGGACCTTCGTGAACATTTAAAAAATAACCAACTCCGTGACCAGTCCCATGTGGGTAATCTAGCTTTATTTTTTTTAAGAATTTTCTAGCGGCCTGATCTATCCGTGAACCAGTTGACCTTTTTTTTATTTTAAAATTTGAAACGGCTATATGACCTTTTAAAACACGAGTATAAATTTCTTTTATATAATTTGACTTATTATCTAACGAAACTGTTCTGGTTACATCAGTAGTTCCAAAAGAATATTGCCCCCCTGAATCTACCAGGTACAGTTCACCTTTTTTTAACATCCTGTTTGTTTTGTTAGAAGCCTTGTAGTGTATAATAGCACTATTTGGTCCCGATCCAGAAATTGTATTAAAACTTGGAAATTTGTATGAAGAATTCATTTTTCTAAAACCCTCCAATTTTTTTTGGGCTGATATTTCTGTAATTTTTTTCTTCTTAAAGTTTTTCTTTATCCAGAATATAAATTTGGTCAATGCAACACCATCAGTTAAATGACTTTTTTTCATATTTTTTATTTCCGTATTATTTTTGACCGATTTAAAAAAATAGATTGGATCTATTTTTTCTATAATTTTATTTTTTCTCGCCAATAAATTTTTATAAAAAAAAGAACAAGATAAACTATCTATCCAGACCTTCTTTCTTGTTATTTGATCTAGAATTTTTTCCATTTTTTTTTCATCATGAACACGTACCTTTTTTTCTATTATTTTTTTTATCCTTTTTAATTTTTCAGGATTTGTAAAAAAGTCTATCTTTCCATTATTACTTATTAATAATCTACCATTTGGAATTGGAGAGTAAGATGTATCATAACCCCTGATATTTAAAACCCAAGCAACGTTTTCAGGTGCTGTTACTAATAAATGGTCAGTTTTATTTTTTAGAATCGTATTTTTAATTTTCTTGATTTTTTTAATACTGCTTTCACCTGCATTTTTTTTTGAAATTAAAAAGAAAGGTTTTATCAAATTTTCTGGTTTATCAGCCCAAACCATATCTACCAAGTTTAGTTTGATAGATCTGAGGTTGATATTTTTAATCTTAAAGAGAAAATCTAGTTGTTTTTCCGTATGCAATTTTGGATCAAACCCCAGAACAATTTTCTTATTAAGATTCAGCACATGTTTAGGAAATTTGTTGGGCAGTGTTATAACTTTAAATTTTTTACCTGATTGCTGATTTGCTTGGATTGTGTACCTTCCATCCACAAAAAGATAATTTTTGTTTTTTAAAATTACCGCAAATCCAGCGGATCCTGAAAAATTTGATATAAAATTTAATCTGTCTTTAGATGAATGTACGTATTCGTTAAAATATTCGTCATTTTTTGGAATTATATATCCATCAATTCTATATTTTTCGAAAAGTTTTTTAAAAATTTTCATTATTTGAGCAACTTTTTTTTAAGTCTTGCCCATCCAGGACTTCTATATTCTTCATTGTCTTCTAGAAGATTATCCTGATTGAAATCAAAATCATCAGAAACATCTTTGATTGGTTCCTCATTTTTTTCTACACCTTCTTCAGGAAGTTCATTTACAAATCTCGATGGTAAACTATCCATCCATTCACCATGCCACACTCTTTGTGTTGCAAAAGATATATGGGCATTCTTTTTGGCCCTGGTAATTCCAACATAGGCCAATCTTCTCTCTTCTTCTAAAGCAAAGTCTCCTTTTTCTTCTAGAGATTTTTGATGAGGAAACAAGCCTTCCTCCCATCCTGGCAGAAATACTGTGTCAAACTCTAAACCTTTTGCAGCATGCATTGTCATGATATTAACTTTTTCATCTTCCCACTTTTGATCAATTGATGTGGCTAAGGCAACATGTTCTAAGAAACCTTGTAAATTGTCATAATCATGCATTGCTCTCAAAAGTTCTTTTAAATTTTCTATCCGGTTTTCATTTTCCAAATCTTTTTTATTTTTTAGCATTGCAGAGTAACCAGACTCATCTAAAACAATTTTTAGTAAATCATAATGCTTCTTTTTCTTCAGATCGGATCTCCATTTGCCTATTAAATCTAGAAGATGTTTAATCACAGATCTTACTTTCGGTTTAAACTGATTTAGTTGAAGGAGCTTGTGAGCGGAGTCTTCCAAACAGATTTTATTTTTAGAGGAAAAATCATGTAACTGTTTTATTGTGGACTCGCCCAAGCCTCTACGAGGCGTGTTTATAATTCTTTCAAAGGCTAAATCATCAAATTTTTGGCTTATAATTCTTAAATAGCAGATGGCATCTTTTACTTCTGCTCTTTCGTAGAATTTAATACCTCCGATAATTCTATAGTTTATTCCTATTTTCAGAAACCTTTCTTCAAACTCACGAGTTTGATATATGGCTCTCACAAGTATCGCGATATCATTTAAAGAGTTCTTCTTTTTAATATTTTCTTCGATAATATCGCCGACTCCTCGAGCTTCCTCTTTGCCATTCTTATAACAATTCAATTTAACTAATTCCCCCTTTTTACCATCAGACCAAAGTTTTTTTCCCAAACGATCTTTGTTATGTGAAATCAAAAAAGACGCGGCATCTAAAATATTTTTGGTAGATCTATAATTTTGCTCTAATCTAAAAATTTTGCAATCAGGATAGACTTTGTCAAAGCCTAGAAAATTTTTAATTTCTGCACCTCTCCAACTATAAATTGATTGATCATCATCGCCTACACAACATATATTTTGATTTTCATTTACAATTAGTTGGAGCCATTTATTTTGGATAAAATTTGTATCTTGGTATTCATCTACAAGTATATATTTAAAATTGTTTGAGTAAATTTTTCTTATATCAGGATTTTTTTCAAATAATTTCACACAATAAAGAATTAAGTCCCCAAAATCACAAGAATTTAAATCTCTAATTTTAGCTTGATAAATTTTATAAATCTTTAAAATTTGGTTTTCAAAAATATGTTTTTTAGATAACCTGACTTCTTCTGGAAGCAACCCTTTATTTTTCCATTGGTCAATCAAAGCTAATATAAATTGAGGAGAGATTTTTTTTGCATCAATATTTTCTGCTTTTGATATATTTTTAATCAATTTTTTTTGATCATCTGTATCCAAAATTGTAAAATTACTTTTTAAACCTACAGCTTCAGCGTGACGTCTTAAAAATTTCACACTAATTGCATGAAATGTTCCAAGCCAAGAAAGTGAATCTGTTCTACCTGATAACATTTTAGCAACCCTGTCTCTCATTTCTTTTGCAGCCTTGTTGGTGAAAGTGACGCAAAGTATTTGGTTCGGCCAAGCTTTTTTTTGTTCAACTATGTATGCTAATTTTGATGTCAAAACTTTTGTTTTGCCGGAACCAGCACCTGCGACAACTAATGTTGGTCCATCTGTATTGAGAACGGCAGACTTTTGTTGTCCGTTTAATTCCTTAAGAAAATTTCTTTTTTCTTTCATGATAAAGAGCTTTATTTTTATATTATACTGCTTATAAAACAACAAAATGAAAACTTCAGCATTTAAATTTGTAAAACTCTGGATAAATAAAATCGATTTTTATAGCTCAAAAAAGTATTTAAATAAAAAAACAATTTCAATCTCCATTGGTATATTTCTTCTTTTAGTAATTTTGGCGTATTTATTAAGACCGGTATATTTTGATTACGATGCAAAAAGAGAAGTTTTGCAAGATAAAATTAAAAATGTTTTTAAATTAAATACTAAAATTAACGGAAAAATATCCTATAAAATTTTTCCATTGCCAAAAATTGTTATTAAAAATGTAAGATTGGGAAAAATACAAAAGACCAACTAAACATAAAAGAAATCCATATTTTAATTTCGCCATTTGAAATAAAAAATATTGAATCTTTGGATCTAAAAAAAATTTTAATTTTAAATCAAAAAATAAAAATTTATTCAAGCAACTTAAAGAATATTTTTAAACATTTACAGCTAGAAAAAAAAGAAATTTTAGTTGTAAAAAACTCAACCGTTATTTTTGTTGATGATCAAAGAAGTGAAGTTATTTTTAATAATTTTAATTTAACCGACAAATTTAATCATAACAAACATGAAATTAATGGGAATGTTAACTTTTCAGATAATAAAATTAATGTAAAATTTTTGAACAGATTTGGAGCAGAAAAGTATCTAAAAATAAAAATTCCAAAGTTAAGTCAATCTCTTGATATTAATTTTGACCCAGAAAGTACGCTAGATAATTTATCAGGAGAGTTAAAGCTAAAACTATTTCAAAGTATTTTGCTTTTAAATTTTAAAGGAAAAGACAATTTTGAAATTTCAAAATCCTACTTAAGAAGTAAATTTATTAATTCTAAAGTTGAAGGCAAAATTAATTTAAAAGAACAATTTAATTTTGATCTAGACCTAGGTATTAATCAAATTAATCTTAGAAAAATCTTGATCTTATACCCTATTTTTCAAAAGGGAGGTATAAGTAAAAAAATTAACGGTAAATTAAATATTTTGATTAAAAATTCTGATTCACTTTTTGGAAAAATGAAAGATATTAAAATGAAATTGGAATTTGAAAATGGAGATATTAGAGTTACAAATGCACAAGCAACATTTCCTGCAAAAAGCAAACTTAAATCAAACTTATTAATTTTGATGAATAGCAACAGACCAAAAATAGAATTTAATACAAGTTTCAATTCAGATAATGCACCCAATTTTCTTAGAAAATTTGGCGTTTACGACTTTGTTGCAAAAAGTACATCTTTATATGCGGATGGAGTGATAGATCTTGAAAAGAAAAAGATAAAATTTAAAAAAATAATAAAAAATAATAACGAAAGAATAAGCCAAAATGAAATTTCATCTCTAGAAGAATCTTTTAATGAAAATGTTCTTAAAGAAGGAGTTTTAGGAGTACTTGACTACTTTAAATTTAAAAAATTTATTAAGGAAAACTTGTAGTTTTACGAATAAAGATATTATTTATTTGGTTTAACCATCTTCAGTGGATTTACAATTTTTAGAAATTCCTTTTCACTAATTAACCCAGATTTTACTATTTCATCTTTTAACGTTGTACCATTTTTGTGTGCTAATTTTGCAATCTTAGCAGCGTTGTCATAACCTATTTTTGGAGAAAGTGCAGTTACTAACATTAAAGAATTATCTAACAAGGACTTAATTCTTTTTTTGTCAGCGCGTAGATCTTTGATACAATATTTTGCAAAAGATTCTGATGAATCAGACATAATATTAATTGATTGTAAAATATTATGAATTATGAGTGGTTTAAAAACGTTCAATTCAAAGTGGCCATGGGATCCCGCCATTGTAATTCCATTGTGGTTTCCAATAACTTTGACACACACCATTGTCACAGCTTCACATTGAGTTGGATTTACTTTCCCGGGCATAATTGATGAGCCCGGTTCATTTTCTGGGAGTATAAGTTCACCATATCCGGCTCTTGGTCCAGATCCAAGAAATCTTATATCATTTGCTATTTTCATTAGACAAACAGCCGTAGTATTCATTGTTCCAGAAAAGTTGACAATAGGATCGTGAGAAGCTAGAGCCGCAAATTTATTTTTTGTTGGTTTAAAAGGAAGTTTTGTTATTTTTTTTATTTCTTTAATAATTTTTTTATCAAACCCTTTTCTTGTATTTAGTCCCGTTCCAACAGCGGTTCCACCTTGTGCCAAATAGTATATTTCGTCTAAAGCCCTTTCTATTCTTGAAATACATCTCTTTAATTGGGAGTGATAACCTGAAAATTCTTGACCTAAAGTTAAGGGTGTAGCATCTTGTAGGTGAGTTCTTCCCAATTTAACTATCTTACCAAACTGTTTAGTTTTTTTATTTAGTTCACTTTCTAGTAATTTAAGCGACGGCAGAAGTTTATTTTTTGTCTTTATTGCTATTGCTATATGCATTGCGGTTGGAAACACATCATTAGTTGATTGAGATTTGTTTACATGGTCATTTGGATGTACCGGTTTTTTAGTTCCCATTTTTCCACCCATCATTTGTATAGCTCTATTTGCAATTACTTCATTTACGTTCATGTTTGTTTGTGTTCCAGATCCGGTCTGCCATACTTTTAAAGGAAAATGATTATTAAGTTTGCCCTTTATAATTTCTTCAGCTGCTCTAACAATATATCTGCTTATCTTTTTATCTAAGTCACCATTTTTTGTATTAACAATTGCCGCAGATTTTTTAACAATGGCGATTGATTGAATAAGAATGGGTCTGACTAAAAAGTCACCTATATTAAAGTATTTATTTGATCTTTGAGTTGATGCACCCCAATACTTATCACCAGGAACTTTAATTTTACCTGTAGAATCAAATTCCGTTCTATATTTCATTGATATATCCAAGATATAATAAGCATAATAAATTGTAAATAATTTACAAAATGACTGTGGAGATTTTATGACAAACTTTATGAGTGTGAAAAAATTCATGGAAACTTTTGGTCAAGAAGTCAAGTCAAAGGCGGAGTTTCCGTCAGATAAAATAGTAAAACTAAGATATGATCTAATCAAAGAGGAGCTAGATGAATTTGAGAAGGCTTTAAAAGACAAAGATCTTAAAGAAGTTGCTGATTCGTTAACTGATATTCTGTATGTGACATACGGAGCTGGTCATGCTTTTGGCATTGATTTAGACAAGTGTTTTGATGAAGTTCAGAGGTCAAATATGAGTAAGCTCGATGAAGATGGAAAACCTATTTATAACGAAAATGGAAAAGTTATGAAGGGTCCAAAATACTTTGAACCGGATCTAAAAAAATTTATTAAATAATAAACTACTTATGACTTACAGACCTGAAGTAGATGGTTTAAGAGCTTTAGCAGTTATACCAGTTATTTTTTATCATGCAAACTACCCTTTTTTTGGAGGAGGCTATCTCGGTGTAGACATTTTTTTTGTTATCAGTGGTTATCTCATATCTTCAATATTAATAAATGATTTATCAAGAAATAGATTTTCAATAGTAAATTTTTGGAAAAGAAGAGCAAAAAGAATTTTACCAGCTTTATTGTCAGTAATAATTTTTACTTCAATTTTATCTTATTTCTATATTCCTAATGAAGAAATAAAAACTTTTGCAAATTCAATTGTCTCCTCACTCTTTTTTTATTCAAATTTTTTTTTTCAATACAACACTGGATACTTTGATGTTGCAGCAGAATATCAGCCTCTTATTCATACTTGGTCATTATCAATAGAAGAACAATTTTATATTTTATTTCCAATATTTTTATTATTATTTTACAAAAACAATTATAAATTAATTCTCTTTATTATTTTAATTTTAAGTTTATTTTTTGCTCAATGGGGAGGAAATTTTAAATTTACGTATCCATTTATTGAGGATAAATTTTTATTTTATAATAAAGGTTTTTTCAATGACTTTATGTTTCCATTTTCAAGAGCATGGGAATTAATTTTAGGTTTTTTTGCAGCAATAATACTAATTAAAAATAATCAATTTTTATTGAAAAATAAATTTTTTACTGAAGGTATTTGTTTGATTTCACTGGGGTTAATTTTCTTTTCAGTTTTTAATTTTAACAAAAATTCTCCATATCCAAGTTTTTATACTCTAATCCCATGTTTGAGCACATTTTTTTTAATAATTTTTTTGAATGGGTCTTTATTTTTGAAAAAAATTCTATCAAATACAATTTTGGTTAAAACAGGTCTTATTTCTTACTCTTTGTATCTATTTCATTTTCCGATTTTTTCTATTTTAAAATATAATCTTTACATATTTCAAAGTAATTATTTTTTAGATTTGATTATTTTCTTTTCAGTAATAACAGTTTCAATTTTGAATTATAAATTAATTGAAACACCTTTTAGAAAAAAGATTAATTTTAATTTAACTTTGAAGGGATTTGCTTTTGCATATTCATTACTTTTAATTTTTTCTTTTACTGTTTTTTCTACAAATGGATTTGAAAATAGAATGAAATTTAAGTTATCAGATGATTTAAATAATAGTTTTTTTTACTCTGGAAAAGGGAAAAAATGTTTTGATATTAATCAAGTCCATATCACAGAGGATTTTTGTTTAGTAGGCGATAGAGAAAAAAAAACAAACTTTTTTATTTTAGGTGACTCACACGTATTACCTTTTTATACTTTTTTTGATAGTTATTTTAATAAAAACCAATTATCTGGATATTTCACCGGTTACTCTGGCTGCCCACCCATTCTTGGTGTTTACGCAATGAGAACTGATCAAAATATTAGAAATTGTCACAAACTAAATCTTAAAGTAAAAGAATTTATTAAATCAAAAAATATTAAAAATTTGGTTTTAATTTCAAGATGGACTTATTACACAGATGGTGGCTATCTAGGAAATTTATTTTCACATATAACAAATGACCCCACTGCTTCCCCAAGCAAGCTTAACTCTAGAGAGGCTTTTAAAAGCGGACTTAAAAAAACGTTAAATGAATACTCTGATCTTGGAGTGAATGTTATAATTTTGAATCAAGTTCCTCAACAAAAAATTAATCCAAAGTTTTATTATTATTTAATAAATTCCAAAAGTGAAAAAAGTACAAACCGTATAAATGATTTATCTCTAAAGCGCAAAGAACACGAAAGCTATCAATATTATATAAAAAATTTATTTGATATGAATGCAGAGAAATATAGTAATTTTTATTTTTTAGATTTCACAGATAGATTTTGCAAAGAAAATTGTCTATTTGGAGGTATAAATAGTTCATATTATTTAGATGATAATCACCTCTCAGAAAGTGGAGTAAAATTTTTAGAAAAAAATCTTATTAACTTTTTTAATCAAATTTTTTAACTGATTATAAGAGGGGTCCTGTTTCCAAGTTCCTTCCCGATAAGGTAGGAATTACCATAAATTTTCTAACTATTGCTAGCTAAACAACATTACTATTTAATTCATAAATTTGATATATATTTTAAAAAAATTAAACTTATGTTAAAAAATTTTTTTTCAAAAAAAAAGCCTAAAGACCTTCCCTCAACGGAGGAGCTTATTGAGAGGGGTTTTGCTCCGCAAAATGGAAAGGTTCATGTTTTATTAATTAATCCACCCTCAACAATATCTGAACGTTATGGAAGAAAAGATTTGGGTGATGTTGGCGGAGACATGATTCCTCTTGGGATCGCATGTTTGGCAGCCTATTTACGAGAAAAAGGATTTGGGGTTGGCGTTTTAGATTGTCCAACATTACAAATAGACTCTGACAAAGTTTATGAAATAATAAAAAAAAAAGACCCTGAAATTATTGGATTTTCTACAACAACCTATTCTTTAAGCAGGGCCATAGATATTGCAGAAAAAATTAGACATAAATTACCAACTAAATTAACTGTTATTGGAGGATCACATACTAATGTTGCTGGAATTGAAACGGCTAATGAGTATGGAAAATATTTTGATATTATTGCTTATGGATTAGATGGAGAATACATAATTCATGATATTGTTAAAAAATATTCAGAAAAAAATTTTAATAGAGATTTATTTTTAAAAGATTTTGAAAAGCTAGAAAGTATTAAAGGAATAGTTTTTAGAAAAAATAATATTTCAGTTCGGAGTAACCCCAGCGAAATTATTGAAAATTTAGATGAATTACCATTTCCAGCGAGAGATCTTTTTCCAACAGAAAGATATATGCCGTTACCTAATAATTACAAACAGTTACCAGCAACTAATATGATTGTTATTAGAGGGTGTCCATATTTTTGCACATTTTGTGATCAAGCTGGCACAAAAACTAGAAGAAGAAGTCCACAAAAAGTAGTTGAGGAAATAAAGGATTGTGTTGAAAATTATGGAGTTAAAGAAATATCATTTTGGGATGATACAATGAGTTATCATAAAAAATGGATGAATGAATTTCTTGATTTATTAATTGCGGAAAATTTAAACGTTAGTTGGACTTGTTGTGCAGCGGTTAACACAGTTGATGACAAAGATTTGCTTAAAAAAATGCGAAAATCAGGTTGTTGGAATATATTTTTTGGCTATGAAACTGGCGTTGAGGAATTAGCAAAAAATATACAAACAAACAAAAAAAATAGAGATTTTGAAAAAATGAAAAGAATTGGAAAATGGACTAAAGAAGCGG
The DNA here is from genome assembly GCA_902634325.1 of uncultured Pelagibacteraceae bacterium. Lineage (GTDB taxonomy): Bacteria > Pseudomonadota > Alphaproteobacteria > Pelagibacterales > Pelagibacteraceae > Anoxypelagibacter. The sequence goes on along the minus strand of CACPJP010000011.1, from coordinate 927 downwards.
GAATAGAAGTAAGAGCCGGTTTTTTAGTTGGTTTACCAGGAGAAACTCCGGAATTAGCTAAGAAAACAATTCAAACAGCGATAGAACTTGATCCTGATTATGCTCAGTTTACAGTATGTTGTCCTTATCCAGGAACTAAATTAGCCAATGAGATACATGAAGGGAAATGGGGAAAATTTATTACTCACGATTTAAAAGATTATAATATGTGGAAGGTTACATGGTTACCATTTGGATATAAAAATCCAGAAGAGCTAAAAAATATGGAACGATACGCTTTCAGAAAATTCTATTTAAGGCCAAGTTATGTGGTTAGAAGAATTTTATCAATCAGAAGTTTTGAAGACGTAAAAAGATATATAAAAGGTGGAAGGGCATTAATAAAGGGATTTTTATAACTTTGAAAGGGGCGTTCTGTTGCTAGGTGCCCCAAACCCCAGAAATATTATTTAGTTAACTATTGCGTAAACTATTGCAACAACAATTAAGATTTCCAAACCGCTCATTTCGACTCCTTCTGTTTTGAGTCATTATACTATAAGGGGCGTTCTGTTGCCAGGTGTTCCGAACTTTTTAAAATTAACCAACATAATATGAGTAAATAACATCAATAAATATATAAATACCATAGGATAAAGTAAAAATATTTAATGAATTATAGAACAATGTATTGTTCATTTTTTTAAAAAATTTTTGAGATAAAATAAAAATTATTATTGGCAACCAAATAAATTTTAAATAATCAAAATTAATTTGATTGAAAAATATGTTTATTAATAATAATTGAAATAAAGCAAAGATTAAATATCCACTGGAAATATTATATCTAATTATATTTTTATCACTATGGACATTTGATGAAATTATAGTTAGTAAGGATCCACCTAAATTTGTTAATCCATGAAATAACCCTAAAAATTTAAGAGA
>CACPJP010000010.1 GCA_902634325.1 uncultured Pelagibacteraceae bacterium | reverse complement strand
ATGGGTGGGGATTTAGATGGTTATAATAGTTATGCTCAAAGAGGAAATCTACCTACCCTTCAACATGTTTTAACAGAAGGTGTGGCTATGTTTCCTAATTTAAGTAGATTAAAAATGTTAAGGACATGGGGTGGTATTATGGATATGTCCATGGATGGTTCCCCCATCATAGATAAAACTCATATTGAGGGCGTTTATTTAAATTGTGGATGGTGTTATGGAGGATTTAAAGCAACACCAGTTTCGGGGTGGACTTTTGCACACACAATTGCAAAAGATCAAGTTCATGAATTAAATTCAAAATATAGGCTTGATAGATTTAATACAGGCCATCTTATTGATGAAAAAGGTTTAGGAACAAAAACTTGGATAGGATGATAGATGTTAGAAATTAAATGTCCTTATTGTGGATCAAGATCTCAAAATGAATTTTCTTACGGAGGAGATTCAAATGCAAAAAGACCAGAACTGGGAAAAGAAGTTTCAGATAAAGATTGGGATAATTTTATTTATCTTAGAAAGAATCCAAGAGGTAAGCATTCTGAGTTGTGGCATCATGTGGCTGGGTGTAGACAATGGTTTAAAGTTTTAAGAGATACATCAACTCATGAAATTTTTAAAACGGCTAAATTAACTGACGAATTATAATTCTTTTCATGACACAAAAATATAGATTAGATAAAGAAGGCTACATCAATAGAGAAAAAAGTATTTCATTTAAATTCAATGGAAAAAAGTACTTTGGTTATCAGGGTGATACATTAGCATCAGCTTTGCTAGCAAATGGAATTCATTTAGTTGGTCGTAGTTTTAAATATCATAGACCAAGAGGATTTATAGGGGCCAAAGAAGATGAGCCTAATGCCAAAGTTCAATTATATAAAGGAGCAAAAACTGAACCTAATGCTGTTGCAACAGAAATTGAACTAGTGGAAGGGTTAGTTGCAAAAAGCCAAAATTGTTGGCCGTCTGTATCTTTTGATTTTGGTGCAATAAACAATTTTTTAAGTAGATTTTTTCCAGCTGGTTTTTATTACAAGACCTTTATGTGGCCAAAAAGCTTTTGGTATAGGATTTACGAACCTATTATAAGAAAAACTGCTGGTTTAGGTGTGGCTCCTTTAAAACCAGATCCTGATAGATATGAACACAAGTTTGAACATTGTGATGTTTTAGTTGTGGGGTCAGGTCCTTCTGGATTAGGAAGCGCTTTAGCTGCAGCAAAAAATGGAGCTCGGGTAATTTTGGCAGAAGATAAATCAAAATTTGGAGGAAGCTTACTTACTGATCAAGTTACTATCGGAAATAAAACAGGAAAAGAATGGGCTGATGAAACAGTGGAGCAGTTAAAATCATTGCCCAATGTAGTTATAAAAAATAGATCACAAGTTTTTGGATATTATGATCACAATATGATGGTAATGTTTGAGAGAACAAAAGACCATATTGAATCTCCAAACAAATATATACCTAGACAAAAACTTTGGTACATAAGAGCAAAAGAGGTTTTGGTTTCGACGGGATCGATAGAACGACCTTTAATTTTTGGAAACAATGATAGACCGGGAATATTATTAGCGTCAGCAGCAAAAGAATACATAAAAAAATATGGTGTTTTAGTTGGAAAAAAACCAGTTATTTTTACTAACAATGATAGCGCCTATGATACAGCAATAGAATTTAAAAAAAATGGAATTAGCCCATTAGTTGTTGATATTAGAAAAAATTCGGAGGGCGCAGCAGTCAAAGAAGCAAGAGGTTTAGGTATCAATATTAAGTTTTCTCATGCAGTAGCTAACACAAAAGGTTATTTGAAAGTAAACTCAGCTATAGTCGGCAAATTAAATAATGATAAATCTGGTTATGAAAGTTTAGAAAATATTCCTTGCGACTGTATATGTGTTTCTGGAAATTGGACTCCTACAGTACATCTTGCATCACAGTCTGGAAATAAATTAAAATTTGATGAAATCATTAGTGCATTTATACCTAATCAATCACGCCAAAATGAAACTACGATAGGATCTGCAAACGGGTCTTTCACTTTGAAAAAATCTTTAGAGGACGGTTTCAATAAAGGATTTGAAGTATCAAATAAACTAACTAAAAAAAATATAAAAAGTGATCCTCCAACCTCAAATGAAAAAAGTTATGATAACTATGAAAAATTTTGGTGTATGCCGTTACCAGAAAACAAACAATACAAAAGATGTGTGGATTTTCAAAACGATGTTTACGTTTCGGACATAGAGTTAGCTATAAGAGAAGGATTTAGATCTATTGAACATGTAAAGAGATATACAACGCTTGGCATGGCCACAGATCAAGGAAAAACAAGTAACCTAAATGGACTGCAATTAGTGTCAAATATAGAAAACAAAATTGTGCCTGAGGTTGGACATACTACTTTTAGACCTCCTTATACGCCAGTTACAATTGGAACAATTGTAGGAAGAGAAGTAGGAAAGCATTACCGACCCACGAGAAAATCTCCGATGCATTCATGGCATGAAAAAAATAATGCCGTATTTGTTGATGCCGGTCTTTGGTTAAGGCCTCGATACTACAAACAAGGAAATGAAACTTTGCAACAAGCTGCAAAAAGAGAAGGTGCAAACGTAAGAAAAAATGTTGGAATTTGCGATGTTACTTCGTTAGGTAAAATAGACATCAAAGGTCCTGATTCAGCAGAATTTTTAAATAGAATTTATACGAATGCTTGGATGAAACTACCGGTTGGAAAAGCAAGGTATGGTGTAATGTTAAGAGAAGACGGAATGGTTTTTGATGATGGAACAACAACTAGAATTTCAGAGAATCATTTTCATATGACAACAACAACGGCTCAAGCAGTAAATGTTTTGGCACATTTGGAATATTATCTGCAAGTAGTTTGGCCTGAATTAGATGTAAATGTCTTATCAACAACCGAACAATGGGCAGGCGCAGCTGTAGCTGGTCCTAAATCAAGAGAATTATTAAAAAAACTTTTTCCTGAAATGGATGTTTCAAGTGAAGGTTTTCCGTTTATGGGTTTCAAAGAAGAAAATTTATCAGGGATTCCAGCAAGAGTTTTCAGAATTTCATTTTCTGGTGAATTAGCTTATGAAATTAATGTTGAATCTAACCATGGAGTTTTTATGTGGGAAAAAATAATGAGCTTAGGAAAAAACATGGGTATACAGCCGTATGGTACGGAAGCTCTTTCAACATTAAGAATAGAAATGGGGCACGTAGCAGGATCAGAAATTGATGGTAGGACAATTCCTTCTGATCTTTCTCTTGAAGGTATGTTAAGCAAGAAAAAAGATTTTGTTGGAAAAAGATCTTTAAACAGAGAGGCGTTTTTAAATCCTGATAGAGAGAAAGTTGTTGGCGTAATACCTGTGGATAAAAAAACTATGATTCCAGAAGGATCTCATTTGGTTAAAGATAAAAATGCTGCTTTACCTAACCCAAAACTTGGACATATATCAGCTTCCTGTTGGAGCGTTGAATATAATAATCCTTTTTCTTTAGCTATTCTTAAAGAAGGAAAAAAAAGAATAGGAGAAAAACTTTACGCTCTTTCGCCATTAAAGAATAAAAGTATCGAAGTAGAAGTGGTTTCCTCGCATTATGTCGATCCCAAAGGGGAAAGGGTAAGATCATGACAGCTATGACTTCATTACAATATATTCATAAGAAAGGTCGTTTTGGAGATTCCAATAAAAAAGGTGGAAAAAATTTACTTCAAATTTCTGAAGTAAAAAATTTAGCAATAATTCAGTTGGTACAATATAAAAAATCAAAAATTGAACCTGGTACTATAAAGATAGGAGATTTAGATTTACCTTTAAAAAGCCCAAAAGTAACAACAGATAAAGAAACAAGAATTCTGTGGAATGCCCCAAGAACTTGGTTGGTTATATCCAGTAAAAAAAATATTATTAGTACTATCAAAGATAAATGTGATGATAAAAATTTCGCTGTTACAGATATTTCGCACTCAAGAGCTGTAATACAAATAAAAGGTATTCAAGCAAAGGAAGTTTTAAAAAAAGGATGCCCAATTAATATTAATGAAATTCAAGTAAATAGTTGTGCTGGAACAGTTTTTAATGGAATTACTGTTATGGTTGATTTTGTTAATAATAATCCGGATACATTCAATTTGTTAGCTTTAAGAAGTTTTGGTGAAACTTTTTATCATCATATAACTGATTCTGCCTTGGAATTTGGATACTTTGGTGTCTAACAATCTAAAGTATTTAATTTTTCCCACTCAGTTATTGAATCTTTTTTTGAGAAACTTTCTTTGGAATTAAAATCTTTCAATTCCTGGTCTTTTAATTTTAAATAACTTTCTATGTTTTTCTTGCCAAAAGCTGACAATAAAATTTCACTGTTACTGAGATGTTCCAAGGCTTGTTCTAAGTTTGATGGCAGTTTTTTTAAGTTTGGATACTTGTCTCCTTCTGTATACATATTGATAAATAAAGGTTGGCCAGGATCACGTTTTTGTTCCATTCCGTCAATTCCTGAAGCTATGATTCCAGCTTGAAGAAGATATGGATTGGCTGATCCATCCATCAAACGTAGTTCAAAACGTCCGGGATCCGGTATTCTAATCATGTGAGTTCTATTGTTTCCTGTATAAGATATTTTGCTTGGTGACCAAGATGCTCCTGAAGTAGGAGCAGGTGCATCTATTCTACGATAGCTATTAATTGAAGGATTAAAAAAAGCACTCAATGCTTCTGCAGAATATAAGACACCTCCTAAAAAATTATAAGCTAATTTTGTGAGTCCTAACCTGTCTCCTTTGTCTAAAAATAAATTTTTATTTCCACTCCATAGAGATACGTGTGCATGACAACCGTTTCCAGTTAGATTTTCAAAAGGTTTAGGCATAAAAGTGGCTCTTAAACCATGTTTCTCTGCAATTGTTTTAACCATAAATTTAAAAAATACATGACGGTCAGCTGTAGTAAGACTGTCACTATAATTCCAATTCATCTCAAATTGCCCATTGGCATCCTCATGATCGTTTTGATAAGGACCCCAACCTAATTTAATCATTGAATCACAAATCTCTTTTATCAAAGAGTATTGGCGCATTAATGCAGATTGATCGTAACAAGGCTTAGATTGTGTATCTCGCGAATCTGATATAGCAGTTCCTTCAGAATTAATTAAGAAATATTCGGATTCCACACCAGATTTTAAAACCATATTTTTTTTGGACAATCTACTAATTTGTTTTTTTAACATTACTCTTGGTGATGCATCAACAGGCTTGCCCTCCATCCATAAATCTGATGCCAACCAACCAACTTCTTTATTCCAGGGAAGTTGAATTAAACTTTCAGGATCTGGAATAGCAAACATATCTGAGTCTGCCGGAGTCATATCTAACCATGTAGCAAAACCTGCAAAACCTGCTCCGCTTGTTTGCATATCTTTGATTGCTTCTGTTGGAACCAATTTTGATCTTAAAACTCCAAATAAATCAACAAAACTAATTAAAAAATATTTAATTTTTTTTTGTTTTGCTATTTTTGATAAATCTTTAGCCATAAAATTTATTATTTATAATATTAAATTTCCGTAAAGTATTAATAAAACCATAGCAATAATAAATATAGCTATATAAAAACCGTACTTAGCTTTGGGAAAAGCTATATTAATCATTCTAGATGGTCTTTGATTTTTATTTTTATCTTCGTTTTCCATAACTTCTAAAATAAAAAAGGGCGCTAAATAAATTAGCGCCCAATTTTTTAATATTTCAAGTTACCACTCGGTAATATTGCTCTTGTGAGCGTTTGGTCCCGGTGATTTCTTGGCTAACTTGCTTTGCTCCTCTGCCTCTCCAGAGCCAGTTGCAAAATGCCATGCTAACCAGAAAATGATACCAATCAAAAGCAACCATCCTTCGGTTCCAACCATAGGATAAATTTCCCCGGCAACTTGTATTCCATCCGTCGCTGGGTCAACATCAGTTGTTAGATGTTCTACCCAATTAGTTAATGTAGCCATAAGTCATTTCTCCTTTCTATCTACTTGCTGAAGAAACTGCTTTTTCATCTTTTTTAGCAGCCTCCAGGATATTATAGTCTAATCCAGCTAACTCTACTGCACGAGGTATACGTAATTTACCTGATGCATGAAGTATTTTAGCTAGGATCCAACCTGGTAAGAAACCAAGAACTCCGAACATTATAACAGCTCCAATAATCATTCCCATTGGGTTGATCGCTGCGTAAGCGTCTCCATATCCTGATGAAGGATATCCCCATAGAACGAAACCGCATATTACAAGTCCGACAACTCCTGCGTATCCGTGAACAGCAACTGCGCCAACTGCATCATCAATTTTGAACTTACGTTCAACCCAGTAATGCATTTTGTACGCAACCCATACTCCAATCGATGCAATAATCATTGATTGTATTGGGTGATAAAGATCGTTACCTGCAGAAGCGGTGATGATACCAGCTAGTCCACTTGAATAAGTCCAGAATGGATCGCCTTTTGAAATCCAATATCCCGCTAACAAACCGCCAGCTAAAGACATTAAGAAGTTCATGGTTACACCACTAAGCGTTGTTGGTGTTATATAAATATTGGTTGCAGTATAGAATGTTACTCCTTCCATTCCGTACTCAGGTCCAAGATCAAATATTGGTATATTACACGCTGCGTAGAATCCCCAGAAGCCTGTATAAATTAAGAACAGTCCTATAGAAACTAACCAAGGGTTTCTTGGTCCAATGTTTCTTGGTTCTCCGCTAGATGAAAATTTTCCAATACGTGGGCCCAAAACAGCAAGCACACCTAAAGCAAAACCTCCAGCAACTGCGTGGATTACACCTGATGCATACGCATCATGATAACCTAAAAGTTTGACCATCCAACCATCAAAGTGCCAGCCCCAAGCAGCATCGATTGTCCAAAATACTGAACCGATTGCAATTGCTAAAATACCAAATGCAAAAGTTGTAATTCTTTCAATTATTGCTCCTGAAACGATTGAAGCTGCTGTCCAAGAAAACAGTAAGAACGCAGCCCAGAACACTCCATTGATATGATCGTTTAAGTTTATCGCCATTATTGAACTCATAGGGTTTGCAACATCATTTGCTCCAAATCCCCCACCTAAAATTAAACCAGAACTCTCCGTCATTATTGATGGTGCAATACCTGGTCCAGTTGGAAAAGCCCAATAGATCCACCAACCAAAGAAAAACCACGTCACTGTTACCAGAGGTATCAGCATAGTGTTTTTCATTAGGGTATGTTGGTGGTGTTTATAACGTGAAGCCCCTACTTCATACATACAGAATCCCACGTGAATTAAAAACATGAGTACTACTGTGATCCAGTAGTAAAATTCCGTAAATATGACAGTTAAGGCATCTAATCCGTCAGTCATATTCCCTCCTCTTGTTGTTTAATATTGTATTGGGTGCGACAAGCAGTACAACCATGCAGAATTGTTGTATAACAATGTTTTTAGTTTTTTGCTTCAACCAAGGATTGTGTAAATACTAAAATTTTCTGTATGCTTTTTTTAAATCTACAAGAGGATGATTTGGAGACATTTGAAACTTAACTAGCAACTCTCGTGCAATCATATCTCTATCTTGTTGATTGTCTGGCAATTTAATTTTTTTAGGTATAGTTACCCAGCCATTAGCATTTCTATCAAAGACAGCAGGTCTATTTTCTTCATAACCCATATGTACATCTTCTAACCAATTAAGATCATCCCAACCCATATGTTCAATGTATTTTTTTAAAAAAGGAGTAAGTTTTTTATAATCAGGCAATAAGTTTACATCATATCGATATCCGATAGTTTGGCCTATCATTTTTTCTCTAGCCGTTTCTTTTTTTTTACCGAGCTGACCTTTGGTAGTTTGTTTGTTTTTCTTCTTTTTTTTTGTCATATCTGATCCTTTAAATTTTATGGAAGTCGTCAACTCCTACAGTATGATTTGTTCCTGATAAAGGAACTTTCGCAAGCGCAGAAGCTTCCATAGTTAATGCAGCCATATCTTCTGGTTCTAACGAATGTATATTTGTTTTTCCACATGCTCTTGCTAACAATTGAGCTTCCAAAGTCATTGTATGTAAATAATTGTAAACTCTTAGTGCGGCATCATCAGGATTTAACCTTTTTCTTAATTTCGGATCTTGAGTCGCAACACCAACAGGGCAACGACCTGTATGACAATGATAACAATGACCTGCGGGAACTCCCATTTCTTTTTCAAAATTAGATTCAGGAATTTCTTTATTACAGTTTAGAGCAATCATGGCACCTGTACCTATTGCGATTGCATCTGCTCCTAATGCAAGAGCTTTTGCCATATCAGCGCCATCTCTAACACCGCCAGCATAAATAAGAGTTACTTTCCCTGTTTTGCCTACGTCATCAAGAGCTCTTCTAGCTTCTCTAATTGCTGCTATTCCAGGTATTCCAGTATTAGCTGCAGCAATATGTGGTCCTGCACCGGTTGAACCTTCCATCCCATCTAAATAGATAGAATCTGGATCACACTTAGCGGCCATACGCACATCATCATAAACTTTTGCTGCTCCAAGTTTTAATTGTATTGGTACTTTATTTTTAGTTAATTCTCTTAGTTCTTGAACTTTCAATGCTAAATCATCAGGACCTAACCAATCGGGGTGTCGAGCCGGTGATCTTTGATCAATACCAGCCGGCAAAGATCTCATTTCTGCAACTTGGTCAGTAACTTTTTGACCCATTAAATGTCCACCCATACCAACTTTTTGGCCTTGTCCAATAAACACTTCTATCCCATCAGCTAACTGAGCGTGATGAGGATTAAATCCATATCTTGATTGAATACACTGATAAAACCATTTTTCCGAATATCTTCTTTCATCGGGTATCATTCCACCTTCGCCAGAACAAGTTGCTGAACCCGCCATAGTAGCTCCTCTTGCAAGCGCAGTTTTTGCTTCATAAGAAAGAGCACCGAAACTCATTCCAGTAATATAAACAGGAATATCTAATTCAATAGGATTCTCACATCTTGGTCCTATTATAGTTTTTGTTTCACATTTTTCTCTGTAACCTTCAATTACAAATCTTGTTAGCGTTCCTGGTAAAAAAACCAAATCATCGAATGTTGGAATTTTTTTCATTAATGCCATTCCACGCATTCTGTATCTTCCTAATTGAGCTTTAATATGTATGTCGTCAATAACTTCAGGTGTAAAAATTGAATTATAACCTAATAAACTTTTGTTTCTTTTTGCAAACTGACTTTTTCCATTTGTTTTGTCATTAACTTTTTTCTTTGCCATTATATAGCTCCTTTTTTTTCTGTTGGTTCCAAAGCGTCATAGTTCCAAAGTTTTTTACCAGCTACTATTTTTGTCATTTTTGAAATATCAAAATCACTACCAATTTCCGCTACTTTAAGTTTTCTTTTTAGCCAGTCTGTGTCATTTTTTGTCATAGGAGCTTTTACAGCATCACTACCAAAAGAACCAATTTTTCCACCTACATATATAGTTCCATCATACATTGAGTCACCAAGGTTGATACCAACATCACCCAAAATAACTATTCTGCCTCTTTGCATCATAAAACCTGTAAATGCACCAGCATCTCCACCAACAATTATTGAACCACCTTTCTGATCAATGCCAGTTCTTGCGCCCACGCTTCCTTTACAAATTAAATCTCCACCCCTAATAGCAGCACCGAAGCATGATCCAGCATTTTTTTCTATTACTACTTTGCCGGCCATCATATTTTCAGCACACGACCATCCGACACGCCCATTAACTCTGACCATAGGTCCATCTATTGAACCAATTCCGAAATAACCTAAACTTCCCTCAAAAATCAAATTAAGTTTATTTAATATTCCAACACCCAAACTATGCTTTCCTTGAGGATTTTTAATTACAATCGTTCCATAACCTTCACTCATCAAAGAATCTATTTTTTTATTGGCTTCATTACAGTCCATATCTTTCACGTCAATTTCTGTTCTTTTATTAAAATCTACGTCGTGGGTTCCCCAATAAAAGAAATTTTCTGCTTCGTCCGGATTAAAAAATTTCTGCTGAGTTTTTCCAGTTAGAGTTTCTGTGTGCATACCCATTGATTGGGCTTTTGTTTTTTTTTTAGATGTTTTTAAATTTGCCATACTTTTACCTCGCCATCAAATGGATCATAGGTGTCTATTTCTTGCGGCAATATAGATCTAATTGCAATTTCTTCTGAACCCATGGCCACTAAATCATCCGACTCATATAATACTAAAGGTTTTGCAGCCATTGTATCTTTAGCCATACCTAGTGAGTCTTTTGTCGCAACAAAGTAAGTAAAAACTCCATCAAGGCCTGATAGAGATTCTTTCATTCCTTCTTCTAGCGATGCGCCTTTTCTCATTTTTTCTGCAAGAAAAACAGCAATCAATTCAGAATCGCATTCTGACATAAATCGCATGCCTTTATTTTCTAGTACTCTTCTATTGTTCCAATAATTTGTTAATTGCCCATTATGGACTACAGATACATCGCTGAAAGGATACCCCCAAAAAGGGTGCGCTGAACGTATATCCACACCAGACTCTGTAGCCATCCTAGCATGTCCTATACCATGAGTTCCTTTAACTTTATCAAGTCCATATCTTTTTGATACCACTTTCGCATCGCCGAGATCTTTTATAAGTTCTAATGATTTTCCAATAGATAGTATTTCAACCATTTCAACACTTTCAATTTTTTTTGAAAATTCCATCAAGTCCTTGTCGTATTTAATGACATATCTAAATGAGTAAGGTGTTAACTGTTGATCGTTAACAATGTCTCCCCCAAGATCTCTAATATGTTGATCTACTTGTTTTCTTCTTTGGTCATATACAGATTTATCTTCTTTGACTGCAGAACTTCCCTCAGCAACGTTTTCTCCAACCTTAAAACGCATTATGTAATCTCCTTGGTTATTACCTTCGCCATATAATGCATATCCTGTAGAATCCGGACCTCTATGCTTTAATGCTTGAAGCATATCTTGTAGTTCTTTTCCTACATCTGAAGATTTTCCTCTATGAATTAGTCCTGCTATTCCACACATAATTTATTTTCCTCTTAAGACTATGGTAAACAATCCAAATAGGTATCAAGATCCCATTGAGTTGTAGCACCTAAGAATTTTTCCCATTCGTCATTTTTATACCAATGAAAAACTTTATACATTTCATCTGGCATTGATGATTTAATAACTTCGTCTTCAGCTAATCTATCTAGAGCTTCTCCTAGGCTTAATGGAAGTTTTTTAACATCTTTACCAGCTTTCTTGGCTTCATACATGCTTCTAGATTCAGGTTTAGATGGTGTTAGTTTTTTTGAAATACCATGATCACACGCTTTTAATAAAGCTGCACCTAAAAGATATGGATTATGCATAGAGTCAACTGATCTATACTCAAATCTTCCAGGAGCTGATACTCTTAGACCGCAAGTTCTGTTTTGATATCCCCAATCAGCATAAACTGGAGCCCAGAAACCTTGATCCCAAAGTCTTCTGTAAGAATTAACTGTTGAAGATCCTAAAGCAGTTAACGCTGGTAAGTGTTCCATTATTCCAGCAATGGACTGTAAACCAATTTTACCTGGTAGCTGCATATCTTTAGTATCAGGCATAAAAGTATTTGTTCCCCCTTGCACATAACCAAACACTTCCTCTACTCCAGGTAATTTTTTATTACCTAATTTGTTTATTACAACTTTTCCACCTTTCCACAAAGACATGTTTGTATGGCAACCACTTGCAGATACACCCATAAATGGTTTTGTCATAAAGCATGCTATTAAATTATGTTCCCTTGCTACTTGAGCACAAATTTGTCTGTAAGTAGAAAGTCTATCAGCGTTCCTTAAAACATTATCGTATGTCCAGTTTAATTCTAATTGTCCCGGAGCATCTTCATGGTCACCTTGGATCATATCTAAACCCATGGCTGAAGCGTATTCAATTACTTTCATAAACACAGGTCTCAATGATTCAAATTGATCAATGTGATAACAGTATGGTTTAGAAAAACCTGATCCAGTAGGAGTTCCGTCAGGATTTTTTGTCAACCACATCATTTCAGGTTCAGTTCCAACTCTCAATTCTAATCCATGTTTTTTCTGAAATTCATCCATAAATATTCTGAGATTTCCTCGACAGTCAGATGTTAAATGTCCTCCTGGATTTTCTCTTTCTTCTCTGTTTCTAAAACATGTAACAAAAACTCTTCCAACTCTTTTATCCCAAGGTAACTGACAGAAAGTTTCAGGGTCAGGTATACCAACAAGTTCCATAGCTTCAGGGCCGTAACCGATATAATTTTTGTGTCTATCTACAAATAAGTTGGCAGTAGATCCATAAACTAATTGAAAACCTTTTTCTGCGGTCCTTTCCCAATGGTCTGCGGGAATTCCTTTACCAACAACACGTCCTGTTACAGATATAAATTGGTAATAAATGTATGTAATTCCTAATTCGTTAATTTTTTCTCTAACTTTTTTGACTAATTTGTCACGTCCTGGTTGGTTAACGTGCTTTTCTAGATCCGTCATGACTAATCCCTCCCCCCAAAGATTAATAAAATTTGAAATATGTTAGCTGAAAAATAAATACTCGTCTAGATTTAGCTCCAAGGAAAAGGGCTACTAGAAACAGGGTGTAATTGACCTTTCGCGTATCGATTGTATCTAAATGGTTTAAGAAGTGAACTTTCTTTGCCTAAAAGCTCGTCAGAAACTAAATCTCCAACTCCAATCATTTTATAGCCATGGTTAGAGTCAGCAATTATATAAACGTTCTCACAAAATCTATCAAATATAGGGAAAGAATCTGGTGTGAAACATCCAAGTCCTCCAGACGGACCTTTGTGATAAAATTTAATTTTACCTTTAAATCTTTTTTGACAATGAGCCAAAGCAGAGCACCACATATGAGCAAATTCATCTGTCGTTTGATACTCTGGAGAATCTGGTCCATAAGGGTCTACTTTTACTTCATCAACTGGCCTAATTATTTTATAAGGAGCAGATCCTCCTTGGACTCCTTTAAAATTAAAATCTGGTTTGTAATATATGCCCCACATTTTATCGGTTATTAAAGATCCATCGACATCAGAATATAAGTGCGCATCACTATCTACATGGATTACCGGTGGCATTTTGCCATCATTAGTTTTTTGCAGATTAGGATCAACACCCAATACTCCTTCAGTTAACATCCAGTATATCCACATTGGATAATCATTGTGTATTTTGCCTTTTTCATCTTTGATTGAAATTTTTTTAGGAAGTTCAAGCCTGTCCCATATTCTTTTTACCCATGGACCAGCACCTACAATTACTTGTTCACAATCGATAGTTCCTTTTGCGGTCACAACGCCTGTTACAGCTTTGCTATTACTTCCTCTTTTAAAACCTGTAACTTCGGTTCCAGTTATTATTCTAACACCAAAACTTTCTGCTTTTTTTGCCAATGCATAAATAGAGGCAGTGTTATTTGCATACCCTCCTCTTTTTTCATGTAGTACAGAAGTAATACCCTTGGCTTGCCAATCATGAAACATATCTTTCATATATTTACTTGAATCTTTTTTTCCCTCAATAAATGTAGATTCATAACCAATATCTTTTTGTTGTTTATAGATACTTGCAACATCTTTGTGCATACTCTCGGGGCTTATTTGCATATAACCAACTGGATGATAGCTAAAGTTTTTTGGATCACTTTCCCAAATTTTAACACTGTGCATCATCAGTTCTCTCATAGCTGGTTGAAAATAATTATTTCTAACTACACCACAAGCAACACCGCTCGCACCTGAGGCTATTCCACCTTTGTCGATAACTACTATATCGTTGTTTGAGCCGTTGCCATTTTTTTTCTTAATTTTTTGTGCTAAATGCCAAGCAGTACTCAGTCCATGCATGCCTGCTCCAATAACTACAAATCTTGCTTTTTTAGGAAATGCCATATTATGATTTAACCCTTAATTTTTCTGGATCATAAAAAGGAAACTTTACAACTTTTGCTCCAATTCTTTTTTGATGACCGTCAATTTTACCTACCTCAACTTCTGTTCCTATATCACAATATTTAACATCCATTCTACAAAGAGCAATGTTCTTATTTAGCACAGGGGATATCATTCCACTTGTTATTACTCCTACGGTGGCTCTTCCTACGTGTACTCCGTCGCTATTAACAGCTTGCTCTTTTCCTATTAATTCCAAACCAACTAGTTTTTTCTGTGGAGATTCTTTTCTTTTTTTCAGTGCATCCTTACCACAAAAGTCATCTTCTTTTGTTTTTAGTGGTACAGCAAACCCAATTCCTGCTTCGAAGGGATCTACTTGATCATTAAATTCATATCCATAAAAAATAAGTCCAGCTTCAATTCTTACCATGTCTAAACCTTCTAGACCCATTGGTGTTATACCTAAATCTTTTCCATGTTCCCAAACTTTGTCCCAAACTTTAGGAGCGTCTTTAGGATGGCACCATAATTCAAATCCTAATTCACCTGTGTATCCTGTTCTAGATACTATAATTGGAGTTCCTATATGATCGTCAATTCTGGCTATAGCAAATCTAAACCACTGAAGCTCACTTAATTTTGGTTGTGCAGGGGCTGTCCAAACAAATTTTTCTAAAATCTTTCTGCTATTTGGACCTTGAACCGAAATATTATGAATTTGATCTGTCGAAGATTTTATCCAAACTTTGTATTTTTTCTTTTTGGCTAATTCTCTTAACCATGTGCCGCCATACTCTTGTCCGCCAATCCATCGAAAATTATCTTTGCCTAAACGAAAAATTGTTCCATCATCAATCATACATCCGTTTTCGTAACACATGGCTGAATAACTTACTTGTCCTATTGAAAGTTTTTTTACATTACGAGTAAGTGCATACTGCATTAAATTTTCAGAGTCCGGACCCACAATTTCAAATTTTCTTAATGGAGAAAGATCAATAGCAATAGCTTTTTCTCTACAGGCTGTGTATTCATTAATAGTACCGTAGTTTGTATAATTGTTAGCTAGCCAGTAACCATTGTAATCAATAAAATTTCTAGTAAGTTTGGATGTTTTCTTGTGAAATCCAGTTTCTTTGGTCAACTTAGGTTTTGAGTCTTCTTTCATTCTAAACGCTATAGCTCTCGAGTATTTTTGTTCTTTAGGATAAGTTCTAACAAATATGTCGGTTGGATTCCATCCATTTGCTGGATCAACATCACAGGGACAAGCTGAGGAAAGACAAACTAAATCTTTTGCTGCTCTAAATAACACATAATCTCCCGGTCTTGACCATGGTTCATCGAAAGACGCAACGTTTAGTTGATTAATATTTGTATTAAAAAAAAGATTAATAGCAGTCCAGCCCTTTCTTGGCTTTACCTCATATTTTTTTAAAGCTTTATTGAAATTATCTGAACAATTGATGTGGCCAAAGTAACCTAGATCCTCATAGTATTTTGCTGTACATGCGTAATTAAAAGTATCATGTCTACCAACGGTATCTCGAATAACCTCTACCATTGGGTCATGGTATGCATCAAGAAACTTAGAAAACAAGCCAGGACCAGGATAAGCAGAACCCATAAATGTACGAGTCCCTGTAGAATCAATTATGCTTTCAATTCTTTTATCTAATTTTGCTTTATCAAAAGCCAAAAAATCTGAACACTGTCTTCCAGCGGTATCTATAATTTGAATGTATTCTCCTTTTTTTACTTCATAAGCTTCAACTGTACGTCTTTTAATTAATTTTTCATAAGAAGGGTCGCCGAGAGGATCGGGTAAAACAAATTGTTCTTCTTTGTCTTCAAATTTAGATTTATTTAAGAAAATAGTAAGATCTGTTGGTGGATTTTGATTATGTACATTCATAGCTTCACCAGGAGCTGCTATCATTACTGTACATTTATCTTTTGACTCTAAGGTTATTTTTTCACCAACGGGACAATCTTTATCAAATATTATTGATGATTTTGCTTTATTGAGATCTATGTTTTTACGTTTAAATAATTTTGAAATTTTTTCATCTTGTGAAATTGTTTTTTTTGAAAAACTAGCATCAGCGTTTTCTTTTAAATTTAAAATCGACAGGTCACATTTACCTTTAGAATTAAAAGCTATAACTTCACAGGTTTGTTTACCTTCGTCATTAACAATTTCTAACTTATCTTCTGGTAAAATTTCTAAAACTGACAAACCTCCGCCTTCAACAAAATATCTTTCAACTCCTGGTGGTAACGTTCTAAGACCTGGATCACGTATGTCCAAACTAGTGAAAATTTTATCCATATGCTTAATAACTATACTAGGTGTGACAAAAGTATGCAATTCAGATTGACTCACAAAATAACAGATCGTAGACTTTACCTAATTAAAGTAACTTTAATTAATTAATGTTAATGGGGAGGAAAAACTATGAACATAATTAAAATGTTAAAAGGATTGGTAGTTGCTGCAATCATATCGGCATTCAGTATGCACGCATATGCAGCTGACAGCAAAAAGCCAACTAGAATTCCGGTTCACAATTGGTCAAGCCAAGTGGTAATGGCCCATGTGATTGGTGGAATTATAAAAGAAATGGGTGGTAACGTAGAATACGTTCCAGCAGACTCTCAAAAAGTATATGAATCAATTCGTATCGGTGATATCGATATATCACACGAAGTTTGGCAATCTGCTTTCGGTAAATCATTCGACACAGCTCGTGATAAAGGTGGCTTGCTAGATTGGGGTGACCATGAAGCAAGAACTTTAGAAGACATGGGATATCCAAACTGGGTAGCAGAATATTGTCCAGGCTTACCAAATTGGGAAGCTTTGAAAGACGAAAAGTGTTGGAAAAATTTCGTAACCCCAGACTCTGGTGGAAAAGGTCGTTGGTTAGAAGGGCCACAAAGTTGGCACCAAGACTTAATGCCTCAGCGTTTAGAAGCTTTAGGACTTAGCGATAATTGGATGGTTAAATTTGCTGGTGGTGCTGATGCACTATGGGCAGAATTAGCGGCAGCTAAAAAAGAAAAAAGAGGAACTATAATTTTTAACTGGACACCAAACTTTACAGATGGTGCTGGTTTTACATTTATTAAATTTCCTCCGTACTTTGACGGTTGCAGACCAGCTGACGGTGGAGATGGAAAATGTGGTTCACCTGACGGTTATCTGAAAAAAGCAGTTAACGAAAAGTGGACTAAAACTCATCCAGACGCAGCAGCTATGTTTAAAAAACTATCGTTTAACACAGCACAAATTGGTGCAATGGCAGCTTATGTAGATGTTGATAAAATGTCTCACGAAGATGCTGCAAAAACATGGTTGAAGAAAAACAAAAAAGTTTGGAAAAAGTTTATAAAATAATTATTTGTAAAGCTTAAACTTTGATAATCTCCCCTGGTAATAACTAGGGGAGATTTTTTTTTAGTTTTGGTGTAATTTATAGACAAGAAATATGAAAAAATTGTTTCTATATATATTTGTAGGTTTAATGCTTTGTAATACGGGATTTACACGTTCAACCGGATGTACCGATGGTGACTGTGAAAATGGAGTTGGGACTTGGAATTATACAGATTTAACTTCATACACAGGACAATGGAGCGGTAGTAATAAACATGGACAAGGGACTGAAACTTGGCCAAATGGATTCATATACAAGGGAGAATTTCAAAAAAGCAAATGGCATGGTCAAGGAACTTTAACTTTTCCTGATGGATCTACATATGTAGGCACGTGGAATGACGGTGAAATGAACGGACAAGGTGCTTTTACTTCAGCAGATGGAACAGTTAGAAAAGGTATTTGGAAAAACGGAAAATTAGTTGAACCGAATTAGACAGAACAATGTTGCTAGAAAATAATTTAAAAAAATATAAAGAATCTCCTGAAGAATTTAAGCAAATAGTTGGCCTTGTTGGTTTAACAATAATAATAATTGTAACATTTATGATTTTAAATATTTTTTTTGGAGTAAGCGATAAGTCCACAAAGGATAACAAAACTGGAGAAAACAATGAAACAGTTATTGCTTCACTTCCTAAAGGTAGATTAAATTTTTTTGAAGGGAACGAAGGCCATAAGTTATCACAGAGTGAATATGAGGCGGTATGTAAAAATACTAAAATTGTGACCCAACGTGCAATGATAGGAGCAAACCTTACAGACTACGAAGCAAAGAAATTATATTCCGATAATGGAAATAAAATTGATAAATTTTCAGTAAAATGGGATGGTTCTACAAATAAATGTCTTGCAGAATATACAATAAGAGCTTTGCAAGGTACGACTGAAACAATTACAGTGTCAGGCGAAGCCAAAGGTTTTTTAAAAACAAGTATAGATACTAGAGTATATTATATTAAAAATTTTTAAGGAGAATATGTCTTCTAAACCAGTAATTAAATGTCAATCCGTTTATAAAATTTTTGGAGCAAATGCAAAAAAAATGCTTCAAGATGTCAGTGGTAATGTGGATGCGAAAACTTTCCAAGAAGCTGGCTGTATCGTAGGTGTTAACAATGCTTCTTTTGAAGTTTCAAAAGGAGAAATGCTTGTTGTAATGGGATTGTCTGGTTCTGGAAAATCAACTTTACTTCGATGCATATCAAGATTAACTGATGCTACGGCAGGTAAAATTTATATTGAAGGTCAAGATTTATTAGCTTTAAAAAACAAAGAGTTGATTGATTTAAGACGAAATAAAATGGGAATGGTGTTTCAAAGTTTTGCCCTTCTTCCACACAAAACGGTTTTAGAAAATATTGCTTTTCCTTTGCAGATAAAAGGAATGAAAACCGAAGAAAGTGTTTCCAAAGCAATGGAAATGGTCAAGCTTGTGGGTCTTGATGGAAGAGAGAATTATTTTCCAAGAGAGCTATCTGGTGGACAACAACAAAGAGTTGGAATCGCTAGATCTTTAGCTGTTGAGCCTGATATTTGGTTTTTGGATGAACCTTTTTCTGCTCTTGATCCTTTAATCAGAAAAGAAATGCAAGATGAATTCTTAAGACTTCAGGGCACTTTGAAAAAAACAATTATGTTTGTTACACATGATTTTGACGAAGCGCTTAGACTAGCAGATCGAATAGCAATAATGAAAGATGGAATCATTGAACAATTAGATACTCCTGCCAATATAGTTTTAAATCCAGCCACAGAATACGTCAGAAAATTTACTCAAGAAGTTCCAAGAGAAAAGGTGTTGAGAATAGAATCTGTAATGGAACCAATGAGTGATAGTAAAAATTTGAGTGATTTAAAGGTTTCGAAGGATGCAATTATAGAAACCGTTGCTGAAAAAATTTTAGCTCAAGAAAAACCTGTGGCAGTTATTGATTCTAATAATAAAGTTGTTGGGGTCGTTAAGCCGTCCAAAGTTATTCATACTGTATTTGGTGAAAAAAAAGAAAATTCTTAATCTATGGAAATTTTAAAAAAATATCCAAAATCATTTCAGTGGCTTTTTTTATTGATCGTTTTCTTTGGTTTGTGTTTTGCCATAGATATTCCAGAAGGTTATAAATTTATAAGATCTGTAGCTGAATATTCAAAAGATCCAAATCTAACGTCTTATAAGCTTTTTGGTATAGAGGTTAGATATTATGGATATGATGCTCTTTGGAGATTGCCACCATTACTAGGATGGCTTCCGATTTGGGTAAATGATTCATTGTTTTTTTTATTAGAAGATTGGATGCCGATTGAAATTTGGGACGCTGATCTTCAAGAAACTACAACACGACCACTCGTTTTACAAATTACTAGAACGATTTCAACTGTTATGCTTTTTTTAATTGAATTTATTCGTGAAATTTTAATTGGAGGAGTTAAGACTGTTGTTGCATTTACAAGTTGGGATTGGATTGATGCAAATCCATGGGCAGAATTGCCTGGACTTCCTTGGACTATAGTTACCGCTGGAGCAATTATATTAGGTTACAAACTGAATGGAAGAGGCCTTGCAATACTTGCGGGTATCACCATGATTTATATTTCTGTATTTGGTCAATGGAAACCTTCTATGGAAACACTTTCGTTCATATTGATTGCTGCACCAATTTCTTTTTTTCTTGGTTTAGTTTTTGGAATTTGGTCATATAAAAGCAAAAGAGTTGAGACAGCATTAAATCCTATACTCAATGTAATGCAGACCATGCCCCACTATTCTTACATAGTTGTGATAATGGTAATGTTTGGAGTTGGAGATCATGCTGGAGCAATTGCAACTATAATTTTTGCAACACCACCCATGGTGCGTTTGACTTTGTTAGGATTGAGAAAGGTATCTCCAGAAGTTGTACAAGCCGGAAAGATGAGCGGTTGTAACGAATTTCAACTTTTATTTAAAGTATTAATTCCAACCGCAAGACGAGATATTTTAATTGGCGTTAACCAAGTCATCATGCAGTGTTTAGCTATGGCAGTTATTGCATCCTTTATAGGCGCCAAGGGATTGGGTTGGAATCTATTGTTAGCCCTAAATCAATTGAGAATTGGTTTAGCTTTAGAAGCTGGAGTTTGTATTAGTTTAATCGCTGTCCTATTAGACAAAATGTCTTTGGCTTGGGCAAATAAACAAACGGATTATTTTGCAAACCTTAACTTTGTTCAGCGTAACAAATATGGATTATTTTTTGTTGGAGCAGTGGGAGTTGGATTACTACTTGCCTCTGTTGGATCTTTCGTTTTTAAAGAAGGTTATAACTACCTGTATGAAGTTCCTCATAATAAAGGAATATCAGGCGAACCTTTTTGGAATGCGGGTGTTGATTGGATATGGGACACTTTCTTTTATACATTAAAAGTTTTTAATACATGGTTGATCCAAGACGTGTTACAACCAATGAGAGCTGCTTATTTAAGAATGCCAGTTGTTGCAACCTTTGTTCTGGTCATGGGAGCTGGTTATATCATTGGCGGGGTTCGATCAGCTCTTATAGTTGGTGCATTCACATTATTTATTGCTCTAAGTCCATGGTGGGATAGAGCATTGGTTACAGCTTACATGGCAACTTTTGGTGTAATTGCATCAGGCATAATTGGAGTAATTGTTGGTTCCTTATCTGCACAAAATAAAACTAGTACAAAAATTGCTTTAGGAGTTTGTGATACCCTTCAAACATTTCCATCTTTTGTTTATTTAATTCCAGTAATGATGCTTTTTGGAGTTACAGACACTTCGGTTTTAATTGCTGTGATCGTATATGCAACTATTCCTGCAACGCGTTACACTATTGAAGGACTTCGTAGTGTTCCACCAGCTTTACACGATGCAGCTTCGATGTCGGGCGTAACACGCTTACAAAGATTGCTTAAGATTGAATTTCCTTTAGCGTTTCCTCATATCATGCTTGGAATCAATCAAACCGTTGTCTTTGCATTGTTTATGGTAATTATTGGAGCTTTTATTGGAACAGAAGATTTAGGGCAATATATTATGAAAGCTTTATCAGACTTAAAAGGAGGAGGTAAAGCGCTGATCCTTGGTCTCTGTGTAGCATTTATTGGTTTGGCTGTTGATAATTTAATTCGTACTTGGGCAAACAGAAGAAAAAAATTATTGGGATTAGAAGAATATTAAACTATTTTCTTAAAATTATCGTAAATTGTTCTAGCACTACCGTTAAATATCTTAAGATTTACCTCAACTTCTTTTCTAAATTTTTCAAGCGCGTTTGGACCTAGTGTTTTTTCTAAAGCAGACTTATATTCAGGAACACAGGCCCATTGAGGAACTGTTTCATTTGTTTGCTCAACATGAAACTGTAAACCAAATGCATTTCCAGAAGAAAAAGCTTGTACACCACATAGCGGAGAAGATGCTAATAGCTCTGTGTTTTTAGGTAAATCACATACCTCATAAGAGTGCCATTGAAGAACTTTTAAATTTTTGTTCATACCACTAAATATCGAACTGTTATTTGTTATGGATATATCCATCACACCAATTTCTGGAGTTTTCATTTTTCTTACCTTCCCGCCAACAACTTCGCTTAGAAGCTGAGCACCAAGACATAAGCCCAGAAAAGGTTTTTTCATTACAGATACAAATTTATGAATTTCTTCCTTCTCGGTCTTTAGCCAAGGATAGGTTTCTTCTTGCCAGGTATCCATGGGTCCACCCATTACAATCATGGCATCATAGGAATCTAATTTTGATATTTTTTCTCCCTCATCTAGCTCAACAGTATCAATATGAATTTTATCTTTTTTCATAAAATCTAAAAAAATACCAGGATGCTCAATATTAATATGCTGTAATACTAAAAATTTCATGTCTTGAATCATACACAAAGAAAAAATAAATTCATTAATTAAATATGAACAAATTAAAAATACTAGTGGTTGAAGGTAACACAAAAGAAGAAAACGTTAATTTCAATCAGGCCGGGTGTGCATCCCAGTCAGAAAATTTCAGTGAGCATATTAAAATGCATGAACCCAACTGTGAAGTAGACATCATTGAACCAGCTGATGATTCTTCCATGGAAAAAATTATTTCGTCATTAAAAAAATATAATGGTATTATTTTAACAGGAAGCACTCTAAGAATTAATGACGATTCAGAAGAAGTAAAAAAACATATAGAGTTTACAAGAAGGTGTTTTGAACACACAAATTATATTTATGCTGCCTGCTGGGGACTACAAGTAAGTGTAGCAGCGGCTGGAGGAAAGTGCAGAGTTTCGCCAAAAGGAGCAAATACCGGTATTGCTCGAGATGTTATTTTAACAGACTCAGGAACAAAACATAATCTCTACAAATCCAAACCAAAAAAATTTAATGCACCAGGTTTTAATTTTGACGAAGTCGAGGTTCCGCCAAAAAATTCTGTTTTATTAGCAAGTACAAATATTAATAAATTTGCGGCCCTACATTTTACAGCAGGTAAATCAGAAGTATGGGGCCTCCAATATCACCCTGAAATTCCATACTCTTATATGATTAGATTATTAAAACACCGAAAAAAAAGATTAATAGATAACAAAAGTTTTAAAAATGAAAATGAACTCAACAAACATATTGATTTAATTGCTAGAGAAGATCAGAAAACAAATGATAATAGTCGAACCTTGGAACTAAAAAACTGGTTGGATTATATTAAAAAATCTTGAGCTTTTATTGTACAAAAAACAAGTAGCTCATCATTATTAGGTACCACAATAGGTTTTATATCTTTCTTTTCCAGGAATTGGAGTGGATTGATAGTAATCAATATTAGTTTTATTTTTATAAGGATCTTTTAGAATTTTCAATAACTCTTTAACTTTTGTTAAATCATTATTTTCTGTAGCAACATTTAATGCTCCTTCTACCAAATGATTTCTTGGAATAACTAAAGGGTTTGCTTCATGCATTATTTGTAATGAATTTTCTGGAGAATTACCGTACAACTTAGAACGGTTTTTCCATTGTTGTTTCCAATGATTAAATTCTTCATTTTCAAAAGTCTTATTTTTTTGAATAAGATCATCCATTAAATAACAAAAAGTATTTGTATAATCGGCTTTA
Organism: uncultured Pelagibacteraceae bacterium; assembly: GCA_902634325.1. GTDB lineage: Bacteria > Pseudomonadota > Alphaproteobacteria > Pelagibacterales > Pelagibacteraceae > Anoxypelagibacter. Next base: position 10,718 of record CACPJP010000010.1, on the reverse strand, counting down.
TTTTGTTTCATCCATGATAATAGTTTTGTAATTAAATTTTCATCTTTTGATTCTTCTCCTTTTAAACCTAATTTTTTTCTCATCATTTTAAACCAACCTTTTTTAAATTTTGTATCGAAATCTTTTAATACCTCCTTGGCCATTTCTATTGACCTATTGCTGTCAGTATCGATTAAAGGAATTAAAACTTCTGCAAATTTTTCTAAATTCCATTTGATAATACTTGGTTGATTAGAAAAAGCGTAACGACCGTAGTAATCTATTGAACTAAATACAGTTCTGGGATCATATGTATCCATAAAAGCACAAGGTCCGTAATCAATTGTTTCTCCTGAAATAGCTACGTTGTCAGTATTCATTACCCCATGAACAAAACCAACTCGCATCCAATCTATAATTAAATCAATCTGTTTTTCTGTAACGATATTCAAAAGCTCTATGGCAGGAAATTTAAAATTTCTAATATGAGGATAATGACGTTCAATAGTGTAATCAAACAAAGCTTTTAAATCATTTTTATCTTTAGATATACAAGCATACTGAAAAGTTCCAATTCTAATGTGACTTGAGGCAATACGAGTTAATACCGCCCCTTCTAAATTTTTTTCGCGAATTACATTTTCTCCAGTTTTTACAACAGCTAAACTTCTTGTTGTTGGAATTTTAAGATTATGTATAGCCTCACTTACAATATATTCTCTAAGCATTGGACCCAACGCGGCTCTACCGTCACCATTTCTTGAATATGGCGTTTTACCAGATCCTTTAAATTGTATATCGTATCTTTTTTTATTTTTATCGACATGTTCTCCAATAACAAGTGCTCGCCCATCTCCCAATAATGTAAAATGCCCAAATTGATGCCCTGCATAAGCTTGTGCAATTGTCTCTGATCCATCAGGTAATTGATTTCCTGAAAAAGTTAAAGCTAATTTCTCGTTATCTATTTCAGAAAAATCTAATCCAATTTCTTTCGACAAAGAATGATTGAAAAGAACAACCTCTGGAGATTTTACTGGTGTTGGATTTAATTTTGATAACAAGTTTTTGGGCAATTTCGAGTAAGTGTTATCAAATTGCCAACCAATTTTTTTCATTTTTTAAACTTATCTGCGCAAATTTGTTTAGCTTCTTCTATACTATGAGTTTGTTTTTTACCCAAGACACATGCACTAATAGCTTTTTTTAAATTATGTTCACTATATATGGTTCGAGCTAAAAAAAGAATTGTTATTATAACTATCGCTGAAATAATTGTTAAAATTTTATTTTTCATTTTTTCAGACCAGCATCAAGATAAGTATGAATATAATCAAACCAATTATAGGAATAAAGAAATGCTGCATATTCTTATTCTACCACGATCCTTAAAAGTTTTTTCATTTAATAGTCTCAATAGGATTTAAATAATAGTATGTTTTTTTGCAAAAACGAATGCTGTCTAAAAGAACTAAATTTTCATCTATACTTTCCAAACATTCTCCCATGGTTTCAGCAAATTTATCGTTATAATAATAACAAACATAAGCTATCCAATATGCTGTGACTAAATAGTGAAGAGCAGGACGATAAATATTTTTAGGCAGTTTGCTTAAAAAAGACTTGTAGTCTTCTTTGTTTTTGAAAGACTTCATGAAAACTTTAACTATTTTTTTATCTTCTGAACCCATGTTGTCATACCCTGCTGCAAGGCCCTCAACATCTTTTAAATCTATTTTGAATTTTTTTTTATTTTCTCTGAATTTTTGTATATGGCTGTTTAAATAATGAACTTTATTCATTGATTCATATTATACAGCGCGTAGGCTAATCCTGCTAGTTCGATAATTATTATTGTTTCAAGCACTTAATTCTTTCTATCAATCTCATCGTCTTGTAAAAATTGATCTAAACTATCAACCATTTCGCTGTTTTTTTCTTCTTTGTTTTTTTCTTCATTTTTCTTAATTAATTCTCTTGCTTTGTCTAAAAATAAATAAAAATAGAAATAACCAGAGGCTATTAAAAGAATTAATGTGTTTTTTATAATAAAAGACAAACCAATATAACCTCCTTCAAATTTACTTCTGTATTCAACATAATTTAAATACTCGTTATGAAAATAAATGACTAAAAATATAGCAATAAATAGAAATAATATTCCACCTATTCTTTCTTTTAACCATAGATAAAGACGCCCATACAAAAATTGTTTTGTTAAAAATTTAAACATTAGATATTTGTAATTCCAAAAAGAGCTAAAATAGTTGTTACGGCACCCGTTGTTCCAAGACTTTTAATAATCTTTTTTTCTTCACGAGCTATCATGTTTCTCATTTCTTCTTTGGTAAAATCAGTTTCTTTTTTTTGGGCAAACTCAAGTTTTTCTTTTATACTTTCTAAGGCTTTCTTTCGTATAAATTTTTTTCCATATTTTACTGATTGATCTTTAGCTTTCATACCAGCATCTATTGAAGCTTCAGCGGCTTTTTTGCCAACATCTATTGAGACCTGTGCTCCTTTTTTAATTTTATCAAGCATTTTTTTATATTTTAACAAGTTAAAAATTTTAAAACAATTAGTTAATATGTATACTAAATTAGATAGAATTATGACACTCGCAGATAGAGTTTTACCTAAAGGAATCCTGCAAAAATATCAAAAAAAAGAATTAAAAGGCAATTATAACTTTACAGAAGGCGAGTATCATTTAGCAAATTTTTTAGACAGAAAACTTCCTAAGGAATGGTTGATACATACAAAGCCAACATTAAAAAAATGGGGACTACATATGACAAAAAAAACACCAGATATTGTCATTGCACACAAGAAATTTGGAATCATGATAATAGAAGTAAAAGATTATTCAGATTTTAATAACTTCAAAAAAGAAATAGTAAAAACTCGAAATGGAAAATTTTTAGATATTTTTTATAAAGATAATAAAGGCAGATCAAAAAATATTAATCCTGTTAAGCAAGTCGAAGATTATATGTGGAGAATGAGAGATGGTATTAAAGAAATAATTGAAGAAATTAGCGAAAATACTAATAAATTGAATCTGATAAAGTGTGGTGTCTATTTTCATAATGAACATTCAACAGTTGAAGCGAAAGAATTCGTAGGATACCCAGATTTTCTTAAAACTTATCGATGCAATATTTTTGCAAAAGACATGTTAAATGATAAAACGCCTCTTCATAATTTAATTCCATTGCTTTTAAATAAAGATAAGATTCAAAGTAAATTTGATTGGACCAATAAATTTAAAAATTGGATATCTGATCCCTTACATTTTGTTGAAAGCAAAATTATTGCTTCAGAAAAAGATTTAGATTTAAAACAAAGACGTTATACAATACCCGAACCTAGGGTAATTCAAAAATTATCTGGTGTAGCAGGTAGTGGAAAGACCAAAGTTATATCTTGGAGAGCCGCTAAATTAGCAAGCTTAGGTAAACAGGTTTTAATTGTTTGTTTTAATATAACATTAAAAAATTATATAGAGTCTGAAATTATAAATATTCATAAATCTAAAGATTTACCACCTAACATTGATATTGTTCATTTTCATGAGTTTATCAAATTATATGCTGACGAAAGAGGCATGCCTTATCATTTTGATGAAAATGATGAGGATGTAGAAAAAGAAACGATACTTAAATATATAAGAGATAAAGAGCAATATCCTAATGAAACAAATAATTATGATGCAATCCTTATAGATGAGGGTCAAGACTTTAAAGAAGAATGGTTTAAGTTCGTAAGATCTTTTTTAAATAATAATAAAGAAGCTCTAATTGCTATAGACTCTAAACAAAATGTTTACGGAAGAAAAAAAACTGAATTAAAGGGTGTTGGTGGTGGTAAATGGGGTCAATTGAATATCGGATATAGATTAAATAATCTTCATATTAAAATAGCAAATAGCTTTTCTAAAAGTTTTCTGGGAGAAACAAACACTGATGCTGAAACCCCATATTATATAGAAGAAAATAAAGATAAACAGCATTCTCTTCCATTTGATCCTGATCCAGAAGCTGAATGGGTAAATGTAAGTAATATCGTTGAAGGTAATGATAAAATTATAGAAGTTCTAAATTATTTAGATCGCGAAAAAAAAAATGAATTTTCCGATACAACAATTTTAGTATCAGAACACAGTGAAGGAATAAACTTAAAAGAAAATATTTTAAATAAGTTTAAAAATAAAATTAAAATTTCAGATGTTTTTAAAGGAAAATCTAAAGATCCAAGAGTCATGGTAAAAGAAAAAGAAAAGAAAAAATTATTCACTGTAAGAACAAACAAATTAAAAATGTGTACAATTAAAAGTTTTAAAGGTTGGGAAAGAAGAAATATTATAATCTTAACTACAAGGGATAAAAATATAGTTAATGACCAAATACAGACTTATGATTATGAAATGTATACATCTTTAACTAGGGTTAGAGAAAAAATATTTATAATTAACCTTTCTGAAAGGTATAAAAAATTTTATCAAAATAATTCAAATCTGTTTTCAAATAAGCTTTGGAAAATTAATTGAACTCACTGGTTTCATTTATCTTTATTTTCAAACTCTTCAAATATTTCCATATCAAAATCATATACTATTTGCGCTCACTTTTGCGCTCGTTTTTTTGAGCGCAATTGGATCCAAAAATATTAGTTTTTTAAAAATTTACTCTCGTTTTCTTTACGTTTTGGTGCGGTCGGAGAGACTCGAACTCTCCATCCTGAAACAAAACAACCGCCTAGAGCTTAACAAATTCTCCGTTTGAATAAAAGTGAGCGCAATCTGAGCGCAATTGGAATTCATTTCTTTTATTTATATTTAACTTTTCCAATACATTTATAAGCAGGAGGATCATTTTGATAATCAGTTAATTCTTTTGGTTTTGATAATTTACCGTAAGTTTGTTTTTCCCATTGATCTAAAAGTAAATTTAGCTTCTCACTTAAAATTCCTCTTATAAATCCTGTAGCATGATCATGGTCAACGGGAGGTGCTATTATCCTAGTTTGTCTTCCTTCAACATCAATGAATTTTTTATCTTTAGATGAGTATTCAAATTTTTTACCGCTTAAAGGACACAAAAACTTTTGGTGCTCCATTAAAGTTATATATTGATCAGGAGTCATTCCCTTTAAATTTTGTTTAGATATATCAAAACCTTTTGCTATAATTTTTTTCATACAAAAATCATATACTATTTGCGCTCACTTTTGCGCTCGTTTTTTTGAGCGCAATTTGAGCGCAATTGGATCCAAAAATATTAGTTTTTTAGAAAAAAAATTATTGATTTATCTTAATTTTTGGTGCGGTCGGAGAGACTCGAACTCTCACGGGAAACCCACACGCCCCTCAAGCGTGCCTGTCTACCAATTTCAGCACGACCGCGTCACCTTATTATATGCGACAATAAATGAATGACTTTTTATCTTCAAGTTGATAAATTATTTGTATGTCTACACAAAATTTAGCAGACAAATCTCTAAGTGAGATTTATAAGAAAATTTCCTCAGTAGTTCCTGAGGTTGAATGGAAGTTTCATGCGCCATTAATTGAAAAAATCAACAAGTTAAAAAAAGAAAAAGATGCGGTCATACTTGCTCATAATTACCAAACTCCAGAAATTTATCATGGTGTAGCAGACATATCCACTGACTCTCTTGCGCTTGCTTTGGAAGCGGCGAAAACCGAAGCTAAAATTATTGTTCTATGCGGAGTACATTTCATGGCTGAAACTGCAAAATTGATGAATCCAAGTAAAAAAGTTTTAATACCTGACATGCAAGCTGGTTGTTCTCTTGCAGAGTCAATAACTGGCGAAGATGTAAGGATGCTTAAAGAAAAATATCCAGGCATTCCGGTTGTATCCTATGTAAACACTTCTGCGGAAGTTAAAGCAGAGTCTGATATCTGTTGTACTTCTGCAAACGCAGTAAAAGTTGTGGAATCTCTTGGTGTAGATAAAGTAATTTTCCTTCCTGACCACTACCTAGCTAATTATGTTCAAAAAAACACAAAAGTTAAAATTATTTCATGGCAAGGTACTTGTATGGTTCATGAAAAATTTACATCAAAAGAAGTAGAGGACATAAGAAAAGACAATCCAGATATTAAAATTATAGCTCATCCAGAATGTCCACCTGATGTTATAAGCGCTTCTGACTTTGCAGGATCCACTTCGAGCATGGTAAAATATGTTAAAGAAAACAAGCCTAAAAAAGTTTTGTTAGTAACCGAATGCACAATGAGTGATAATGTTCAGGTTGATAATCCTAATGTTCAATTTATAAAACCCTGTAATCTTTGCCCTCACATGAATAAGATTACACTAAATAAAATTTATGACTGCTTAAAAAATGAAACTAATGAAATTAAAATTGGTCATAATATAGCCGAGATGGCGAGAAAATCTGTTCTGAGAATGGCTGAAATTAGCAGATAATTTTTAGTGCAAAAAATAAATCAAAAATATATCAAAACAATTGTACAACAATCGCTTCGAGAAGATCTCAGACCTTCTGGTGACATCACAACTAGAATTGTTAAAAATAAAAAAGTTATTGCAAAAATAATTGCTGGACAAAACTGTATAGTTGGAGGGTTAAGTTTTGCAAAGGAAGCTTTCAAAATTTCAGATAAAAAAATCACTTTCAAAGCCAAAACAAAGGATGGACGAAAAGTAAATAGAGGTAAAGTGATAGCTGTATTAAAAGGCAAGGCCTCGGGTATTCTTAAAAGTGAAAGAGTTGCTCTCAATTTTCTAGGATTAATTTCAGGTGTAGCAACAATCACTAATCAATTTGTAAAAAAAGTAAAAGGTAAATCCTGTAAAATATGTTGTACCAGAAAAACACTGCCAAATTTAAGATTAATGCAAAAATATGGAGTAAGGCTAGGAGGAGGAATTAATCATAGGTTTAATTTAAGTGATGAAATTCTAATAAAAGACAATCATATCTCTGTTAACAAAAATATTCATGATCTAATCAAAAGGGCCATAAAGAATAGAAGAGGAAAGAAAATAACTGTAGAGGTGGATAACCTAAGCCAGTTAAAAAAAATTATGGGTCTAAAATTTAACAGAGTATTGTTTGACAATATGAATCCTAAAAATCTTAGAAAGGCAGTTAAAATGTCAAAAAGATTTTATGAAACTGAAGCCTCAGGTGGAGTAACACTTGGCAATGTAAGAAGGATTGCTAGAACTGGAGTCAGAAGAATTTCTATAGGTCAGATAACCCACAGCGTACCTGCTGTAGATTTTAAATTAGATTTTATCTCCTAAGTTCAGCTTGTGCTGCTGCTAGTCTTGCAATTGGAACTCTAAATGGTGAGCAAGACACATAATTCAATCCTGCTTTAGAACAGAATTCTATACTTTTTGGATCACCACCATGTTCACCACAAATTCCTAGTTTAAGTTTTTTATTCTGTTTTTTTCCTCTTTGAGAAGCGATTTTAACTAGCTCCCCTACACCATCTTTATCAATACTAACAAATGGGTCGTTCTCAAAAATTTTATGGTCTATATAATCGTCTAAAAATTTCCCAGAGTCATCACGGCTAATACCAAATGTGGTTTGTGTTAAATCATTTGTTCCAAAACTAAAGAAGTCAGCATATTTTGATATGGGTGCTGCTCTCAATGCTGCTCTTGGTAACTCAATCATGGTGCCAACAAAATAATTAATTTTTACTTTATGCTCCTTCTGAAGTTCATCAGCCACCCTATTAACTAGCTTTCTCATTATTCCAAGTTCATCTTCGGTTGAAACTAGAGGTATCATTATTTCAGGTATTATAGATTGTATCTTTTCTTTTTTGCACTCTATCAGTGCAGTAAAAATTGCTTTGCATTGCATTTCATAAATTTCAGGAAAAGAAATACCAAGTCTACATCCTCTATGGCCCAACATAGGATTTAATTCGTGCAATTCTGATACTCTATTTTTTATTTCTTTAGCACCTAAATTTAACGACCTAGCTACTTCTTCCATATCTTTATCGGTTTTGGGCAAAAACTCATGTAACGGTGGATCTAAAAGTCTAACTGTTACAGGCAACCCCTTCATAATTTTAAAAATCTCTTTAAAATCATTTTTTTGATAGGGAAGTAATTTGTCTAATGCCATTTTTCTATCGTCCAAATGTTTTGATAAAATCATTTGTCTAACAGAAAGAATTCTTTCGTCGTCAAAAAACATGTGCTCAGTTCTACATAAACCAATACCTTCTGCACCAAAGTTTCTTGCCATTTTCGTATCTTGTGGTGTTTCAGCATTTGTTCTTACTTTTAGTTTTCTGAATTCATCTGCCCACTTCATTATTGTTGAGAAGTAACCCGAAATGTCTGGCTTAACTGTTGGAACTAAGCCTTTCATTACTCTGCCTGTTCCACCGTCAATAGTGATTATGTCTCCTTCTTTGATGGTAAGATCGCCAACTTTAAATTCTTTGGATTCATAATCAATATTAATTTCTCCAGAACCAGAAACACATGGTCTTCCCATTCCTCTGGCAACTACCGCAGCATGGCTTGTCATTCCTCCTCTAGCGGTCAATATTCCTTTGGCTGCATGCATACCATGAATATCTTCGGGTGAAGTTTCAACTCTTACTAATATTGTATCTTCTTTTTGATTATTCATGTTTTCAGCATCGTCAGCACTAAAAACTACTTTTCCGCTTGCTGCACCTGGTGAAGCTGGCAAACCTTTTGCAATTACTTCTTTTTTTACTTTTTCATCTAAAGTTGGATGTAAAAGTGTATCCAAAATATTTGGATCTATTCTTAAAATAGCTTCCTTTTTTGAAATTAATTTTTCTTTGACCATATCAACAGCAATTTTGATTGCAGCTTTAGCTGTCCGTTTTCCGATTCTGGTTTGTAACATCCAAAGTTTATTGTTCTCTACTGTAAATTCAATATCCTGCATATCTCGATAGTGTCTTTCTAATTTTACGAATACATTTTTTAGTTCTTTAAAAACTTTTGGCATAGTTTCTTCCATAGATTCTTCTTTTGCCCCAGCATCTTCTTTTGCTTTTTTTGTTATATACCTCGGGGTTCTACTTCCTGCGACAACATCTTCTCCTTGAGCATTAATTAAATATTCTCCAAAAAACTTATTTTCTCCGGTTGATGGGTTTCTTGTGAACGCCACTCCAGTAGCACAGTTATCACCCATATTTCCAAATACCATTGATTGAATATTCACTGCCGTTCCCCAATCTCCTGGTATATGATTAAACTTTCTGTAAGTTCTGGCTCTCTTACTTTCCCAGGATAAAAATACAGCCTTGATAGCTCCGAACAATTGTTCGTGAACATCTTGGGGAAAATTTTTCTTAGTTTTTTCCAATATCAGTTCTTTGAAATTTTTTATAAGACCATCCCAATCATCAGCATTTAGTTCTGTATCTAATAAAACACCTTTTGTTAATTTATAATTATCAATCATTTCTTCAAATAAATGACTCTCTACTCCAAGAACTACATTGCCATACATTTGAATGAATCTTCTGTAGCTATCTTTAGCAAATCTTTCGTTTGAAGTTTTTTTTGATAATGCCTCAACTGTCTTATCGTTTAGACCTAGGTTGAGAATAGTATCCATCATTCCTGGCATAGATACCCTTGATCCAGATCTTACTGATATTAATAATGGATTTTTATTATCGCCAAATTTTTTTTTAGTTTTTGACTCAATTTTCTTTAATTCTTTCTTAATTTCATTGCTTATTTTTGAATCTAGTTTTTTTTTATTATTATAGAAAATTTCACACATTTTTGTTGAAATTGTAAATCCTGGAGGAACTGGTAAACCCAATCTTGCCATCTCGGCTAGATTGGTTCCCTTGCCTCCCAAGATGTTTCTAGAGTTTGCTACCTTTTTGCTTTTCTTGTCTCCAAAACTGAATATATATTTTGACATTAAGTTCCCTCTAATTTTGAGAAATCTACAAAACTATTAAACGTAGTACATAAGATTTGCAAGAGTTCTAAACGATTATTTTTAAGATCCTTATTTTCATCATTAACCTTAACATTATCAAAAAACTTGTCTGTTGATAATTTGGTATCAGATAAAAGCTTAAGATGATTTTCATAATTTTTCTTTTCTTCTTTAAGTGTAAAAGCCTTTCGAATTGTATTGATCCTTTCAAAAAGTTCTTTTTCTTCTTCATGTCTAAAAAGAACTGCGTCAGGTCCATTTTTAGAAATTAACTTTTCTTGTTCCAAAATATTTGAAGCCCTTTTGTAGGTTGAAACAGCATTTTTTCCAAGATCTTTTGAAATAAATTTATTCATAATTAAAGTTTTTTTATAAAGTTCTAGGAAGTTGTCATTTAAGTGTGAGCTGACCGAAGCTTCGATAATATCTGTTCTAATTTTTCTTTCCTTAAGAATATTCTTCATTCTTTCTCTAAAAAACATAATTAAATCTTTTAGAACTTCCCTATTTGATTCTTTAACACCTTGGTCCAAATAAATTTTTATAGAATAATCAATTAAGTCGGATATTTTAATTACAAGATTATTTTCAATCACAGTTCTCAATAAACCAATGGCTGCTCTTCTTAGTGCAAACGGATCTTTAGAGCTTGTTGGTTTCTCACTTATTAAATAAAAACCTACCAGAGTGTCTAACTTATCTATAATAGAAAGGGCGTAGCTAACTGGTTTTTTAGAAACAGGTGAAGAGATGCTAGTGGGTAAATA
>CACPJP010000009.1 GCA_902634325.1 uncultured Pelagibacteraceae bacterium | reverse complement strand
TTTGTTTACATTTTTTTTAGAAATTGTTTGTGCTAATGCAATTTTTCTAATTTTTTTATTAATTCTTTTTGTTTTGTAATTATCTCCTTTAGGGCCATGAGCAATACCGCCTCCAACAAAAATAGGTGCCTTCCTGCTTGAATGTCTTGCTCCACCAGTTCCTTTTTGCGCGTAAATTTTTCTAGTTGATCCAATTATCTCATTTCTCTGTTTTGTCTTAGCAACTCGTTTTTTGGATCTATTTAACTGCCAGTCAACTACATATTTTAAAAGTCTATTGTTAACTTTAAGTCCAATTAAATTTTCAGATATTTTTAAACTTTGGGATTTACTTGATCCATCAATGTTTAGTATTTTTATACTCATAATTTATTTCTTTTTAGGTTGCTCCTTAACCTCTGGTTTTTTTGTTTCTGGTTTTTTGGTTGATCCCTTAGTTTCCTTTTTAGCGCCTTCTTTTGATTCCAGAGAAAATTTTTCAACAGATGTTTTTCTATTAAAAGATTTTGTCGATTTTCTAAGATAAACAATAGTATTTTTAGATCCTGGTATTGACCCTCTAATATAGAGTAGATTATTTTCTGGGTCTGATTTTACTACTTCGAGATTTAAAATTGTTCTAAATTTTGCACCCATATGACCAGCCATTTTCTTTCCTTTAAATACTTTTCCTGGGTCCTGTCTTTGACCTGTTGATCCATGTGATCTATGAGAAACTGAAACCCCATGGGTTGCTCTTAAACCAGCAAAATTATATTTTTTCATTACGCCGGCAAAACCTTTTCCTATTGTTTGTGATCTGACATCAATAAATTTGACATTTTTGAATATTTCTAGTCCTATTTCGTTTCCAGTTTTAAATTCTTCAGACTTTTCAACTCTATATTCTTTAATAATTTTTTTTGGCTCAGTGTTTTTTTTTGAAAAAAAACCTTTCATTTGATTTGTAAGTTTTGAGTTTTTAATTTTTAAAAATCCTAATTTAACAGCGGAATATCCATTTTTTTCCTTTGTATAAATATCAATGACCCTACCTTTTTCAATCTTAACAACTGTTACAGGAATAGAGATCCCTGAATCAAAAAACTCTCGTGTCATACCAATTTTTTTTCCTACTAATCCTAAAGACATAATTATATTTTTATTTCTATATTTACTCCTGAAGCTAAATCTAATTTCATCAAAGCCTCTACAGTTTGTGGAGTTGGTTCAACAATATCGATTAATCTTTTGTGCGTTCTTGTTTCAAATTGTTCTCTACTTTTTTTATCTATATGAGGCGATCTTAAAACAGTAAATTTTTCAATTTTAGTTGGTAAAGGAATTGGTCCTTTTACCTGAGCACCAGTTCTTTTAGCTGTGTTAACAATTTCCTGGGTAGATATATCCAGGATTTTATTATCGTAAGCTTTTAAATGTATTCTAATATTTTGTTTTTCCATTGTTATGCCATTTTTTTTGTAACTTCATCTTGTACATTTTGAGGAACTTTTGCGTAATGATCAAAAAACATTGAATATTGAGCACGACCTTGCGACATTGATCTAAGATTGTTTATGTAACCAAACATGTTGGCTAATGGAACCATTGCACTAATTACGGTCGCATTACCTCTTTTGTCTGTTGTTGATACCTGTCCTCGTCTACTATTTAAATCTCCTATAACGTCTCCCATATAATCTTCGGGTGTTATCACTTCAACTCTCATTACTGGTTCTAAAAGTTTCAGCCCAGCCTTAGTACATGCTTCTTTAAAACAATATCTTGAAGCTATCTCAAATGCCAAAACACTTGAGTCAACATCATGATGCAATCCATCTACAATAGTTACTTTATAATCAATTAATGGAAAACCAGCTAGTATTCCGTTGTCAGCTACACTTTCAACACCTTTTTCTACTCCTGGAATAAACTCTTTAGGAATAGCACCACCTTTAATTTTGTTTTCAATTTCTCTTCCTTTTCCTGGTTGAAGTGGTTCAACGTTTAGTTCTACTTTTGCAAATTGTCCTGCTCCACCACTTTGTTTTTTATGTATATATACATTTGATACTGGCTTTTGAATTGTCTCTCTATAAGCAACTTGTGGTGCACCAATGTTAGCTTCAACTTTAAATTCTCTCTTCATTCTGTCCACGATTATATCTAAATGTAATTCCCCCATACCTTTTATAATTGTTTGTCCTGATTCTTCATCTGAAGTTACTCTAAAAGATGGATCTTCTTTTGCTAACCTGCCCAAAGCTTCTCCCATTTTCTCTTGATCTCCTTTTGTTTTGGGTTCTACCGCAATTTCAATAACTGGATCTGGAAATTCCATTGGTTCTAAAACAATTGGATTATCTTCGTCAGATAATGTGTGACCTGTAATTGTATGTTTAAGACCAGCCAAAGCCACAATGTCTCCTGTGTTTGCTTCTTTTACATCCTCTCTACTATTTGCGTGCATTAATAACATTCGTCCAACTCTTTCTTCTTTATCTTTTGATGTATTATAGACCCCTGTTCCAGATTTCAGGGTACCTGAATAAATTCTTATAAAAGTTAATGAACCAACAAAGGGATCGTTAGCAACCTTAAAAGCTAAGGCCGAAAAAGGCTCCTTATCATCAAATTTTCTTTCTATTTCATCTTTTGAATTTGGTTTTGTTCCTTTTATTGAATTTATATCTTTTGGGCTGGGTAAAAAATCAACAACTGCATCTAGAAGTGGTTGGACACCTTTATTTTTAAAGGCTGAACCAGTTAACACTGGAACAAAATCAAACTTTAAACATCCTTTACGTATACAAGAAATTATATCTTTCTCTGAAAGATCTTTGCCGTTAAGATAATCATCCATTAATTTTTCATCTTGTTCAACTGCAGTTTCTATTAATTCTTTTCTATATTTTTCAGCCTGTTCTTTTAAATCTGCTGGAATGTCTACATATTCAAATTCTGCTCCAAGCTTTTCATCTTTCCACAAAACCGCTTTCATCTTAATTAAATCTACAACACCTTTTAATGAAGCTTCCATTCCAACAGGAATTTGCATAACAAGAGGTTTTGCTCCAAGTCTATCTTTAATCATTTCAACACAATTAAAAAAGTCCGCTCCTGTTCTATCTAATTTATTTACAAAACAAATTCTTGGAACCTTATATTTGTCAGCTTGTCTCCAAACAGTTTCTGATTGAGGTTCAACGCCTGCTACACCATCAAAAACTGCAACAGCCCCATCTAATACTTTTAGAGATCTTTCTACCTCGATTGTAAAATCTACGTGTCCTGGTGTATCAATAATATTTATTCGGTGTTCTCTCCAAAAACAGGTTGTAGCCGCAGAGGTAATCGTGATTCCTCGTTCTTGTTCTTGCTCCATCCAATCCATTGTCGCTGCACCATCATGAACTTCACCTATCTTATGACTCTTTCCTGTATAATATAAAATTCTTTCAGTGGTGGTCGTTTTTCCAGCATCAATATGTGCCATGATACCAATATTTCTATATTTTTCTAAATTATGAGTTCTGGGCATTTTGTTACCATCTAAAATGCGCGAAAGCCTTATTTGACTCTGCCATTTTATGTGTGTCCTCTCTTTTTTTAACTGCTGAACCTTTATTTTGAGATGCATCCATTATTTCAAAAAATAATTTGTCTGCCATAGTTTTATTTTTTCTTTTTCTTGAAGCGTCTAAAAGCCATCTTAATGCTAGTGCCTGTGATCTATTAGATTTTACCTCTACCGGAACTTGGTAAGTCGCCCCACCAACTCGTCTTGATCTTACTTCTATATTTGGTCTAATGTTGCTAACTGCAGTGTTGAATATTTTCATTGGATCTTGATTTTTGGTTTTAATTCTTTCTAATGCTGTATATAAAATTTTTTCAGCTGTAGATCTCTTACCGTCGTACATAATTGAATTTATAAACTTTGATACTACTTCAGAACCATATTTTGGATCAGAATAATTTTTTCTTTTTGGAGCTCTTCTTTTTCTAGACATGATTTTATTTAGGTTTCTTTGCACCATACAAGGAACGTCTTTTTTTCCTTGCGGTTACTCCTTGTGCATCAAGATTTCCTCGAAGAATATGATATCTAACTCCAGGTAAATCTTTTACTCTTCCTCCTCTGATCAAAACTACAGAGTGTTCCTGTAAATTATGTCCTTCTCCAGGAATATAAGCTGTTACTTCAAATCCATTAGATAGTCTTACTCTTGCAACTTTCCTTAAAGCAGAATTAGGTTTTTTGGGAGTAGTGGTATAAACTTTAATACATACACCTCTCTTAATAGGTTGCTTTTCTAGAGCAGGAACCTTGTTTCTTGAAACAGGTCGAACTCTACCTTTTCGCAATAATTGACTTATCGTTGGCATAATTTAATTTTCTAATTTTGAATAGCTAAAGCTAGGTAGGAAGAATTCTACAATTTTTAGTTATTGTTTAAGGTTAGTACCAACCTTACTTTTAACTATCAAAATTGCGCTAAACTAACACTGAAGTGTAAAATGTCAACGGTTAATAGGAGGAAAAACTCTAATAAAAATAAGGTTTTAAGTTAAGTTTTACTTTCAGATTGTGTATTTTCTAATTCTTCTTTTTGTAATTGTTGAATCCTAATTTTGTCCTGTTCTTGCGCAAGTTTGTTTAGTTTGTTTTTTGCAAATCCAGTACCTGCAGGAATAAGTCTTCCTACTATTACGTTTTCCTTTAAGCCTTCTAATTTATCTGTTTTGCCCTTAATGGCTGAATCAGTTAAAACTCTTGTTGTTTCCTGAAAAGATGCTGCTGAGATAAAAGAGTTGGTTTGTAAAGAAGCTTTAGTTATTCCTAACAAAATTCTTTCTCCTTCTGCGGGTTTTTTGCTTTCTTTTTTTAAATCATCATTAATTACATCTAATTGTAATTTATCTAATAGCTCTCCATTCAATAATTTTGAATCTCCTGGATTTTTTATTTCGACTTTTTTCAACATTTGCCTAACAATAGTTTCAATATGCTTATCGTTAATAACAACACCTTGCATTCTATAAACTTCCTGGACTTCACTGACAAAATATTGAGTTAACGCTTCAACTCCTAAAATTCTTAAAATATCATGTGGTGCTGGACTACCGTCTAATAAGTATTCGCCTTTTTTAATTTTTTCACCTTGGTTAAAATTAATGTGTTTCCCTTTTGGAATTAAATAATTAGAAGAAGTTCCATCGGTTTTTGCAATTGAAATTTTTTGTTTTCCCCTAACTTCTTTCCCAAACTGAATTGTTCCGTCATTTTCTGCAATTATAGCGCTGTCTTTAGGTCTTCTCGCTTCAAATAATTCAGCAACTCTTGGTAAACCTCCTGTTATATCCTTAGTTTTTGAAGTTTCCTTTGGTAGTCTAGCCAAAACATCTCCTGCAGAAATTTCTTGACCATCTTTTATCGAGAGAATTGAATCTGGTACAAGATAATATCTTGCTTCGTTTCCATCTGCTTTTTTAATTACTTCACCGTCACTATTTCTTAAAGTTATTCTGGGTTTTAAATCGGAATTTTTAGATTGTGATCTCCAATCAAGGACAGATTTTACCGATATTCCTGTAGCATCATCCAAAGTTTCAGCTAATGATATTCCTTCCACTAAATCCATGTAATTAGCTACACCGCTTGTTTCTGCTATAACTGGCAAAGTATATGGATCCCACTCACATATTTTTTTACCTTTTAATACTTTGTCCTCATGTTTGTAAAAAATTTTAGCACCATATGGAACTTTGTATAAAGCTAATTGCCTTCCATTTTCATCTTCTAAGGATAACTGTGTATTCCTTCCCATAACTATCGTGTTACCTTTGGAATCTTTAATTAAATTTTTATTATTTATTTTAAGTATTCCCTCATTTGTAGAAATAACAGATGACTCCTCTTTAATCTGTGCTGTACCACCAACGTGAAAGGTTCTCATAGTTAATTGAGTACCAGGTTCCCCGATTGATTGTGCGGCTATCATTCCAATTGCTTCACCAATGCTAACCAAACTTCCTCTTGCAAGATCTCTTCCATAACACGTTTGACATACACCTTTTTTAGCTTCACAAGTAATTACTGAATAAACGTTTATAGATTTAACTCCGGCCAAATCAATTAATTCGCAATCTAATTCATCTATTAATTTCTTTTTTTTAATAATTATTTCTCCTGTTATAGGATGTTTAATATTGTGAGAAGGGACTCTGCCTAAAACCCTCTCGGATAAACTAACTAAAACATTACCGCCCTCTATAATTTCTGTTAATGTTATAGAGGATTTAGAATTACAGTCTTTCATTGTAATCTGGAGATCTTGGGCAACATCACATAAACGTCTAGTAAGATAACCCGAGTTTGCAGTTTTTAATGCTGTATCAGCCAATCCTTTTCTTGCGCCATGGGTAGAGTTAAAATATTCAAGAACAGTCAAGCCTTCTTTAAAATTAGAAACTATTGGGGTTTCAATAATTTCTCCTGACGGTTTTGCAATCAAACCACGCATACCAGCTAACTGCTTCATTTGAGCGGGAGATCCTCTTGCACCAGAATCTGCCATCATAAATACTGAATTAGTTTCTATTCTACCGTCTGGATATTTTTTTTCTGCTGAAGAGATTTCTTTCATCATTTCATTAGCTATTGAATCTGTACACTTAGACCAAATATCAACTACTTTATTATATTTTTCACCTCTAGTTATAAGTCCATCTTGATACTGTTTCTCATATTCTTCGATTTGTTTCTTCGTTTGATTTACAAGTTTTTCTTTTGTCTTTGGAATTATTAAATCATTTTTTCCAAACGATATTCCTGCTTTAAAAGCATGTTTAAATCCCAAATCTTTAATGTTGTCACAAAAAATAACTGTTTGTTTTTGACCACAATATCTATAAACAACATCTATTATTTCAGAAACGGCTTTTTTAGTTAACAATTTATCTACTGTAGAGAATTTTATTTTATGGTGTTTAGGTAATGTTTCAGCAAGTAAAAATCTACCAGCTGTGCTGTTGTGTTTTTCAATAACTTTATTTCCTTCTTTATCTACTGTTGTAAACTGAGAAATTATTTTTGAGTGTATACTTATTAAGCCTCTTTCTAAGGCGGTGTTTATTTCTTCAACATTTGAAAATATACCTAAAGGTTTTTCTTTTTCTGATTCTTTTGATTGAGATAAATAATATATTCCCAAAACTATATCTTGGCTCGGAACTATAATTGGTTTTCCATTAGAAGGACTTAAAATATTATTTGTTGACATCATTAATACACGGGCCTCGAGTTGTGCTTCCAAGCTTAAAGGTATATGAACTGCCATTTGATCTCCGTCAAAATCCGCATTAAAAGCAGCACAAACTAACGGATGTAATTCTATTGCGTTACCCTCTATTAGTTTGGCTTCAAAGGCTTGTACTCCCAATCTGTGAAGAGTTGGTGCTCTGTTAAGTAAAATTGGATGCTCTCGAATAATATGTTCTAATGAATCCCATACTTCACTTCTCTGTTTTTCAACCATTCTCTTTGCTTGTTTAATTGTTGTTGCTAAACCTAATTTGGCCAACCTTGCATACAAAAATGGTTTAAAAAGTTCTAATGCCATTTTTTTTGGTAAACCACATTGATGAAGTTTTAGCTCAGGTCCAACAACGATAACTGATCTACCAGAATAATCCACTCTCTTTCCTAATAAGTTTTGTCTAAATCTTCCCTGTTTTCCTTTTAACATTTCAGCTAAAGACTTTAACGGTCTTTTACCGGTCCCAGTTATAACTCTTCCTCTTCTTCCATTATCAAATAGTGCATCAACCGATTCCTGCAACATTCTTTTTTCATTTCTGACAATAATTTCTGGAGCCTTTAAATCTAAAAGTCTTTTTAATCTATTATTTCTATTTATTACTCTACGATAAAGATCATTAAGATCAGAAGTCGCAAATCTTCCTCCATCTAAAGGAACCAGAGGTCTAAGTTCAGGTGGAATAACAGGAACAGTTGTTAAAATCATCCATTCTGGCTTGTTTCCAGATTCTATAAAAGAGTCTAAAAGCTTTAATCTTTTTAATGTCCTCTCTTCTGTAACTTTAGATTTAGTTTCTTTAAGAGAAGCACTAAGTTTTTCTCTTTCTTTCTTTAAATCAACATTTATAAGTATCTCTCTTACTGACTCGGCTCCTATTCCGGCAGTGAACGCATCTTCTCCGTACTTTTCTTGTGCCTTGATATATTCTTCCTCAGTAAGCAATTGTCCTTTCTTTAATTCTGTTAAACCTGGTTCAATTACAATAAAACTTTCAAAATATAAAACTTTTTCTACATCTTTAAGTTTCATATCAATCGCTAAAGAAATTCTGCTTGGTAGAGACTTTAAAAACCATATATGTGCTACTGGAGATGAAAGATTGATATGTCCCATTCTCTCCCTTCTAACATTAGACTTTGTAACTTCTACTCCACATTTTTCACATATTATTCCTCTAAATTTCATTCTTTTATATTTTCCACACAGACATTCGTAGTCCTTTACAGGTCCAAAGATTCTAGCACAGAATAAACCATCTTTTTCTGGTCTGAATGTTCTGTAATTTATAGTCTCAGGTTTTTTAATCTCGCCGAAGGACCAAGATTTAATTTTCTCAGGGCTAGCTAGGGTAATTTTAATATGATTAAAATTTTTTTCCGATAAAGGCTGTTTTAAATCTTTTAATATTTGTTTTGCCATTTTTAAAACTAATTTAATTCAATATTTAAACCTAAAGCTCTAATTTCTTTAACTAAAACGTTAAAAGATTCTGGTATTCCAGACTCAAAATTTTCATCTCCCTTAACAATCGTTTCGTAAACCTTTGTTCTGCCAGCTACGTCATCGGACTTAACAGTTAAAATTTCCTGTAATGTATAAGAAGCACCATAGGCCTCTAACGCCCAAACTTCCATTTCACCAAATCTTTGCCCTCCTAACTGAGCTTTACCACCTAATGGTTGCTGTGTTACTAAACTGTAAGGGCCTGTGGATCTAGCATGTATTTTGTCTTCGACAAGATGGTGGAGTTTTAACATATATATAATCCCTACAGTTATTGGTCTGTCAAATCTTTCACCAGTTCTTCCATCCCATAAATTTGTTTGTCCAGTGTTTGGAAGACTAGCAAGCTCTAACATTTTTGTTATATCATCTGTCGAGGCTCCGTCAAATACAGGCGTGGATACAGGTATTCCTTTTGAAAGATTTGTACAAAGTTCTTTTAAGTCTTTTTTATCTAGTTTTTTTATAACATTTCCATATAGATCTTTTCCATAAATTTCTTCTAGTGTCTTACCTAAATTAACATTGTTTTTGTTATTAAAATATTCATTAGAAATTGTCCTAACTTTTTCGCCAAGTTCAGAACATGACCATCCTAAATGTGTCTCCAAAATCTGGCCTACATTCATACGACTTGGCACGCCAAGCGGGTTCAAAACTATATCCACTGGTTTTCCATTTTCCATGTATGGCATATCTTCTACTGGAACAATTTTGCTGATTACTCCTTTGTTTCCATGTCTTCCAGCCATTTTATCTCCTGGCATCAATCTTCTTTTAACGGCAACAAAAACTTTAACGACTTTCATAACCGTAGGAAGTAAATCATCTCCTTGTTTTATTTTCAAAACTTTGTCTTCAAATCTCAATTGAATATCTTTTTGAGCACTATCAAATTGGTCTTTTAATTGTAAAACCTTTTTGTTAACTTCTTTGTTTTTAAATTCCAATTTCCAGTAATCTTTAATATTTAAAGAATCTAAATTTTCTTTTTCTAATACAGACCCTGCTTTAATATCTTTATAACTTTTTATAAGTTCTTCTTTTCTGATAAATTCATCTAGCCTTAACTTTATATTTCTTATAAGAATTTCTTCTTCAACATGTTTATCTTCTTGAACGGACTCAATTTCTGATCTTTCTATAGCTATTGTTCTTTCATCTTTATCAACACCATGTCTATTAAAAACCCTTACATCTACAACGACTCCTCCGCTTCCAGGAGGTAGTTTTAATGAACTATCTCTAACATCTGTAGCTTTTTCTCCAAATATTGATCTTAAAAGTTTTTCTTCAGGACTTGATGCTGTTTCTCCTTTTGGGGTAACCTTTCCAACTAAAATATCACTAGGATTTACTTCTGCCCCAATATAAACAATACCAGATTCATCTAAATTTCTTAAACTTTCTTCACTGACATTTGGAATATCTCTTGTAATTTCTTCTGTTCCTAATTTAGTATCTCTTGCCATTAACTCGTGTTCTTCAATATGTATTGAAGTGAAAACATCATCTGTTACACATCTTTCAGAAATTAATATTGAGTCCTCAAAGTTATATCCTTGCCAAGGCATAAATGCTACCGTAACATTTTTTCCCAATGCAAGCTCACCAAGTTTTGTTGCTGGTCCATCAGCAATGATATCTCCCTTTTTTATAACATCTCCTATTTTTACTAAGGGTTTTTGGTTTATACATGTATTTTGATTTGATCTTTGAAATTTTAACAAATTATATATATCTACTCCTGATTTTGATAAATCTTTTTCCTCGGTTGCTTTTACTACTATTCTTTTGCCATCTATCTTGTCAACCAAGCCACTTCTTTTAGCAACTATGGTAACGCCTGAATCCAAAGCTACATCTCCTTCGATACCAGTTCCTACCAAAGGTGATTCTGGTTTGAGTAATGGAACTGCTTGTCTCATCATGTTTGATCCCATTAATGCTCTGTTTGCGTCATCATTTTCTAGGAAAGGTATTAAAGATGCAGCAACAGAAACCAATTGTTTAGGTGAAACATCTATATAATCTATATTTTCTCTTCTAGATAAAACAAAATTTAATCCTTTCCTGCATGATACAAGTTCTTCTATAAAATTACCCTGCTCATTTACCGGTGAATTAGCCTGAGCAATTGTAAATCTTTCTTCTTCTATTGCGGATAGATACTCAATCTTTTCAAGAATTTTTCCATTAGAAACTTTTTTGTAAGGGCTTTCGATAAAACCATATTTGTTAACTTTTGAATACGTTGCTAAACTATTTATAAGTCCAATGTTTGGTCCTTCCGGAGTTTCTATTGGACATATTCTTCCGTAGTGCGTGGGATGAACGTCCCTTACCTCAAAGCCTGCTCTTTCTCGCGTTAAACCTCCTGGGCCTAAAGCTGAAACCCTACGTTTATGAGTAATTTCTGACAAAGGGTTAGTTTGATCCATAAATTGAGATAGCTGAGATGTTCCAAAAAAATCCTTGAAAGAGGTTGTTATAGGTTTTGCATTAATTAAGTCTTGCGGCATTGATGACTCTATCTCTAATAAAGTAGACATTTTTTCTTTGATGGTTCTTTCCATTCTAAGAAGTCCTACTCTAAACTGGTTTTCAACTAACTCACCCACTGATCTCACTCTTCTATTGCCAAGGTGATCTATATCATCTACTTCACCTTTCCCGTCTCTCAGGTCCAACATAAATTTTATTATTGAAATTACGTCGGCTGTCGTAAGAATTCTGGTAGTCTCTGGTGTATTCAAGTTTAATTTAGCATTAAGTTTAACTCTACCCACATCCGAAAGATCATATCTTTCTTTACTAAAATATAAATTTTTGAATACTTCTTCTGCTATTTCAGTGCTTGGTGGTTCACCAGGTCTAAGAACTTTATAAATATCATTAAGTGCTTCCTTTTTATTATTATTTTTATCTAATTTTATAGTTTCAAAAATATAAGGACCTCTTAATATTGTGTCAACATTGGCTAATTCAAGTTTATATTTTTCTAAAGACAAAATTTTATCTAAAGTTTCTTTTGTAATATTAGAGCCTGATTGTAAAATAAGCTCGTCGTTATTTCCTTTTATGTCTTCCTTTATATATTTTCCGATTAATTCTTCTGGAGATACGATAATTTCTTTAAGACCTTTATCTTTTAAACTTTTAGCTAAAACAAAATTTAGTTTTTCACCTTTCTTTAAAACTTTCTTTTTATTATTTTTACTTATTAAATCAAATAGTAACTTTACTGGTCTTTTGTATTTTTCTGGTTGAAAAATAGTAGACCAAGAATTAGCGGACTTGTCATAGGTATAAGTATCGTATGAATAGAAAGTTTCAAGAATTTCCTCTCTAGTTTTTCCTAAAGCATAAAGGAAAGTTGTTATTGGAATTTTCTTTTTTCTATCAATTCTGAAATATAATATGTCCTTTGGATCAAATTCAAAATCTAACCAAGAGCCCCTTCCTGGTATAATTCTGCAATTAAATAATAATTTTCCACTTGCATGCGTTTTTCCTTTATCATGATCAAAAAAGACTCCTGGACTTCTGTGCATTTGATTTACAACTACTCTTTCAACTCCGTTCACAACAAAAGTACCGCTTGGGGTCATCAAAGGAAGATCTCCTATAAAAACTTCTTGTTCTTTGGCTGATAAGATTTGTTTTGTGTTAGCTGTATTGTCAATATCATAAACTACAAGTCGTAATGTAGCTTTAAGTGCTGCTGAATAAGTTAAACTCCTCTGTCTACATTCGGTCACATCGAACTTAGGTTTGCCTAATCTGTATGATATAAATTCTAAGGTCGCCTTATCTGAAGCATCATTTATTGGAAAAATACTTTCAAATACTTTCGATAAACCTTTCTTGTAAGCAGTTTTGCTTTTAATTTCTGCCTTTTTGATAAACTCGTCAAATGAGTTTTTTTGAACTTCGATTAGATTAGGTATCGATAAGCTCTCTTGTAATTTACCAAAATTTTTCCTTATACTTTTCTTTTGAGTAAAAGATAATTCCATTCAACAACTAATATTTGGCACGAAATAGTGCCGTGTTATTTTAATTCTACTTTTGCCCCAGCAGCTTCTAATTTTTTCTTAGCTTCTTCAGCATCTTTTTTAGGTACACCTTTTTTAACTTCTTTAGGGGCCCCCTCAACTAAATCTTTGGCTTCTTTCAATCCTAAACCCGTTATCGCTCTAACTTCTTTAATAACGTTAATCTTTTTATCTCCAGCAGAACTTAAAAAAATTGTAAAATCACTTTTTTCTTCGGCTGGTGCAGCTCCTGCTGCAGGTGCAGCTGCGGCTGGTGCAGCAGCGGTAACTCCCCATTTTTCTTCTAATTGTTTTGAAAGCTCTGCAGCTTCAACTACAGTAAGTTTGGAAAGCTCGTCTATGATTTTATTTAAATCAGCCATATGATCTTAAGATTTGGTTTAACCTTTTTTGCTTTTCTCGTGCGCCAAAATAGCAATTTTTGAGCCAGGTGCAAGTAAAATACTTACAATTTTTTGTGCAGGAGTAGACAAAATACCTACTATTTTAGACCTTGCTTCATCTAAAGTGGGTAGTGTGGCGATTTTAGCCACATCTTCAGCCTCTAAAACCTTTCCATCCATAAATCCAGCAATAATTTTAAGATTAGATCCTTTTTTGGCATACTTGGACAAAATTTTTGCAGACATTATTGGATCAGATGAAATTGCAGCAGCAGTAGGTCCTGTAAAAAATTTTTCTAGTTCTTTATACTTGGTTTCTTTCAAGGCAATTTTTGTAATTCTATTTTTGGTAATTTTAAAAAAAATTCCACTTTTTCTCATCTCATCTCTTATTTTATCAAGTTCATTTACATTTAAACCTTGATAATGTGCAATCATCACTGCCTCATTTGATGAAAAAATTTTTTTCATCTCCTCGACGTAATTCTTTTTTTGTTCCTTGGTCATCATATTTGCACATCCTTAAAGTTAATTTTGTATGAAGGACTCATTGTTGCAGACAAATAAAGATTTTTCACGTTTTCAGAATTAAAAATTGTTGGTTTATCTTTTTTTAAATTTTCGAAAACAGATTTAAGATTTTCTAAAATTTTTTCAGTAACAAAATTTTTTCTGCCGATAGATATGCCAACATTTCCATCTTTATCATTTTTAATTTCTACAACTTTATTTTTGATTTTTGATACTGTATTTATGATATCATCAGAAACAGTTCCTAATTTAGGGTTCGGCATCAATCCTTTTGGACCGAGAATTTTACCTAACTTTCCTAATTTAGGCATCATTGAAGGAGTACAAATGAGTTTATCAAAATTTATCTGACCATCAGATATCTTTTTGATTAAATCTTCAGAACCATAAATATCTGCTCCACTTTTTTTTGCATCTGATAATTTGTTGGTATCACATAAAACAGCAACTTTTAATTTTTTACCATTTCCATTAGGCAATTCAATAATAGTTCTTAAGACTGATTCTGATGACTTTATCTTTTTAAGATTTAATTTAAATGACAAATCTATTGATTCAACAAATTTAGCATTTGACATTTTTTTTACTGACTCTATTTTTTTTTCTAAAGAATCAATTTTTTCTTTTTTTTGTTGTTCAATAAGTCCTTTAAATCTTTTTGATATTTTTTTCATTTATCCTTAACCTCAATACCCATAGATCTCGCTGATCCACATATAATTTTTGTTGCTTCCTCTAAATCATGAGCGTTTAAATCTTTCATTTTTTCTTTGGCTATTATTTCTGCTTGTTTCTTTGTTATAGATCCAACTATAACTCTACCGGGTTCTTGTGATCCACTTTTAAGTTTAGCTGCCTCTCTTATAAAATGTGATGCAGGAGGAGACTTGATTATAAAATCAAACTTTTTGTCTTTGTAAACTGTAATTACCACCGGAACTGGTTTTCCCATAAAAGATTTAGTTTTTTCGTTAAAAGCTTTACAAAATTCCATAATATTTATTCCTCTTTGTCCTAATGCTGGACCAACAGGAGGTGCTGGATTAGCCTGGCCACCTTTTATTTGAAGCTTTACATAACCTGCGATTTCTTTTGGCATTAAGATTTCTCCACTTGATTATACTCTAGATCTACCGGAGTAGGTCTTCCAAAAATTGAAACTGAAACTTTGAGTCTTGCTTTTTCTTCATCAACTTCTTCTACTAACCCGCTAAATGAAGCGAAAGGACCATCACAAACTCTTACTTTTTCACCTATTTCAAAGCTTATACCTGTTGATGGGTTTGCTTCACTTTCACTTAATTGGTTCATTATTTTTTTAACTTCATTTTCTGAAACAGGAACTGGTTTTCCTTCGGGACCCAAAAAACCACTTACTTTTTGAATGTTTTTTATTTTATGATAGATATCCTTGCTTAAATCTAATTTAACCAAAACATAACCAGGAAAATACTTTTTTTGTTTTTGAGTTCTTTTTCCCTTTTTTACCTCAGTGACCTGATGAGTTGGTACTAAGACTTCTCCAAAGTTAGATTCTAAAGAGTTCTTTGCTATAATGTCTTTAATACTATCTGCAACTTTATTTTCAAAACCAGAATATGCCTGAACAATGTACCAATTCATATTAAAAATTTATTGTTAAAATTAAATCTAAAAAAAACTTTAAAATCTGGTCAAGAAGCAAAAAAAATACAGCTGCCAAACTAGCTAAAGCGAAAACCATCAAAGAACCGGTAACAGTATCCTTTTTTGTTGGCCAAGTTACTTTGAATGCCTCTTGTTTAACTTCTTGCAAAAATCTTAAAGGGTTTTTCATAATTTTATCTTTGTTGGCAGGAGCGGAGGGAATCGAACCCCCAACCTCCGGTTTTGGAGACCGGCGCTCTACCAATTGAGCTACACTCCTAGTAGCTTACTTAATAATTTTGGTTACCACTCCAGCTCCAACTGTTTTACCACCTTCTCTAATAGCAAAATTAAGTTTTTCACTCATGGCTATTGGGGTGATAAGTTTAACGGTAAATTTTGCATCATCACCTGGCATAATCATTTCAGTTCCAGATGGTAAAGTCACTTCACCAGTTACATCAGTGGTTCTAAAGTAAAACTGAGGTCTATATTTTGTAAAAAACGGAGTATGTCTACCGCCCTCTTCTTTTTTCAAAACATATGCCTGGCATTCAAATTCAGTGTGAGGAGTTACTGAACCAGGTTTTGCTAAGACTTGCCCTCTTTCAATATCAGTTCTTTCAACACCTCTTAACAGAGCTCCAATATTGTCTCCTGCCTCACCTGTATCCAAAATTTTTCTGAACATTTCAACACCGGTGATAACAGTTTTTTTTGTATCTCTTATACCAACGATTTCAAGTTCTTCACCTGTCTTTACAACACCTTGTTCTACTCTTCCCGTTGCTACAGTTCCACGTCCTGAAATCGAAAATACGTCTTCCACTGGCATTAAGAAAGGTTTGTCTTTTGGTCTAGAAGGCTGTGGAATAGTATCATCGACTGCTTTCATAAGTTCCATGATGGCTTTTTTTCCAGTTGCTTCGTCTTTTCCTTCAACTGCATTTAATGCTGAACCTTTAATGATTGGAATTTTATCTCCAGGAAATTTATATGATGTTAATAGTTCTCTAATTTCAGTCTCAACTAACTCAACAAGCTCTTTGTCTTTTACTTGATCAATTTTATTTAGAAAAACTACAATGGCAGGTACACCTACTTGTCTTGCTAAAAGAATATGTTCTCGAGTCTGTGGCATCGGACCGTCAGCAGCATTAACGACTAATATTGCTCCATCCATTTGTGCAGCACCTGTGATCATATTTTTTACATAGTCAGCGTGACCAGGACAGTCTACGTGTGCATAGTGTCTCTTATCAGTCTCGTACTCAACGTGTGCGGTTGAAATCGTAATTCCTCTTTCTTTTTCTTCAGGAGCTTTGTCGATTTGATCGTAAGCAATAAACTCTGCACCACCTTTTTCTGATAACACTTTTGTTATAGCTGCTGTTAAAGTTGTTTTTCCATGATCCACGTGCCCTATTGTACCAATGTTACAATGAGGTTTATTTCTCTCAAATTTTTTCTTGTCTGCCATTTTTTTTCCTTTTTTAAATTTTTAAACTCTGGAGCGGGTGAAGGGAATCGAACCCTCGCAACCAGCTTGGAAGGCTAGTGTTCTACCACTGAACTACACCCGCATAATCCAAACTTTTTCGCCCTCTATTATAAAACACTTCTTAAGTTTGGTGGAGGGGGAAAGATTCGAACTTTCGAAGACCGAAGTCAACGGGTTTACAGCCCGCCCCATTTGACCGCTTTGGTACCCCTCCGAAACGTTATTAAGGGATACCCAATAACTCAAAAAGCATTCAACAACAAGGGTTTTATAAGCATCTTGGATAATAAATGCAATAAATCATTTTGCTTTTAAATATGCTATTTATTTAGATAAAAGTTAAAAATTCCATGGAAAAATCTACTTTTTACATCGTTGGAAAGCATGCGGTAACAGAGGCACTAAAAAATCCCAATAGAAAGGTCTTAAGAATATTCTTAACTGAGGATTCAAAAAAAAATTTAAATCGAGAAAATCAGCATTTAAATTTATTAAAAAATATCAAAATTTATTATAAAACAAAAAAAGAATTAGATAGGTACTGTTCGAAAGACCAAATAACTCATCAAGGTTTGGTGGCTGAGGTAGGGCATTTGGATAAATTGAGTTTAAAAGATTTCATTGCCAATAATAGTATGAAAAAAAATTTAAATCTTGTGGCATTAGAGGAGGTCACAGATCCAAGAAATATAGGATCAATTATAAGAAGTGCAGTTAGCTTTAATATGGATGCTATTATTGTTAAAGAAAGATCTTTTCCTAAAGAAAGCAAGTTATTATATAAAAGTGCAAGCGGTTGCACTGAATTGATAAACATCTTTGAGGTATCAAATATAAATACCACATTAAAATATCTTAAGTCAAAAAATTTTTGGGTAAGTGGATTTGATAGTAAAGGCAATAAAGATTTTACACAACACGATTGGAATGGGAATAATATTTTGCTTTTTGGTTCTGAAGGCTATGGTTTAAATTATCAAACAAAAAAAAACTCAGATTTTCTATTTCGTATTAATATAAATAAAAGAGTAGAAAGTCTAAACATCTCTAATAGTGCCTCAGTAGTTTTTCATTATTTAAATACAAAAAAAAATAAGTCTTAATATTTTTTTCCTAAAAAAAATCCTAAGAAACCATATAATGCTCCAAAAAACATGGTAAAAGTATCCAAATAACAAACTGGTACAGAGCTAATGGCTTTTGTCCATCCTTTTGAATTTGCAATAAATTTTATTAATCCGGCGTGTAAGAATAAAAAAATTATATTTAATAATAAAAAAATATAAAAATTTATTTTGCTTGTAAAAAAAATTGCCGTTATGCCCATTACTATAATTAATCCTAACACTGGAATACCCAAAATTACATTTGTATAATTTGTCTGTTTGATTTTTGCGATATAGGTTTTATTTCTTAGATATTGTTTCATGTGATCAGTATATCTAAGAAAATTTCTCTGAATATATTTTGGAATACTGTACTCTTGTCTATGCTCACCATTTAATTCTCTGAGTATCATTATTTTATAACCCTTTTCTATTAATTTATAACCAAACTCCTCGTCTTCTGCTGAAGCACGCTTAATGTTAGTATTAAAACCCTTTAAGTCTATAAAAATTTTTTTTCTAATTGCACAACAGCATGTTGAAAGAGACGAAGTGTATAATTTTTTTTTAGGCCAGATATAGTAACAATTATAACTCATCTGATATTGACCGGCTATACTTTTATATATTGGTTCATGAGAGTATATTCCTTGAATAACATTTATATCTTTATTTAAAAACTTACTTTCTAAATAAGTTAATGCATCTTTGTTAATTATAACGTCAGAGTCAATAAAAAGTAAAATATCTCCTTGTGCTTCATGTGCCCCCTTGTTTCTTACATAAGCAGGACCATGATTTTCTTTTAGTTCTATTATTTTACAATCAAAATTTTTTGCTATTTTAATTGAGTCATCTTTGCTGTTATCTGAAACAATTATTACTTCAAAATTTTTAAACTTTGAACTATAAATTGCATCAAGACATTCTTTGATCGTTGAAGATGAATTAAATACTGGAATAATAATTGAAATTTTCATTTTGATTTTAAATTTTTAAAATTTATTTGTCTATATTATTTATTTTATTGCAGAAGATATTTTAATTAACTTTGGATAAAATTTTGGATTGAAAAGAATATTGACTTGATTAAAACACTCGTGAGTACAAAAGCATTTAGTTTTTCTTATAAAACTTATTTCTTCTTTAGCTTTTTGTGATAACCATAGTTTTTTGAAATCTAAATTAAAATCTCTAATATTCCCAATCAAATGCTTCTTTCCCAATATTTCGCATGGATAAACTTGACCCTCTGGATACATAACTCCGCTAATATTTGCGGAATAACAAGGTGTTTGATATTTATTTTTTTCATAAATTTTTTCTACCATCTGATTTAGAATAATTCTGCCGGCAGTAGCTATTTTACTTCCTTTAAATCTTCCATGCCCTGAAATTTTTTTTGAAAAAAACAAATTATCTCTATAACTAACTGCATCTTTATATAATTTCATATCAAGATTAGTATTAACCTTTTCTTTGGGACTTCCTCTAACTAAATTTATCGCAATGTTATCTGGTTTGCACAATTCATAAATTCCCGTGACTATCTCTTTCATTTTTTTTTGATTTTCAGACGTAAACGTAGTGACAACACCTATATTTATACGCTCATATTTTTTTTGTAACTTTTTTAGATGTTCAATTGTTTCTAATGCCTTTTTGAAGGAGCCCTTATTTTTGTCTCCCATTCTAATTTTATCGTGATCTTCCTCTAAACCATCAAGAGATATAAGTTGATTCAAAACAAGCTCTGGGCACCATGTCATCATATTTTTAATTTGTTTGTCCATTTTATCTAGATACCAACCGTTGGAAGGAATTGTTATAATTGGAACTTTAGTGTTCTGGTAAAAAATTCTCACAATTTGATCTAAATCATGCTTAAGATAAGGTTCTCCGCCAGTAAGTACTAAATTCAACAAAGGATCCATAGTTTTTGTAAAAGCATCTATTTCTTCCAAACTTAATTCATTAAATCTTTTATTAAGGCTGTCATGATAAAAACAATGCGAACAACTTAAATTACATCTGCTAGTTGGGAAGAAAATAAAATATGAGGGTAGCTTGTTTTTTTTTAAAAGAGCTTTGTGCAAATGATGTTGAAATTGTAGAGGTTTAGTATCTGAAATAGTTGAAAAACGTTCTTGATTTAATTTTTTTTTATTATTTGGATTATCTGTCATAACAATATTGAAAAATTCACACTATCGATCATATATTATAATAGTAAATTACAGTAAGGCATCTTTAAAGCAAAATAAAGACAGGCGAATTTACCAAAAAATAATGAATTATTGGATTTATTAATGTTTCATGTTAAATAGCCCTGAGGCCCTCATAGCTCAATTGGTAGAGCAACTGATTTGTAATCAGTAGGTTCGCGGTTCGAGTCCGTGTGGGGGCACCACTAAAACAAGTGTTTATTTAGTTTTCTAAAAATAGACTCTTAAAAAAGTTCAGAACAAATTGCATACAGAACATGAAAGTTGAACTCGTTGTTGTGTTGTGTGTTGTGTTGTGAGATTATTTTATGAGATTTTATTAAATGGATTATCCGGAAAATCTGCTGGAATAGATTCTTTTACATAATCTGACTTGCAATTAAAAAGAGTAAAGTATGAAGGATAGTCAGCCATAGGAACAGTAAGGATTGCAGTTCTGGTATTTTTTTCATTAATACTAATTCTCTTTAAGGATTCTGACCCATCGTCACCAAAATATTTTAAATAATAGGTTCTAAAATTTTCAAGTGAAATAATATCATCCCAACTACTTAATCCTTCTTGTATTTCTCGAATTTCTTTTATATCTGATATTCTTTCATAAGGAACCAGCACTTCAAACTTTCTAGACGAATTATTTTTAAAATATACATTTTTATCTTCGCCTACTAAACGAAATTGATTGTCAGGAATAATATCTAATATTGGAGTAGACTCGTCATGCAAATCTTCTACATAAAAACCACCATCTTTTTTTGGCATGCCCGCAACAACAGGTTTACATGTAAAGGTTTCATCTTCAGCATAAGTTTTTAAAGGAACTAGGATCAGAAATGTCCAAACTATAACAAGAAATAAAGTTAAATAAATTCGCACTATGCTTTTAGAACATAGTAGAATGGTTTTATTAGGTCACAATTTTGTTCAAAAAGAGATTTTTTATTTATTTTATTTTTTTAGCTCCTTTTTTAACTGTATTTGTTATTGGTAGATTCCATTTATTTTCGGGAGTTTTCATAACACGCAGTTTTTTAAACTGTTCCCAAGTTAATTCATAAATTTCTTGAAGAATATAATTTTTATCAAATAAGACTAATATTAAGTATTCAAAATAGATTTTATTATCATCTTCTGTTGGAAGGCTAGCAAAAACACCTGTTCCCGTTCCTGAACTTGATTTGATTGCATATCTTTCACCCTTGGTGCTAATTGCATCAATATTTTTTGTACTTGCGGGGGCATCTTGTAGTTTTGGCAAACCAGGAGTTTCCGAATATGTTTTAATTGCTAAATATTCTCCAAGATCTCCAATAAGATTATTAGTTTTTATTATTCCTCGTGTTTTAAGTTCTTTTAAAACTTCTGGATAAATATTAACAACTTCATCATCATTTAATTTGCTAAAATCCATTTTATTTATACTTATCTCTTGTTTCTTCATTTATCTTTTTTTCACCATTCTTCTTTTATTTCTCGTTTCTTCGTTTATCTCTTCGCCATAAGCTTTCCATTTTCTTGTTTTGCTATAGTATACTTTATTATAAAAATGAGGGAATATGAATAATAACGACAAAATTCTTAAACTTGTTCTTCTAATGGCATTTGCAGACAAGGTCTATATGGCAGAGGAAAAGGAATTGATAAATGATCTTTCCAATAAGTTAAAAATTTCAAAAGAAAAACTCGATGAAATTGTTAGAGAAGTTGAAAAAGTTGAAAATATTACAGAAGAGTGCAGAAAAATTTCAAAAAAAATTCAAGTCAAGGAAGATAAAGAAAAAACTATAAAGTTATTATCAGAAATGGTCGCAACAGATAAAATTGTTCACCAAAAAGAATTGTTTGCTTTTCAAATTATTGCAGAAGAATGGGATATGTTTGTCGACCAGGACTAACAAAATGGAATTAACTTTTTATTTAGAAAAAACTAGATCACAGGGTTATACGTTACAACAATCGTTAGCTGAACTTGCGGATAATAGCATTACACACAATGCAAAAAATATTTGGACTTATATGTACTGGAGCGATGATTCAGGAAAAAATTCTTTTATAATGGTTGTGGATGATGGAAATGGTATGGACGAAAACGAACTTATTAATAAAGCTTTAGCAGTTCCAAAAAATGAACATGTTGATCAGGGAGAAAAGGATCATTCGGTTTATGGATTAGGATTAAAAACTGGCTCATTCAATCATTGCAAATCTATTACAGTTATAACTAAAAAAAATAAATTACTTAGAAAAACTCTTAGTTTAAAAGATGGAATTACTGATGAAATGCCAAGTTCTATAAATCATAAATTTATAGTGAAGCATTTAGATAAATTTACAAATCAAAAAAGTGGAACAATTATTCTATGGTCTGAATTAGATAGAATTTCAAAATTTCATGCTATAGACAGAGGTCCAAATTTTTATGATGATTGCGATAAAGCAAAAAAACATTTTAAAATAATTTATCACAAGTACTTATTAAATAATCAAATAAATTTATATTTTAACGGAACAGAGACTCACAATAAAACAAAAGCTTTTGATCCATTTTATAAGAATGATAGTAATACTATAAAGTTAGAAAATTCAGAGATCAGTTTTCTTAAAGGGGGAAAAACAATATTAAGACCATATATAATTCCAGCGGATACAGGAAAAGAAAACTTGGGAAAAAGTAAAAATGATCTACAGGGTTTATATTTCTTAAGAAAAAATAGAGTAATTGATTTTGGCGGTTGGTTTGGGCTTGGAGAGAAAAACACGGATAGATTTTGGAGTTCAAGTGAAAAATTTAATAGACTTAGAATTGAAGTTGAGATTCCTATAGAAACAAGCAGAGATTGGATAACCCATTCCAAAAATAAGGTAAATATACCAGACTATGCAGCAAGTAAAATGCGAAAAAGTCTAATTAAAATAAGGAAAGATTATTTAGAAAAAATTAATACAATGGAAGATAATGAGAGTAGCAAAGAACCAGTGGATGAAAAATTAAAAAAGAAACAAGAGCTTATTAAAATGCTTAAAAATAAAGTACTTTCGGATGAAGATCTTTCAAAAATTGAAACTTCAATAAAGGGATTAAAATGAGTGAACTAAATAATTTAATAGATTTGTTGATAGCTTATAAATCAACTTTTGCAACTAAAAATAAAATTAAAAATCCAAACGAGTGGTATCCATCGAAAGCAAAAGAAATAGAGGATTTGCTAAAAGATTTTCTTAAAGATTTTACAATGGCAAAAAAATTTGAAAATGATTTAAAAAAATTTCTTAATAGTTCTTATGCTCAAGTAATTGAAGCCGATATGACTTTAAGAGCAAAAAAGAGAGAAGACCATAAACCTTGGTTATTTGAAAATAGAAAATTATGGAAAAATTCTAACAGCACAAACTCTCAGTTTGCTTATTATAAAAGTAAAATTGCATCTAAATTAGGAAGTGCATTTATTGATATGGACACGTCGACAGACTCAATTTTATCTGACTTAGAAGACCCAAAGAGACAAGGAAAATGGGAAACAAAAGGAATGGTCGTGGGAGATGTTCAATCAGGAAAAACATCAAATTACACAGGATTAATAGCTAAAGCGGTAGATTCAGGATATAAAATAATAATAGTATTAACTGGTTTACACAATTCATTAAGAGCACAAACTCAAAAAAGATTAGAAGAAAATCTTATTTCAGCTTCTCAAAAAGGAGATTGTAACAAAGTTTTTTTTGCAACCAAAAGACCCAAATATCATTACCCAGAAGGAATTAGAAAAGTAGAAGTAGAAAATGATTTTGATCTAAATACTGCAGAAAAAATATCAATTACACATAAAGATCCACTGATAATAGTATGCAAAAAAATTGTGCCTATTTTAACAAATATACTTATTTGGCTTGATGGACAAAAAGGAATGCCAATAAATAAAGATAAAGAATGGAAATGGGATGAAGTTAAATGGAGTAATAAAGATATTCTAAAAAAACTTCCAAAATTTCAATTAATGTGCTCTCAGCCTATATTAATCATAGATGACGAATGTGATAGTGCATCAATAGATATTTCTGCGAGAAAGTCAAAGAAATCACAAAGTGACATGACCGAAGAAGAGCTTGAAACTTTTAGAAATGCTGATCCTTCAAAAACAAATCAATTGATAAGAAAAATATTACAATGTTTTGTAAAAAGTGCGTATGTTGGCTATACAGCAACACCGCTGGCTAACGCTTTTATTAATTATTCCTCATTTAAATATGATGAAGGCTTAGATATTTTTCCTCGAGATTTTATAAAACTGCTTCCACGTTATGATTCTCATATTGGTCCAGAAGATGTCTTTGGCGTGGCTGAGAAAAATTATGATCCAGATAATGAAATTGTGAGTTTGTCAGAACAAATTGATAAGGATGAAAAACCACAAGTCAAATGGGTATATGATTATAGAGATGATTTTGATGCTCCGGATTTCATGAAAAATGGTAAATTAGATGAAAAAAAAAGAGATGAGAAGTATAGAAAAGAAGGTAAAAAAGGAGAAGACCCAGTTAATGGATGGCTTCCATTGTATCACGGGATCTCACACTCATGCCGTTACAAAGAGGAAGACACGATACCTCAAAGTTTGAAAGATGCAATAAATTCATTTTATATAAATATTGCTATCAAGTCATTTAGAATAAAGGAAGCACATCATAATTCTATGCTTGTTCACGTTAGTAGATTTACAAATGTTCAGAATATAATTATGGGTCAAATAAAAAAATATCTAGATGATTTAACAGAAAAAATCAGCTATGGCCAAGATGCAAAAACCACAGATACAATAAAAAAAGAATTTATCAATATTTGGGAAAATGATATTAAAAAAAATATAGATACAACAAAATATCCAGAGGATAAGCAAATCAAATTTGAGAAAATTTGGAATAAAATATTATTACTTTTAACAGAAGATTCTAAAAAAATTGAATTAATAAGAATTAATAGTACATCAGATGATAATCTTGCTTATGAGGAAAAAAAAAATGGGTGGAATGTAATAGTTGTTGGTGGAGCTGCTCTTTCAAGAGGACTTACTCTTGATGGACTTTCTGTAAGTTACTTTTTAAGAATAGCAAAAATACCAGCTTCGGACACTTTAATACAAATGGGAAGATGGTTTGGATATAGAAAGGGCTATGAAGATTTATGGAGAGTTTATTGCCCAAAGACATTGCATGTTTTGTTTAGACAATTTTCATTTACAATGGAAAAAGCAAGAGAAAAGTTTGCTGAATTGATGGATTTAGAATTAAGTCCCGAAGACTATGCCGTTGAAGTTCCATGTTTTCCAGGCTGGAACCTTGTTTCTAAAACGAAGGCGAAAGACATTTTAGTTATAAAGGAGCCTTTTTCATCGTTTTCAGCAAAGAATCATACTCCTATTGTTTATTATTCAAAAGAAGAAAGACTTTATAATATTAAGATCACAAATGAACTTATTGACAAACTTCCGGACAGCTATGAAAGAACCGATCAAATAAACAAAAACCTATTAAAAGGTAATATTTGGATACCAAAAGCAATTACTGGAGACAGTGAAAATAAAATAGATATAAACTTATCTTTAAATGAAATAAAAGAAAAAATTTCAAAAAATTCTAAAGTTGTTACTTTAAAAGATGCTTATTTATGGAGAAATATAGATGTAAAATTGTTGATCAATTATTTTGCAAAATATAAAAGTCCACCAACAATGAGGGATTGGACATGTAAATTAATTGCAACTCAAATTAATTTACTTAGCAAGTATAAAAAAATTAGTAATTGGAACCTTGGTTTATTTAGTATTAAAAAATCAAAAGAATATCCTTTAATTAAATTTAAAAAAGGAAAAATCGAGTTGGCTATACAACAACGGACGCCAATCAAGCCAGCAGATATTTTTTCAATCAAAACTTTGCAAGATCCTAATGCAGAATTTATGGATATTAAAAAAGAAGTATTTAATGAAGGTGTTGATAGTTGGATAAACCTTTATAAAAAAACAGGGAAATGTGTTATTAAAAGAAAAACAGTTAATTGGCTGCCTGACAGCTTTAAACCAAAAATTAGACAAAAAAGAAAAGAAGGATTATTTATAATTTATCCTTGGTCAACAAAGCTTTTAGATAAAGGATTCGATAAAGACAAAGATATCTATATTGGTTGGCAGATTATAATACCACCTAGTAGAGATGAGAACGACGAAGATCAACTCATATATAATGTTGCAATGAATGAGCCCGCCAGAGAACGTAGAATGGCGGAGTACAAAGAAATTTTTGATCCTGACTTATACAGTTAATGAATATAGATGATTATTATACAAAACTCGGCAAATTATGGAAAAAATTAAATTTATTAAGAAAGGAAGATAAAAATAAATCAGTAGAAATTTTAGCTTTTGATAATTTTTGGTACACAATTAATAAAAAAGATCTTCCTGGAATAAGAATTAAATTAAAAAACACTCAAAAAGTTAGTGAAAATATTTTTCCAAAAGCAAAGGGCTGGGAAATAGTTTTTGGCTCAAACGTTATAGAAATGTATTTAAATAACAAAAATCATGAGGACTTTTTTATTAAAATTGTAAATCTTATTATTGCAAAAATTTACCTTAATAAACTATCAGGACTAAAAAGCATTCAACTTTTCTTTGAAGAATTAAATTCAGGAAAAAATTTCTTTGAAGATGAAGACTTGCCAAGAAAACTTACTAAAGAATCCGAGATAGGCTTATACGGCGAGGTTTATGTTTTGAGCAAAATTCTTACAAAAAAATTGACTAATGAAAATGCAATATCTTCATGGACAGGTCCTTCAAAAAAACATGATTTTACGACAGAAAACAAATTGATAGAAGTCAAAACAACCGTTACCAATACAAAAAAAATTAATACATCAAGTACTAATCAAATAGCCCCTGTTTTTGATAAAAGATTGGATCTTGTTTTTTTACAAATGAAGAAATCAAGCTCTGGAATTTCACTAAATGGAATAATTGATGAGTATATAAATAAATTAAAAATTGAATCTGCAAACTTACATAATGATTTTTTATTAAAATTAACTCAATGTAGATACCTAGACATGCATAAAGATGAGTATATGGAAAAATATTCAGTTGATAAGACAAACTATTACAAAATAAGTGACGATTTTCCCTATATTAAAAAAGTTGAAGTTCCTCTTGAAATATCTGACCTTTCTATAACTTACAAAATTGATCTTGAAAAATGTGAAAGTTTTAGAATTATGGAAGATGAGTTTTTGAAAAATATATGAAAAGCACTGAACTAAAAGAATTTTTTTTTAGAATTAAAAATGAAATTGAAGATACGGAAGAACAGCCTAGTTCAACCCTTACAAAAATATACACTGATATACTGTATGATAATGGATCAATTTCTGATTATGAACTTAAATATTTTGAAAAGGACAAGAGTCAAATAAATGGATTTTCATTTAGCGAGGAAGAAAAAAGACTTGATTTATTTATAACACACTATGATTCTTCAGAAAAGATCGAAGAAATAAAGTTTGGAAAAATTCTTGAACTAATTGAATATGCAAAAAATTTTTATTTACAATCAACCAAAAAACTTTATCAAAAAATAAACTCAAAAGAGGAAGCTTACGATATATCAAAAACTATATTTAATAATTCTAGTGATATAACTACCGTTAGAATTTTTGTATTTACCAATTGTGTTTGTAGTACTCTTCCCAAAACAAGAAAAGAGGGTAAGATTGAATTTCAGAATTATCTCTATGATCTAAATCAAATTTATAAATCAAGTTTGGGCGGCGCCGAATCCACCGACATCTATATAGATTTTACAAGATCTAAACATAAAGTACGTTGTATGCTTGCTCATAAAACTAAAAATAAAATTAGCAGTTATATGGCAATTTTTCCAGGCGAAGTGCTCTATAACATTTATAAGCTTTTTGGACAAAGATTAATGAATTTAAATGTAAGATCTTTTCTTCAGTTAAAAACAAAAATTAATCGCGGAATACAAGAAACACTTTTAGAAGAGCCTTCACGTTTTTTTTCTTATAACAATGGTATAGCAGTTGTAGTTGATAATATTGAAATTGCCCAGGATAAAGAGGGATCATACCTTACCTCTGCGAGTGGATTTCAAATTGTTAATGGAGGACAAACTGTAGCTACACTCTTTAGAACTAAAAAACAAAATAGCGCAAATTTTACTGATGTAATGGTTCCTGGTAAAATTACACTTGTTAAAAAAGAAGATATTGAAGAAATTGTTCCAAAAATTTCAAGTTCTGCCAATACACAGAATGTTGTTAAGAAAGCTGACTTCTCATCAAATCATGAATTTCACATGAAGATAAAAAAACTTTCAAATAAAATAAGAACTTCACAAGGTCAGCTATGGTTTTATGAAAGAATGAGAGGAGAATATCAGTTACAAAAAATGAAACAAAAAGATCTTGGTAAAAATAAAAAATCTAAACTTCTTGAAGTGTCTCTCCCAAATATGAAATTTACCAAAGAAGATTTAGCAAAATATATTAATTGTTGGCATTATTTAGATCCACATATAGCATGTATGGGCGCCCAGAAAAACTTTGTTACTTTTATGAAATCACTCAATGATAAAAAATTTCATGAAAATCCTGACGAAGATTTTTTTCAAAAGTATTGTGCAATTTCAATTTTATTTAATAAAACTGCAAAAATAATAAAAAATAATAGTTCTATCGCTGGATATAGATCCCAAGTTCTTAATTATACTGTCTCAATGATATCATACAACACCAGTAGAAAAATAAATTTTAATTTAATTTGGATTGATCAAGATTTGTCGCGTGAATTTAAGGATTTAATTAACAAATGGACACTTAAGATCTATGAAACAATACAAAAAACTGCCAAGGGAAAAAATATTTCCGAATGGTGTAAAAAGGAAGAGTGCTGGGAGGATTTAGTTGACAGAAATTTTGATTTTACAAAAACTCCACCCGAGTTTACAAATGTAAAAAAATTATCTGGAAAATCTGTCAAATCAACAAAAGAACTATTTTCACCAGAAGATATGGATAATATTAAAAAATGCAAAAGTATAGCCACAAAAGATTGGGAAAAAATTATTGTTTGGGCAATGGAAAGAGACGATGTCCATTATATCCAAATACAAATCTTGCAAAGTCTCTGGGGTCAATCACTACAAAACTGGAAAAGACAACCATCTCCCAAACAAGCGAAGAGTGCATTAAAAACAATTGTTAAAGCAGAAGAAGCCGATATTATATAGTCTTACATTAACCAGCTTTTAGTTTTAAAGTTTTATTTTTTTCTTTATCAAGCAGATAATCAATAATATTAATACAAATTTTTTCTACAACACTAATGGGAACTGCATTCCCAGCCTGTTGGTAGGCTTGCGTATTTGATACTGGTATTTTAAAGCTTTCAGGGAAACCTTGCAGTCTGAAAATCTCCCTTGGAGACAGCATTCTTGGATTATTATTTTTACCCCTATAAACTAAACATTCTCCGCCATCCTTAAAATATCTGGAAGATATAGTTCTTGTGAATCTATCCGCAGGATATGTCATTTTATAACCAAAACCTTTGCCCGCCATTTCATTTCTTTTTCTTCTTTTTTGGTGACTTTCCCAAAGCAGATCAGAAATAATATATTTTTTTTTTGGATGGCAATCTAAAAAATCTGCAACTTTTGTATTTTTATATGTGGGTTTTGGATAAATGAAATTTGCATTTTTTTTCAAAAAACCTACTATAAAAATTCTCCTTCTTTGCTGTGCTAAGCCAAAATCTTTTGCATCTAAAATTTCAGGTTCTGGTACATAGTAATTTTTTCTAAGTGATCCCAGTATTAGCTTTAAGGCATTGCCATTATCATAATTCTGTAAATGTTGAACATTTTCTAGAAGAAAAGCCTTAGGTTTTTTTTTATTTATAATTTCCAATATATAAAAGAATAAATTGCCCTGGCTTTTATCATTAAAGCCGTGGGGTCTTTTTAGGAAGTTTCTATTTGAAATTCCTGCTTTTGAAAAAGGTTGGCAGGGAAAACCAGCAAGAAGAATATCATGATCGGGAATTTTATTCCGAATATCTTTTCTTTGGATTGATTTTATGTCTTTAATTAAAGGAGTATCAGGAAAGTTGGCGTCGTATGTTTGTCGACAGTATAGATTTATTTCTGAATACAATTTGCAGTTATCTTCAAGACCCATTTTTTTGAGAGCTTTATTAAGTGAAAGCCGCATTCCGCCGACACCGGCGAATAAATCTATAGATTTTAATTTCTTCATAGAATCAGTAACGTTATTAATAAAACTATAACATCTAAAATACAAATTCATATAACTTTAAAAAATTTCTAAGTGTTGTGTTGTGAGATTTTATTTGACGGTGAACTCCACAATCGTTTAGAATCCTACTTAATAAGAGATGAAAAACCCATCACATCTGATTTGTAATCAGTAGGTTCGCGGTTCGAGTCCGTGTGGGGCACCAAAGGAAACAGTAA
Source organism: uncultured Pelagibacteraceae bacterium (assembly GCA_902634325.1). Taxonomy (GTDB): domain Bacteria; phylum Pseudomonadota; class Alphaproteobacteria; order Pelagibacterales; family Pelagibacteraceae; genus Anoxypelagibacter. Next base: position 4,803 of record CACPJP010000009.1, on the reverse strand, counting down.
ATATGTTAAAAAAAGATGATATAATTTTTAAACCAGCACACACTCCAAATCGAAACTGGGTGAAAGAGTTAGATCCAAGACAAATGGATTCTTCGCTAAATTCTTTCAAAGCGCCAAATAATGACAAGAGAGTCGTAACACTATGTAGGCCTTTTGCTGTTTTACCAAAGTATTCATATAGCCAACCTGTCACTTTGCCTTTGGGTCTTGCTTACGTAGGAGGGGTTCTTGAAAAAGCTGGGTATAAGACTAGAATTATTGATTCTACCGGTGAACAAAAGCTAGTAAAAGTAAAAAGGTCTGAAGACAATCTTTATAATCTCCAGGGATTAACATCACAAGAAATATTAGAAAGTATTGATCCTAACACTTTTATTTTTGGTATATCTTTAATGTTTTCTCAAGAATGGCCTATGCATAAAATACTTATTCAAAGAATAAAAAAGAAATTTCCAAAAATTATTATAGTTGCTGGAGGTGAACATCCTTCGGCTATACCAGAGTATACCTTGAGAGATTGCCCATCAATTGACTATGTCATTAGAGGAGAAGGTGAATTTTCAATGCTTGAGTTTACTCACAATTTGTTTACCAACAAGAGTGTACAAGATATACCGGGAATATCTTTCATCAACAATAAGGAAAATAAATTTATTGATAACGGACCAAGTAAAAGGATTCAACATATTGATAAACTTCCCAGACCAGCATGGCATTTATTAAAACCTGAAAATTATTTTACAGATTTTTTTACTATTGGTTTGGCTAAGGGTAAGCTTAGAAATATGCCTATCTTAGCTACTAGAGGATGCCCATATCAATGTACTTTCTGTTCTAGCCCAACCATGTGGACTACAAGATATATAATGAGAGATCCCAAAGAAATTGTGGACGAAATTGAATGGTTAATAAAAGAATATAAAGCTAACGATTTTGAATTTTTTGATCTAACTGCAATAATTAAAAAAGATTGGATTTTAGATTTTTGTAATGAACTTAAAAAAAGAAATATAAATAATATTACATGGCAGCTACCTATAGGAACGAGATCTGAAGTATTAGATGAAGAAACTTTAAAGGCCCTTTATGAATCAGGCTGCGCCTTTATTTGTTATGCTCCAGAAAGCGGAAGCGAAAAAAGTCTTAACATGATAAAAAAAAGAGTTAAGTTAGATAGACTTGTAAAAAGTATAAAGTCTGCTGTTAAAGTAGGTCATACAGTAAAACTAAATTTTATTCTCGGGTTTCCTCATGAAACATTGCTTGATTGTTTAAAGTCAGTTTTTTTTGGAGTTTACTGCTCTTTAAGATTTGGTGTTTCAGACGTTATATACTCAATGTTTTCACCTTATCCAGGATCAGAATTGTTTGAAAAGTTAAAAAAAGAAAAAAAAATAAACGTTGATGATGATTACTTTAAAAAGTTGATGGTTTATATGGATTTTACACAATCGCAATCGTATTGTGAAAATGTTTCAAGTAAAATGTTAATTTTTTTAAGATTTATTGGATTTGCGTTGTCTTACCTTGCAATATACCTTTCAAGACCAATAAGAATATATAGATTTTTAAAAAATTTCTTTCGAAAAGATTTTTTTCCAAACAATTTATTCGAACAAAGAATATATGATTTTTATATTAGACTAAAATTAATAAAATAAGAGTACAAAGAACCCTATTAATTTAGCAAACCTTCTTCTCTCATTTTCTTTCTTATTTTTGTAGCAGAAATTTTTTGAGTTTCATCGTCTAAAACTATTTCTTCAATCTTATAGCCCACACCTCTTCCATAACAAATATTAGTAATGTTTGGGACTAGAGTGATTTTTATTCTATTTTTAAAATCTTTTAGAGCCTCCTTTATATTTTTTTCAACTGTTTTAAAATCAAAAGGATTATCTCCAACCCCCTTTACATCTCTAACCATAATATTAACTTGCCCAGTTTTTTTTATGATTTCCTCAAATAATTTTTGATGTCCAGTATGCCAAGGCTGCCATCTTCCTAACATTTGAGCTGTAGGTTTTTTATCATCCCAAGTATAATTTTCAATTTTATCAGCAATCAAAAATTTATATAAATCTGCATTTTTTTCTTTAACTATAAAATTAACTTCATTTTTTTCAGGAACTTGGAACATTTTATTTGTATCTTCAAATCTACCTTTGGAAATAGTATTCATCCATATAACAAAATCTGCTTTAAAATCTGTTCTGGTTTTTTGGGTTGGACAAACAAAATCTGCTAAAGCGTGCTTGCCTTCATTAATTGCTTTCTCAGATAGTTTACGCATCCTATTTGATTGCCTCAATCTTCCTTCGGGACTAAAATCCCAATCATTTGCATCTTTTCTAACTTGATCTGCATTAATCCAAGTAGCATCAATTAATTTTGACAATCTTTCACAAAGATAACTTTTTCCAGATCCGGGAAGTCCCATTACGAGAATTTTTTTCTTTTGCATTGGGTTTATATATTATTTTCTAAGACTTGGAGCAATGTTTTTCCTACATAATCTATTTCTGAATTACTTATTCCTAGGCCAGAGGGCAAATAAAATCCATTTTGCGACAATAAATCAGCATTATTGAACCTTTTGTTTTTTGAAAACACTTTCATTTTTTTAAATATCTTTTGCTTGTGCATTGGAAAGAAAAAATTTCTTGTTTGTATATTACTATTCATTAGTTTTTTAACAACTCTATCTCTTGAAATACCAATGCCTTTTTTTAAAAGAACTCCATAAACCCAAAATATATTTGTAGAATATTTTAGTTTATAAGGTTGAATGTGAATTTTTTTACTTTTTCTTAATAAAGACATATATCTTCTGCCAATTTCTCTTTTTCTTTTTATAATCCACGAAATATTTTTTAATTGTCCACACCCAACTGCTGCTTGTAAATTAGTCATACGGTAATTCCATCCTATATCATCATGATTAAATCTATTTTTTCCATCTCCAAAACATAAATTTCTTAATGATTTGCACTTTTGATACAATTTTTTTTCATTAGTTAAAATCATTCCTCCTTCACCTGTGGTAATATGTTTGTTGGCGTAAAAACTAAAAGTACTTATATCTCCAAAGCTACCACACTTTTTGTTGTAATAAGTCTGACCTATCATTTCGGCTGCATCTTCAACAATTCTTATTCTCCTTTTTCTTGCTATATTTAAAATTTTTCTCATATCGACAGGAAATCCATAAATATGAGTAACAATTATAGCTTTTGTTCTGTTTGTTATTTTTTTTATAACCTCATCAACATCCATATTCCAAGTGTTTAAATTAGAATCTACTAATACTGGCTTTAATCCAAATTTGATAACACACAATACAGTCGATATTATTGAAAAAGTTGGAATTATAATCTCATCACCCCTTTTTAAACTTAAAGATTTAATTGCAATTTCGAGAGCTGCTGTACCGCTTGATACTGCTATCGCATAACTTCTTTTATTATATTTAGCAAATTTACTTTCAAATTTTTTCACATACGAACCTTCAGATGAAATCCATCCTGTATCCATACAGTCTTTAACATTAACTTTTTCTTCTTTGAAGATTCTTGGTACGTTTACAGGTATGAATTTATTTTTTGATCTTAATTTTTTTTTCATCTACTTTTTCAAATTTAACCTTGTCTTTGATTAAGCTATAAGGTCCTTGTTTAACTTCGAGCATCTCAACATCTTTGAGAACTTTAAAACCATGAGCACCATGTACAAGCATTATAATATCTTTCTCTCTCAAAACCTTGCTCAATAAATATTTTTTTGAGGAATTATAAAAATCAACTCTTATAACTCCTTTCATTATTAGAAGGACTTCGCTGGTATGTGAAATTCTTGTACTTTTTCTTTTTTTGTGTAAATGAGGTTTAATAACATGAGTTTTTTTATGATTCATATAACCAAATTGCTGCACTGATTCATTTGGAGTAAAAAAGGTTATACCTTTTTTTTTCTATATTTTCCTCTAACAATTAGTGCTTGTAACTTTTTTTTATATATAACTTTTTCTATCATTTTTAATTTCGCTTTCTTAAAATTGCTACAAATACTCTTAAAACATACATTGCACCATAATAAAAGAATTTGATTAAATTTGGAGCTGATTTGCTCTCTCCTGAACTTTGATCTTTTTTTTGAACATGTGGTATTTCCTTAATAATAAAATTCTTTTTATGAGCATTATATAAAAATTCTACAAAAAATTCTCCGTGTCCATAACCCAAAAAAGTAACTTCATTCATCACTTCTCTTTTCATTAAAAATACCGAATTAGTAAGATCTTTTATTGGTAAGCCAAGTATAGTTCTTGCAAATAAATTAAAATATTTACTTCCTATTGATCTGAGCAAGATTCTTTCATCTCCTCCTCCTGGTACATACCTAGATAAAATTACGATATCATTTCCTGACTCAAGTTCTTTTATCATTTCATTAAATTTAGGTGCAAGTTCATCCATATTAGTATCTAACCAACCAATATAATCACCTGTTGTTTCTACTATTCCCCTTGTAAAAGCCGAAGCCAAACTTCTACTTCTTTTTCTAAGAATAGTTTTATATTGATTTTTTTCATTTAATTTTTTTATTATTTCAACTGTTCCATCGGATGAATTATCATCAACAATAACTAGCTCTAGATTAGATATATTGCCTTCTAATTTTCTTATTGTATTTTCAATGTATTTTGATTCATTATATGTACAAAGTATAATTGAAGTTTTTAAAGACATTATTGCTTATCAGTCTCAATTCTTAAATCATTTTCAATCATAATCTTAATTAATT
>CACPJP010000008.1 GCA_902634325.1 uncultured Pelagibacteraceae bacterium | reverse complement strand
AGATAATTCTCTTGTAGTAGGTAGTCCTGGTAGAGTTCTTCGTAAGGTAACAGACAAAGAAATTAAAGATGTTTTAGAAAATGGGAAGCATTATGTCGATTTTTCTAAAAAATATAAAAAATAATCAAGGAACTAACCAAGCAAACTTTTTTGATCCTTCAAAATTAATAAGCGCCCTACGATGTCCTTTAGCGGTTAAATAGAGCCATTCAATACTTTTAATTTTACATTTTATTACGCTAAAATTCTTATATCCTTCCTCACTTTCCTCTTTGGTAAAATCAAAATTATCAAATTTACCATTTAATCCGGAAGTAGGCTTCTCAGAAACTGTTCCTGGTCCATTAGTTACTAGATAACATTTTCTACTAACATGACCAGTTTTTTTCCAAGACTCTTTTGTAATTTGATTGTTAAAATTTACTTCGCATTCAGTTTTTAATCTAAGCTGTATCTTTTCTTTTTTTCCATAAAACAACACTGAGCAATTTGGATTTTTTTTTATTTTTTCAATTTTTGAGGATCTAATATCGCTGTGGTATTGAATAAAATTATTCTTTTGATCTGCTTTTCTTAAAACAACTACTCTTCCATCTAGATCTTTGTCATTTCCGCAAATAAATACTGGGGTTCTGAATTCTGAAGATCTATCAGTTACAGCATTAGTTAAAAGATCCCAGATCTTTTTTTCAATTTCATTTGAATTTTCGTAATAACTTACAACTTTTTGTGACACAATTTACTTTCTAAATCTTTTGATTAAGCTTGAAGTATCCCATCTTTGACCACCCATCTTTTGAACTTCAGCGTAGTACTCATCTATTAATTTTGTAATAGGAAGTGGCGAATTATTTTTCTTTGCTTCATCCATTGCTATCTTTAAATCTTTTCTCATCCAGTCAACTGCAAAACCGTAATCAAATTTATCTTCAATCATTGTTTTATGTCTGTTATCCATCTGCCATGATTGAGCTGCACCTTTTGATATTACTTCAATAACATCATGCATGTTTAGGCCTGCATTCATTCCAAAATTAATAGCTTCAGACAATCCTTGAACAAGACCAGCAATACAAATTTGATTAACCATCTTTGTCAACTGACCGCTTCCTGATGGTCCAAGTAATTTAATTTTTTTACTATAACAATCGATTACAGGCTCTGCTTTTTTAAATGGAGCTTCATCTCCACCAACCATTACAGTTAAAGTTCCACCTTCTGCTCCAGCTTGTCCACCAGAAATAGGAGCATCTAAAAAATCAAATCCTTTAGTCTTAGATTCTTTATAAAGCTCTCTTGCAATGTTTGCTGAGGCAGTTGTATTATCAATATAGACCGAACCTTTTTTTGCAGATTTGAATAAACCTTTATCTCCTAAAGTGACTTCTCTAAGATCATTGTCGTTTCCTACGCATGTAAAAATAAAATCACTTTCTTTAGCTGCATCCACCGGTGTTTCAGCTAACTTACCCTTATGTTCTTTAGTCCACTTTTCAGCTTTTGATTTTGTTCTATTATAAACAGTTACATTGTGACCAGCTTTTGATATATAACCAGCCATAGGGTAACCCATTACACCCAAGCCTATGAACGAAACTTTGTAGCTCATAAATGATTAATCTTTCATTAAATAAAAAAATAATAATATTTGGATTTATTTTTACATTTTTTTCAAGTTTTGGACAGAGCTTTTTTCTCGGGTTGTTTAATGCACCAATAAGAAATGAATTAGGTATTACCCACGGTCAATTTGGCAATTTATATGCAACAGCAACGATTTGCTCTAGCTTACTGCTTATATGGGTAGGAAAAAAGATAGATGATTACAAATTAATTCATTATTCATTATTTGTAATAATTTTATTATTCTTATCTTCATTATTCTTTTCTTTTATTAACAGCATTTATTTTCTAGCAATAGGAATTTTTCTGATGAGGTTTTCTGGCCAAGGTTTAATGAGTCATGCCTCAGCAACCGCAATCACAAGATTTTTTGAAAAATCAAGAGGCAAAGCACTTAGCACCATATGGTTTGGGTTATCCTCTGCAGAATTTATTTTACCAGTTTTGGTAACTTATCTATTTATTATTTATTCTTGGAGAACAGTATGGCAAGGCATAGCAATACTGGTTATATTATTTTTACCTCTAGTAATTTTAAATACCATCAAATCTATAGATTTAGATTCAAGAGAAGATGAAAAAACGAATTTAAAAAAGAAAATAAAAATCAAAAACTGGAAGAGAAAAGAAGTAATCAAAGACTATAGATTTTATATTATCTCATTGAACATGCTAGCTATGCCCTGGATAGCAACCGGTATTTTTGTTTATCAGTCATACATTGCCGACTCAAAATTATGGAGTACTTACACAATACCTAAAGCCTTTATGGCATATTCAATTACCTCAATTATAACTCTTTTTTCTTCAGGATTTTTAGTTGATAAATTTACAAGCCGAAAATTAATTCCAATAATGAATATTCCTTTGTTGTTTGCAATGATCGTTTTGTTTTATTTCCAAAATGAGATTTATGCTTATTTTTTTATGGGATTAATCGGTGTATCTAATGGTTTGGCTAACGTTCTGGGATCCTCAACTTGGGCTGAAATTTATGGAGTAAAACACATCGGTAGTATTAAAGCTCTTACTGTTGCCTTTATGGTTTTTGCAACTGCTTTTGGTACGGCTGTGTTTGGAATTTTAATAGATTATGGGTTTACAATTGAAAAGATAGCTTTTGTTAGTGGAGCTTACGTTATTATATCTTGGGTTTTATTAATAATTTTTAGACATACTTTAGAGCCAGTGAAATTATCAAAATAAGCTTGATTTCTTAACATTATTTGAATAAATAACCATCATCATGGCAAGAATTACCGTAGAAGATTGTTTAGACAAAGTTGAAAATCAATACGATTTGGTTTTATTAGCAAAGGAAAGAACTTCACAATTAAATTCTGGTTCAGAAATGTTTGTTGAAAAAGATGATGATAAAAATACAGTCATATCTTTAAGAGAAATAGCTTCGGGCAAATTAAAAACTGAAGATCTTAAACAAAGTGCCGTTCTTAGATTGAGAAAAGAACCAGACGAATCTTTTGTAGAAGAAGAGACAGAAGAGGTCTCGTCAGATGATTTTGATCAATTATACAAAGGTGAAGTTTCTAAAACTGGTGTAGCTATATTACCTTCAAAACGAATGAGAAGAGCACCTGCGCAAACAAATATCTTTAAAGAAGAAAAAAAAGAAGAAGTACAGAAAGAAGATAGTCCTCCGCTAGAATTAACCGAAGAAATAAAACAAGAAGAAAAAAAATAATTGAGAATTAATAGAAAGATTTGCGTTGCTCCGATGATGGATTGTACGGATCGACACGAAAGATATTTTTTACGTTTATTGAGTAAAAATGTAATGCTTTACACAGAAATGGTCGCTACTAAATCAGCGATTCATGGCGATAGAAAAAAAATTTTAGGATTTAATAAAATCGAAAAACCTTTGTCTCTTCAAGTAGGAGGTTCTGACAAAAAGGAACTGTCAGAAGTAAGCAAGATAGCCGAAGAAATGGGTTATGACGAGATAAACATAAATCTTGGATGTCCTAGCAAAAAAGTTCAAAAAAATAAATTTGGTGCATGTTTAATCAAAGAACCTGATTTAGTAGCCGAATGTATAAACGAGATGATAAATTCTTGCAAAATTCCAGTAACAGCTAAAACTAGAATAGGATTTGATAGTATAGAAAGTTATGACTATCTAAATTCTTTTGTTAATAAAATTTCAGATGCCGGATGCAAAACCATAATATTACATGCTCGAAAGGCCATTTTAAAAGGACTTACACCAAAAGAAAATTTGAAAGTACCAAAATTAAATTATCCTTTAGTTTATGAAATTAAAAACAAAAATAAAAATTTAGAAATTATAATTAATGGAGGTATTACAAATACAGAACAAATTAATGAACATTTAAAAAATTGTGATGGTGTTATGATAGGAAGGGCTATTTATCAAAATCCTTATTTTTTAGCAGAGATAGAAAATAAAATATTTAACAATACAGATGTTCCTTCAAGATCTGAGATAGCGGAAAAGTTAGTTGAATATGTTCAAGAAGAAGTAAAAAAAGGAACAAGAGTAAATCAAATTATGAGACACACTGTTGGTTTATATCATGGTCAAAATGGAGCAAATAAGTGGAAAAGATATTTGAGTGACAATATGATGGCACGAGATTCTGACTTTCAAAAAGTAAATCACATAATGAAAATTGCTCAGAATAATGAAAAGGCCAATCAAATTTCTTCATGATTGAAACTTTTGGAACAAATCAAATTTTATTTTTTTTATTAATAATGGCAGTGACTGCAATATTTGCAGGATTCTTCGCGGGCTTTTTTGGAATTGGAGGTGGGATAATTACCGTTCCTTGTCTATTTTATATATTTGGAGCTATTGGAATTGATAAATCTTTCATTATGCATTTAGCTGTTGGAACTTCATTTGCTATCATTGTTCCCACGGCAATGATGTCTGTTTTTACACATTATAAACACCAGGCAGTGGATTTCAGCGTTGTAAAAACCTACGGAATATTTGTTGTAATAGGTGTCATCATTGGTTCTTTTTTCGCAGCATCTATGCACACAAAATCCTTAGTTCTTTTTTTTAGTATAGTTATGTATTTATTGGCTCTTAATTTGATCTTTCTTAAAGATAAAACAAAAATTAAATTGAAATTTAGTTTATTACAAAGAACAGTTCTTGGTTTTATCGTTGGTTTTGTATCCTCACTAATGGGTATAGGGGGCGCGATTATGAATGTACCAATATTAAAATTTGTTGGTTATACAATCAATAAGGCAATAGGAAGTGCTGCTTCCATTGGTTTTTTGATATCAGTATTCGGATGCTTGGGATTTTTAGTCTCAGGAATATTAATTAAAACCAATATACCTTTAAGTACTGGCTTTATAAATATACCTGCTTTTTTAATATTTATACCAATAACAATCATGATGGCAAAGGTTGGGGCAACCACAGTTCACAAAATAGAGAGGAAAATTATAGCAAAGTTATTTGGATTTTTTTTAATAATAATAGCTAGCAGATTTTTATACGAATACTTCAATATTTAAATTTTTTGATCATACTTTCCAATTTTTCCAGTCTTCTGAAGTAAATCATCTATGAAATTGAATATTTTTTTCTTCCCATCATTCGACGAGGTGCTTTCTGTAACAACAACCAAAGATGGTTTGTTGGAAGAAGCTCTTATTAGTCCCCACGATCCATCTTCCAGAACAAACCTTACACCGTTGACTGTTAAAATTTCTTTAATTAATTGACTATCTATCTTAACATTTTTATTTTTTATTTCTTGAACTTGTTTTACTAGATCTTTTACAACTTTATACTTTTCTTCATCTTTACAAAAAGGAGCCATCGTAGGAGACTGAAATGTTTCTGGAAGACTATCTATTATAGAACTCATTTTTTTGTTTTGGTTATTTAGTAAGTGACAGATCTGTATTGCAGAATTTATACCATCGTCATAACCATAACCAATAGGTTTGTTAAAAAAGAAATGACCACTTTTTTCAAATCCAGCTAAAGCTTTTTCCTTATTAACTTTTCTTTTTATATGTGAATGTCCTGTCTTCCAATATATTGTTTCACAACTATTCTTTAAAAGAATATCATCTTTTAAATACAAAGCAGTAGACTTTACATCTACAATAAATTTTGATTTTTTATACTTATCAGAAAGGTTTCTTGCAATGAGCAGACCAATTTTATCTGCAAAAATCTCATTACCTTTGTCGTCAATAACACCAACCCGATCTCCATCTCCATCAAAACCAAAACCAATATCGGCATTATTTTTTTTAACGCACTCTGAAATAGCATGAAGCATTTTTAAATCCTCAGGATTAGGATTATATTTAGGAAATGTAAAATCTAATTTGCAATCTAACTCAATTACTTCACAGCCTATTCCTTTTAAAATTTCTGGAGCGAATACACCGGCTGTTCCATTACCACAAGCTACTATGGCTCTTATTTTTTTTTTCAATCTATTTTTTTCAATTAGATCTTTAATATAAATTTTTTTGAAATCTTTTATGTCTTTGCTACTTCCTTTACCCCTAACAAATTTTTTATTTAAAGTTATTTCTTTTAATTCATTCATTTCTTCAGGAGCATGAGTTAAACCTTTCTCAATCCCCATTTTAACACCTGTCCAACCATTTTCATTATGACTAGCTGTTACCATCGCTATTGCATCGGTATTTAATTTGAATTGTGCAAAATAAACTGTAGGTGTTAGTGATAAACCTATATCTTCAATATCGCATCCCGTAGAAACTAATCCTTTTTTTAAAGCAGTTTTTACTTCTTCACTATAAGATCTATAATCATGACCAACAATAATTTTTGGATTCGTTTTTTTTGTTTTATTTATTATCTGTGAACCAAGACCTTTTCCTAATTCTTCAATTCCATCCAGATCAACGTCATCAGGGTATATCCACCTAGCATCATATTCTCTAAAACCACTCTGTTTGATTTTCATTGTTTCTATAGGTTTACTAACAGAAGATTTAACAGAATTAATTTAAACTTGAAAAAACATTTGTGTTCATGTAATGTTCTCTTGAAATACATGTTATTTAGTATATTAATATATCTGTAACACAACATATAGTTGTTTTACTCTATAAGTCAGGTAAAATAAGGGAATTATGAATAAAAATGTGTCTTTGGCGATAGAAAAAGCTGTCTCGAATTTAAACAAAATTGAAAATAAGGACTTAAAAGACCTAAACAATAAAAAACCTGATTTATTCTCTCTAAACCATGAAACCGAATTATTCCAAAATGACAAAGGTATAATAATCAAAATTGATAGATCAAGGGATAAAAATTTAACTGATTTTGGTAGGGCAACTTTAAGCGATAGATATTTGGGCCAGAACGAGTCATATCAAGATTTATTTGCAAGGGTTGCTAGTACGTACGCTGATAACAATCTTCACGCGCAAAGAATTTACAATTATATAAGCAATCTTTGGTTTATGCCAGCAACGCCAATTTTGTCTAACGGGGGAACCGAAAGAGGTTTACCTATTTCATGTTTTTTAAATGAAGCAGGTGACAGTTTAGAAGGAATTTTAGATCTGTGGAGTGAAAATGTTTGGTTAGCTGCCAGAGGAGGAGGCATAGGAAGTTACTGGGGAAATTTGAGGTCTATAGGAGAAAAAATCGGAAAAGTTGGTAAAACTTCTGGGATTATACCTTTTATAAAAGTTATGGATTCTTTAACACTTGCAATTAGCCAAGGTTCTTTAAGGAGAGGTTCAGCAGCTTGTTATCTTCCCATTGATCATCCAGAGATAGAAGAATTTATTGAAATGAGAAGACCAACTGGTGGTGATACCAATAGAAGATCGTTAAATTTACATCATGGTGTTTTAATTTCTGACGCATTTATGAGAGCTGTTGAAACAGACTCTCAGTGGGGATTAAGAAGTCCAAAAGATGGGTCAGTCCAAGGAACTCTTTCAGCTAGAAACTTATGGATAAGACTTTTAACAGCAAGAGTTGAAACTGGAGAGCCTTATATAATTTATATTGATACAGTTAATCGTCAGATACCACAACACCATAAATTAGCAGGACTAAATGTAAAGACTTCAAACCTTTGTAGTGAAATTACTCTTCCAACAGGCAAAGATAGAGATGGAAACGAAAGAACAGCAGTGTGTTGTCTATCCTCTTTAAATATTGAAAAATATGATGAGTGGAAAGAAGACAAACATTTTGTTGAAGATGTGATGAGATTTTTAGATAACGTTCTTACAGATTTCATTAACAAAGCACCAAATAGTTTTTCTAACGCAAAGTATTCAGCTAAAAGAGAGAGAAGCGTAGGGCTTGGCGTCATGGGTTTACATTCTTATTTCCAGAAAAAAAATATTCCATTTGGATCTGTTATGAGCAAAGTTTGGAATAAAAAAATATTTTCTAATATACAAAAAAAAGTTGATAATGCTTCAAGCGATCTTGCAGAAGAAAGGGGAGCATGCCCAGATGCTGAAGAATTTGGAATAAAAGAAAGATTTTCTAATAAAACAGCGATTGCCCCAACAGCTTCTATATCAATTATTTGTGGAGGTGCATCACCTGGTATTGAACCGATAGCAGCAAATAGTTATACTCATAAAACTTTATCAGGCTCATATAATGTAAGAAACAAGTATCTTACTAAAATTTTAGAAAAACATGGAAAAAATAATAATGAAGTTTGGTCTGGTATTACTACTAATCAAGGATCAGTTTCACATTTAGATTTTTTGACCAAAGAAGAAAAAGAAGTATTCAAAACAGCTTTTGAAATTGACCAAAAATGGATTGTGGAATTAGGAGCAGACAGAACACCTAATATTTCACAAGCCCAATCAGTAAATATTTTTATTCCAGCCGATGTTCACAAGAAAGAACTTCATCAAATTCACTTTCAAGCATGGAAAAAGGGTTTGAAAAGCCTTTACTATTGTAGATCTAAATCAATTCAAAGAGCCGAAAATATTAATGCAGGTTCATCAACAGACGTGACAAAAAATGTTTATTCAGGAAAGGAAGATTCAAATAAAAAAGAAGATAATTACGAAGAGTGCCTGTCATGTCAGTAGTAAAATTAAAGAAAAACAAAGAAATAGCAAAAGGTGGTCTCTTAGTAGAAAACCCTGTTTATAAACCCTTTAGGTATCCGTGGTGTTACGATGCGTGGCTTACACAGCAAAGGATACACTGGTTGCCAGAAGAAGTGCCACTAGGAGATGATGTCAGAGACTGGCAAAAGAATTTATCTCTAGCAGAAAAGAATTTACTAACTCAAATTTTTAGATTTTTTACTCAAGCAGATGTTGAAGTTAACAATTGTTATCTAAGACACTACACAACTGTTTTTAAACCCACAGAAGTTTTAATGATGATGACAGCGTTCGCAGCTATGGAAACAGTTCATATTGCAGCATACTCCCATCTACTTGATACAATAGGAATGCCAGAGTCAGAGTACTCAGCTTTCATGAAATATAAAGAAATGAAAGATAAATATGATTACATGCAAGGGTTTAATGTTAATTCAAAAGCAGATATTGCTAAAACAGTTGCTGTGTTCAGTGCATTTACAGAAGGACTTCAGCTTTTTGCAAGTTTTGCAATTCTTCTTAACTTTCCAAGACATAACAAAATGAAAGGCATGGGCCAGATTGTTACTTGGTCGGTAAGAGATGAAACACTTCACTGTAATTCTATGATCAGACTCTTTAAAGCATTCATTAAAGAAAATCCTGAAATTTGGAATGAAAAATTACAAAGAGAAATTTATGATGCATGTGAAAAGATAGTTTCCCACGAAGATGCATTTATTGATCTAGCATTTCAAATGGGACCATTAGAAGGTTTGACAGCAGACCAGGTAAAAAAATATATCAGATGGATAGGGGACAGAAGATTGCAGCAATTAGGATTAAATCCAATTTACAAAGTTAAGGAGAACCCACTTACTTGGCTTGACACAATGCTTAATGCCGTAGAACACATGAACTTCTTTGAGGGAAGAGCTACCGAATATTCTAAAGCTTCTACAAAAGGCTCTTGGGCAGAAGCTTTTTCTTAAAAAACTATCTTTGATTGAGAAGCATCACTTTACGATGCTGTTCACCACTGTATTTAGAAAGCGGTCTAATTAATTTATTAGCCGCATGTTGTTCCATAACGTGAGCAGACCAACCTGTTATTCTAGATAGAACAAAAATGGGGGTAAAAAATTCAGTATCGAATCCCATTAAATGATAAGTTGGGCCAGTAGGGTAGTCAACATTTGGATGGATATTTTTTCTTTCAATCATCACACTTTTAACTACGTCATAAATTTTATGAAGTTTTTTATCATTTTTAATTTTAGAAACTTTTTTAAAGTATTTTTCCATAGTAGGTACTCTTGAATCTCCTTTTTTATAAACCCTATGACCAAAACCCATTACTACATCTTTATTATCAAGAGCTTTATTAATCCACTCTAAGGCATTTTCGGGTTTTTTAATTTTATTCATCATATTCATCACCTCTTCGTTAGCCCCACCATGTAAAGGACCTTTTAAACTTCCTATTGCACCAGTGATTGCACTATGAATATCCGACAAACTGCTTGTAATGGTTCTTGCAGTGAAAGTTGAAACATTAAAGCTATGTTCTGCATAAAGAATTAAAGATACATCGAAAGCCTTAATAATTTCTTTGCTAGGAATTTTTCCAAAGCACATATGAAAAAAATTTTCAGAAAACCCCAAACCTTTTTTTGGAGGTATTACATTTTTACCTTTTCTTGCTCTAAAGAATGCAGCCATAGCAGTTGGTGTTTTTGCAAATATTCTTATTGCTTTTCTCATATTGGCCGCAGAAGAATTATTATTTGTATCTTTATCTTCAAGGCCCATAACGCTAACTACTGTCCTAGCAACATCCATTGGATGTGCTTTTTTAGGCATATGTTTTACAATTTCTCTAAGATTTATTGTAATATTTCTGTTTTTTTCTAATTCTTTTTTGAATTTTTTTAGTTTGGCTTTATTTGGCAGTTCTTTATTAAGTATTAGGTAAGCTACTTCTTCAAAACTACATTTCTCGCAGAGATCTTGTACTGCATATCCTCTATAAGTTAGCGAATTTATATTGGGCATTACCTGTGAAATAGTTGTTTCATCCACAACTATGCCTAATAATCCTTTTTTTATATCATCACTCATAAATTATTCATGCCCATCTGTCTTAAAATCTGTGATTTTCTTATCAGGAGCATTATATTTTTCATACTCTACGAGTTCATACAGTCTTTTTCTTGTTTGCATTTTATCTATAATATTATTTTGATGTCCATCTTTAAAGATGGTCTTTAGCCCATCTTCTACATTTTTCATCGCTAATCTTTGGGTTGTTACAGGATAAATAACAATATTATATCCTAGGTTTTTTAACTCTTTTGTAGAAAGTAATTTTGATTTGCCAAATTCAGTCATATTAGCCAATAAGTAAACCTTTGAGTTTTTTCTTACATTTTCAAATTCTTTTTCATCTTTCATAGATTCCGGAAATATTATGTCCGCACCTGCAGCCTCGTAAGCTTTTATTCTTTCAATAGTTTTTTCAAGCCCTTCTACAAGATTAGCGTCTGTTCTAACGATTATTAAAAAATTCTTGTCTTTTCTTGAATGAACAGAGGTTTTTATTTTTTTTACCATTTCATTTGTTGAAATCAGTTCCTTATTCTCTAGGTGGCCACATCTTTTTTCAGCTATTTGATCTTCTATATGGCAACTAGCCAAACCTATGCTTTCAAAAGTTTCTATTGTTTTCTTACAATCAGAGAAACCAGTATCAGCATCAACTATTGAAGGTAGATCAGTTGCTTTAGCAATTTGATTTGCTCTATAACTAACATGTTTGAGTGTAGTTAGACCTATGTCTGGAATTCCTAGGTCGTTAGACATAACACCACCAGAAATATAAACACCATCAAAACCAATCTCTGCAATTAATTTTGCGCATAGAGGATTGTAAGCGCCAGGAAACCTAAGCAGCTTATTTTCTCTAAGTTTTTTTAAAAAATCTTTTCTTTTTTCACTTATAGTTTTTTTAGTAAAATGCATATTTATAATTTATATATTTCCCATAAGTTCAATTTTTCATTAAAAAATTTCTTATTTTTTTATTTAAAGGATTTTCATAAAATTTGAAACAAAAATGTGCAAGAAACGCCATTACACCAAAGAATATAAAGAAGAAATAAGTTTCAAGATAGACGGATGTAGAAAAGTTAAAAGAATTTACAATAAATAAAATTAATAATTGAGTGGGAATGTGAAGAAGGTAGAGAGCATAAGTTAAATTTCCACTCATTTTAAACAAAGTTTTAATTTTGTCATTTTTTATTAATTCCTCACAGGAAGCAAATAACAAAAGTAAACTTGGACAGAATAAATGGGTTTTGAAATTTCCAATAAGAGATATGGCAATTAAAATTAGAGAAACTATAGACAGAGCATAAATATTTTTAAACCTTGATACAATTTGATAAACTAAAACACCAGAGAAAAATAATCTGGCACATTCAAGAAACAATGAGTCATTCAAATTAAGTTTATTTATTGATAAAAAAATTATAGATAAAAGTATCACTAGTGATAATTTAAATTTTCTTAAATATATTATTAATAAAAAGAACAAGAAGTATATAGCTACTTCAATTGAGACACTCCAAATGGGCCCATTAAAAGAATGTCCATTTTCAAAGCCCCATGACGAAATAAAAAATAAATTTAAGATAAAATGATAGACATCATTGATCATTATTATTTGAAAAGAGTTGGCTGTTGCTAAATGCAAAAACTGAAGAAGTGCAACAATTATTAAAGTTGCAAAATGAAGCGGATAAAGTCTGGCAAATCTATTTAAAAAAAACTCTTTACTAGTAATTTTTCTATCAATCGATAGATATACGTGAGCAAAAACAAAACCGGATATTGCATAAAATACATGAACACCATAAAAACCATTTACATAAAAAACTTCCAAAAATGAAAAAAAAGGCAATTCTGTTTTATCATCAAAAAAATTACTAGCTGAGTAAGAATTATATGGGCCAAAAAAGTGTCTATAGTGGTATAGAAGAACAGACACTGATGTTAGCAATCTCAAAAATTCTATTCCAAAATATCTTTTCATTATGACGTTTATTTTATTACAATAAGAACAGCAGTTAAAACTAATAAAGCTGCCAAAATATACTCAGTAATCTTTTTAATTTTTGTGTTTTTAATAAAGATTCTTAAACTATTTCCAAAAACAGCCCAAATACATATTGAAGGAAAACAAACTACTGCGGCCGTAATAGTTATAAATATAGTTGCGATTATAAAATTTTCTTCAGCAGGAAAAAAGCCAGACGCAACAGTAATGGCTACCGTCCACGCTTTTGGGTTAATGAACTGAAATAATGATGCTTCATAAAATTTTAAAGGTCTTCCGCCGGTATCTTTCTCAACTAGGCTGAAGGAACCAATCATTTTCCAACCAAGAAATAGTAAATACAAACAACATAAGATCTTCATATAAAACTGTAGTTGAGGAAAAATTAAAAACAAATTACCCAACCCGTAGCAAACCAAGCCTATTTGAAAAATATGACCAAGAGGAATACCGATCAAATGTGGGAGAGTTCTAGCAAAACCAAATTTTAATCCAGAAGCAGTTAACATAGCGTTGTTAGGTCCTGGAGTTGCAAACATTATAAAATAATAGGTTACAAGCGCAGAAAAAAGTTGAAGGTCTATCATAAATATTTGTTTATAATTTTTTCAAAATTTAAAAAATCTTTAACAGCAATGTCGTGAGGAATTTGATCAGCTTTTTTTTCTGTGTAACCATCTTCTACCAATATAAATGGTACTTTAGCGTTATAAGCTGATTGAGAGTCTACTTCGCTATCACCAACCATTATAGTTTTATTTATATCTCTACCAAGTATCTCAACAACGTTCGTTAGATGTCTAGGGTCTGGTTTATTAAAATCAAAAGTGTCACAGCCTGCTATATAATCAAAATACTCTGCTAATTTTATTTTCTTTAATAAATCAACAGCAAGTTTTTCTTGTTTATTAGTGCATACAGCCATTGAAATTTTTTTTGACTTCGCCCACTTTAAAAAATCAACAACACCTATAATAGGCCTGCTCTCTTTATCAATATTTTTTGCATAATGATTTATAAATTCTTTTACCATTTCTTTTTTTATTTTTTCGTCTGTTATCTCTTCTTTAAATGACCTTTGCATCATGATCCAAGCACCACGACTAGCAAGGTGTTTAATGTCACCAAGGTTTTTTTGGTGAAAACCAAATTTTTTCATAACATGATTATGTGCAACCATCAGATCTGGCGCAGTATCCACTAGCGTGCCATCCAAATCGAATAGAATTGTTAATTTTTGAGTCATTTTTATTAAGTATTAAAAAGAAACATTTTGTGACTTATTACCATCACAAATCTAATGTAAAGAGAAATTTTTATGAAGACAAATTCAAAATTTAAAAAGATTCAAGCTTACAAAGTAAATCAGGAAAATTTACGAAAAAAAGCAATAAAATCTGGTGTAAATCTAATTGCGCCTGAGACTATATTTTTATCCAACGACACTAAGTTTGGAAAAAATGTAACAATCAATCCTTATGTGGTTATTGGCAAAAAAGTGAAAATTGGAAACAATGTTGAAATTTTATCTTTCAGTCATATCGAGGGAGCAAAAATAGAAAGTAAAGTTACTATTGGACCTTATGCAAGAATCAGATCTGGAACCCACTTAATGCCAGGAGTTAGGATTGGAAATTTTGTGGAGACGAAAAAATCCAAAATTAAGTCTAACTCAAAAGTAAATCATTTATCCTACATTGGTGATAGCGAGATTGGAAAAAATACAAATGTAGGAGCTGGAACTATTACATGTAATTATGATGGTGTTAAAAAAAATAAAACAATTATTTCTGATAATGTTTTTATTGGATCAAATTCATCTTTGGTAGCTCCTGTAAAAATTAATAAAAAATCGATTGTTGGAGCTGGTTCAGTAATTACTAAGGATGTAAAAGAAAACTCTTTAGCTCTAGAAAGATCTGATCAAGAGGAAATAGAAAATTACAAGAGAAAAAAATAATGTGCGGAATTATAGGTATAGCTAGCAATAAGTCAGTATCAATAAACATAATTAATGCTTTAAAGAAATTAGAGTATCGAGGTTATGATTCAGCGGGTTTAGCCACGATTAGTAACGGAGCAATTAATGAAAAAAAGTGTCCAGGTAGAGTTGAAAAATTAGAAAAAATTTTATTTCAGAATCCAAGTGAAGGAAATTTGGGAATAGGACATGTAAGATGGGCGACCCATGGCGTGCCAAACGAAGTAAATGCCCATCCTCATTCAAGCGAAATAGTTTCTGTAGTTCACAATGGAATAATAGAAAATTCTGATGAATTAAAAAAAGATTTAGAAAAATCTGGAAAAGTTTTCAAATCTCAAACTGACACTGAAGTAATAACAATCTTACTTACAGAAAAGTTAAAAAAATTAGAACCTTTGGAATCAGTATTCCAGACCTTAGAGATGTTAAAAGGAAGTTTTGCTCTAGGAATTATATTCAAAAATTATAAAGATTTTGTGATTGGGGCAAGAAGAGGGAGTCCACTTGCTGTCGGATATTCAAATAGTGAAAACTATTTAGGCTCAGACTCTTATGCTTTAAAATCTATGACAAATAAGATTTCTTATTTAGACGATGGAGATGTATGTGTTCTATCTAAAGATGATATAAAATTTTATAATTCAAAGAGAGATAAGATTAATAAGGAAATCTTTACACTGTCCGAGGACAAATCTTCTGTAAGCAAAGGAAACTATAAAAATTTTATGATCAAGGAGATCTTTGAACAGCCCATTACAACAAAAACTTGTTTAAAGGAATATATTGATAAAATTCGTGAAGAAATTAATTTTTATAACCTTCCTATTGATCCTAAAAAAATAAACAAAATAATTCTTATTGGATGCGGAACAGCTTACCATTCATGTTTGGTAGCAAAATATTGGTTAGAAGAATTTACAACTTTGAGTATAGAAACCGATATAGCATCAGAATTCAGATATAGAAAAAATAGATTTAATAAAAATAATTTATATATATTCGTGTCTCAATCTGGCGAAACAGCTGACACTTATGCAGCTTTAGATCTTTGTAAAAAAGAAAGTGTTAAAACGTGCTCGGTTGTAAATGTTGTGGAAAGTTCAATAGCTAGACATTCAGATTGTGTTTTACCGATTCATGCAGGACCAGAAATTGGTGTTGCGTCTACAAAAGCATTTTTAGGACAAATGCTTGTGTTGTATCTGCTGTCTCTTAAAATTGCAGAAGTAAGAAAAGATATTGATAACAAGGAGTACAAAAACAAAATAAGTGAATTAAAAAAAATACCAGAATTAATAACAGAATCTCTAAAAGAAGAAGAAAAAATACAGCTAATTGCAAAAGATATATACAGGTCTAAGGGTTCAATGTTTCTAGGAAGAGGATCTTCATACCCAATTGCTTTGGAAGGTGCTTTAAAGTTAAAAGAACTTTCATATTTACATGCGGAAGGTTATCCGGCCGGAGAAATGAAGCATGGGCCTTTAGCCTTGATCGAAGACGGTTTGCCAGTTGTTGTTATTGCACCAAAAGATAAATATTTTGAAAAAACTTTATCAAATATGCAAGAGGTAATAGCAAGGGGAGGAAAGGTTTTGTTGCTAACTAATTCAGCCGGAAAAGTAATAAGCGAAAATATAAGATTTCAAATTGATTTACCAGATTCTGATTTAGCACTTACACCTTTTTTATTTACTATTCCTCTTCAGCTTCTATCATATCACGTGGCATTATTTAAAAAATGTGATATCGACAAGCCAAGAAACTTAGCAAAATCAGTTACAGTAGAATAAAAGGCTATTTTTTTTTTTCAAAAAAGAAGCTGGATATTTAAATTTTTTATCCTTCAATATTTTATTTACAATTTTTATCTTTTCTTTATTGGGTGCCCATAAAAAAATTGCTTTACTATTATTTATACATTTTAATGTAAGTCCAATTCTAGTAAAATCTTCTCTTTTAACAAAGCCGACATTTTTTTCTGAATTATTTATTATGTTCTCTTTAAATAAACCCGCAATATGACCATCTGGTCCCATTCCTATCAAGCTTAAATCAAAAATAGCTTTTTTATTTTGAAAATAATTTTTAATTTTATTTTCATAAATTTTAGAGTCTTTTTTAACAGATTTATTATTTGTTGAAACTTTATAAATTTGTCTTTTCGAAATATTAACCTTATCTAATAAATTTTTTTTACAAATATTTATATTCGAGAATTTTGATTTTTCATTTATGTATCTTTCATCAGAAAGAAAAAAATCAATTTTTTTCCAAGGAATACCTTTTTCCTTAGAAAGTTTACGATAAAGATTGATTGGGCTATCCCCTCCAGTTAATACGAAAGAAAATCTATTCTTTCTTTTTCTAGACACACAGTATTTAAAATGTTGAATAAATTTTTTAATTAAAAGATTTTCATTATTTTTATGAATTATTTTCGTAAATTTAGCCATTATATTACCTATAATTTGTATTCTAACTTGGTTTTTTTAAATATATACATTATATAATAGACTGTAGGTTGAATATGAAAAAATGGAAATTAAATAACTGGAAAAATTATCCGGTCAAACATATTCCTAAGTATGAGGACCAGAAAGAACTAGATCTTGTTTTAAAAAAAATACAAGGTTTTCCTCCTTTGGTCTTTGCTGGTGAAACACGTTCACTTAAAAAGAATTTAGGAGATGTATGCCAAGGAAAAGCTTTTCTTTTACAAGGTGGAGACTGTGCAGAAAGTTTTGCGGAGTTTCATCCAGATAATATAAGAGATACTTTCAAAGTTATATTGCAAATGGCTTTAGTTTTAACTTCTTCTGCTTCTTTACCAGTTGTTAAAGTGGGAAGAATAGCTGGACAATTTTCTAAGCCAAGAAGTTCTCCAGTTGAAGTTAAGAATGGAAAAGAACTTCCTACATATTTAGGTGATAATATAAATGGAATTGAGTTTTCTGAAAAAGCTAGAAAGCCTGATGCCAAAAGAATGTTTAGAGCCTATTCTCAAGCAGCATCAACTTTGAATTTATTAAGAGCTTTTTCCCAAGGTGGTTTTGCAGATCTTCGCCAAGTTCATTTGTGGAATCTTGGATTTGTTAAAGGTAGTACTCAAGGAAAAAAATATAAAGAGATAGAAGATAAGATTAGTGATGCACTAGCTTTCATGGAAGCTTGTGGCATTAATCCTGAAAGTAATAGAAGATTAAGAACAGTTAACTTCTACACTTCTCATGAGGCACTTCTTTTGCCTTTTGAACAGGCTATGACGAGAGTTGATTCTACAACAGGAGAATACCATGACACTTCAGCTCACTTTGTATGGATTGGAGATAGAACTAGACAACCAGATGGAGGTCATGTTGAATTTTGCAGAGGAATAAAAAATCCAATAGGACTTAAATGTGGACCGTCTTTAAAACCAGAAGAACTTGTAAAATTATGTAATATTCTTAATCCTGAAAACGAACCGGGAAGATTAACTTTAATTTCAAGATTTGGTGCAGAGAATGTTGATAAATTTTTGCCAAAACTTATTAAAGCGGTTAAAAAAGAAGGACTAAATGTTATTTGGTCATGTGATCCAATGCATGGGAATACTATTAAGTCTACAACCGGTTTTAAAACAAGACCCTTTAGCAACATTGTCAAAGAGGTTAAAAAAGTTTTTGCCCTTCATCAGTCAGAAGGAACTTATGCTGGCGGCTTACATATAGAAATGACAGGACAGAATGTAACAGAATGTACAGGTGGTGCTCAAAAGATATCTGAAAAAGATCTTTCTCATAGATACCACACTCATTGTGACCCAAGACTTAATGCAAGTCAGGCGCTAGAACTTGCTTTCTTAATTTCCGACGAAATTAAGAAAAATTCCCAATATTCCAAAAACATTATTCAAGCAGTATCTTAGTAATTGAAAAACAATTACTAAGGTCTATTAATTAGATGATAGTAAAATTATGCAAACTTTAGACAGAATAAACAAAATTAAAAATTGGATAAACTCATATTGTAAGTCAATGCCAAAAGAGGCAAGTTCATTGGTCATAGGTATATCTGGAGGCATAGATTCTTCCGTGACCAGTACACTTTGTGCTTTGACTGGAAAAAAAACCATTGTTCTTTCAATGCCCATTAAACAAATTAAAGAACAACATGATTTGAGTTTAAAACATCAGGAATGGTTAAAAAATAAATTTAAAAATGTAGAAGGTCATACAGTTCAACTTGATGAAGTTTTTTCATCTTTCAAGAAAAGTTTATCAAAATTTGAAAACGAACACGGTATGGCGAATTCCAGGGCTAGATTAAGAATGACAACTCTTTATCAAGTAGCTGCAGCTAACAATGGAATAGTTGTGGGAACAGGTAACAAAGTAGAAGATTTTGGAGTTGGTTTTTATACAAAATATGGGGATGGAGGAGTTGATATTTCACCTATAGCTGATTGCACTAAAACTCAGGTTTGGGAGATGGGAAAATCACTTGGTATTACAAAAGGAATACTAGACGCAGAACCAACAGACGGACTCTGGGATGACGGAAGAACGGATGTTAAGCAATTGGGAATGTCTTACGAAGAATTAGAAAAAGCAATGAAGGATAAAAAAAGCAAAGGTTATGATAAATATATTGAGATTAGAAAAAGAAATTTACATAAAATGAAACCCATACCTGTTTGTGTGATGGATGATGAGTAAAGAATTAAACATTTTTAATACCTTTTCTGGAAAAAAAGAAAAATTTGTTCCTATAAACAAAGACAAAGTCGGAATGTATGTTTGTGGTCCCACAGTATATGATTTTCCACACATAGGAAATGCAAGACCATTAGTTGTTTTTGATGTTTTATATAGAGTTCTATTAAAGATTTTTAAGAAAAACAAAGTAACTTATGTCAGAAATATAACTGATATAGATGACAAAATAATTGAATCATCAAAAAAGAATAGGGTACCTGTAGATATGCTTACAACAAGTACTACTAAAAGTTTCCACGATGATTGTAAATATTTAAATTGTCTTAAACCAAGTTTCGAACCAAAGGCGACAGAACACATCAAAGGCATGATCGCTATGATTGAGAATCTATTAAAAAATAAAAATGCTTATGAAAAAGATAAACATGTCTATTTTTCTGTAAGTTCATTTAAAAATTATGGTAAGTTATCAAAAAAAAATCCAGAAGAATTAGTTGCTGGAGCAAGAGTAGAAGTTTCTAAATCAAAAAAAGATCCTCTTGATTTTGTTCTTTGGAAACCGTCCATAGCAGAAGATCCAGGTTGGGATTCACCTTGGGGGAGAGGAAGACCAGGGTGGCATTTAGAATGTTCTGTTATGAGTGAGAAATTTCTTGGAAAAAATTTTGATATTCATGGCGGAGGATTAGATCTTGTTTTTCCTCATCATGAAAATGAGATCGCACAATCATGTTGTGCTAATAAAACAGATAAATTTGCAAATTACTGGTTACACAATGGCTATGTCACTTTTAATAAAGAAAAAATGTCAAAATCTTTAGGCAATGTTGTTACTATTGAAAAAATGAAAGGAACAATTAATGGACAAGTTATTAGACTTGCATTGTTAAGTGCTCATTACAAACAACCTCTAGATTGGAATGAGAATTTAATCAAGGAGAGCCAAAGCACTCTTGATAAATGGTACACTCAGTTTGAAAAGATCACCCAAAGTGATTTAGATGATGATTTATTAAAACCACTTTTGGAAGATATAAATACTCCGGGTTATATATCAAAATTACATTTGCTTTACGATAAAGCTTCTAAAGGGGACAAGTCTTCAAAAAAACTTTTCCTTTCAGGATGTAAACTTATCGGCTTGTTAGAGGAAGATTTAGAAACATGGAAAAAATTTAAAAAAACAAAATCGAAAATTGATGAAAAAACAATTAAAAGCAAAATCAAGGATCGAGAAAATGCTAGAAAAAAAGGCGATTATAAATTAGCAGACAGTATAAGAAAAGAGTTAGAAAGTAGCGGAGTAACTATTGAAGACGAAGGTAATAAGACAACTTGGAAATATAAATGAGAAAAGAAAAAATATATATTTTTGACACTACTTTGAGAGATGGAGCTCAGACAGAAGGAGTTAATTTTTCTCTTGATGATAAAAATAAAATAGCAAAAGCACTATCAGATCTTGGTGTTGATTATTTAGAAGGCGGGTGGCCCGGAGCTAATACTTTAGATACAACTTTTTTTAATAAACCACCTAAGTTAGGAAGCACTATCTTAACAGCATTTGGGATGACTAAAAAAGCTGGAAGAAGTGCCCAAAACGATCCTGGATTATCTGCAGTTTTAAATTCAAACACTCCAGCAGTATGTTTAGTAGGAAAATCCTGGGATTTCCATGTTGATGTAGCTCTGGGTATAACTAACAAAGAAAATTTGGAGAATATCAAAGAGTCAGCAAAATTATTTATTAAAAAGAAAAAAGAATTTATGTTTGATGCTGAACATTTTTTTGATGGTTATAAAAATAATCCAAAGTATGCCTTGGATTGTATAAAAACTGCTTACAACGAAGGAGCACGTTGGATTGTTCTTTGCGACACAAATGGAGGAACACTTCCGCATGAAGTTGGAGAAATTGTTTCAAAAGTTACAAAAGCTATTCCTGGTAAAAATCTTGGAATACACGCACACAATGATACAGAAAATGCAGTTGCTAATTCTTTGGCAGCCGTACTATCAGGAGTGCGTCAGGTTCAGGGCACAATTAATGGATTAGGAGAAAGATGCGGCAATGCAAATTTAATGTCAGTAATTCCTTCACTAGTTTTAAAAGACAGTTTTGCTAAAAATTTTACAATAGGCATTTCTAAAGAAAAAATGAAAACATTGACAGAATGCTCTAGATTGTTAGATGAGATATTGAACAGAAAATCTAACAGACACTCAGCTTATGTAGGGGCATCAGCTTTTGCACACAAAGGAGGTCTTCATGTATCAGCGGTTACAAAAGATCCAAAAACCT
This sequence comes from uncultured Pelagibacteraceae bacterium, assembly GCA_902634325.1. Classification (GTDB taxonomy): domain Bacteria; phylum Pseudomonadota; class Alphaproteobacteria; order Pelagibacterales; family Pelagibacteraceae; genus Anoxypelagibacter. Next base: position 14,964 of record CACPJP010000008.1, on the reverse strand, counting down.
ATGAACATATAAATCCAAATTTAGTTGGAAACTTTAGAAACATTGTTGTTTCTGATCAGTCAGGAAAGTCTAACATCATGTCTAGGCTAGAAAAGTATGGAATTAAAATTGATAAAAACGATCCAAAGGTTCAAAGTTTACTTGATGAAGTAAAAGATCGAGAGTTTGCCGGCTATTCCTATGATGGTGCCGATGCTTCATTTGAACTATTAGCAAGACGTCTTTTAGGAGAAATACCAAAATATTTAACTATTTCGAAATACGATGTTTCGGTAAAAAGAGATTCAAAAGACAAAATAAATTCTTTTGCAAAAGCTCATATAGTAGTTGATGGAAAAGAAATTATTTGTGAAGGTTCGGGTAATGGACCGGTTAATGCATTAGATAATGCTATTAGATCTAATGTTGACAAAGTTGGAAAATATTCAAAATATTTAAAAGATTTGAAACTAGTTGATTATAAAGTAAGAATTTTAAATACCGGAACAAATGCGACAACACGTGTTTCTATAGAAAGCACAGACAAAGATGGAAAGAACTGGTTCACGATAGGAGTATCTCCAAATATAATTGATGCATCATTTAAAGCTTTAATAGATAGCTTGGATTATAAGTTGTATAAAGAAAAAGCTCCGGCAAATGATTAACAAAGTTGGTTTTCTTCTTGTAAAACCTCAGTTACCAGAAAATATAGGTTTTTCTGCTAGAGGGTTAAAAAATTTTGGTTTTAAAAATTTAGATTTAGTTAATCCTAAAGAAATATGGCCAAACAAAAAGGCAATAGCAACATCCGTAGGCGCAAAAGATATTCTCAAAAAAACAAAAGTATATTCTAATATCAAAGACGCTATAAATAAATACGATATTATTTATGCTTCTTCAGCAAGAAGGAGAGATATAAATAAAAGACATTTATCTTTTAACCAATTTATTGAAAGTATTAAAAAGAATAAAAAAAAGAAAATTGGAATTATGTTTGGTCCAGAAGCTTCGGGCTTATCTAACGATGATATAGCATATTCAAATTATATTTTTAAAATTCCAGTAAATAAAGAATTTGAGTCTATTAATCTTTCCCATAGTATAATTCTGGTCTGTTATGAAATATTTAGGAACTTTAGACCAAGTTATTTTAAAAAAGAGAAAAAATTAATTGACGTTATAAGTAAGAAAAAACTCAGCACATTCACTAATTTTGTTGAAAGCCGTTTAGAAAAAAAAGGATTTTTTTCTCCAAGTGAAAAGAAAAAAACAATGCTTCTTAACCTCAGAAATATTTTTGGTAGAATGGAGCTAAGTAATAAAGAATTAAGGATATTATCCAGTGTTTTTAGTAAATTATAAGAACAATTGACAAATACACTATAAGGATTATAAACGTTTTTTTTATGACAAAAAGGATTAGGGCAAAACACAAAGTAGACAGAAGATTAAAAGTTAATTTATGGGGTAAGCCCAAGAGTCCATTTAATACACGTAATTATCCTCCTGGCCAACATGGTCAAAATAAAAAAGGTAAGCCTACAGATTATGGTGTTCAGCTTAACGCGAAACAAAAATTAAAATCATATTATGGAAACATTAATGAGAGACAATTTAGAAATGTTTATAGAAAAGCTATCAAGAAAAAAGGTGATACAACAGAAAATTTAGTTGGAATTTTAGAAACAAGATTGGATACAGTAATTTATAGAGCTAAACTAGCTCCCACAGTTTTTTCAGCAAGACAATTAATTAATCACGGACATTTTAAAGTAAACAAGAAAAAAGTTAATATTTCTAGTTACCTAGTAAGAGAGGAAGATCTAATTGAAGTTAAAGACAAATCAAAAGGATTAACAATAATTGACACGAGTCTAAGCAGTAAAGAAAGAGATGTGCCGGAATATATTCAATTGGATACTAAAAATAAAACAGCTAAACTTGTTAGAGTTCCAAAATTTGCTGACATTCCTTATCCAACTGTTATGGAACCAAAATTAGTTATTGAGTATTACTCAAGATAATAAAGATTTACTTTCTAAAAGTTTTTTTAATTCACCTTTTTCGAACATTTCTTTAACGATATCACAACCGCCAACAAATTCTCCTTTAATATATAGCTGAGGTATTGTTGGCCAATCAGTATAATCTTTTATTCCTTGTCTTATCTCATCGCTTTCCAGAACATTGATTCCCTCAAAATTTACTTTTAAATGTTTTAATATATTTGATACTGCCATTGAGAATCCACATTGAGGAGAATCAGGCGTTCCTTTCATGAAAAGAACAATGTTATTCGAATCAATAATGCTTTTAATTTTTTTATTTACATCATCCATTTTTTTCTTCCGTAGTTAATGCAAGAGCATGTAGTTCGTTACCCATTTTGCCTTCTAGAGCTTTATATACCATTTTATGTTGTTCAACTTTAGATTTACCATTAAAAATTCTAGATATAATCTTAGCAGAATAGTGATTGTTATCTCCAGCTATGTCTTTTAATTCAAGAGTTGCATCAGGGAAAGCAGTCATAATCATTGTTGAAATTTCATTTTTAGTTAATGGCATTATATTTAGTATACCATTGATTATTATAATTTTGAAGATCTTTTATTTTTAAATTAAATATTTTTTCAATTTCGAATGTGTCATTTTGTACCTCAGCGACGATTTCAAAAAAAACATTCCTTTTTTTTAAAAATATTTCAATATTTTTTAGGTTATTTTTAGAAATTTCGATCAAATATCTTCCCTGATCTTCGCCAAAAAAATATTCAAAAGAATTTTTAAATTTTTTGGGCTTAAATATTTTTAAACCCAGACCTGATGAAATTGACATCTCTGCCAACGAGACAAGCATACCGCCGGAAGATACATCATGTGCAGAGAGTATTAAATTATCTTTAATTAATTTTAAAACAGCTAAACCATTGTTTTTTTCGTTAATAAGATTTATTTCTGGCGGAGGCCCATCATTTATTGAGTAATTTTCTTGAAGAAAAGTACTTTGATCTATATGTCCAATCGTTTTTCCTAAAATCATAATTAGGTTTCCGGGTTTTTTTGTTTTTATATTCACTATTCTTTTCAGATTATCTATTACTCCTATACCTCCAATTACAGGCGTGGGAAATATACTTTTAGAATTTGTTTCGTTGTAAAAAGATACATTGCCAGATACCACAGGAAAATTTAAAAATTCACATGATTCTTTGATTCCATCAATACATTCAACAAATTCTCCCATAACTTCAGGTTTTTCTGGGCTTCCAAAATTTAAACAGTTTGTAATAGCTAGTGGTTTAGCTCCTACTGAAATTAAATTTCTCCAATTCTCACAAACAATTTGTTTACCTCCAGACTTGGGATCAGCCTTACAATAGTTTGCTGAAGAGTCCACTGATATTGCTATAGCTTTGTCTTTGTCATGAATTCTAACAACAGCAGAGTCCCCACCAGATTTTTGTAAAGTATCACACATAACAACTTGATCATATTGATCAGTAATCCAATTTTTATTTGAATGATTTGGTGAAGATAGTATTTTGATAAGTGCATCCTCAATTTTAACTTTTTTTAAATCTTTTATTTTTACCTTATTTTTATACAATTTAGATTTAGTATATTTTCTATCATATAAAGGAGCTTTATCGGCCAATGCTGAAATGGGAATATCTGCTACTTTTTTATTATCAAAATTTAGTATTAATCTATTGGTATCAGTTGTTTTTCCTATCACAACAAAGTCTAAATCCCATTTATCAAATATTTTTTTTGCCTCTTCTTCTTTTTTATCATCAAGTATTATCAACATTCGTTCCTGACTTTCGGACAACATGATCTCATAAGGACTCATATTACTTTCACGGCAAGGCACTTTATTTAAATTTAGTTGAATTCCAAGTTTGCCTTTTGATGCCATTTCTATACTGGATGATGTTAGTCCGGCTGCACCCATATCTTGTATGGATATAATAGAGTTATCTTTCATTAATTCTAGACATGCTTCCAAAAGTAATTTTTCTGCAAAAGGATCTCCAACCTGAACAGTTGGTTTTTTTTCTTCAGAATTTTCATCAAATTCAGCCGAAGCCATCGTGGCCCCATGAATACCATCTCTTCCAGTCTTAGAACCAACGTAGACCACAGGTTTGTTCAAACCTTTAGCTTTCGAATAAAAGATTTTATTTTTATTTGCATGACCAATTGCCATTGCATTTACTAAAATATTTTCGTTGTATGTACTGTTAAATTTAGTTTCTCCACCAACAGTAGGTATACCTACTGAATTTCCATAACCACCAATTCCTGATACAACGCCGCTTAATAAGTTTTGAGTTTTTTTATTTTCAGGTGAACCAAAATGAATTGAGTTCATTAGAGCAATAGGTCTTGCTCCCATAGTGAAAACATCTCTCAATATTCCACCAACGCCAGTCGCAGCACCTTGATAAGGTTCAATAAAAGAAGGGTGATTGTGACTTTCTATTTTAAAAATTATTGCATCATCGTCTCCTATATCGATAACACCTGCATTTTCACCTGGACCTTGAATTACAATGTTATTTTTTGTTGGAAGTTTTTTTAAATGAATTTTTGAAGATTTATAAGAACAATGTTCATTCCACATTGCGGAAAAAATTCCAAGTTCTAGTAAATTTGAATCTCTGCCTAAAAGTTCTTTTATTTTTTTGTATTCTTCTGTCTTTAAACCGTGAGATTCTAATTGTTCTTTTGTAATTGTCATATTAATTCATTAGACTCAGAAATAGACCCAAACCATCTTCACCCGATAAAATCTTATCAGCCATTCTTTCAGGATGAGGCATCATTCCCAGAATATTTTTATTTTTATTAAAAACACCAGCAATATTATTTATAGATCCATTTGGATTTGATTTTAGATCGGTATTTCCTTCTTCATCACAATATTTAAGTGGTATCAATTCGTTACTTTCTAATTCTTCCAAATGTTTTTTGTTAGTGAAATAGTTCCCTTCATTATGTGCAATATTTAATTTTAATATTTCACCATCTTTATATTTATTAAAAAATTTATTTTTATTTGATTGGACTCTTACAAGTACATCTTTTGAAATAAATTTTAATCCAGAGTTTCTTAATAAAGCACCCTGTAATAATCCACACTCAATCAAGATTTGAAATCCATTACAGATTCCCAAAATTAAAGCACCTTTTTTTCCAGTTCTGATTACTTCTGATAGTATATTGGATTTTGCTGCTATTGCACCTGATCTCAAATAATCTCCGTATGAAAAACCTCCGGGAACTACAATTAGATCTGACTTTGGTAGTTCAGTTTCTTTATGCCAAACCATTGAATTTTTGAATTGCAATTTTTCTAGAGCTACAGCAATATCTCTATCGCAATTTGATCCTGGAAAAACTATGACAGATGACTTCATTCTGTTTTGTTAATTTTAAAATCCTCAATAATTTGATTTGCCAGTAATTTTTCACACATTTCTTTAACTTGACCTTCGGCTTTAACAGAATCTTTTTCGTTCATATCTATTTCAAAGAATTTTCCTTGTCTTACTTGATTTAAATTTTTAATACCCATGTTTTTTAAAGTTTGACCAACAACTTTACCTTGAGGGTCTAGCACATCTTTTTTCAAAGTGACTGTTACTGCAAATTTCAATTTATTTTTTCTTGAATTTTATTGATGTAGGTTTTTTGAAGTTTACTTCACTAACATTAGTTGTTTCAGGCACTATACCCAATCTTCTAGCAACTTCTTGATATGCTTGAATAATATTTCCAAGATCTTTTCTAAATCTATCTTTATCTAATTTTTTTTCACTTTTAACATCCCAAAGTCTACAAGTGTCAGGACTTATTTCATCTGCAAGAATAATTTCCTTTTTGTCTCCTTGCCATATTCTTCCAAACTCTAATTTAAAATCTACAAGCTTAATCCCCACACCTCTGAACATACCAGACATAAAGTCATTTACTCTAAAAGTCATATCTTCAATAGTTTTTATTTCATCTTCTGTTGCCCAATTAAAAGCAAATATATGTTCTTTTGCAATTAACGGATCATCCAATTCATCTTTTTTATAACAAAATTCCAACAAAGGTTTTTCTAAAATTGTACCATCAGTTATACCGAGTCTTTTTGTTAAGGAGCCTGTAGCTATATTTCTTACTATCACTTCTATTGGTATAATCTCGACTAACTTGATCAATTGTTCTCTCATATTTAATCTTTTAATTAGGTGAGTTTTAATACCAACTTGATTTAAATTGTTTAAAATATGTTCTGATATTCTGTTATTGAGAACTCCTTTGCCCTCAACAGTAGCCTGCTTTTTATTATTAAAAGCTGTTGCATCATCTTTGAAATGCTGGATAGCTAAACCTTTTTCCTTAGTCTCATATATGATTTTTGCTTTTCCTTCGTAAAGTTTTTTCCCTTTATTCATTTTTTCCTCAAAACTCTTTTGAAAATTACATCAATTTTTCTTGTGTGATAATTGAAATCAAATAATTTTTTCAAATTACTAACAGATATTTTCCCCATAATCGTTTTATCTTTAAGCAAAGTATCATGGAAAGAAGTGTTATTTTCAAGAGATTTGAGAGCACATTTTTGAACCATTCTGTAGGCTACTTCTCGCTTTATACCTTTTGAAGTCAACTCTAACAAAATTCTTTGTGAAAAAAATAAACCTTTAGTTAAGTCTAAATTTTTTTTCATGTTTTTATAATTGATTTTCATTGACTCCACTACTTCATTTAGTCTGTTTAATGCAAAATCCAAAGTTATAGTAGAATCTGGTCCTATATTCCTTTCCACACTTGAATGAGAAATATCTCTCTCGTGCCATAACGCTACGTTTTCCAAAGCAGGCATTACATTTCCTCTTATAAGCCTAGCTAAACCTGTAAGGTTTTCGCTGAGTACCGGATTCTTTTTATGAGGCATTGCCGAAGAGCCCATTTGTTTATTTTTGAAAAATTCTTCAACTTCTGAAACTTCTGTTCTTTGTAAATGACGTATTTCTATAGCAAATCTTTCTATGGAACTGGCAATAATTCCCAATACAGAAAAAAAATAAGCATGTCTATCTCTAGGAACAACTTGTGTAGATACTGGTTCCACATTTAATTTTAATTTTTTTGCAACAAATTTTTCAATTCTTGGATCAACGTTGGCAAAAGTTCCAACCGCACCTGATATTGCGCATGTTGATATTTCTTTAATGGCATTTTCTAAACGGTCATAATTTCTAGAAAATTCTTCATAAAAAGTTAACATTTTTAAACCAAATGTTGTTGGTTCTGCATGAATTCCGTGACTTCTACCTATGCATAGAGTGTATTTATGTTTAATAGATTGTTTTTTTATAGATTTTAATAATTTTTCAATATCATTTAATAAAATGAATCCTGATTGTTTTAGTTGTAGATTAAAAGTGGTATCTAAGACATCAGAAGAAGTCATGCCTTTATGTAAAAATCTTCCCTCTTTTCCCGTTTTTTGAGTTATTGAAGTTAGAAAAGCAATTACATCATGTCTAACTTTATTTTCTATTGATGCAATTTTTTTTACATTAATTTTTGATTTTGATTTTACCTTTTTGACAACACCCCTGGGAATTATTTTAAGTTTTTCCATTGCTTCAGCTGCAGCAAGTTCTACTTCCAACCAGATTTTATACTTATTCTGGTCTTCCCATATTCGTTTTAACTCTTTTCTTGAATATCTCTCTATCATATTTTATATGGTGGAAAATCTAATTCTTTTTTTGAAGAAGTAAATATTTCATAACCATTATCAGTTATACCAATAGTGTGTTCAAATTGTGCGGATAACTTTTTATCTTTAGTAACTGCTGTCCAACCATCATTTAATATCTTTGTTTCATAATTTCCTTCATTTATCATTGGTTCAATTGTAAAAATCATACCAGTTTTTAACTTCTCTCCTGTCTTGGATTCTCCGTAATGCAATATATTTGGAGGCTCATGAAAATTTCTTCCTATTCCATGTCCACAAAAATCTCTAACAACCGAGAATCCTGCTGCTTCAACATGGTTTTGAATAACATATCCTATATCTCCAATCTGAATACCATCTTTTAAAATTTTTATAGATTTAATCATTGCTTCGTATGTAGTTCTTACTAATTTTTTTGCTTTAGTTGAAACTTCTCCAATAAAATACATCCTGCTAGTATCGCCATGCCACTCATTTTTTTGTGCCGTTACATCAACATTAACTATATCTCCTTCTTTTAAAAATTTATTTCTAGGTATCCCATGACAAACAATATGGTTTGTAGAAGTACAGCAAGATTTTGGATAACCCCTATAAAATAATGGCGCAGAATATGCATGGTTGTCATTTATAAATTCAAAACACAATTTATCAATATCGTCGGTTTTTATTCCTGGTTTTATAATTTTTGCAACTTCATCTAAAGCTCCAGAGGCTATAGATCCGGCTTTTCTTGTTCCATCAAAAGCTTCAAGCATTTTATCTGTCATTTAATAAAGTTTTTATTTTGTTATTTATTTCTATTCCTTTGTTAGAAAATTTACAATCATAACAAAGCAACTTAACATTTTTTTTTAAAGCATCCTTAAAAACTTTAGAATATTCAGGATCTATATCTGATGCAATTCCAAAAGATTTGCAATTTTCTATTTGAATTAGAAACATCAAATAACTCTCATATCCCTGTTTATTTGCAGACAGAAGGCTTTCTAAATGTTTTTTACCTCTGCTTGTTACTGCATCCGGAAATTCAGCATGACCATCTTTTCTACTAAGGGAAACACTTTTTACCTCTAGAAATGCCTTTTTGTCTTTCCTGGTGTTGTAAAGAAGAAAATCAAATCTAGTATTAGTTCCAAATTTTTTTTCTGGTCTAACAAGATTATATTCCTTTAATTCATTTATTAGTTTTTTTTCAAGTGATTCCTGAACTATTTTATTTGTTATGTGAGTGTTTACACAAAATTTAATTTTATTAACCTCTATAATTTGCAAAGTATATTGAAGTTTTCTTTTTTCATTGTCAGATTTTGTTATCCATACAGGATTTCCTTTTTTTAAAAGCTTAAACATTGATCCAGGGTTTGGGCAGTGTGCAGTAATAATTTTATTTTCCAACTTAATATCCACAAAAAATCGCTTGTATCTTTTTATTAAAACTCCTAGTATTAATTCGTTCTCAAAATCCATTTTTTTAATATTATCAAATTATGGTAAGAAAAAATAAAAAAATTACTGCTGCAATATTAGTTATTGGCAATGAGATTTTATCGGGAAGAACGACGGATCAAAATGTTTCTTATTTAGCTTCATGGCTTAATAACAGTTTAGGAATCAAGGTTGTAGAAGTTAGAATCATTCCAGATCTTGAAAAGAAAATAATAAAAAGCGTTTTAGCTTTAAGCAAAAGTTATAATTACGTTTTAACAACAGGCGGAATAGGACCAACGCATGACGATATTACTTCTCAGTCGATATCAAGAGCTTTCAAAAAAAAATATACTTACCACAAAGAAGCTTACAGTATATTGAAAAAATATTATGGAAAAAAAAATTTTAATGATCCAAGAAAAAAAATGGCAAAAATGCCGGAAGGTTCAAAGTTAATTTTCAACCCTTCTAGTGCAGCCCCTGGGTTTGTAATTAAAAATGTTATCTGTCTTCCTGGAGTTCCTTCAATACTAAGATCTATGATTGGTAACTTAAAAAAATATTTAAAACTAGGATTAAAAATCTACAGTCTAACAGTAACTGTAGAAACAATAGAAAGTAATATTGCAAAAGGATTAGAGGCAGTTCAAAAAAAATATAAAAAATTTGTTGAGATAGGCAGCTATCCTTTTTTTAGGCTAGGAAAAATAGGCATTTCAATTGTTATAAGATCTTCAAATAAAATTAGTTTACAATCTTGCCACAAAGCTATTATTAAGATGTTAAGAAATAAAAAAATAAAAATTTTTAGAGGAGTTTAATGCTGTATTTTGCTTTTGGAAGTAATCTTTATCAGAAACAAATGAAAAAACGATGTAAAGATTCCAAGTACATAGGATGTCATAAACTAAAAGGTTATAAACTTGTTTTTAGGCATATGTATTATGGTGGAGGGGTTGCTGATGTAGAAAGAAAAAAAAACAGTACCGTTTTAGGAGCTATATACAAGATATCTAAAAATGATGAAAAAGTATTAGATGTTTATGAAGATTTTCCGATTATGTACATAAAGAAATATTTTAAACTTTTTGGAAAAAAAGTGATGTTTTATTATATGCCAAAAAAAACAAAGCCTAATCCACCTGCTAAAATATATTTGAATAAAATTATACAAGGATACAAAGACTGTGGTTATAAAAATAATTATATTGTTATTTCAAGGAATAAAAAAATAAAAGTTAGATGAAAATTTTTGATTGTTTTATGTTTTTTGACGAAGAAATGTTATTAGATTTTCGTCTAAACTACTTGAATGACTATGTTGATAAATTTGTTGTTGTAGAAAGCTCCTATACTCATAGTGGAGAGAAAAGAAAATTATTATTTGATATTAATAAATTTAAAAAATTTGAGAAAAAAATCTCTTATATCGTTGTAGACCAAGAACCACCAGGAATTTCTAAAATTTCTGATAAAGATGATGAGGATACTAAGAATTCAAAATATATACTTAATGCTGCAAAAAGAGAAAATTTTCAGAGAGACTGTATTCAACAAGGGCTAAAAGAAGCCGATCCCATAGACATTGTTCTTATATCAGATTTAGATGAAATTCCAAATTTAGAGAAAAATAGTTTAAAAAATATTAAAAATAAAATAATACTTTTTAAACAAAAATTGTTTTATTATAAATTTAACCTGAAGCTCGATTCCTTTGAATGGTTTGGAACAAAAGCATGTAGAAAAGTTAATCTTTTATCACCCCAATGGTTAAGGAATATAAAAGACAAAAAATACCCTTTCTGGAGAGTTGATTCGTTATTTTCTAGAACAAAATACCAAGATATCTACTTCATAGAGAATGGTGGATGGCATTTTTCATATATGAAAACAGCAAAAAATATTGAAAAAAAATTAACTTCATACCTTCATCACAGAGAATATGATCTTGAACCGATAGGAGAAGATAAAATTCAAAAAATGATAATGAGTAAAAAACCAGTGTATAATCTGAGAGCAGATATGAAAAAATCAAAATTTAGCGGGGGAGACGAGCTTACAGTTACAACAACAGATGAATTGCCAACTTATATTAAAAATAATTTAGACAAATATAAACAATGGTTGGAATAAAATATGAGCTCTAAAACAATTGTTACTCTGGCAGATTTTAATTACTTCAAACTTCTTGAGGAACTTATTAACTCAATAAAAGCTCACGATGAAAACAAAGATGTTTCAATATGCGTTTTAGATGCTGGGTTAACTAAAGATCAAGTAGATATTTTAAAACCCAAAGTTCATTCAATAAAAAAAGCACAATGGGATATAGAAGTTCCCGGTTATAAAGTTTTAAAAAAAGAATGGTTAAAAAGTCAGGTCTCAAGAGCATTCTTGCCTAAATATTTTCCTGAATTTGACAAATACCTTTGGATTGATTGTGATGCATGGGTAAATTCTTGGTCAGCTGTAGATTTATATTTTAAAGCTTGTGACAATGGAAAACTTGGAATTACTCAAAGTATTGGACCAGGATATAGGATCATGTCAAAAGTTAAATGGTTGTTAGGAAAGGTTGCTGTTATAAAATCTCAAAATTACAAACACGCAAAATCCTCGGGCATCGAAGACAATATTGCTAGAAAATTAGCTTTTGCACCTCACATCAATATTGGTGTTTTTTCATTAGAAAAAAACTCTAAATGTTGGGAGATTTGGCAAAAAAACTTAAAAAAAACTTTATCAAAAGGAAAAGTTTTTGGTTCAGAAGGTTTAGCAATTAATATTGCAGTTTATCACGATAATGTTGAAGTCGAATTTTTACCACTGAAATGTAATTGGATAGCAAGTCATCTACTTCCAAAATATGACACAGAGAAAAATACATTTGTTGAACCTTTTCTTCCCAATGAAAAAATAGGAATTTTACACCTAGCAGCAGGAATATGGAAAAATAATAAAGACATGAGGTTAAATAAAGATATTGAGATTGAAATAAAGACACTTGATGGTAAAAAAATTCAAAAAAGTTTAAGGTTTAAGTAGATTATAATATTAGTCTCATTGTTAACATGAATAAAAGCACACTTATTAATGAAATCTTAAAAAAAATTAATTTTAAAATTCATCCAGGACAAGATGTACGTAAAGATTATATTTATAGAATCAAGAAAAGACTTTTCAAGCTTATTGGAAATGAAAAAAAATTTATAGATTCTAATACAAAATTTGAAAATATTTCTCAAACAGATATTGATACAATACAACAGCTTTTGTTAGTAGATACAATGTCGCGAATTTCAGTTGGATTTATCATAAACCAAATATCAAAAAATTTAAAAAATGATGGCGTATACATTAATGTTGGCGTTTGGAGGGGCTTTAGTATGTTTGCAGGAATGTTTAATACACAATGTGAAGTTTATGGTGTAGATAATTTCTCACATGATTACAAAGAAGGAAATCCAAAATTAGATAATTTATACGAAAGTTCTAGAGCCAAAAACTATTTTTTTAAATACTTTGATAAAATAAAAAATAAAGAAAAACATTTTTTCTTTGATATGGATTATAAAATGTTTTTTGAAAATTGGAAAAAGAAAAATAAATTAATTAATTTTTATTATTATGACGGAGAACATTCTTATAAAAATCAATACGACAATCTTGTAATTGTTAAAGATTATTTGGCAAAAGATGCTATTATTCTGGTAGACGATTATAATATGCCAGTGGTTGAACAGGCAACTTTAGATTTTATAAATAAATTTAATAACGATTTCAAAATTATTAAAGAACTTAAAACAGGAAACAGACTTATACATCCCACGTATGCTAACGGTTTGATTTTTATTCAAAAAATTTAAATTATAAATTTTTTTCTTTTATGAATTTAAATTTAGTGTATTAATACGTAAAAAAGCCCTCGTGGTGAAATGGTAGACACAAAGGACTTAAAAGCCTTTTCTGTAAAAATAAATGAAAAAAGAAGATTTACGATATCTAGAAGGTAAAGACATCAGTGAGGTAATTAGTTTTGCCAATAAACTTTTCGAAGAAAATATAGAAGGTAAAAAAAAAGCACATTATATCTACAATACTTGTTTGGAAAAAATTCCAAATGTTTATTCACATCAATACACAAAGGGCAGGGGGTTTTTAAGAAGAAAAATATGGGAAGCTGAAAGATATTTTAAGTTGAATAAAGATTTTTTTTCTCAATCAGGACAAGATAAATGTATTAAAAATTATTTTTTTAAAAATTTAAAAAAAGGATTTTTTGTTGAAATTGGAGCTTTTGATGGAATTGATGGCAGCAATTGCTTTTATTTTGAAAAATTTATGGACTGGAATGGCATAGCAATCGAACCATCACCCGTTCATTTTGAAAAGTTAAAAAAAAACAGAAACTGCATTTGCATTAATAGAGCAATTAGCAATAAAAATGATCATAAAGAATTTGTTGAAGTAATAAATGGATACATTCAGATGAGTGGAATAGTAACGGATGAATACAAAAAAACCCTGGATATAATTATGAAAGATCCTAGAACCAAAATGAACAAGCTTGATATTAAAACATCAACATTTAAAGAAGTCGTTGGAGAAAATAAAATTATTGATTATTTGTCAATAGATGTCGAGGGCGAAGAAAAGAGAATTTTAGAGTCAATTGATTTCAACTATTTTAATATCAAAGTCTTATCTGTTGAAAATAATTATCCAGAACAAAACAATTATAACAATCTATTAAAAGATAAGGGATTTACATATTTTGATAAGTATGGCGTTGATGAAATTTATTATAATAAAAAATATTTTAAATATTGATCTTGTTTTAAATAAAAACTTAACATAAACATTAAGAAAACAACTAATGCCCTCGTGGTGAAATGGTAGACACAAAGGACTTAAAATCCTTGCCCGCAAGGGAGTGCCAGTTCGAGTCTGGCCGAGGGCACCAAGATATGAGAATACTTAAAAACATAATTTATATTGCCACTGCCGAAAAAGGAGTAGCCGGAGGAGTAAAAATTATATACGACCACAGTGAAAGAATTAATGAATTAAAAATAAAAAATTTTTCATCACAAGTTTTACACTTAAAAAAAAAGAAATCTTCTAAGTGGAAAAATTCATTAAATAAGGTTTTTAAAATCAAAAATAATTATAAATATTCGGGATGGAAGTTTGAAGATTTAACAGTAGATAGAGTTTACAAAGCCAATTGGTTTAAAAACAAAATAAAAGTTAAAAAAAATTTAACTTTTGATAGAAAAAAAGATTTCTTGATTTTTCCAGAGATATTTGCACATTTAGCAAAAAAAATTGCTATAAATAACAAAATTCCATATGCCATCTTTGCATTAAATGGATATGCTCTTAATCCCACAAACGATTATAAAACCTTAGAAGAATCATATAATAAAGCTAAATTTATTATGTCGGTTTCCAGAGATATAACTGAATGCCTTAAAGTCTCTTTTCCGAAAATAGAAAAAAAAATTTTGAAAGTTAATCTTTCTGTAGATAAAGACAAATTCAATACAAAAGTTAAAAAGCAGAACATGATAACTTATATGCCAAGAAAAATGCCACAACATTCAGAAACCGTCATGTTTTTTTTAAGAAAACATATTTCAAAAAAATGGAAGATAAAAAAAATACATAGACTTAAAGAAAAAGAAGTTTTTAATTATTTGCTTAAATCTAAAATTTTTTTATCTTTTACGCAGTCTGAAGGTCTTGGGATGCCTCCAATAGAAGCCGCTATAGCCGGCAATAAAGTAATTGGTTACACC
>CACPJP010000007.1 GCA_902634325.1 uncultured Pelagibacteraceae bacterium | reverse complement strand
ATGCAGGCACTTTAATCTCACGAGTTGTTTTTATTAAACAAAACGGAAAAAAGTATTTTATTATTATAGATGCGGGCATGAATGATTTTATGAGGCCAGCGTTATACAATGCAAGACATAATATTATTCCTGTTTTGAAATCAAAAAAAAGAATTAATGGAAACATGGAATTTGTTGGACCTATTTGTGAAAGCACAGACACTTTCTTAAAATGTAGAAACTTTTCTTTTTTAAATGAAAATGATCTGGTCGCTATTACAAATGTTGGGGCTTATGGTTCAACTCTTTCGTCCAACTACAACACAAAACCTCTGGCTTCAGAAATAATAGTGAAAAATGGAAAAGTTAAAATTGCTAGAAGAAGACAAAAAATTTCTGAGATCATTTAGTTGATGGTATTTTTTAGATCATTATTTTTTAATATATTCTTGTACTCTGGGATAGTTCTAGTATCTATAGTAGCTGCACCATTTCTTTTTTTAAAAGATAAATACATGCTGTTTTTAGGAAAATTATTATCACATTATGTGATTTGGATATTGAAGATTTTTTTAAATACAAAAACTGAATTTAAAGGTTTGAACAATTTAACAAAATATGAAAAGTTTTTTGTTGCTTCAGCCCATCAATCTATGTTTGAAACATTTGCTCTACAAACTGTTATTAATGGTCCTGTTTTTATTTTAAAAAAAGAATTGTTAAGAATTCCTTTTTTTGGTTGGGGTTTAAAAAAAATTGGAGCTATAGAAATTGTGAGAAATACAACAACTAAAGAAAACTTAAATTTCTTTGACAGAATTAAAGAAAGCATAGAGAAAAGTAACAGGCCATTATTAATTTTTCCCCAAGGCACAAGAGTTAAGCATAAAGATAGAGTTCCTTTTAAAAAGGGTGTTGGTAAAATTTATGAAACGCTAAAAATGCCTTGTATACCTGTTGGTCTAAATTCGGGAAAAGTTTGGCCTAAAAACAGCTTTAATAAATATCCTGGCAAAATCACCATATCTTTTCTCGATCCTATTCAGCCGGGTTTGAAAAAAGAGGAATTTGTAGAAAAACTTCAAACAGAAATTTATAAGGAAATTGATTTAATAAATTAGTTATTTTCTACCGAAGCCTGGTTTATCTGTATCCTGACCTGCTTTGATAATTGCATCTCTAAACTCTTTGGATTTTTCAAAAATTTCCAAAAGTTTTTTACTATCTTTTTCTGTAATAGCTTTTTTGAATTCATCTAAACTTTTGCTAAACCTATTAATTCCATCAATAATTAAATCACTATTATCAATAAATATATCTTTCCACATTATTGGGTTTGATGCAGCTATTCTTGTAAAATCTCTTAAACCGCCAGCACTGTATCTAATAACATCTTTATTCGTTTTTTCATCATTGTCCATTGCAGTTTTAACTATGTTGTAAGCAATTACGTGTGGAAGATGACTTGTAAGAGACAATATTTTATCGTGATCTCCTGCCGACATAATTTTAATTTTACTTCCCATTGACTCCCAAAAAAGGGCAACCTTTTTTACATCTGATTCTTTTACTTTCGAATCTGGTGTTAATATTGTCCATCTATCTTTAAATAAGTCAGATAAACCTGCCGTCGGTCCACTCTTTTCTGTTCCAGCAACAGGATGGCTAGGAATCCAGGAAATATTTTTTAAATTGAATTTTTTGATTATTAAATCTGCTCCTTTTTTTACTGAACTTGTGTCTGTTAAAATTGATCCAGATTTAAGATGTCTTTTGATTGAATCAACTGCTGACTCAAAACTACTTAAAGGAGTTGAAATTAAAACTAGATCAGCATTACTAACTGCTTCTTCTGGACTAGAAGTTATTTTATCCGAAAGATTTTCTTTTTTTATAATTTCGCTAACAGATTTATCGCTATCAAAAGTTATTACTCTTTTAACTGAGCCGTTTTTCTTTAAAGCTCTGAAGACCGAAGAACCTATTAAACCACAACCAATAATTGATACTTGTTCAAACATTAAAAATTTTCCTTAATGTTATAATAAATTTTTTATTTTCATAATTATTTCCTATTGTCACCCTCAATGAGTTTTTAATACTGTAAACGTCCATTTGCCTTACCAAAATTCCTGAATTTGCTAGCATGTTAAATACTTGGGACGATGATTTGTCAACAAAATCAAAATTTAACAGAAAAAAATTAACATTTGTCTTGTTGGTAGCAATACCAATTTCGTCTATTACATTAAATATTTTTTCCGACCAAAAATTATTATGTTTTATGGCTTTATTGAGCCAATTCGTATCTTTCACCGCCTGTGTTGCTGCAAATAAAGCTGGTCTACTAACGTTAAATGGAGGTTTAATTTCGTACAGCTTTTGAATTATTGCCTTTGAAGAATAGCCCCATCCTATTCTTAATCCTGCTAAACCGTATATTTTTGAAAACGTTCTTGTTATCAAAACATTTTTTGATTTAGAAAATAATTCCATTCCTGAAGCAAAATCAGGATTATTGATAAATTCATAGTACGCATCATCAACGACTAATAAAACATCACTCCTTAGTTTTTTCCTCAATTCTAACATTTCATGTCGATCCAAATATGTTCCTGTTGGATTATTTGGATTGGCCAGAAAAACAATCTTGGTTTTTCTGTTAACACAATCTAATATTGATTGAACAGATGGCTTAAAATTTTCCTCTTTGGCGAATTTTATGGTTGCACCACACATTCTGCTATAAATTCTATAAATTATGAAACTATATTCTGAAACAACAACTTCGTCTCCTTTGTTTAAAAAAAGCTTACAAACTAATTCAAATATTTGGTCAGAGCCCGAACCAAGAATAATTCTATCTTTCTCTAAACGAAATTTTTTAGCCAGAACTTTTCTAAAAAAAGTGCCATCTGAGTCTGGATATCTTCTAAAACCTTTTCCAATAGAATTATAAGATTTTACTGCTTTAGGACTTGGTCCTAATGCGGATTCATTTGCAGATAATTTTATTGGGCTTCTTTTGCTTTTAAATAAACTTAATCCAGCAACGTACTTTTCTGCAATAATCTTTCTGGGTCTGGGCAATTTCATAATATTTTAGGTGTCTTATATTAAAAGAGACTCCATTTGTATAATAGAAATAAGTTTATTTGAATAAATTGACATGTTTATGGCGATTTAGTATACATGCCTAGCGCTGATTTAACCAAATTGCGAGCGCTGAGTAAATGCAGCTAAACAGGGTTTTTGCCCGGTCTAGCTGGGCTTTTTTTTTATATGAATGATAAATTAAAAAATATTAAAAAATTGAATATATCAAAACCCCTTTTGCTAGACTGCAAGCAAACTGTTAGGGATTTTCCTTTGGCATATGAAACATATGGAGAATTAAATGAATCCAAAGACAATGCTATATTAATTTTTCACGCACTTACAGGCGATCAATTTGTTAGTGGAGTTAATCCAATTACAAAAAAAGAAGGTTGGTGGGTAACAGCTGTAGGGCCTGATAAGGCTATCGATACAAATAAAT
Source organism: uncultured Pelagibacteraceae bacterium (assembly GCA_902634325.1). Classification (GTDB taxonomy): domain Bacteria; phylum Pseudomonadota; class Alphaproteobacteria; order Pelagibacterales; family Pelagibacteraceae; genus Anoxypelagibacter. Next base: position 39,071 of record CACPJP010000007.1, on the reverse strand, counting down.
ATTTTGTGATTTGTGCAAATGTTATCGGTGGGTGCATGGGTTCATGGGGTCCTAAAGAAATAGATAAAAAAACAAATGAACCCTATGGATTAAATTTTCCAGTTATAACGATAAGAGATATGGTTAAAGCACAGGAAACTCTTTTAGATCATTTGGGAGTAGAAAAGCTTCTTTGTGCAACAGGAGGCTCTATGGGTGGAATGCAGTTACTTCAGTTTTGTGCAACATTTCCAAATAGAACTTTTTCTGCGGTCCCGATTGCTTGTAGTACAAGCCATAGTGCCCAGAATATTGCTCTCAATGAGTTGGCTAGACAAGCTATTATGGCAGATCCTGTTTGGGATAAAGGCAAATATTTAAAAAAAAATGTTCAACCAAAAAATGGTTTGGCTGTTGCAAGAATGGTAGGACATATTAGTTATTTATCTGAAAAAGGTATGCAGGAAAAATTTGGTAGAAAGCTTCAGGAAAAAGCTGATTACGAATTCAGTTTTGATGCTGACTTTCAGATTGAAAGTTATTTAAGACACCAAGGTTACACATTTGTTGAAAGATTTGATGCAAACTCTGTTTTATATATTACTAGAGCAATGGATTATTTTGACTTATCCAGGCAATTCAAGGGAGGGCTTACCGGGGCTTTTAAAAATCAAAAAACAAAATTTTTGGTTATTTCTTTCTCTTCTGATTGGCTTTACACAACAAAAGAAAATAAAGATACTGTGATTGCTCTTAATGCCTCAGGAGCAGATGTTTCCTTCGCTGAAATAAAAACTGATAAAGGTCATGATTCTTTTTTAGTAAATGAACCAGAATTTCTAAAAACTTTAAAAGGATTTATAGACTCAATGCATATAAAATTTAGAAATGAAAAAAGAATTTAAAGTAATCATAGACTTGTTGCCTAAAAACGTAAGAGTGCTAGACGTTGGTTGTGGAGATGGATCTTTAATGGATCTTCTAATTAAAGAAAAAAATATAGAGGCTCGTGGTTTAGAACTTGTAGAAGAAAATGTTAAAAAATGCATTTATAAAGGTCTTTCGGTTATAGAAGGTGATGCAGAAACGGAACTTCATCAATTTCCAAGTCAGTCTTTTGATTTTGTCGTTTTGAGTCAAACACTTCAAGCATTTTATAATCCAGAAAAAGTTTTAAAAGATTTATTAAGAATCGGGAAATCAGTAATTATATCAATACCTAATTTTGGATATTGGAAAGTTAGAACAAGTTTATTATTATTCGGAAAAATGCCAGTCACAAAAACTTTACCAAACAGTTGGTACAATACTCCTAACCTTCACATGTGCACAATTAAAGATCTATTTCATTTCTGTTTAGAAAAAAACATTAAGATTGACAGAGCGATAGGAGTTAATGCAAACTCAACTTCTGAAATCAAAAAAAGTAACCTTGAAATAAAAAATTTATTTTCTAAACTTGGAATATTTTTATTGAGTTAAAATGCTAGACATTTCAATTATTAGATGCCTATCAGATAATTATAGTTATTTGATTAGGGATAAAAAAACAAATCTGGTAGGAGTTATTGACCCATCTGAATTTGATCCTGTAGATTTAGAAATTAGTAAAACTTACAAAAAATTAGATTTTATTTTAAACACGCATCACCATCATGATCATGTAGGAGGAAATATAGATTTAAAAAAAAAATACAATTCAAAAATTATTTGTTCTTCCTACGAGGAAGAAAAAATCCCTGGTTCAGACATCAAAAAAAGTGATGGTGACAAATTCTCTTTAGGAAAAACAGATTTTAAGGTTATTCATATACCTGGACATACCCTTGGTCATATTGCGTTTTACTCTGAAAAAGCTAGCATTATTTTTACAGGAGACACTTTATTCTCTCTTGGATGTGGAAGAATTTTTGAAGGAACATTCGAACAAATGTTTAAATCTTTAGAAAAAATTAAAAGCCTGTCAAAGAATACAATGATTTATTGTGGCCATGAATATACAAACAGTAATGGAAAATTCTGCATAAGCATTGATAAGGATAACGCAAAACTTAAAAATAGAATTGAAGACGTAAAAAAGAAAAAAGAAAAAAAACTTCCAACTCTTCCTGTAACTTTGGGTGAGGAACTAGAAACCAATATATTTTTGAGATGTGACGATGAGAAAATTAAAAATAACCTTGAAATGAATAATGGCTCAAAATTAGAAGTTTTCACAAAGCTAAGGAATTTAAAAGATCAATTTTGATATCATTCAACTTGACTTGGTAAAGTACCGAGTTATATTGCCTTAAATTTTAACAGGGGTTATTTTATGTCTTTTGCAATAATTGAAACTGGTGGCAAGCAGTACAAAGTATCTGCTAGCAAAATTCTTAAGGTGGAAAAGTTAAATATTCCAAAAGGAAAAAAAGTAGAGTTTAAAAAAGTTTTGCTTGTTAATGACAATAAAACTACAGAGGTTGGAAGTCCAACAATCAGTGGGGCTACAGTTGAGGGACTATTGTTAGATAATATTAAAGACAAAAAAGTAATAGTATTTAAAAAAAGAAGAAGACAGAATTCTAGAAAAAGATACGGTCACAGACAGCCTCTTTCAAAGATTCAAATAACAAAAATTTTATTAAAAGGTGGCAAAGTTGTTTCTGAGATTAAAATAGACAAGATGAAATTGTCAAATAATCAGAAATCAGATGTAAAAAAACAAGTTATTAAAAAAACTACTGGTAAAAAAACAGTGGTTAAAACAAAAACTAAAAAGTAAAAACTATGGCAACAAAAAAAGCTGGCGGAACAACCAAGAATGGACGAGATAGTGCAGGACGTCGACTGGGTGTTAAAAGATACGGGGAGGAACTGGTTAAACCTGGAAACATAATTGTCCGTCAAAGAGGTACAAGAATTCATCCTGGTAATAACGTAGGTATGGGAAAAGATCATTCAATTTTTTCATTAATTAGCGGTAAAGTAAAATTTAAAAAATCTAAATCAAACAGAACTCTAGTTTCTGTAGTTCCCAAATAATTTTAAGTAGCAACTTTAACTACTTTTAAAAATGAAATTTCTCGATCAAGCAAAAATTTATATTAGGGCTGGAAGCGGCGGATCAGGTTCTGCTAGCTTCAGAAGAGAGAAGTATATCGAATTTGGAGGCCCAGATGGTGGTGATGGTGGCAATGGAGGATCTGTTATTGTGGAAGCAGAAAGAAATCTCAATACACTAATTGATTTTAGATATAGGCAACACTTTAAAGCAGAATCCGGAAAGTCAGGAAGTAAAAAAAATAAAACCGGAGGAAGTGGAAAAGATTTGATTTTAAAGGTTCCTGTTGGCACGCAATTATACGAAGAAGACAACAACACCTTAATTTACGACTTGACCAAAAATAAAGAAAAATTTGTAGTAGCAACCGGAGGAAAGGGTGGATTAGGGAATACAAGATTTAAAAGTTCAACAAATCGAGCACCGAGAAAAAAAACCGACGGAAAAAAAGGAGAAGAATTTTGGATATGGTTACAATTAAAAGTTATTGCCGACGCTGGAATTATTGGATTACCAAATGCGGGAAAATCTAGTTTTTTGTCTAAATGTACTAGAGCAAGACCGAAGATTGCAAATTATCCATTTACAACAATAAATCCTAATTTAGGTGTTTTAAATATGAATCATAAAGAAATAGTTTTAGCAGATATTCCTGGACTGATAGAGGGATCACACAAAGGAGTTGGCCTAGGAGATAAATTTTTGAGACACATAGAAAGATGTAAGACCTTGATACATTTGATTGATATATCTGAAAAAGATATTTTGGGTAATTATTTAAAAATAAGAAATGAACTATCTAAATATGATAAAAATATTTTAAAAAAGAAAGAAATAATTATTTTTAATAAATTAGATCTAATTGACATGAGCTCTGTAAATGAAAAATTAAAAGAGTTTAAAAACAAAGTTAAAAAAAGCTACGAAATTACATCTTTAGTTTCAAATCAAAATTTTGATAAAATTAAAAAAACAATTTATAAAAAATGTATATAGACAAAGCTAATACAATTGTTATTAAAATAGGTTCGTCAAATATCGTTGACGGAAAAGGAAAGCTTAAAGAAAAGTGGTTAAATAGCTTAGCAAAAGATTTAAAAAAATTGGTAAAGAAAAATAAGAATATAGTCATAGTTTCTTCGGGAGCAATAGCTTTGGGTCAAAGTTATCTCAGGATTGGTAAAAAAAAAATTAAACTAGAAATGAGCCAAGCAGTTGCTTCGATTGGCCAAATACACCTAACAAATGTGTATAGAAAAATTTTTGAAAAAAATAAAATCAAAATTGGTCAAATTTTAATTTCTTTAGATGATACTGAACAAAGAAGAAGAGCTATCAATGCAAAAAGAACATTTGAAAATTTATTTAAACTTAAGGCGATTCCAATAGTTAATGAGAATGATACTACCGCGACCTCTGAGATAAAGTATGGCGACAACGATCGTTTGGCAGCAAGAGTGGCTCAAATAATTAGCGCAGATGTACTGATAAATCTATCTGATGTAGATGGTCTTTATAATCCTGTAGAAAGAAAAAAAATAATTAAAGAAGTTAATAATATTGATGAAAAAATATATTCACTTGTTGAAAATAAAAAAAATAACTACGGCTCTGGCGGCATGATGACCAAATTGCAAGCAGCAAAAATTTGTATAAATTCTGGATGCTATATGGCAATCGCAAATGGAAATATACTTGGGCCTATAAATGAACTTTTAAAAAACAATAAATGCACATGGTTTATTCCAAAAGTATCTACTCTACACGCAAGAGAAAAATGGATTGTGAGTTCTATAGGAAATGATGGAAAAATTTTTATTGACGATGGGGCGGTTAAGGCACTCAAAAATGGAAAGAGTCTTCTACCAGCAGGTATTACTAAAATTGAAGGAAAATTTGTAAAGGGAGATAATGTCTTGATAGTAGATAACAACGGAAAAGATTGTGCTAGAGGTTTGACTTCTTTTTCATCAAACGAAATTGAAAAAATTAAAGGATTAAAGACTGACCAAATAGAGAAAGTTTTAGGGTATGCTAGTAAATCAGAAATTATTCATAGAGATGACATGGTAAAATTATAAAATGAAATATTTAGAAAATATAGGAATAAAAGCTAAAAAGGCATTTGAAAATTTAAAAAGAGTCGAACATAGAAGAATTCAAAAAGCCTTGAGAGATTATAGTCATCTTCTGCGATCAAATGAGTCAGAAATTATTAAAGAAAATTTAAAAGATATAAAAAAAGCCAAAAGGGGAAATTTGATTGATAGATTAGCATTGGATGAAGATAAAATGCATGCGATCCGAAACAGTATCATAGGAATAAAAAATTTTAAAAATCCAATCGGACAAGTTTTGTCAAAATGGAAAAGGTCCAACAAATTATGGATTGAAAAGATTTCAGTGCCAATAGGTGTTATTGGGGTAATTTATGAAAGCAGACCAAATGTTACAGCTGATGTAGCAGCTTTGTGTTTAAAATCAGGTAACTGTGTAATTTTAAGAGGTGGATCAGAAGCATGTCATACTAATAAAATTCTATCAGGTTTGTTTAGAGAAGCTTTAAGAAAAAATAAAATAGATGAAAATTGTGTTCAATTCATTGAGGATCAGGATCATAACATAGTTGACTACATGCTTTCAGAAATGGAAGGTTATGTTGATGTAATTGTTCCAAGAGGAGGAAAAAGTTTGGTAGAAAAAGTTAAAAAATTATCAAAAGTTAATGTTATAGGACATCTGGAGGGATTGTGTCATATATATGTAGATAAGGATGCCAATGTTGAAATGGCAAAAAAAGTTGTTGTAAATGCTAAAATGAGGAGGACAAGTATCTGCGGTGCATTGGAAACTCTTTTGATAAATGAAAGAATTATATCATCCCATGGCACTAAAATTATCAATGCTCTTATTGACGAAGGATGTGAAGTAAGAGTTGATAATAAAATTAATAAATATTTTGATTACAAACTAAAAAAAACAACTGAACAAGATTGGAAAACCGAATACTTGGACAAGATAATCTCTATCAAAACTGTAAAAAATGTTGAGGAAGCTGTTGATCATATTCTAAAATATGGAACCATGCATACTGATAGCATAATTACAAATAACCTTGGAACAGCAAAATATTTTTTGGAAGGCGTTAATAGCTCTATAGCAATGCACAATGCTTCTACACAATTTGCCGATGGGGGCGAATTTGGGTTTGGCGCAGAAATTGGAATATCAACAAATAAAATGCCTCCACGTGGTCCTGTAGGCGTAAATCAATTAACTTCTTACAAATATGTTGTAAAAGGCAATGGAGCAATTAGATCCTAATAAATGAAAACCTCAAAAAAAAGGTTAAAAAGAATTGGGATTTTGGGAGGAACTTTTGATCCTCCACATGTGGGTCATGTGGAAATTTCAAAATTTGCCATAAAAAAATTAAAACTTTCATTACTGGTCTGGGCTGTAACAAAAAAAAATCCCTTGAAAAAATCACCATCTGCAACACTAAAAAAAAGAGTTTCTCTTTCAAAGAAGAAAGTAAGCAAAATAAAAAAAATAAGGGTTAAGAGTTTTGACAAATTAATAAAATCTTCAAAAACTATAGACCTGATTAGATATATAAAAAAGAATAGTGATTCAAAAATTTTTTTTCTGATGGGATCAGATAATCTTGTAAAATTTCATAAATGGGATCAATGGAAAAAAATTACAGAGCTTTGTAAAATTGTTGTTTTTCCCAGAACTGGATATGTTAAAAAAACTTTAACATGCAAGGCCATAAAAACTCTTGGTATAGATAAAATATTATTTTTAAGATCTAAAAAAATTGATATTTCTTCTTCAAAAATAAGAGAAAACTATTTAAAATACAAAAATTAATGGAAGTTTTAAAATTAAAAAAAACAATAGAGAAAACGCTGAATCAAAATAAAGCAAGCAATATAATTACAATAAGCTTGAAAGGTAAGACTTCAATAGCAGATTATATGATTATAGCCTCAGGAAATTCTTCAAGACATATTCAATCTTTAGCTGAGATATTAGTTAAAAAACTTGAAGAAAAAGGTTTTGAACAATGCAAAATTGAGGGAAAAACTAGTAAAGATTGGAAATTGATCGATGCTATTGACATAATTGTGCATATATTCCATCCTGAAAAAAGAAAATTTTATGATTTAGAAAAAATGTGGTGTGATCCATCTGAAAACAAAGAGATAACAGTATGATAAAAATAATAAAAATTACGTCTATTTTAATTTTTTTTACAACAAGTCTTTACGGTAATTCAGATGAAAAGCTTTATAAGAAAATAGACTTGTTTGGAGAAGTTTTAGATAAAATAAAAAAAGAATATGTAGATGATGTTGATCAATCCAAAATGCTTGATTCAGCAATAAATGGCGCACTTCAATCTCTCGACCCATACTCTTCATACATGGGTCCTGAACTCTTTAAAGAAATTGAAACAGATACAAAGGGTGAATTTGGCGGATTAGGAATAGAAGTGGGAATGGAAGCTGGCGTAATAAAAGTAATTTCCCCAATAGATGATACTCCTGCATCAAAAGCTGGAATAAAAGCAGGTGACTATATCGTTCAAATTGATGGTAAACAGGTGCAGGGCAAATCTCTTATTGAAGCTGTTAAAATGATGAGAGGACCTGTTGGTTCAAAAGTTAAATTGACTATAAGAAGAAAAGGAGAAAAAAAAGCTATAGAAAAAAATATTATAAGAGAAATAATTCAGATTAAATCTGTGGAAGCCAAAATTTTTAAAAAAAATATAGCTTATTTAAGATTGAAATCATTTAATAGCAACAGTAGCAAGCAGCTTAGTAAAGAGATTAATAATTTTGAGAGTAAAGATAAGCCTGTTGGCTATATTCTTGATCTAAGAAATAACCCTGGTGGACTTTTAACGCAGGCAATAAGTGTAACTGACTTTTTTTTGGATGATGGTGAAATACTTTCAACAAAAGGGAGGAGGACTATAGAAAATAGAAGATTTTTTGCAAAAAAGGGCGATAGGGTAAAGGGCAAACCTTTAATTGTTCTTATTAACAGAGGATCAGCTTCTGCGTCTGAGATAGTTGCTGGTGCACTTCAGGACCATAAAAGAGCTATTGTTTTAGGTGAAAATACATATGGAAAAGGTTCAGTTCAATCCATTATACCTTTGAGTGATGGAGGGGGAATGAGACTAACTGTGTCCAAATATTATTTGCCTTCTGGAAAATCTATTTCAGAAGTAGGTGTTGCTCCAGACATAATGGTAGAGGAAGATGATAAAAATTTTAGTTTAAATAGTCCTTCAGATAATCAATTAAATTATGCTCTAGAACTTTTGACAACATGAGTGATAAAAAAGAACTTCCCTTTAGATTGGGTGTAGGGGTAGTGGTTTTAAATAAAGAAAACAAAGTTTTTGTAGGTAAAAGAAAAGATAATCCTGTGAATAAATGGCAAATGCCCCAAGGTGGTGTAGATAATGGGGAAGATTTAGTTGTCGCAATGAAAAGAGAATTAGATGAAGAAACAGGAATAAAAAATATTAAAATATTAAAAGAAATAGATGGGTGGTCCCAATATGAATTACCTAATTATCTTTTGGGTAGAGTATGGAAAGGTAAATATAGAGGACAAAAGCAAAAATGGTTTGTGGTAAGATTTTTAGGTAATGATAATGAAATTAATCTAGAAACAAAAAATCCTGAATTTATAGAATGGCAATGGATAGATATTGATAGTTTACCTGGAGTAATCGTAGATTTTAAAAAGGAAGTGTATGAAAGACTTGTACCAAAAATTAAAGCATCTATAAATTAATTCCTGATAAACAATCTACTTTATGAGATATAATATAACGTTTTTTATCATCTAAACTTTCTTTTTCTAGTTGGTTTTTTGCTTCTTCTATCATTTTAGATATCTTTTCTTTTGAAAGATTGTCTACATTTATGACATTAGATGATAATATTATTAATTTATTTTCTGAAAACTCTACAGTGCCTTCCTCTACAAAATATTTAACTTCTTTATCGCCAGAAATTTTAATAATTCCGGGCCTCAAGAAAGTAATTAACGGTATATGATCTGATAAAATTGTCATCTCTCCCTCGAACGAAGGTATAGTTACTGAATTCACTTTGTCGCTCAATAATACTTCTTCTGGGGATATAATATCTATATTATAATTTTCGCTCATTTTATGCTGCTGCTTCTTTGGCCATTTTTTCTGCTTTAGCTACAGCTTCTTCTATTGTTCCAACCATATAAAACGCTGCTTCAGGTAAATGATCGTAATCCCCCTTGCAAATCGCATCAAAACCCTTAATTGTGGAATCTAAATTAACTAACTTTCCTGGGGTTCCTGTAAATACTTCTGCTACAAAGAAAGGTTGTGACAAAAATCTTTGTATTTTTCTTGCCCTGGCTACTGTCAATTTATCTTCTTCGGAAAGTTCATCCATACCAAGGATAGCTATAATATCCTGTAAAGATTTGTAAGTTTGTAGAATTTTTTGAACTTGCCTTGCTACTCGATAATGTTCCTCACCAAGAATTCTGGGATCTAAAATTCTTGAAGTAGAATCTAGTGGATCTACTGCTGGGTAAATTCCAAGCTCAGCAATTTGCCTAGAGAGAACCGTTGTGGCATCTAAGTGAGAGAACGATGTTGCTGGAGCTGGATCTGTCAAATCATCGGCTGGAACATATATGGCTTGTACTGATGTAATTGAACCTTTTCCTGTTGTTGTAATTCTTTCTTGTAAATTTCCCATGTCAGTAGCTAAGGTTGGTTGATAGCCCACAGCAGAAGGTATTCTTCCCAGTAGAGCTGAAACTTCTGAGCCAGCTTGAGTAAATCTAAAAATATTATCTACAAAAAATAAAACGTCCTGACCTTCTTTATCTCTAAAATATTCTGCTACTGTTAATCCGGTTAATCCTACTCTGGCTCGTGCACCTGGGGGCTCATTCATTTGCCCGTATACAAGTGCCGCTTTTGATCCTTTCCCGTCAGGCTTTATAACTCCTGATTCAATCATTTCGTGATATAAATCATTACCTTCTCGTGTTCTTTCTCCTACTCCCGCAAACACTGAAAAGCCACCATGAGCCTTGGCTATATTATTAATCAACTCCATAATAATTACTGTTTTTCCTACCCCCGCTCCACCAAACAAACCTATCTTTCCACCTTTTGAATATGGAGCTAAAAGATCGATAACTTTAATTCCAGTTTCTAAAATTTCTGTCTCGGTTGACTGATCTGTAAATTTAGGAGCTTCTCTATGTATTGGCCATCTTTCTTTTGTTTTAACTTCACCTTTTTGATCAATTGGCTGACCTATAACATTTATTATTCTTCCCAAAGTTTCTGGTCCAACAGGAACACTTATAGGAGCACCGGTATTTTGTACAGGATCTCCCCTTTTGAGACCTTCAGTACTGTCCATGGCTATTGTTCTCACACTATTTTCCCCTAAATGTTGAGCTACCTCCAATATTAATTTGTTTCCGCCATTATCAACTTCTAAAGCTGTTAATATTTCTGGCAGATCGCCTTCGAACTGCACATCTACTACAGCCCCGATTACCTGAACAATTTTTCCGTTTTTACTCATCTATAAACTTTCAGCTCCTGATATTATTTCGATTAGCTCTTTTGTAATAGCGGCCTGTCTACTTCTGTTATAATTAATAGTTAGCTTTTCTACTAAATCTCCAGCATTTCTTGTCGCATTATCCATTGCTGTCATTCTTGAACCTTGCTCACTTGCAGAATTTTCTAAAAAACCCTTATATATTTGAGTGGAAATATTTTTCGGAAGAAGATCTTCCAAAATCTCTTCTTCTTCAGGTTCAAATTCATAAAATGAATTCTGTTCTTCTTTCGGTTGCTCTCCCTTTTTTGCAGGAATGACTTGTTGAACCTGGGGTATTTGGGTCATAACATTTTTAAATTTATTAAAAAAAATTACACATTTATCAAATTCCTTATTTTTAAATAATTTTACTATTTCATTTCCAATAGATTCTGCATCTTGAAAGGATAATTTTTTCTTATCTTTAAAGTTTATTTTTTTAATAATATATTTCCCATAATCTCTTTTAAGTTGATCAAAACCTTTGGTTCCAACCGTTATAATTTTTAAATTTTTAGATTCTTTTAGAATTTTATTAAAATAATTCTTGGCTAACTTAACTATATTTGTATTGAATCCCCCACAAAGACCTCTGTCTGCTGTCATTACAACACACAAATGATTTTTGTCTTCCCCGGTACCAACTAAAAGCCTTGGTGCATTTAAGGGGTCATTAATTGCTTTGCTCAGATTTTGTATAATAACATTCATTTTATCACTATAAGGCCTTCCTTTTTCGGCCATTTCTTGTGCCTTACGGAGCTTTGCTGCTGCAACCATCTTCATAGCCTTCGTAATCTTTTGTGTAGATTTTACACTAGCAATTCTTTTTCTTAAATCATCAAGACTTGGCATTATTTTTTCTCAAAGTTTGTTTTTTTATAATTAGTGATAACTTCTGATAAAATTTTATCTATATCTTCTTCTATTTTTCCGCTTTTTTGAATTGATTCCAATATTTCTGGATTTTCGTTTTTTACTAATTCTAGTAGACCTTTCTCAAAAGAACGAATTTGACCTATATCAATACTATCTAAATAACCTTTGACACCAGCGTATATTGTGACAACTTGTTCAGCAACTGTCATTGGGCTGTATTGATCTTGTTTTAGTAGCTCCGTAAGTTTAGATCCTCTATTTAAAAGTTTTTGTGTTGAAGCATCTAGATCAGAACCAAATTGAGCAAATGCTGCCATTTCACGATACTGTGCTAACTCAAGTTTAATTGAACCAGCTACTTTTTTCATGGCTTTGGTTTGAGCGGCTGAACCAACTCGTGAAACAGAAAGACCAACGTTAACTGCAGGTCTTATTCCCTGGTTAAATAATTCTGTACCTAAAAATATTTGGCCATCTGTAATTGATATAACGTTGGTTGGTATATAAGCTGATACGTCCCCTGCCTGTGTTTCTATAATTGGCAAAGCTGTAAGTGATCCACCTCCATTGTCATCGTTGAGTTTAGCTGCTCGTTCAAGCAGCCTACTGTGTAAATAAAAAACATCTCCTGGATATGCTTCTCTACCGGGCGGTCTTCTTAATAAAAGTGACATTTGTCTGTAAGCAACTGCTTGCTTGGACAAATCATCATAAATAATTAATGCATGCATACCATTATCTCTAAAAAATTCTCCAAAGGTACAGCCAGTATATGGTGCCAAAAATTGTAAGGGAGCAGGATCTGATGCGGTAGCTGATACAATAATCGTATAATCCATTGCCCCAGCATCTTGTAATGTCTTAAGAATTTGGGCAACTGTGGATCTTTTTTGACCTATAGCAACATAAATACAATAAAGTTTCTTTTTCTCATCATTAGATTCATTAATTTTTTTTTGGTTAATTATTGTATCAATAGCCACGGCTGTTTTTCCTGTTTGTCTGTCACCAATAATTAATTCACGTTGACCTCTTCCAATTGGAATTAGACTATCAATAGCTCTTAATCCTGTTTGCATTGGTTCATTAACTGATTTTCTTGGAATTATTCCTGGTGCTTTTACTTCAACTCTTTTTCTTTTAATTCCTTTTTGTAATGGTTCTTTACCATCAATTGGATTTCCTAATGCATCAACCACTCTTCCAAGTAACTCTTTTCCAACAGGAACATCAACTATTGCTCCTGTTCTTTTTACGGTATCTCCCTCTTTAATTCCTTTGTCGTCACCAAAAATTACAATTCCAACGTTATCACTTTCTAAATTCAAGGCCATTCCTTTTGAACCATCCTTAAACTCAACCATTTCTCCAGCCTGAACATTATCAAGTCCGTATACTCTTGCTATACCATCTCCAACCGATAAAACCTTTCCAATCTCGGAAACTTCTGTCTTGTCCCCTAAGTTTTTTATCTGTTCTTTTAAAATTTTAGTTATTTCAGATGGGTTTATATCCATGCTAAGCCTCGATCATCAATTTTTTATATTTTTGCAGTTTATTTTTTATGGAAGCGTCTATCATTAAGCTTCCTATTTGAATAACAATTCCTCCAACTAAACTTTCATCTATTTTTGATTTTAATTTAATTGAGCGTTTAATGTTTGATGAGATTTCTTTTTCAATATCTAAAATGGTTTTGTCATCAATTTTTTTTGCAGAGATCAAACTGCCGGATATCTCTCCGCGTTTCGTGGAGATTAATTTCAAAAACTCTTCAACAATCTGCTCTAAAAAAAATATTCTCTTTTTTATAATTAATATTGAAAAAAAATTTTTTACTAATTTGTTTAAATTCATAGCACTGAATATTTTATCAAAAACCATTTTTTGATTTTCTGCTGAGTATGTTGGGTTTTTTATAAAATTTCTAAATTCTTTATTTGAACTATAAATTTTTTTAAATGAAGTTATGTTTGACACGAATTCTTCTGTTTGGTTTTTTTCTTTTGACAGTTCATAGAGTGCTAGCGCGTATCTTTGGGATATTTCTGATGAGAAGGTTGTATTTTTGCTCAATGTTTATTTCCTATATCGGTTTGATTTAAAGAATTTACGAGATTTCGTATCATAGGAAAATGGTCTGTTCAAGAGTGATTGGAACGCAGATTAACTAAAATTTAGTGGATCAACATCAACTGTAAGTTTTATTTTTTTTGAAATATTTATCTTTTTGAGGATTTTACTAACTTCTTTTTGAACAAAAATATTATTATTAGACCGTAGCAATAACCTTGTTCTATATCTGTTTTTAATTTTGAATATTGGAGAACTTACTGGACCCATAACATCCGTCATTTTTATTGATAACAAACCTTTTTTTATTTTTTGTGCTTCTAAAAAACTTTCCTTTTCATTTCTCGATGAAATTATAAAGGCAATTAGCCTTGCAAAGGGAGGGAGGTTCTTTTGCTTTCTTAAATAAATTTCTTCTTCTAGAAATTTATCTTGCTGATTTTTAAGTAAATTTTTTAAAGTTTCATGAGATGGATCAAATGTTTGATAAATTATTAGGGAGTCTTTGCTAAATCTTCCGGCTCTACCACTAAGTTGGTTATAAAGTTGAATATTTTTTTCTGTAGATCTTAAATCAAAACCCATGCCAGAAAAATCAGCATCTACAACTACAATACAATTTAAGTTTGGAAAGTTAAAGCCCTTTGAAATTAATTGTGTACCTACAAGAATATTAATTTTATTTTGCTCTATATCACTTAACAAATTTTTTGTTTCTTTTTTTTTACTAAGAAAATCGCTTGATAAAATTTTAATTATTTTTTTGGGAAAAATTACTTTTAATTCTGAAAAAATTTTTTCAACTCCGGGTCCATACATTTGAAATTCACAGTTAGAATCTATATTTTTGCACTTTTTTTTAACACTTGTTTTATGTCCACAATGATGACACATCGCTTGATTTATATATTTATGAAAAGTAAGAAAAATTGAACAATTTGGACAAGAGAGTTTTAAACCACATCTCTTACAAATCATGAATGGGGCATACCCTCTTCTGTTTAAAAAGAATAGAACCTGTTCATTTTTATCCAAGTATTTTTTAACTAAATTTAAAGTTTTGATATCAAGCCAAATGTTTTTATTTTTTTTATTTAAATTTAGATTTATTATTTCGGCTTTTGGAAGGGAAAAGTCTTTATACCTTTTTTTTAGTTTTGTAATATTATATTTTCTATTTTTAACATTATTATAAGTTTCTAGAGAAGGAATGGATGTTGATAATAAAATTGGTACATTTTCCATGGAAGCTCTAGAGATTGCCATGTCTCTAGCATTATATCTTATTCCTTCGTCCTGCTTGTAGGACGAGTCATGTTCCTCATCTACAACTATCAACCCAAGGTTTTTGAACGGCAAAAATAAAGAGGACCTTGCGCCCACAACTAATTTTATTTTGTTATTTGCAATGCTTTGCCAAATTATTCTTCTATTTTTTTTTGTTATTTTTGAATGCCAGATTGCAGGTTTAAAACCAAAATAATCTTCAAATCTTTGACTGAATTGATTCGTTAAAAATATTTCAGGTAATAAAATTAATGCTTGTTTTTTCTTTTCAATAATCTCTTTGATTTTTTCAAAATACACAATTGTTTTTCCTGATCCAGTAACTCCCTGAAGCAAAGTAACATTAAATTTATTTCCAAAACTATTTATATCATCCAAACATTTTTTTTGCTCTTCACTCAAATTAAATTTGATTTTTTTTGTAATAACAGTCTTTGAAAAATCCTTTATATCTTTGGAGAGTAGAGATTTATCACCTAAAAACATTTTTAGGGCCATTCCTTTGGGAACTAAGTTATATAAGGAAAACCAATTGATAAATTTTATTAAATTTTCATTAAAGGCAAATGATTTCTTTTCCAATACAGTTCTGAGTTTAAATTTTTTATCTGTTTCTTCTGTTTTGTCCCAAATTACTCCTATTTCTTTTTCCCTTCCAAAAGGAACTAATACTAATGACCCTGGTTTTAATTTTTCAAATTTACCCGATAAATAAGTATGCGGGTGATCGAAAATCCTTGGAATAAGAACTGGTACTTTCATTAATAACAAAAAATATTTTTTAAAAATGAATAGGTCTTTTATCGACTGCCAATGCTGCTTCTTTTATTGCCTCAGTATGTGTAGGGTGAGCATGACAAGTTCTTGCAATATCTTCTGCGCTAGCTCCAAACTCCATTGCTAAACCCATTTCTGCAATCATGTCTCCACAATGTGGACCTATTATATGCACTCCTAAAACTTTATCCGTTTTTGAGTCTGCTAAAATTTTTACAAAACCTTCTGAATCGTTATTAACCTTTGCCCTTGAGTTGGCAAGAAATGGAAATTTTCCAACTTTGTAATTAATTTTTAATTTTTTAAGTTCTTCTTCTGTTTTTCCAACTGCAGCGACTTCGGGTGATGTATATATTACACCTGGTATTACATCATAATTTACGTGACCAGATTGTCCTGCTAATATTTCTGCAACCGCGATTCCCTCTTCTTCAGACTTGTGTGCTAACATTGGACCTTTGATAACATCTCCTATGGCAAAAATATTGGTGATAGAAGTCTGAAATTTTTTATTTACCTCTATCCTGCCTTTGTTATCTTTCTTAACGCCGGCCTTTAATAAATTTAGGCCTTCTGTATAAGGTTTTCTACCTACAGAAACCAGAACTTTATCACATTCTAGATTTTCTTTAGTGTTGTTGTTATTATTGCTAAATTCCACAATCAACTTCCCTTGCTGATTTTTTACTGCATCTACTTTACTGTTTAATTTAAATTTTATTCCTTGTTTTGTTAAAATTTTTTCAAATTCCTTCGATATTTCCCTATCCATACCTGGGATAATATGATCTAAAAATTCAATCACGGTGACTTTTGATCCCAATCTTGCCCATACTGATCCCATTTCAAGACCTATATATCCTCCTCCTATAACAACTAAATTTTTTGGAACTTTTTCTAAAGAAAGAGCTCCAGTGGACGAAATTACATTCTTTTCATCTATTTTAACCCCTGGCAAAGAAACCGATGATGATCCGGTGGCAATTACAATATTTTTTGTTTTATATGAAGTTTTTTTTTCTCCTTGATAGACTACAACATTATTTTTGGAAAATATGACTCCTTTACCCTTAATATAAGAAACTTTGTTCTTTTTAAATAAGAACTCAATGCCTTTAGTTAAAATCTGTACAGACTTACTTTTATTTGACATCATTTTTTTTAAATTTAGCTTGATATCACTTGTTTCTATACCGAGGTTTCCAAAGTTATTTTTCGCCTTATAGAAAAGTTCTGATGAGTTCAATAAACTTTTAGAAGGTATGCATCCTACATTTAAACAGGTGCCTCCGAGAGTTCCTCTGGATTCTATGCATCCAGTTTTTAGTCCGAGTTGTGCTGCTCTAATCGCACAAACATAACCTCCAGGCCCGCCGCCTATAACTAAGAGATCAAAATTTTCTTCCATTGGTTTAAACGTTTAGAAAAAGTCTTCTCGGTTCTTCTAGTGAGTCCTTAATATTTTTAAGAAATGAGACAGCCTCTTTTCCATCTACAATTCTGTGATCATATGATAAAGCTAAATACATCATTGGACGAATTACTACAGCTCCATCAACAACTACTGGCCTTTCTATTATATTGTGCATTCCTAACACGCCTGACTGAGGTGGATTTAATATTGGAGTTGAAAGCATTGAGCCATAAATGCCCCCGTTTGTAATTGTAAAAGTTCCACCTTGTAAATCATTAATTGTTATTTGGCCATTTCTCGCTTTTTCTCCAAGAATTAAAATATTTTTCTCAATATCTGCAAATGACATTTCATCTGGATTCCTTAAAACCGGAACCACCAAACCTTTGTCGGTACCTACTGCAAAACTAATATTATAGTAATTTTTATAAACTATTTCTTCCCCCTGAATTTCTGCATTGATTGCTGGATAATTTTTTAGTGAGACAATACAGGCTTTTACAAAAAAAGACATGAAACCTAATTTTACTAAGTATTTTTTTTGAAATTCTTCTTTATAATTTTTTCTTATCTCCATGATATTAAACATATCAACTTCATTAAAAGTTGTAAGCATCGCAGCATTGTTTTGTGCTTCCTTAAGTCTTTTAGCTATAGTAAGCCTAAGCCTAGTCATTTTTATTCTTTCTTCTGGTCCATCATTAACTTTTTTAAGATTTGGGTCAGGTTTAGAACCCATGAGATCTAAAAGATCGCCCTTCATAACCATTCCGCGTCTTCCGCTTCCTTTTAATTGTTCTAGATTTATATTTCTCTCTTTGGCAATTTTTCTTGCTGATGGAGAGGCAGCTTTTGTTTTTTTAAAAACTTCTGGCTTTTCTACTTCTTGCTCTTTCTCTAAAATAAGAGCCGGTTGAGCTTTTGTCTCTTCTAAAATTAATGGTTCAACACCATTTGTGCTTTTACTTTTCTTTTTATTAATTTTTTTAGGCTTTTCTATTTTCTCCTCATAAAGAGAGATCGATTTTTTTTCTTTGATTGGTGGTTTGTACTCTTTCTCATTAGTTTTTTCGACTGTTTTTAAATCACTTGCACCTACACTTCCTAAAAGAGCACCCACTTCTACTGTGGACCCTTCTTTTACAGATATTTTTTCTAAAATCCCACTAGATGGAGAAGGTACTTCAACATTTACTTTATCAGTTTCTAGTTCTACAACAGGTTCATCAGAGTCAACTTCTTCTCCAACGGACTTTAACCATTTAGAAACTGTAGCCTCTGTAACCGACTCGCCCAAAGCTGGAACTACTATTTTTTCTGACATTTACTTATTAATAACCTTTTCTAATATTTCCTTTTGTTCCGCAAGATGTTTATTTAGATTCCCCGTAGCTGGTGATGCTGCAGCATTTCTACCAACATATCTTACCTTTTCTCCTTTTACTCGAATGATATCCAGAGTTCTATCGATATAGTGTCGCGTGGTATTCCAGGCGCCCATATTCATGGGCTCTTCTTGACACCAATAAAATTTTGCATTTTTGTACCTTTTAATTTGCTTACCAAGTTGTTTAACTGGAAAAGGATATAGCTGTTCCAACCTTATAAAAACAACCTTATCATTTTTAGCTTTTTCTCTTGCTTCTATTAAATCAAAATAAATTTTTCCAGAGCACATGACTACTTTTTTTATTTTTTCATCTTTTTTTAATTTAATTAGTTTGCTTTCTTTCAAATAAGCGTGGTCCTCTAAGATTCTATGGAAAAAATTTTTCTTTGTAAAATCTTCGAGATTCGAAACACATTTTTTATGCCTCAATAAAGATTTAGGTGTCATAACTATTAGAGGTTTTCTAAAATCTCTGTGCATCTGTCTTCTAAGGGCATGAAAATAGTTCGCTGGTGTTGTGCAGTTTACTACCTGTAAATTTTCTTGAGAGCATAATTGTAAAAATCTTTCTAATCGTGCCGAAGAATGCTCTGGACCTTGGCCTTCATAACCGTGGGGCAACAACATCACAAGACCGCTCGCTCTTGACCACTTAGATTCTCCAGAGGCAATGAATTGGTCAATCAAAACTTGTGCACCATTTGCAAAATCTCCAAACTGAGCCTCCCAAAGCACTAAAGTTTCAGGCTCAGATAGAGAGTAACCAAATTCAAAACCTAAAACTCCTAATTCTGACAGAAGACTATCGATTACTTCAAAATTTTTTTGCTTTTTTGATATATGATGTAATGGGACGTATCTTTTATGATTATCTTGATTTCTTAATACAGAATGTCTCTGACTAAATGTTCCTCTTCCAGAATCTTGTCCTGATAACCTTACCGAAAATCCTTCATTCAAAAGTGTTCCGAATGCTAATGTCTCTGCTGTAGACCAGTCAATTGGCTTATTTTCTGTAAATATTTTTCTTTTATTTTCAAATAACCTTGCCAAAGTCTTGTGAATAGTAAAATTGTTAGGGATATCAGTAATTTTTTTTCCGATTGATATTAATTCTTTTATGTCTACCCCGGTAACACCTCTCTTGTCTTGACCTATCTCTGGCTTGAATCTAGACCACACACCATCAAACCATTTCATTTTTACCTTATAATCCTTGGCTTCAACAAACTCTTTGTTTAAAAAATTTTTAAACTCTTTTTTTATTTTTTCAATTTCTGATAAAGAAATTAAGCCTTCGTTAATTAATTTTTGTCCATATATTTGTAATGTTGTGGGATGACTTCTAATCTTTTTATACATCAAAGGCTGAGTAAAAGATGGTTCGTCCCCTTCGTTATGGCCAAATCTACGATAACAGACCATATCTATCACGACATCCCTGTTAAATTTTTGTCTAAACTCAGTAGCAATTTTAGCACAATGAACAACTGCTTCTGGATCATCTCCATTCACATGGAAAATTGGAGCTTCAACCATTTTAGCTAAATCAGAAGGGTAAGGTGAAGATCTTGCAAATCTTGGTGCAGTTGTAAAACCTATTTGATTATTAACGATAATATGAATTGTTCCCCCGGTATTATGTCCTGGTAATCCTGACATAGCAAAACATTCTGCTACCACACCTTGTCCAGCAAATGCTGCATCTCCATGAATTAAAACTGGAATAACTTTTTTTCTTTCTTTGTCTTTGTGAAAAAACTGTTTTGCTCTAACCTGTCCCAATACAACTGGATTCACCGCTTCTAAATGAGAAGGATTATCTGTTAAACTTATGTGAACCGAATTCCCATCAAACTCTCTGTTCGCAGAAGCACCCAAGTGATATTTTACATCTCCCTCAAAATCTTTCTTTGAAGTTATTCTTTCGCCAAAAAATTCTTTAAAAATAGCTTTAAATGGTTTTTGCATCATGTTTGCTAGAACATTCAACCTTCCTCTATGTGACATGCCAATTTTTACTTCCTTGATTCCTAAATGACCCCCTCTTTTAATTATTTGTTCTAAAGCAGGAATGAGGGACTCTCCTCCATCCAAACCAAATCTTTTTGTGCCCACAAATTTTACATGTAAAAATTTTTCAAATCCTTCAGCTTCAATTAATTTATTAAGTATTGCTTTTTTTCCATTATCTGTAAATTTAATTCCCTTTTCTTTACCTTCAATTCTGTCTCTAATCCATTGTCTCTCTTTAGGATCTGACATATGCATAAATTCAAAACCAATATTTTGACAATATGTTTTTTTTGCAACCGACAAAATTTCTTTTAAAGAAGCTGTTTGGATTCCAAGAATTCCATCTAAAAATATTTTTTTGTTTAGATCCTTGTTTAAAAATCCGTAAGTCTCTGTTTTTAATTCAGAGTGTTCTTCACGCTCCTGTAATCCTAATGGGTCTAGATTTGCAATCAAGTGTCCTCTTATTCTGTAGGCCCTAACAAGCATGTTTGCTCTTACAGAATTCTTTGCAGCTTCTATAACATTGCCCTCGCTAACAGGATCTTGTAGATCTCCATTTTTCTTATCTGGATTTTTATAACTATCTGCTGTTGTAATTTTAATCCTTTTTTTACGAGACCAACTAGGTCCATTCACGTTTTTTAGAATTTTTTCTCTTTTTTCATTTAATCCCTCAAAAAAATTTCTCCATTGTTCGGGAAGTTTATCAGGATCATTTAAATAGTCCGCGTATAATGTCTCTACGAATTCAGAGCTATTGTTTCCTAAAAAAGAAGTTTTTTCGAAAATGTTATTGTTTTTGTTAGAAGACATTATTTTTTGATACTATATTAACATAAAAATTGAATATTCAAATTTTAAGTTTTGCATAAAGCGTCTTTCCAATATCGGCTGGGGATTTTGATATTGTAATTCCCGCAGATGTCATAACTTCAATTTTATCTTCAGCACCCCCTTTTCCGCCTGATATGATGGCACCAGCATGTCCCATTCTTCTACCTGGGGGAGCCGTTAATCCGGCAACAAAACCAACAGTGGGTTTTTTTATTTTGGATCTTTTTAAAAACTCTGCTGCTTCTTCCTCAGCTGAACCGCCAATTTCACCTATCATAATTATAGAGCGAGTATCATTATCTTTTAAAAATAATTCAAGACAATCAATAAAGTTTGTTCCATTAATTGGGTCACCTCCAATACCGATACACGTAGATTGTCCCAGACCATTAAGTGATGTTTGAGCTACAGCCTCATAGGTAAGAGTGCCTGATCTCGATACAATTCCAACAGAACCTTTTTTATGAATATTGCCTGGCATTATTCCAATCTTACACTCGCCAGGAGTTATTATTCCAGGACAGTTTGGTCCAATTAATCTACTTTTACTTTTTGATAGCGCCTGTTTAACATTCATCATATCAAGAACTGGTATTCCTTCTGTGATACAAACTACTAAATCTAAGTTTGCATTAATCGCTTCTAATATTGCATCAGCAGCAAATTTCGGAGGAACATAAATCATTGAAGCGTTTGCTCCAGTTTTTTCCTTTGCTTCAATAACAGTATTAAAAACAGGAAGACCAAGATGCTTTTGTCCTCCTTTTTTTGGGGTAACCCCACCAACCAATTGAGTTCCATATTTTAATGCCTGTTCAGAGTGAAAAGTTCCATGAGTCCCGGTAAATCCCTGACATATAACTTTGGTATTTTTATTTATTAAAACTGACATTTATTTTATTGCTTCTACAATTTTTTTAGCTGCATCATTTAAATCGGATGCTGATAAAATTTTTAATTCTGATTTATCTAAAATCTCTTTGCCTTTTTCAAAATTTGTTCCTGCAAGCCTAACTACTAAAGGAACTTTTATATTTGTTTCTTTTGCTGCCTCTACAACTCCTTGAGCAAGTACATCACAACGCATTATACCTCCAAAAATGTTTATTAAAATTCCTTTAACTTTTTTGTCAGACAGGATTAATTTAAATGCTGCTGCCACCTGTTCTTTTGAAGCTCCTCCACCAACATCAAGAAAATTCGCTGGTTCTTCTCCGTACAATTTAATTATATCCATTGTTGCCATTGCCAAACCAGCACCGTTAACCATACAACCAATTGATCCGTTTAATTTAATGTAAGCCAGACCAAATTTACTCGCTTCGATTTCAGCAGGTTCTTCCTCGTTTAAGTCTCTTAGTTTCAAAATTTCAGGCCTTCTATACATTGCGTTATCATCAAAATTCATTTTTGCATCCAGACATAAAAGCTTTTTTTGTTTTGTAATTATTAAAGGATTTATTTCAATTAATGATGCATCTTTTTGAATTAAAATATTATATAAAGCGTTTACTAAATTTTTTGCATCTTTTTTTTGACTTGATTCTAAAGAAAATATTTTAATAACTTTTTCTATATCATCATTTGTAAGAGATTTTTTTAGATCAATTTTATTGGTTAAGATTTTTTCTGGTTTTTTTTTGGCAACCAACTCTATATCAACACCTCCTTCTGTACTGCTTATAAAAACAATTTTTGAACTCCCTCTATCTACTAAACAGGACAAGTATAATTCTTTTTCTATATCATATGCCTCTTGAAGATAAATCCTTTTTACTTTTTTACCTTCTGGGCCCGTTTGATGCGTTACAAGAATCTTACCAAATAATTTGTTTGCCTCAACTTTAACCTCGGATCTGTTGACTAGTTTCACACCGCCGGCTTTACCTCTGCCTCCAGCATGAATTTGCGCTTTTAATACTAACTTTTCTGAATTTAGAAGTTTTAATTTTTTATCAACTTCGTCGAGTTTAAAAATAACAACACCATTTGAAACTGGTGCTCCAAACTCTTTCAGAACTTCTTTGGCTTGATGTTCGTGAATATTCATATTTGTTTTGTTTATTCTATAAAATATATTTTTTCTATTTAGTATGCTACACTAAAAAATTAAATCATAAAAAAATGAATTTTGTATGAAATTAAAAAATCAAGTAAACTACAAAAATATTGCTCTTATCTTATTTTTTGTTTATTTTTTTGTTGGATTATACACTTTCAGAGATTACGGAATTTCCATCGATGAAGAATTTCACAGATTTTGTGGTCTATTTTGGTTAGATTATGTTTTAAGTTTTACTCCGTTTGATCAGATAAAAATTGTTGTTTTTGAAAAGCTTAGTGAAGCAAAAAGTTTAAATGTAGGTTCTCCAAAGGATTTTCCTTTTTACGGTATCGTTTTTGACCTGCCCGTAGCTTTTTTAGAGGTTCTTTTTAAAATAGAAGATTCAGAAAATTATTTTTATTTTAAACATTTTTTAAATTTTTTATTATTTTTTGTTTCAGCTATCTTTTTTTATAAATTAATATTAAACCGTTTTTTGAATAGTAAAGCTGCTTTGATAGGAACTTTATTTTTTATATTATCACCGAGAATATATGGTGAAAGTTTTTTTAATAATAAAGATATCGTTTTTTTATCATTAACTACAATTGCCTTTTATTATTGTTTTAAATCGATAGATAAAACTAGTTACAAAAACTTATTGATTTTTTCAATATTCTGTTCACTTGCAACAGCACAAAGAATAATAGGAATTTTTTTGCCAATAACTTTTATTATTTTTTATTTTCTTTCAGTAATATCAGACAATAAAAAATTAAAAGATTTAAATTTAATAATCTTTTTTGGATTTTTTTATTTAATTTTTTTAATTTTATTTTGGCCTGCTTTATGGAATAACCCTGTAAAAAATATCACACTAGCAATAAATTATTTTTCCAACGTTCCTTTAGCAATTAAAATGCTTTTTAATGGAAAATATATTAGTAATTTAAATTTACCTTATAGTTACATATTTTTTTGGATTTTTATAACCACTCCAATTATTTATATAGCATTGTTCATCTTTGGATATATTGAGGTACTTAAAAACTTTTTTTTTAATCTTAGAAATATAGATAATAAAAGGTCAGGAGATGATCTCTGGAAAGATTCAAATGAAAAAAAAGATTTATTGGTATTGTTTATAATAACATGTTTTGTTTCATTTTTAATATTCTACAATGTTTCTCTATATACCGGTTGGAGACAAATATATTTTTTAAATATATTTATAATTTATTTTGCTACTCTAGGATTTGTTAAAATAAATCTGAATCTTAAATACAAAAGAAATAGAAAAATATTCTATGCAGGAATATTAGTTTATTTGGTAATTATCTTACACAAAATTATTATATACCATCCCTATCAAAATATTTATTTTAACTCCATGTTTAGTAATGAAAAAATTCATAAAAAATTTGAAGTAGATTACTGGGGTCTTTCAGGAAAAAAATTTTTGGAAAGTATTTTAAATTTAGAAAATGAAAAAAATTTAGTTAAAATTGGTGTTGCTTCCTATCTCCCATTGGAGAGAAGTTCAAAGATGATTCTAAAAAAAGACAGAGAAAAAATCAAAATAATCGGCCAAGACTTTAAAAATGCCGAATATATATATACTAATTTTATGTCTGAGGTTGATAAAAATTACAACGATAAGTATAAGATACCTGCTGAGTTTTCTAAAATAGATGAGTTTGTTATAAATAATGTTAAGATTTATGAAGTATATAAAAAAGTTAGGTAATATTAATTTATGAAAACGTTTTTTTACAAAACTTTGATCATTTTCATACTGGTATTTATTTTATTTCAAATAACTATAGGAGCACAAATAAGGCAAATTAACTCTCAAATTGAAAATATAAAATCTAAAGAAAATATTGAAATTATAAAAAATAAAATAAGAGATGAATTAAAAACTGCAGTAAATAAAGAAAATTATTTAACTCAGGAAGATGCAAAGTTAATAAACGATTTTTTTAATAAAATAAAAAAAGAATTGGCTAATTCAAAATAGATTTTCAAAACTTAGATGATTGATGAATATCCCGAAATAGCATTAGAAAGATTTGATAAAGCTAATGTATGGATAAAATACATTATTTTACAAATTAGAAACTTTATGCAAGATCAAATATTGGAAGTAGGCGCTGGATGCGGAAGTTTCACTAAAAGCTACATGAGTAAATTTAAATCCATAACTCTGACAGATTTAGACAGCAGTAGTATTAAGCTTTTAAAAAAAAATTTCTCAAAAAACAAAAATATTGAAATATTAAGTGAAGTAACTGGCAAAATTCAAAAAAGATTTAATACTATAATTTATTTTAATGTTTTAGAACACGTAAAAGAAGACATTGCTGAAATAAATTTCGCATTGAGCAAATTAAATGAAGGTGGCTACCTTATAATACTAGTTCCAGCTCACCAAAAAATTTATAGTAAACTTGATAAGGCAGTTGGTCATTATAAAAGATATGACATTGATTTTTTTCTTAATAATAAATTTAAAAACTCAAAAATTGTCAGACTTAGATTTTTAGATTTTTTTGGATATTTTTTGTATCATTTTAATAAAATTTTTTTTAAAGAAGAAGTATTTCCATCTGATTTTAAAATATTTATATGGGATAAAATATTTACTCCATTCACAGTAATTATGGATTTTTTAACAAGGTATAAATTTGGAAAAAATATCTTATGTATTTATCAGAAAACTAATTGATCAATTCTTTACAATTCAGCACTTCATAACTATTTAATTTATTAAAAATTATTTTTTCTTTAAGACAATTTTCATTTAAATAATTAGATAAACTTTCTTTTTTAATAGGATCAATAATATAAATAACCTCTATATTATTTTTTTTTATGCCATCAATAATTAACTTTTTATATTTTTTTGCAAATTTATTTTTTTTAGCAGGGTAAGTAGTGCCATCATCTGGATAAGCAATACTTGGTGAAAAAAAATTATCATCCAAAATTGTTGCTAAAAAAGAATAATGTGTAATAACCATTTTGCTTCTCTTGTCAGATTTTAATTGATTTTTTATTCTTATTATTAAGTTTATTTCTTCTTCAACATTATTTTTATATTCAGGTGAAATCCAGTTTAATCCTGAAAGTTTTTTATCAATTTTTTCTGCTGAAATTGATTTAGAAAGATCTGCTGTTGATAATTCATGGAACTTTCTCTCTTCATTAAATCTGAAATGATATTTTGCTGTTACTAACATGCAAAAAATAAAAAAAGAAACTAATATTAGTTTCTTTTTTTTCAACTTTGTTTCTTCAATAGCTTTATGAGAAAAAGCTACTAAAAAAGGTATAATAAAAAAGATAAACGTTTGATTTTTCGTTAACAACTGATGGAAAATTAAACAAAAAGTAAAAAGTAAAATGCTTATAAAATAAAAAAAATTTTTTTCCTTAATATATTTCTTGTAATAAATTATTTTTTTTAAATTAATTACTAAAATCGGCAAAATTGCTAAATGTATAAACTTAAAATGACCAACTAATGATTGAAATGTTATGTTTAAATTGTCTAGCCTAGACTGTCCAATTGTTGAAGGATAAAGAATGTATTGTTCAATAAAGTTTTCAAGTTTTATTCCAGTTAAACTTCCAAATATAAATATTGAAGAAATAAATATTAAACAGCCGATTAAAATATATTTAATACATTCTATGTTTTTTGAAACAAAAGAATAAAAAGTTACAACTATTATTATAGAAAATATTATATAAGATGCAGGAACTTGTTTAGATAAAAATGCAAAACCTAAAAAAACTGGAATTAAAATCCAAAATATTTTTTTATCATTTTGAATTGCTAACAGTAAAGAATAAAAACCCATTAAAGAAAGAAAAGTTGAATGATGATCCACAAAAGGCGTGCCACTTGATGGATATGCTAAAATTGAAAAAAAAATTGAATAAATGAAACAGTAGTTATTATCAATTTTAAAATTTTTGAGTAAAAAATATGTACCTATAGTAATAGCACAATTCATAAGAGATGCGTGTAAAACGTAGCTAGTCCAATTTGTTCCTAAAATATAAAAAAACAAGGCTTGTATATAATTAACAGTGACACCTGAAACCATCCAGATATCTGTAAAGGGTATTAAGCCCTCAAGTATTTTATATCCAAGATCAAAATGAAGAAATGTGTCTACAGGAAAAGCTCCGAGATTTGCATAATGGCTATTAATTGCTATTGAAAAAATAAAAAGTAATAAAATATAAAAATTATTTTTATTAATAAGTTTTTTAATGATCATAATAATTTTAAATAACTTAAAAAAGTTATTTAGATAAACTCGGATCAATTTTTACTGCTAAATCAAACAATTCTTTTACAGATTTTATTGAAATATCAAAATTTAATTTTTCACTTTTTTCTAATTCTATTTCAACTATTTTTTCTACACCTTTTTTGCTTATAACAACCGGCACACCTGCATAAATATTTTTGTATCCATATTCACCATTTAAATATGCGGCACAGGGCAAAGTTTTCTTTAAATCTTTTAAATAAGATTCGGCCATTTCAACTCCGGAAGCTGCTGGAGCATAGAAAGCTGATCCCTTTTCAAGTAATTTCACAATTTCGGCACCACCTTTCCTAGTTCTATTTATAATTTCATCTAATTTGCTTTTTGATATTTTGTTTTGTTTAACTATTTCAGTAATATTTTTATTATTAATTTTTGTCTGTTTTGGAATTGGAACCATTGTATCCCCATGTCCGCCTAAAACTAAAGCTTCTATATTTTTAATCGGTTCATTCAACTCTTTCGACAAAAAGTATTTGAATCTCGAAGAGTCTAGAATGCCCGCCATACCCACAACCTTGTTTGTTGGAAAACCTGAATATTTTTGAAGCGCCATCACAATAATATCTAAGGGGTTTGTAATACAAATTACAAAAGCCTGTGGCGAAGTTTTTTTAATTCCTTCGGCCACTTGTTTTATAATTTTAAGATTAGTTCCTAACAAATCATCGCGTGACATGCCGGGTTTTCTTGGAATACCAGCGGTTATAATTATAACATCAGAATTTTTAGTATCTTCGTAATCACTTGTTCCTTTTATATCCACATTAAAACCTGTGACACCTGAAGATTGTGCAATATCTAACGCTTTGCCTTTCGCTAAACCTTGGGCAACGTCAAACAAAACAACATCGCCGAGTTCCTTGATGGCAATTAGATGTGCTAAAGTTCCTCCAATTTGTCCTGCACCAATTAAAGATATTTTTTTACTCATTTTTTATTTCATTGTAGGCATAACAAATTCTGGATCTGATTTTATACCTGATGGCCATCTAGATGTTATTGTTTTTAATTTGGTATAGAATCGAACTCCTTCGGGACCATGTATGTGTTGATCCCCAAATAAAGATCGTTTCCATCCACCAAAACTATGAAAAGCCATAGGAACAGGGATAGGAATATTTATGCCAACCATTCCAATTTTTACATTGCTTGCAAATGATCTACCAGTGTCACCGTCTCTTGTAAAAATACTTGTTCCATTACCAAATTCATGGTCGTTAACTAAATTTAAAGCTTCATTGTAATCTCTTACTCTAACCACCGATAAAACAGGGCCAAATATTTCTTCTTTATAAATTTTCATATCTTTTTTTACATGATCAAATAAACATCCTCCCATATAAAATCCTTTTTCATATCCTTGTAATTTTAATTTTCTACCGTCTACCACTAATTTTGCACCTTCTTTAACTCCAATATCAACATAACCTTTTACCTTATCAAGGTGTTGTTTTGTTATTAATGGTCCCATTTGAGATTTTTTATCTAAACCTGGCCCAACTTTTAATGACTCAACTTTTTTTGATAAATTTTTAACAAGAGGATCTGCTATCTTTCCCACAGCTACTGCCACGGACTGAGCCATACATCTTTCCCCTGCAGAACCATAGGCTGCGCCCATTAACCCATTAACTGCTTGGTCTAAGTCACAATCTGGCATAATCACACAATGATTTTTTGCACCACCTAGTGCTTGAACTCTTTTTTCATTTTTTGCACAATTTTCATAAATATATTTTGCTATAGGAGTTGACCCCACAAAACTTACTGCTGTAATATCTTTGTTGTTTATAATGGCATCAACAGCCTCTTTATCGCCATTTACAATATTGAATACACCTGGTGGCAAACCAGCTTCCATAAATAGTTCTGCTAACTTCATTGAACAAGAAGGATCTTTTTCAGATGGTTTTAATATAAAAGTATTCCCACAAGCTATAGCCATTGGAAACATCCACATTGGAACCATAGCTGGAAAATTAAAAGGAGTAATACCTGCACAAACACCTAGGGGCTGCCTTGTCGACCAGCTATCAACATTTGTTCCAACATTCTCTGTAAATTCTCCTTTTAATAATTGAGGAATTCCACAAGCAAACTCCACGACTTCTAGACCTCTAGTCAATGAACCTTTTGCATCTTCATAAACTTTTCCGTGTTCTGAAACTATAATTTTTGTTAACTCATCAGAATTTTTTTCAATTAATTCTTTAAACTTGAATAGAACTCTTGCTCTAAACAAGGGTGTTTTTTGAGACCAACTTAAGAAGGCTTTTTTTGCAACTTCTACTGCTTTATTAACATCGGCTTTATCTGCAAGTTTTACTTCTGAGGTTTGCTCTCCAGTAGCTGGACTGAATACTTTGCCGATTTTTTTTGAGCTTCCTTTAAAAATTTTTCCATCAACAAAATGTTCTATTGAATTCATTTTGTAATGATTAATTAAGCTTTTAGCCCGTTGCAAGCATTTTTTTAATCGAACCAATAGCTTTGGCAGGATTCAAACCCTTTGGACAAGAATTTGTACAATTCATGATCGTATGACACCTGTAGAGCTTTAATTCATCTGCAACTTTTTTTAATCTTTCTTTTTTATCTTCATCTCTACTATCATTTATCCATCTATAAGCTTGCAATAAAACTGCGGGTCCTAAATATTTATCGCCATTCCACCAATAGCTAGGGCATGCCGTTGAACAACAAGCACATAAAATACATTCGTAATATCCATCTAGTTTTGCTCTATCTTCTTGTGATTGCTTTATTTCTTTGTTTGTTTTTTGTCCAACTTTGGTCTTTAACCATGGTTCGACTGATTCATATTGTTTATAAAGAGTAGCCAAATCTCCGACCAAATCTTTGACAACTTTTAGATGTGGTAAAGGATAAATATTCAGATCACCTCTAATATCTGAGTGGGACTTAGTGCAAGACAAAGTATTTACGCCATCTACATTCATTGCACAAGAACCACATACTCCATGAGCACAAGATCTTCTAAAAGTAAGCGAAGAGTCTATTTCATTCTTAATCTTAAAGAGTATATCTAATACTTTTGGTCCACATTCGTTCATGTTAACTTCAAATGTATCAATTCTAGGATTTTCATTAGTTGAGGGATCCCATCTATATACATTAACTTTTTTTAAATTATTTGAGCCGGATTTGTCTTTATAATATTTGCCTTTTAAGATTTTTGAGTTTTGAGGTAAGCTAAATTGAACCATTAATACACTCTCTCTTTGGGTGGAAAATATTGTACATCATTTGTTAAAGTTTTAGCATGAACTGGTCTGTAGGCAACCTTAACTTCATTTCCTTTTTGCCATGCCAAAGTATGTGTCATATAACTTTTATCATCTCTTTTTTTAAAATCCTCTCTGGCATGTGCTCCTCTACTCTCTTTTCTATGGTATGCTGAGTCTATCGTTGTCATCGCTTGTCTTATAAGATTATCAAACTCTAATGTTTCGACCAGGTCAGTATTAAACAGTAACGATTTATCTGAAACAGAAATATCTTGCATGCCTTCAAAAGGTTTTCTGATGTCATCCATTCCTTCTTTTAAAGTTTTTTCCGTTCTAAAAACTGCACATTTAGATTGCATAGTTTTTTGCATTGACAGTCTCAATTCCGATGTTTTTGTAGACCCACTTGAGTTACGTAGTTTGTCAAAACGATCTAAACACTTATCGGTTTCACTTTGAGAAAGTTCTTTATGAGATGATCCGGGTTTTACAATTTCTGCAGCTCTATTTGCAGCAGACTTACCAAACACTACTAAATCAATCAGAGAATTTGATCCCAATCTATTTGCGCCATGAACAGAAACACATGCGGCCTCACCAATAGCCATAAGTCCTGGTACAATAGAGTCTTTTCCATTCGAAGTTAACACTTCAGCTTTATAATTTGTTGGAATTCCACCCATGTTATAATGAACAGTAGGAACCACAGGAATCGGATCTTTTGTAACATCAACTTCGCAAAAAGTTTTTGCTGACTCAGCAATACCTGGTAATCTCTTTTCTATAATTTCGGGATCAATATGATCCAAATGTAGATTTACATGATCTTTATTTTTTCCTATACCTCGACCTTCATTGATTTCAATAGCAATTGATCTGCTAACAACATCTCTTGATGCCAAATCTTTGGCTTTAGGGGCATATCTTTCCATAAACCTTTCACCTTTAGAATTTAAAAGGAAACCACCCTCTCCTCGAACTCCTTCGGATATTAGAGTACCAACCCCGTAAATTCCTGTGGGATGAAACTGAACAAATTCCATATCTTGAAGTGGCAACCCAGCGCGCAAAACCATTCCATTACCATCTCCTGTACATGTATGTGCAGAAGTTGCTGTGTAATAAATCTTACCATAACCACCTGTGGCCAATATAGTTATGTGAGATCTAAACCTATGGATTGTGCCGTCATTCAAATTCCAAGCTATTAAACCTTTACATTCTCCATCTTTCATCAATAGATCTAATGCAAAATACTCTATAAAAAATTCAGTATTATGTTTCAAAGCCTGTCCGTATAATGTGTGAAGTATTGCGTGACCAGTTCTATCTGCTGCCGCACAAGTTCTTTGAACAGTATCATTTCCATAATCTTTGGTCATTCCCCCAAAAGCTCTCTGATAAATTTTTCCCTCTCTCGTTCTACTAAACGGAACTCCGTACCTTTCTAACTCTATTACTGCCTTTGGTGCTTCTTTGCATAAATACTCAATGGCATCTTGATCACCAAGCCAATCTGAACCTTTAACGGTATCATACATATGCCATCTCCAATCATCTTCGCCCATATTCCCTAGCGCTGCAGAAATTCCACCTTGAGCAGCAGAAGTATGACTCCTGGTAGGAAAAACTTTTGAGATACAAGCAGTTTTGAGACCAGCTTCAGAAAGTCCCACTGCTGCTCTTAGACCTGACCCTCCGGCTCCAAGTACCACAACATCATATTTATGATCTATTATTTTATAAGCACTCATTCTAATTAAATTCTAATTAAACATATAATTGTAAACAAAGGAATTCCTATACCAAAGAAAAAAGTTAGTTTATTTGCCACACCTTTTAATTTTTCTCCACTAATATAATCCTCAAAAATCTCACTTATTGTTAATAAAAAGAAAGTAAAGGCCGTTATCAAAAATAAAGAAAATAAAATTTTTACCGTTGTGTTTGAAAAAAAATTGATTAACTGAGAATAATTACTATCAAAAATTGATAAAAAATTTATTATAAACCAAACCATTAAAGGAATTAAAATTCCAGATGCCAGCTTTATTACTAACCATTTTTTAGTAGCAGCATTCATCCTAGATTACATTCCTTGCAAATAAGTAGATTAAAATTGCCAAAATAAACGATCCAAATATAGTTATAATTCCCGTTATTTGAGAAGTTTTTAAATCAAAACCATAACCCATATCCCAAGCCAAATGTCTTATCTCATTTAGTATATGAAAACTAAATGACCATGATAAAGCTATTGTAAAAAACTTTCCATAAAATGACTTTAAAAACATTTGAATAAATTCATGGCTTGGTTCACCAAGAGATAATAATATTAACCACAAACATATAAAAATAATTGCAATAATATTTATAACACCCACAATTCTATGAGTGATTGATAATAAAGAAGATACATTCCAACTATAAATTTGAAGGTGAGGTGATAAAGGATTGTTTTTATTTTCCATAATAATCTTTTATTAATCTCTCAGCAATTTGAACAGTATTTAATGCAGCTCCTTTAAGTAAATTATCAGAGACAACCCACATGTTTAGAGCTTTATCATTGGAATTGTCTTTTCTAATTCTAGATATAAAAGTCAAATAGCTATTTTCTGCCTCTATGGGAGTTGTATATCCGCCGTTTTTTCTTTCATCTATAACTTTGCAGCCTGCTGCAGAACTCAAGATTTCTTTAACTTTTTTAATATCAAAGTTTTTTTCAAACTCAATATTAATTGATTCAGAATGAGATACCATCACAGGAACCCTGACGCAGGTTGCTGTCACTTTTATTTTTGGATCAAGAATTTTTTTGGTCTCATTTTCCATTTTCCATTCTTCTTTTGTGTAACCTTCATCTACAAATTCATCTATATGAGGTATTAAATTAAAAGCAATTTGTTTTGTAAAATTTTTAGATTCAATTTTTTTTCCTGATAAATAATCCTTAGACTGGCTAATTAATTCATCCATAGGTGCTTTTCCTCCACCAGACACAGATTGGTAAGTCGAAACTACAACCCTTTTAATATTAAAATGGTCATGTAATGGTTTTAGAACAAGAACCATTTGAATAGTTGAGCAGTTAGCATTAGCAATTATGTTTTTCTTCTTGTACATAACTAATTGCTCTGGATTTACCTCGGGAACTACCAAGGGAACATCTTTGTCCATTCTAAAAAATTTTGAGTTATCTATTATAATTGTTTTTTTGCTTGCTTTGGCAGCCCATTTTTCAGCTACTTTGCTTCCAGCAGCAAAAAAAGTAATTTGTGCACTAGAAAAATCATATTTCTTTAAGCTTTGAATTTTTATCTCATCGCCTTTAAACTTAATTTTTTTTCCTTCACTTTTCTCAGAAGCGACTAGAAATAATTTTGAAATTTTAATTTCTGATTTTTCTAAAATTTCAATGGTTTTTCGTCCAACGTTGCCGGTGGCACCAATTATAGCTAAATTCATTTTAAGATTATTTTAATTTAAATTTGATATAATTGCATCACCCATATCCGAGGTTGATACCTTTTTCTTTCCTTTTGACATTATATCTGGAGTTCTTAGACCATCCTCCAAGGTTTTTTTAACAGCTTTGTTTAATAAATTAGACTCTTTTTCTAAACCTAGAGAATATTTTAGAGCCATAGAAAAACTTAATATAGTTGCAATAGGATTAGAAATGTTTTTTCCGGCAATATCTGGCGCTGAACCGTGTACTGGTTCATACAACGATCTTGTTCTTCCGTTTTTATCTTTGTCGCCTAAAGACGCAGATGGCAATAATCCAAGTGAACCTGTTAACATTGCTGCTTCATCAGACAACATATCTCCGAATAAATTATCGGCAAGAATCACATCAAATTGTTTTGGATTTCTTAGTAATTGCATGGCACAATTATCTGCCAACATATGATTTAATTCAATTTTTTTATACTCTTTATCTTTCAAAGACTGTACTTCTTCCCTCCATAAAACTCCTGCTTCCATTACGTTAGATTTTTCACAGGATGTAACTTTGTTTTTTCTTTTAGCTGCTAATTCAAAAGCTACCTTTGCAATTCTTTTTATCTCTTTAGTCGTATAAACGTGGGTATTAACTCCTCTGCGCTCTCCATTCTCAATAGGTTTAACTCCTCTGGGTTCACCAAAATAAATTCCTCCTGTGAGCTCTCTTACTATCAAAATGTCAAGGCCTGAAACTATTTCTGGTTTCAAGCTTGAAGCATCAACCAACTCCTTAAAACAAATTGCTGGTCTTAAATTGGCAAAAAGCTTTAATTCTTTTCTTAATTTGAGCAGAGCTCTTTCTGGTTTTTTTGAAAATTCTAATTTATCATATTTTGGGCCTCCGCAAGCACCAAAAATCACTGCATCACTCTCTAAAGCCTTATAAAATACCTCATCAGTAATGGGTACACCATGTTTGTCGATAGCTGCACCTCCGATTAAATCTTGATCAATTTTAAAATCTAAAGATTTTTTTTTATTAAACCAATCAATAACCTTTTTCGTTTCACCAACAACTTCTGGTCCTATCCCGTCACCTGGTAACAATAATATTTTTTTTGTATTTGTAGCCATTATTTAAATCCAAGGTTTGTTTTGATCCATTTTAGTTTCAAAACTTTCTATAACTTTTATTTTTTCAAGGGACAATGCAATATCATCTAACCCTTCAAGTAGACATTTTTTTTTGAAAGAATCCAATTTAAATTGATATGACTTATTTCCATAAATAATTTCTTGTTCTTGAAGTTTAATTTCAATATTTTCTTTTCTGGTAGAATACTCGGCTAATTCTTCTATAGTATTTTCATCAGCAATAATTGGAAGAATACCATTTTTAAAACAATTGTTGTAAAAAATATCAGCAAAACTTTCACTCACTATCACCTTAATTCCAAAATCAAGTAAAGCCCATGGAGCATGTTCTCTTGAAGAACCGCATCCAAAATTTTTTCCTGTTATTAATATTTTAGAATTCTTATACGGATCGTTATCTAAAATAAATCCTTTAATAGGATTACCTTTTTCATCATATCTCATCTCATAAAACAAACTTTGTCCTAAACCAGATCTCTTAATAGTTTTTAAAAATTGTTTAGGGATAATTTTATCTGTATCTATGTTCATTAAAGAAAGATATGCGGGTATACTTTTTATGTTTATAAATTTTTCCATATTAATTATCAAATTTTCTTACATCAGATAAATGGCCGTCAATTGCAGCTGCAGCTGCCATAGCTGGACTTACAAGATGTGTTCTTCCTCCTCGTCCCTGTCTGCCTTCAAAATTTCTGTTTGAAGTTGATGCACATCTTTCCTTTGGTTTCAATTGGTCTTCGTTCATGCCAAGACACATTGAACAACCAGGTTCTCTCCATTCAAAACCTGAATCTTTAAAAATCTTATCCAAACCCTCTTGTTCAGCTTGATTTTTTACCAATCCAGATCCAGGAACAACCATTGCATTTACATGTTTTGCAATTTTTTTATTTTTAAGAAGTTTTGCTGCTTCTCTCAAATCTTGTATTCTCCCATTGGTACAACTGCCAATAAAAATTTTATCAATTTTTATATCTGTTATTTTGGTATTAGCTTTTAAACCCATGTACTCTAAAGATCTTTGCATAGATGCTTGCCTGTCCTTGTCTTTTTCTTTATTTGGATCCGGAACTAAGCCATTTACTGGAACTACATCTTGTGGTGATGTTCCCCAAGTCACTTGTGGAACAACATCATTACCATTAATTGTAACTTCTTTATCAAATTTACAATTATCATCAGATTTTAATTTTCCCCAATAATCTAGAGCTTTGCTCCATTTATCTTTTTTTGGAGACATTGGTTTGTTTTCCAAATATTTAAAAGTTTTTTCATCTGGTTGGATCAGCCCAGCTCTTGCGCCACCTTCTATGGTCATATTACAAACCGTCATTCTTTCTTCCATGCTTAAATTTTTAATAACGTCTCCTGAAAACTCTATAACAAAACCTGTTCCTCCAGCAGTACCGATAGTGCCAATAATTTTTAATATTACATCTTTTGCTGTAACTCCAATAGAAAGTTTGCCGTTGACCTTTAGAAGAAAATTTTTAGATTTTTTTTGAATAAGAGTTTGGGTAGCCAAAACATGTTCTACTTCGGAAGTGCCAATACCAAAAGCAAGTGCACCAAAAGCTCCATGGGTAGCTGTATGGCTGTCACCACAAACTATAACGGTCCCAGGTTGAGTAAACCCTTGCTCGGGTCCTATAATGTGAACTATGCCCTGCCTCTTATCATTCATATCGAATAGTGGAACTCCAAATTCCTTGCAATTCTTCCTTAGAGTATCAACTTGTATTTTTGACTCTTCATCCTCAATTCCTTTAGATCTATCAGTTGTTGGAACATTGTGGTCCGCAACTGCTAAGGTTAAATTTGGTTTTCTAACTTTTCTTTTATTCATTCTTAACCCTTCAAAAGCTTGGGGGCTTGTAACTTCATGAACCAAGTGTCTATCAACATAAAGCAAAGATGTTCCATCTTCTTGCCGATGTACAAGATGCTCTTCCCAAAGTTTATCGTATAAGGTTTTTGACATTAAAAAATTACTTTAAGTTATCTGATTTTTTAACTTCTTTTTTTTCTGTAATTTTTTTAACTGGAACGGTTTTCGTTTCTTCTTTTTTTTCAGAAACCACTTCCTCTGTAGTATCTGTTGGAGCAGAGGTCTTCACTTCAACATCCATTCCTATATTCTTTTTTATTTTTTCAGCAATTCTAGCCGATTTCCCTTTTCTATCTCTTAGATAATATAATTTGGCTCTTTTTACTTTTCCTGAACGAATCACTTTTATGGAACCAACAACGGGACTATATAATGCAAATGTTCTTTCAACACCCTCCCCAAATGAAATTTTTCTAACAGTGAACGAGGAATTAATATCTCTATTTTTTTTAGCTATGCAAACACCTTCGAAGTTTTGAATCCGTGTTCTTTTACCTTCAATAATCCTAACTCCTACACGAATAGTATCACCCGGAAAAAACTCAGGAATCTTTCTTTTTGATAAAATCTTTTGAACATATGCTCTGTTTATGTCTTCTATATTTTTCATTTTTTTTCTTTATCTAAATATTTTTTCCACAAATCGGGTCTTCGGCGTCGTGTTATATCCTTAGATTGTGATAAACGCCAGTCCTTAATTTTAGCGTGATCACCTGATAATAAGACTTCTGGAACACTTTGTTTTTCCCAAATCTGAGGTTTTGTATATTGAGGATATTCTAATAGTCCATTTTCAAAACTTTCCTCATCTTTAGATATTTTATTTCCCAAAACTCCAGGCAATAATCTTAGAACCACATCAATTACCACAAAAGAAGCTGACTCTCCTCCAGATAAAATATAATCTCCAATACTAATTTCTTCTATATTTCTTGTGCTCAAAATACGTTCATCAATTCCTTCGAAGTGGCCACATATTAAATTAATAGTTTTTTCTTCAGATATCTCTTTTGCAATTTTTTGATCAAATTTTTTTCCCTTTGGGGAAAGATAAAAAATTCTTTCACCTTTTTTTATATTACTGTCTATAGATTTTCCTAAAACATCTGGTTTCAAGAGCATACCGCTTCCTCCACCAAACGGGGTATCGTCTACTGTTTTGTGCTTATCTTCAGCAGAATCTCGAATATTTACAACTTCTAAGTTCCATACTTTTTTTTCCAATGCTTTCCCATATAGCCCTTTGTTTAAAGGACCAGGAAAAATTTCTGGATATAATGTAAATACTCGAGCTGTCCACATTATTTATTTTGGTAGTTTCGTTGCACCAGTTTCTTGGTGTACTATTTTTCCATCTTTAAACTTGTAATAGGACATAACTGCTTCTTTATTACCGTCCTTAAAACTTGCAATAGCGTGCATGAATCCAACTTCGTTGTTTTCAAAAAGAATTCTCTCTTTATCAAGTTTTACATCTTTCATTCCAACCCATTTAACTACATCATCTTTAGACAATGTTTTTCCAGATGCGTGCATTAAAAATTTAAAATCATCGTGTATAATTTCTTTCGCACCGTTTGCATCACCTGCATT
>CACPJP010000006.1 GCA_902634325.1 uncultured Pelagibacteraceae bacterium | reverse complement strand
CTTTCGTACAAAGACGTTGTTCCAATAGCAGGAGTAATCGGTGACTACGGCGCAATCGCTGTACCTAAGAACTCACCTTTCAAAAATTTCAAAGATGTTGTAGCAGCTTACAAAGCTAATCCAAAATCTGTGAAAATGGCTGGTGGATCTGTAAGAGGAAGCATGGACCATTTAATTGGAGCACTTGCGTTTCAAGAAGCAGGAGCTGATCCAAATCAAGTAGTTTATGTTCCTTACGATGCTGGAGGAAAAGCTTTAGCAGGATTGTTATCTGGAGAAACTCAAATTCTTTCAACTGGTTTGGGAGAAGTAATGGGAGCAAGAGACCAAGTAAATATTATTGGTATCACTGCACCGAAAAGAGTTTCAGATGCACCTGATGTTCCAACATTGAAAGAACAAGGTTTTGATGTTCAGTTTGTAAACTGGAGAGGATTTTTTGGCCCTCCTGGCATGAGCAATGCAGACAAAAAGAAAATTGCTAAAATGCTAGGTGATGTTCAAAAAACTCCTGAATGGGAAGCTGTTAGAAAAAGAAATGCTTGGGTTAATATTTATAATCCAGACAAAAAGTTTGTTAAGTTCTTAAAAACACAAACTAAAGAAATGACAGCTCTTATGAAAAAACTAGGAGTAATTTAATCCGTTAGGATTTAAAGGAGGAGCGGTGAAGATAAGTTCTGTTAAAATTATCTCGCTGCTCTTCTTTGTTTTATCAGCTTTTTATCTTTATACAGCATACCAAATACAAGTTTTTGCTTTTGACGAGAATGCACCTTTTAATGCAAAAACATTTCCTATTTATCTTGGTTACGTAGGAATGTTTTTAGCTGGATTAAAAATTATTTTACCGGAAAAAATTAAAGAGGAAGTAGATCACACAGTTTTGGATTATAAAAAGGTCATTTTTCTCGTTATTATTATGATTTTTTATGGTCTAACTATACTTAGAGCCGGATTCTTTTTATCAACCTCATTATTTCTATTATTTGCTTATTACTTTCTTGGAGAACGAAGATGGAAATTGATGTTAGCATTTTCTTTTCCATTTGTTGCTTTATTTGTTTTTTTACTTCATGGAATTTTAGATATTTATCTTAGAGATCCATTTTTAAAATTATTGGGGATTATTGGATGATTGAAGGTATTCTAATAGGTTTGAATACGGCTTTATCACTAAAAAATATTTTAATGGTGGTGATGGGATGTTTCTTTGGAACCATTATAGGAATGCTTCCTGGTTTGGGTCCCATGACCGCAATTGCTTTAATGATTCCTATAACATGGGGTTTTGATCCTGCAACAGGATTAATTTTAATGGCAGGAGTTTATTACGGAGCAGTCTTTGGCGGATCAACTTCTTCAATTTTAATTAATGCTCCCGGAGTTCCAGGAACGGTTGCGACTTCTTTTGATGGCTATCCAATGGCTCAACAAGGAAAAGCAGGCAAGGCTCTTGCTATTGCCGCATACAGTTCTTTTGCCGGCGGAACACTTGCGGCTATCTTTCTATTATTTGCAGCTCCAAGTTTATCAAAAGTAAGTTTAGCCTTTAGATCACCAGACTATTTTGCTTTAATGGTCCTTGGTTTAACTGCTGTGTCTGCGTTTTCTTCAAAAGGGCAATTTTTAAAAGCAATGATGATGGTAGTGCTAGGACTAATGTTAGCTTCAGTTGGACAAGACACTTTGTCTGATATTCCTCGTTTTGTTTTTAATAATATGAATTTATCTGATGGAATAAGTTTCGTTTTAGTTGTTATGGCAACTTTTGCAATGAGTGAAGCTTTAACAATTATTTTAAAAGGAGCAGATCCAACTCGCGCTTCAAAAGCTATTTCTCTTAGCGAACTCGGTTCAATTAGACTTGATAAGACTGAAACAAAAAAAATGTTAAAAACCATTCCTCGGTCTTCGGTGCTGGGATTCTTAATAGGGGTGTTACCAGGAGCGGGTGCCACTATTGCTTCTTTTTTAGCTTATGGAATGGAGAGAAATTACGTTAACCAAGAAGAAAAACAAAAATTTGGAAAAGGTAGTGTTCATGGATTAGCAGCACCGGAAACAGCCAATAATGCTGCGTGCTCTGGAGCTTTTGTACCTTTATTAACTTTAGGAATTCCAGGAAGTGGAACAACAGCTGTTATGCTTGGAGCTTTATTAGGTTTTGGAATACAGCCGGGGCCAAGATTATACATGACTAACCCAGAAATTTTTTGGTCTGTAATTATGTCCATGTATATTGGAATGGTTATACTTCTTATACTAAATTTACCCCTCATTCCTTATATAGCCAGAATACTTGCGGTACCTAGAACTTTTTTAATTCCAATGATTTTGTTTTTCTCAGTAACTGGAATTTACCTTATGTCTTTTAACACTTTTGATATTTTTTTAATGATAGGCATCGCAGTAGTTGCAACAGGATTAAGGCTTTATAAGTTTCCTATGCCACCTCTTATTCTAGCCTTTGTATTAGGAGGATTAATGGAGGAAAATTTAAGAAGATCATTATTGATAAGCGATGGTTCATTCAACTTTTTATGGGAAAGACCTCTTACTGCCATTATATTAGCACTTACAATCCTAATAATGTCATGGCAAGCATACTTGAATTTTAAAAACAAATAATACAATATTAATAAATGTCACAACAAATTCCTGTTAAACTCTTTAGGCCTTTTGGTCCTCCAATAATGGAAATTGATATGCCAGAAGATGTAATAAAAAATGTGAATGATTATGTTGAAAAAATAACAAAGAATGAAAAAAAGGTCAAAGAATTAGACTTGGGAGATCAACTGGCTGGACAAGTAACACAAGAAATTGCTTTAGAAAAAAGTTTTTATGAAAATCATTTTAAAAATTTTTTAACGCATGCTGTAGAAACTTACATATTTCTTATAACAAAAAGAAAGATAAAAAATTTTAAATTAAAAGATTGCTGGGTAGTTAGGCAATATGAGAACGAATACAATCCTAATCATTATCACTCTGGCCATCTATCTGGGGTTGGTTATTTAAAAACACCAAAAAGTTTTGGAGAAACTGAACAGTCCTCAAAAAATATAAACAAAAACGGAATGATAGAGTTTGTTCATGGGGCCAAAATGTTTTTATCTAGTTCCCAAATGTTTGTTAAACCAACGGTAGGAAAGTTTTATGTTTTTCCTCATTACCTTATGCATTTGGTTTATCCATTTAAAGGAAAAGGAGAAAGAAGATCAATTTCTTTTAATGGGGAAATAGATGAAATGTTATTTTTAGAAACATATGGTGGATTTAAAAAAATTGAAGAGACTAAATAACCTGAATAATAAATTCTGGGAGAATGCCTGGATAAATTTCATTAGTTCCTCCAAGAATTAACTGCACAGCAACAATTAAAATAACAAACAATCCTAGAATACCAACCCATTTATGTCCTCTTATGTAGTTTGCAAAAAACGTGGCAACTGTTCCAACAAGCAAAACTGATAACAGCAATCCAAAGACTAACAAGCCTATTTCATCTCTTGCTGCAGCTGCTACACCCAACACATTATCAAAGCTCAGAGTCACATCAGCAACTATTACAGAATAAACAGCAGAGGCAAAAGAGGGTGGCTTTTTCGGTTTTGGCGTTTGCTGTTTTGTTGTTTTTAAAGCATCAATAAGCTCTAGATCTTTGATTAGTTTTATTACGATCCAAATTAATAAAGCTCCACCAATTATCTTTAGTATTGGAAATTGTAAAAGCTGAACAGTTATTGCCGCAAAAATTACTCTGAAAAGAAAGGCCCCAAAGACACCAAGGAGTATTATTTTTTTTCTATCTGTTTTTG
This sequence comes from uncultured Pelagibacteraceae bacterium, assembly GCA_902634325.1. Taxonomy (GTDB): domain Bacteria; phylum Pseudomonadota; class Alphaproteobacteria; order Pelagibacterales; family Pelagibacteraceae; genus Anoxypelagibacter. Next base: position 39,124 of record CACPJP010000006.1, on the reverse strand, counting down.
GAAAAGATGAAGCTATTAGACCAATTATAATTGCATTATCTGCAGCCATAACTATATCAATAAACACAATTTGAAAAAAAATTATTATTTTTGGGTAGAGTATTTCCATTTAGATGACCATTTATATTAGTTTATTGTGATTCTATAAAGAAATATTTGTTAAAATATCCCTTGCAATTTCTTAAACAGGAATGTGAAATAGCCTATTATTAATTATAGGGGGAAACATGAATATAATTAAAAAAATTAGTATAATACTAACATCTTTACTTATCAGTATAGGGGCTGCTCATGCAGAGACATGGAATATGGCTTTGGCTTACGGAGCAGGTAACTTCCATTCGCAAAATGCTACAGCATTTGCAGAAGCAGTTACTAAAAAATCTGGTGGTAAACTTACAATCAAAACTCACCCTGGCGGATCTTTATTTAAAGGAGGAGCTATTTTAAGAGCTGTACAAACAGGACAAACACAAATCGGTGAAAGATTTATGTCTGCCCATGGAAAGTTTGATCCATTACTAGAAGTGGATTCAATTCCTTTCGTTGCACAGACCTATAATGATGCACAAAAACTTTATAAAGCTTCAAAACCAGAATTGGTAAAAGGACTTGATGAAAAAGGATTAGTTTTTCTTTACGCGGTTCCTTGGCCAGCACAAGGGTTATATAGTAAAAAAGCTATTAACTCTGTGAGCGATCTTAAAGGACTTAAGTTTAGAGCTTACAACTCTGCAACAATTAGAATTGCAGAATTGACTGGCATGAAACCAACTAAGTTAGAAGCAGTTGCAATCAGCCAAGCATTTTCAACCGGAATGGTTGAAAGTATGATTACTTCACCAACAACGGGTAAGAATAGTAAAATTTGGGAAAATGGCGTTAAATATTTTTATGATATTGCAGCATGGTTTCCAAAAAATATGGTTGTTGTAAACAAAAAAGCTTGGAACAAACTTGATAGCAAAACTCAAAAAATGGTTATGCAGCAAGCTGCTGTAGCTGAAAGAAAAGGTTGGTCTTTATCTAAAAAAGGTAATGTTGCCGACAAAAAAGCTTTAGCTGATGCTGGCATGGAGGTTGGAAAAGTAAACGCAGCTTTACAAAGTCATTTTGAAAAAGTCGGTGCTACTATGGCCAAAGAATGGGCAGGTAGAGCTGGTTCAAGAGGACAAGCTGTTTTATCAGCATATAAATAAATTTTATTTAGGCAAAAAGGCCGTATAATAGGATACGGCCTTTATGCTTTGTAAATTAGATAAATTTTTAAATTCTCTTTATAGATACTCAGGATACGTTGCATCCTTTTTTTTAATTCTCATATTAGTTTCTATAGTTATAGGAATAGCATCTAGAGTTTTTGGGTTTTATATTCGTGGTTTAACAGAATATTCAGGTTATAGCTTGGCCACGGCTTCTTTCTTAGCGCTTGCCTATACATTTAGTGAGAATGGTCATATTAGAATTACTTTGTTTCTCGAGAAAGCCAAAGGAAAGTTATTAAGATTTCTAACCGTTTGGTGTTTAGCTGTTTCTACTTTCCTTTCAGGTTTTTTAGCTTTTTATTTTATTAAAATGTGGATTGTATCTATTCAACTTGCCGAGAGAAGCCAAGGTGCCGATGAAATTTTACTTTGGATACCACAAACCGGAGTCGCTTTAGGTTCTATAATATTTTTTATTTGTATCTCACATAATTTTTTAAAACTATTTTTTAAGCAAAATGCTTGAAGTTTATCTAACAATATTTTTTATAAGTGTTTTATTAATATTCCTTGGATCAGGTGTTTGGGTTGGAATTAGTATGATCGGAGTTTCAACTATTGGCATGATGATGTTTACATCAAGACCTGTTGGTGATGCAATGGCAACAACAATGTGGAGCATGGCTTCATCCTGGTCATTAACAGCCTTACCTCTTTTTGTTTGGATGGGAGAAATTTTATTTAGGACAAAATTATCTGAAAATTTATTTAAAGGACTATCACCTTGGCTTGCAAAATTACCCGGAGGTTTAATTCACGTCAATGTTTTAGGTTGTGCTATCTTTGCTGCAATTTCTGGTTCTTCGGCCGCTACAGTTGCAACAGTTGGAAAAATGTCCATACCAGAGCTTAGAAAAAGAAATTATCCTGAAAAATTTCTTCTAGGAACGTTAGCAGGATCAGGAACTTTGGGTCTTTTAATTCCACCATCAATTATTTTAATTATCTACGGGGTTACTGTTGAAGAATCCATAGCAAAACTTTTTATTGCCGGCATTATTCCAGGCATTGCATTAGCTCTGTTATTCATGACTTATGTTGTTGTCTGGTCTATTAAAAACAAAAAGATCATGCCTGTTATAAGTGAAGATTTCTCTTTTTTAGAAAAAATAAAACAATCTGGACAATTAATACCGGTTGTCCTTTTAATACTTGCTGTAATCGGATCAATTTATGCTGGTGTCGCAACAGCTACTGAAGCGGCTTCCCTAGGTGTTCTGGGTGCATTAGTACTGTCTTATTTTCAAAAAAGTTTAACAAAAGAGTCTTTTACTAAATCTTTATTGGGAGCAACAAAGACATCTTGTATGATTGCTTTTATACTAGCGGGATCTTCTTTCTTAACTTTAGCAATGGCATTCACAGGGCTTCCAAAAAACTTAGCCGTTTTTATTGATACACTACAATTATCACCATACATGCTACTTCTAGTTCTAACTTTGTTTTATATAATTCTTGGAATGTTTTTAGATGGAATATCCGCTGTGGTTTTAACCATGGCAATCATCGAGCCAATGATACGTCAAGCAGGCTTTGACATGATTTGGTTTGGTATTTATTTAGTTATAGTCGTTGAAATGGCCCAGATTACTCCACCAGTTGGATTTAACTTATTTGTTCTTCAGGGAATGGCAAAAAGAGACATGGGATTTATTGCAAGAAGCGCTTTTCCACTTTTCCTTTTAATGATCTTGGCCGTAATTATAATTATAGCTTTCCCACAATTAGCTCTTTGGTTACCAGAACAAATGATTCAACCTCTTAAATAATGAAAAAAATATTTTTTAAATTATGAAGTGATTAAATAAAAGGATCGTAAGCCCATTGGAGTATTGCTTGTCTTTGTCTTCTTCTGCAAAACAAATCACCCTCTTCACAATTTTTTTTTATCGCTTTTACATGTCGCGTAAAATTTATCCACCTTTGTATTTGAATTTCATCAATATTTTGAATTCGTCTCCCATTTGTATATCTACAGTACCATTGGAACCATCCAAGAGGATCTTCTTTGAAAATCCATCCTTTTTTGATCCATTCTTGTCTCGATAAGCCAGATTTAACTTTAAACCGATTCAATTTAACATCAAACTCTTCACTCAGTTTTGCTTTTTGAAACCAAGATTTAGGAAATTCTTTTATCTGTTCTTTATTGAAGTAAGAACCACCAAACACACCAAGTGCAAGCATTTCTTTTGGAGTCAGCTGGGGTTTAAATAACTTATAAATTTGCTCTTTTTCTTTTGGCAAAATTAATTACCTTTTTTAGAATCTAAATAATAATCTATACTACAAATTTGAGGTTTGTTTGAAATTATAACCAACAGTCCACCTATTATAGCAATGTTTTTTAAAAAGACTGTTAGTTGCATACCATCACCCATTATGTGATGAGTGTGAAAGATTAATGTAACTGCAAACACAAACAAAGCTAGCAATGAAGCAGCAATTTTTGTTTTGTAACCAGCAATAAGTAATAGAGGAAATATTAATTCAAAAGCTATAGATGGATAAAAAAGAAACTCAGGAACGCCATGATCTGACATATACATCATACTTTCATCTGGATTTAAAAACTTTCTTACTGCCTCTACCAAAAAAAGAACTGATATAAATATTCTTCCAAATACTTCAACTATATGCATTTATTTTTTTTCTATAACCTCTTTTAATTCAGCGTACTCTTCGCAATTACAATTTTTTAGTACAGCTAGTCTTTCCTTGGCCAATTCCATTCGACCGGTTTTAACGTAAAGCTCTCCCAAATACTCATTGATCCCGTTATGATTAGGTTTAATTTTTAAACCTGCCAAATAATATTTTTCAGCTTCTTCTAATTTACCAGTTTTTCTTAATGTAAAACCAAGATAATTTAAAATGTCAGGATTATTTTTGTCAGTTTTATAAGCTTGTTGCAATTTTTTTAGAGCTTTAGAATATAGTTTTGTAGCTCTATCTATTTTATTTTTTTCTTCTAATTTCTTTGCTCTTAATACGTATTTTTTTGCATCAGAATAAAAATCTATATAACTATCAGTGCTACTACTATCGCTACCAGCCCCAAAAGATGTTCCCGTATATTGTGCAAGAACAAATCCAGCTATTAATATAATGAAAATTTTTTTGTACATTATCTCTTTAAGCAAATTTTTTTAATTTATCCAATGGTAGAAGAGTCACACCCGTTTTTATAAGTCCATTTTTTATTTCTTTTGCAGTTCCTACTGCACTTTTTCCATCTCCATGCACACAGATGGAGTCAATTTCGCAGGAAATTTGTTTTCCGGAAAAACAGTTTAAAGCCTGATTCTTAACCATTTTAATAACATGATTTTTTGCAACTTCAGGATCTGTAATTAAAGCATTTGGTTTGGATCTAGAAACTAAATTACCATCATCTTCATAATTTCTATCAGCAAATATTTCGGCAGCCACTTTCATTTTAAGTTTTTTACCAGCTTTTTCCATTTCAGATCCTGTTGGAACTAAGAAAATCAAATCTTTGTTTGCTTGCATAATTGATTTGGCAATAACACTAGCTAACTCAAAATTTTCACATGCCATATTATTCAATGCACCATGAGGTTTAACGTGAGTTACTTTCATAGAATTTTTTTCTGCAATTGCAGCCAAAATATTAATTTGATCAATAATTAACTTGGTAATCTCTTTTGGTAACAAGTTTAATCTTTTTCGTCCAAAGTTTTCTGGATCATTAAAAGAAGGATGAGCTCCAATACTCACACCATTTTTTTTAGAGATCTCTACCGTTTTCTTCATAGTAGGTTCGTCACCAGCATGATAGCCGCAGGCAACATTTGCCGAGTTAACTATACCTAACAATAAAGGGTCATTTTCCGTAGAACAGAACTTTGAAGTTTCTCCAAGATCGCAATTAATATTAATTTCCATATTTTAAACCATTATATAATATCTATTATAGCAAGTTATGTTAAAAAAAATAAGCAATATTGGAGACTGCGGCATCACATGTGATTTTGGTGATGAAGTTAACAAAAAAACAAATAAAGAAGTAATTAAGCTTTTTAATTTTATACAGGAATCTGTAAATAGTAAAAAAATCAAAGGAATTTTAAATTACACCCCTTCTTATAACAAGCTCATTATTAATTTTGAGTTAGGAAAAATAAAGTCTAAAGAAATAATAGAATTTATTAAAGGTAGCGATTATTCCAAAACTACTTTGTCTGAAAAAAATAAAATTGTGGAAATACCAATCTGTTATGATGAGGAATTCGCTTTAGATATAAAAAGATTGGAAGAAAAAACCAAATTAAGTTTTAAAGAAATAGTAAATAAACATCTCAATACAGATTTTTTTGTTTACATGATAGGATTTGTGCCTGGACAACCTTTCCTTGGAGATTTAAACAAAAACCTGTACCATGATCGACTAGACACACCTAGGGTGAAAATTAAAAAGGGATCAGTTGGTATAGTGGAAAAATTCTGTACCATTTATACTTTTGAAAGCCCCGGCGGTTGGAATATCATTGGAAAAACGCCTCTTGATTTATTTAACATCAATAAAAAAAATACAAGCGTATTGTCACCTGGAGATACAGTAAAATTTAAATCTATAACAAAGAGGGATCTATCATCTTTTAAAAATGAGTAACTACTTTAAAGTTTTAAGACCTGGTATCAACTCTACATTTCAAGATCTAGGAAGATTTGGTTTGCAACATCTTGGAATTGTAGCAAGTGGATGTATGGATCAATTATTATTCTATATTTCAAATAAATTAGTTGGAAACAAAGTTTCAGAAGGAGCTTTAGAATTTGCTTACCAAGGACCATTGCTTGAACTTGTAGGGGAGTCAGCATTGGTAGCCGTTTCAGGAAAAGTTAATTTTAAAGTCATTAATAAAAATGGCGAGACAAAGCAGGGCACACCTAACGAAAGTTTTATCGTTTCCAATGGAGACAAGATCGATATTCTCTCAACAATAAATTCCGTTTATGGTTACTTTTCAATTTTGGGAGGTTTCGAATTAAAAGAAATAAAAGGAAGCGTTTCTACTTTGGTTAGAGCAAAAATTGGTCCAAATAATGGTGATAAATTAAAGCCTGATGACAAAATATTTTTTAACAGATCTAATTCAACGGGTGAAACAAAAAAAATTGAATTTGATTTTGATACAGATAATACAATTAGAGTAATGAAAGGATTGCAATTTGATTATTTTTCAAAAAAAAGCCAAGAAGATTTTTTTTCAAAGGAATACAAAGTTACCAGGTTAACTGATCGCATGGGAATGAGATTAGAAGGGGAAAAACTAGAAAATACGGTAAGTAAAAATATAAAATCAGAGGGCATTACCAAAGGTTCAATCCAAATACCAGGAGACGGACAACCGATAGTGCTTTTATCTGATCACCCAACAATTGGCGGTTATCCTAAAATAGCGAATGTTATTACGGCCGACTACGATAAATTGGTTCAGAAAACACAGGGATCAAAAATAAAATTTAAATTGGTTGATTTAGTTGTGGCAGAAAGTTCATTTCAAGATTACATTGCCAGGTTTAATAATTTTTGAATGCAGTTTGTTTACAAAATTCCAGGGTACATATTGTGCCTACTTGCAGGTTTTTGCTTAAGTTTCGGCGGACCTATAATTAGAGAGTTTGAAGGAGCTAGCCCTTGGCAGATTCTTTTCTGGAGATCTTTATTTTTTGTACTGGCCATAGTTATATTTTTGCTCCTAACCTATAAAAAACAAGCTTTTAACATAATAAAAAAGTCTGGATTTGCTGGGATTATTGGTGGAGTTTTTTTATCTACTAGTTTTGTTGGATATATTTTTTCCATTACTGAAACTACAATTGCTAACGTAGTTTTTATTATTAGTTCCCAAACTTTGTTCTTAGCTATTTTTGGTTACTTTTTCCTTAAAGAAAAAATTTCATTGAGAAGTTTTTTAGCAATTGTCCTAGCCGTGTCAGGTGTAATTTTGATGGTAGGAGATTCTATTTCGGGAGGGTCATTAATTGGAAACTTAGCTGCTCTTTTAATACCGATCAATTTTTCAATTTTAATAATAATAATAAGAAAACACCCAGATTTAGATATGCTTCCCGCAATTTTCTATTCAGGAATATTTAGTTTTATATACGGATTTATTTTATCTGAAAGCCTAATTATATCTCAAAAAGATTTAGGCCTTTCATTTCTTTTAGGAGTACCGCAACTAGCTTTTGGATTTATTTTTGTAACGATTGGTTCCAGAACAACACCAGCAGCTACGGTTGGATTATTAATGTTAACAGAAAGTATATTTGGTCCTATTTGGGGATGGTTATTTTTTAATGAGATACCACCAAAAAGTGTGTTTATTGCTGGAGCAATGATAATTGCTGCTGTTATTATTAGAAGTTTAGAAAAAAACAAACCGGCTACAGCTTAATTACAATTGACTTCTTCAGTAAATTAAAAGAAAATTAACACATAACGGGAGAGACCAATTTTGGCGCCGAAGGAGCAACTTCCCCGGAAACTCTCAGGCAAAAGGACCGTTATCATAATAACTCTGGAAAGAAGGCTTAGGCCTCACCGAAGGAGCAAATCTCTCAGGTAACTAGACAGAGGGGGTTGGTTAAGAGTTATTATGACTACACAAAAAACAGCTTTATACGATTATCACAAAAGTCTTGGGGCAAAGTTTGTTCCATTTGCTGGTTATGAAATGCCTGTCCAATACTCTTCCGGCATAGTCGAAGAACATAAAATTACAAGGAACAATGCAGGTTTGTTTGATGTTTCACATATGGGACAGCTACTAATAGAAGGAAATGAAAATTTAGCAACAGAATTAGAAAAAATTATTCCTACAGATTTAAAAAAAATAAAACTTAATCAATCCAAATACTCTTTTCTTATGAATGAACAAGGGGGGATTTATGACGATTTAATTATAACCAAAGTTGAAAAAGGATTTATTATTATTCTAAATGCAGCATGTAAAAACAATGATTTTGAAATTATTAAAAATGCACTTGGAAGTAAATTTAAATTAACTTTATATAAAAATTTATCTTTAGTTGCTTTGCAAGGACCAAAATCTTCAGAAATTTTAGAAAAAACGATAAACGGAGTTTCTTCTCTTAAGTTTATGAACGGAAGCAAATTTTCTTATAATGGTAAAGATATTTATATAACAAGATCTGGTTATACAGGTGAAGATGGATTTGAGATTTCTATACCAAATGAACTAGTAGAAGATTTTGCAAAAAAATTAATTGTTCAAGGTGCAAAACCAATTGGTTTAGGAGCTAGAGACACTTTAAGATTAGAAGCTGGATTATGTCTTTATGGTCATGACATTAATGAATCAACTAGCCCAATAGAAGCAAATCTTAAATGGGCGATCTCCAAACGAAGAAGAGAAGAAGGTGGGTTTACAGGTTATAATAAGATTAGATCAGATATGAATGGGAGTTTAGCCAGATTAAGAGTAGGGGTTAATCCTACAGGAAAAATCATAGCAAGGGAAGGAGTTAAGATTTTTTCTAAGGATAACGAAGAGATTGGATTAGTTACAAGCGGGACCTTCGGTCCAAGTGTTAATCGTTCTATTGCGATGGGTTATGTAAAATTAAATTTTTCAAAACCTGGTACAAAAGTTCTATTGGAAGTTAGAGGTAAAAAATATGAAGCAAATATATCTGCACTTCCTTTTTATAAAAAAAACTATGTGAGGTAAAGAATGAGTGATAAAAAATATTCAAAAAAACATGAGTGGGTTTCTTTAGAAGGTGATGTTGCCACGGTTGGTATCACAAAACATGCTGCAGAAATGTTGGGTGATATAGTTTTTGTTGAACTGCCTGATAAGGGAAAAAATGTTGAAAAGGAAGGACAGGCTGGAGTAGTAGAATCAACAAAGGCAGCAAGCGATGTTTATACCCCGGTTACTGGGGAAATTATTGAAACTAACCAGTCCATCGTAGATGATCCAGCTACAGTAAACAAAGATCCAGAGGGCGGATCTTGGTTCTTCAAAGTTAAAATAAAAAATAAATCAGAATTGGATGAATTAATGAACAAAGCGGATTACGAAAAATTTGCAAAGGAAAATTCAAATTAGATGCTAAAAAACGCTCAGAAAGATTTTATTCAAAGGCATATAGGGCCCTCTAAGGAAGAACAGAAGGTTATGCTTAAAGAATTGGGTTATAATAACTTAGATGAGTTGATTGCAAAAACAGTCCCAAAGAAAATTCTTTCAAAGGACAACTTAAGTATTGGTGATCCCAATTCAGAATATAAAGCACTTAGAAAATTGAGAGACATCTCTCAAAAGAATAAAATTTATTCAAATTTTATGGGAATGGGATATTACGGAAATTATACCCCATATGTAATACTAAGAAATATTTTGGAAAATCCAGGATGGTATACTTCTTACACCCCGTATCAACCTGAGGTGGCCCAAGGAAGACTCGAGATGCTGTTAAATTTTCAGCAGATGGTAATTGATTTTACAGGTATGGATATTGCGAATGCATCCCTTTTAGATGAGGGTACAGCTGCAGCCGAAGCTATGGGTTTAAGTTATAGAATTTCCAAAAGTGATACAAAAAAAGTATTTGTCTCGAAAGACTGTCATCCTCAAACCATTGATGTGATTAAAACAAGAGCTGAACCACTAGGCTTAAAAATAATAGTAGGAGATGAAGACAAAGATATCAATGAAAATGTTGTTTGTGGGATTATACAATACCCAGGAACTTTGGGAGATATAAAGGATCCTAGCGAAGCTATTAGCAAAATACACAAACAAAATGGGAAAGCAGTGCTGATTTGTGATTTATTAGCCCTTGCAAAAATTAAAACACCTGCCGAATTAGGAGCCGATATAGCAGTGGGAAGCACTCAACGTTTTGGAATTCCAATGGGTTATGGAGGTCCTCATGCCGCGTTTTTTGCTACTAAAGATGAATACAAACGCTCAATGCCAGGAAGAATAGTTGGTGTTTCAGTAGATAGGCATGGTAACAAAGCTTATAGATTGGCTCTACAAACAAGAGAGCAACATATAAGAAGAGATAAAGCTACAAGCAATATTTGTACCGCTCAGGCTTTGCTCGCAATAGTTTCAGCTGCCTATGCCGTATATCATGGCCCAAAAGGAATTAAAAAAATAGCAGACACTGTTTCACAACTAACTAAAAGTTTTGCAGATAAATTAAAACAATCTGGTTATGAACTTTATTCGAATTATTTTTTTGATACTGTTACCGTAAAAACATTGGATAAAACGGATAAAATTTATAAAAATGCATTACGTCAACAAGTAAATATAAGAAAAGTAAATTCTGAAATGCTGGCAGTTTCATTTGATGAAAGAAAAAATCTTTATAGAGCCAATCAGTTGTTAAAAATTTTTAACTGTTCAGAAACAATCAAAGAAACAACTAAGGAAACAACGAATAAAATTTTATCTAACCTGCCAAAAACTTTATTGAGACACTCCACATATTTAGATCATCCAGTTTTTAACAGTTATCATTCCGAGACAGAAATGCTTAGATATTTAAAAAAATTAGAAGATTCTGATATTGCATTGAATAGGTCAATGATAGCTCTGGGTTCATGCACGATGAAATTAAATTCAGTTTCTGAAATGATACCTGTAACATGGAAAGAATTTTCACATCCACATCCATATTCTCCTATCGAACAAATGGATGGCTACAGAGAATTATTTACTGATTTAAAAAATTGGTTAAGAACAATAACGGGCTTTTCTGGTGTTTCTTTACAACCAAATGCTGGAGCTCAAGGAGAATTTGCTGGTTTAATGGTTATTAGAAAGTTTCATGAAAAAAATGGTCAAAAAAAGAGAAATGTTTGTTTAATACCGAGTTCTGCACATGGAACTAATCCAGCCAGCGCACAAATGGCCGGTATGAAAGTTGTTGTTGTTAATTGTGATTCATATGGAAATGTAGATTATGAAGATTTAAAGAAAAAAGTTGAAGAATACTCGGATACTTTGTCTGCATTAATGGTAACTTACCCGTCAACTCATGGAGTTTTTGAGGAAAAAATAACAGATATATGTGATTTAATTCACAAACATGGTGGTCAAGTTTATATGGATGGGGCAAATCTAAATGCATTGGTTGGTATTGCAAAACCAGGAAATTTTGGTCCTGATGTTTGTCATATTAATTTGCATAAAACATTCTGTATACCTCATGGAGGAGGAGGGCCAGGAATGGGACCAATCGCTTGCAAAAAACATTTAGAAATTTACTTGCCAAATCATCCGATAATAAGTGATTGTGGACCCACAACTGGAATAGGAGCAATCTCAGCAGCACCCTGGGGAAGTTCAAGTATTCTTTCTATATCGTGGATGTATATTAAAATGATGGGCTCTGAAGGTTTAAAACTTGCTACTCAAAATGCAATTTTGAATGCCAATTATATAGCAAATAAACTTAAAGATCATTTTCCCATTTTATATAAAGGTAAAAATGGAAATGTGGCTCACGAATGTATTATAGATATTAGAAAAATTAAAAACGAAACAGGAATAACGGAAGAGGATATTGCAAAAAGATTGATAGATTTTGGTTTCCACGCTCCCACAATGTCTTGGCCTGTTCTAGGAACAATGATGATAGAACCAACTGAAAGTGAAAGTTTATCTGAAATCAATAGGTTTTGTGAAGCTTTGATAAAAATTAAGGAAGAAATTAATAAAGTAAACAATGGAGAATTCGATAAAATTGATAATCCTTTAAAGAACGCACCTCACACTCATGTGGAGCTTGTTGCTAATGAATGGAAACATAAATACGACAGAGAAACTGCCGCATATCCTTCTGCAATTTTAAAATCTTATAAATACTGGCCTCCAGTTGCTAGAGTAGATAATGTTTATGGAGATAAAAATCTTGTATGCTCTTGCCCTTCAATGGATGAGTATAAAGAAACAGCAGCTTAATGAAGATTGCAGTAATTGGCTCAGGAATTTCAGGTCTATCCGCAGCATATCATTTATCAAAAAAATACCATGTTGATTTATTCGAAAAAGACGATCATTTTGGAGGACACTCTTATACTTACGATATAGAGGAAAAATTAAATAATAAAAAAATTTCTGTTGATTTGGGCTTTATAGTTTTTAATGAGTTGACTTATCCAAATTTAATAAATTTTTTTAAACAATTAAAAGTTCCATACGAAAAAAGTGATATGTCTTTTTCAGTTTCGGTAAAAAATTCAGAAATAGAATACGGAGGTAAGGGTTTTAATGCTTTGTTCGCAAAAAAAAATAACTTATTTAATTTAAATTTCATAAAAATGATTTATGAAATTATATCTTTTTACAAAACAGCTCCGGTCTTGCTTAAAAAGGATTTAAAAAATTTAACTTTAGGAAATTACTTAGATAATTCTAAACTTTCAAAGTATTTTATAAATTACCATATTATTCCAATGGTTGCTGCGATCTGGTCAATGCCATTTTTAAAGGCCAGGGATATACCATTAGAACTCTTTTTAAATTTTTTTAATAATCATGGTTTGTTTAAACTTAAGAACAGGCCTCAATGGTATACCGTTACAAACAGAAGCAGAGCCTATGTTTCTAAAATTTTAGAAAAGATTAACGGAGATTACTTAAAAAATTACAAAATCAAAAAAATTGTAAGAAGCGAATATAATGTTAGACTTTTTATGGAATCATCAGGAAGTTATCGAGATTATGATCACGTTATACTATCGTGCCATGCCGATCAAAGTTTAAAACTTATTGAAGAACCAACTATTCAGGAAAAGGAAATTTTAAAAGAATTTACTTATATTCCTAACACAGCATATTTACACACAGACAGCAACTTAATGCCAAACAAAAAACACGCATGGTCAAGTTGGAATTCCATATCCAAAAAAGATCTAACTAAAACTTGTGTTACTTATTGGCTCAACAAACTTCAGAATTTAGAAACAAAAGAAAATTATTTTTTAACTCTTAATCCAATTTGTGAAATTCAAAAAAATAAAATTATTAAAAAAATTAATTTTACCCATCCTTATTTGAACGTTAAAACTTTTGAAATGCAGAAAAGATTAAATGCTTTGCAAGGTAAAAAAAGAACATGGTTTTCAGGAAGTTATTTTGGTTATGGATTTCATGAAGATGGATTAAAATCTTCTCTGGAAATGTTAAAACAATTTGAGGAGAGAGATGGAGACATGCATATACAAAGGCATAGTTACGCATCGAAGATTTAAACCAAAAAGGCATTTTTTTTCTTACAAAACCTTTTCTATTTTCTTTGATTTAGATGAATTAAAAAATCTAGAGAAAAATATTTCAATATTTTCCCTAAATAGATTTAATTTATTTAGTTTTTACAACAAAGATCACGGTGATAGAGATGGGAGAGATTTAAAAAGTTGGGTTAAAAATGCTTTAAAAAAATTTGACATTAACTCTGAAATTTCAAAAATAAAACTTTTGTGTTTTCCTAGAATTTTTGGTTATGTGTTTAATCCGCTGAGTATTTTTTACTGTTACAATAAAAATACTGAATTAAAAGCAATTCTTTACGAAGTTAAAAATACTTTTAATGAACAGCATACTTATGTTTTTCCGGTAGAAAAAGGTTCTAAAATTATTACACAAAATTGCAATAAAAAATTTTATGTCTCACCATTTATTGAAATGGAAACACGTTACAACTTCAGATTAGTCGAGCCAAAAGAAACATTGAGCGTATTTATTAAACAGACAGATGTAGATGGAATATTGCTCTCTGCCTGCCAGGTAGGAAGGAAAGAAAACATATCCACAAAACAATTGCTAATTAACTTTTTCAAACACCCCATGATGACAGTCAAAATTATTATGGCGATACATTTTGAAGCATTAAGATTATGGAAAAAAGGTGTTAAGTTAGTGAAAAGAAAAGCAAAAATAAAAAATAATCTTTCTTTGGAAAAATGACCTTGAGTCCTTATAAAATTTCAGAAAACTTTGTTTTAAAAAAACTTAAATCTATTAGCAATGGTAGCTTAACTTTAAAGAATTATGATGGAAAATTATATAATTTTGGAGATCAAAATAGCAATCTAAAATCTCAGATTAAAATTTATAATCCAAAGTTTTATTTTGATATAATTAGGGGCGGAAGTTCAGCTTTGGCAGAAAGTTATATCAAAAACGATTTTGAAACTCCAGATCTGCCTTCGCTTATAGAACTTACAGCAAAAAATATCGAGATTACCTATAAGTTTTCCGGGATATTAAATATATCAGCTTTAAAAAATATTTTTAGAAAACTTTTTTTATCTAACACTAAAAGAAAAAGCGAAGAATATATCTCTAGACATTATGATCTCGGCAATGAATTTTTTTCTACTTGGCTTGATAAAACTTTGACTTACTCATGTGGAATATTTGAGAAACCTGAGCAAGAATTAGAAAAGGCCCAAATTAACAAATACAATAAACTTATCGAACTCATCAATCCCAAATCAGGCGACAAAATTTTAGAAATAGGATGTGGATGGGGAGGTTTTGCCGAGCACCTTGTAAAAAATTATGAGGTTCAATTGGACTGTATTACTATTTCAAAAAAACAGTACGAGTACACAAAAAATAGAATGAATCGTCTTGGTTTGAACGATAGGGTTAATGTAAAATTTTTAGATTATAGAGATTTAAAAGACAAGTATGATGCCATAGCTTCCATAGAAATGATTGAAGCTGTAGGAGAAAAATATCTAAATCAATACTTTTCTACGATAAAGAATAATCTAAAACCTAATGGCATTGGAGCAATACAAGCAATTGTTATCAAAGACGAATTGTTTAAAAGATATAGAAACAATCAAGATTTTATTCAGAAATATATTTTCCCAGGAGGTTTCCTGCCATCTTTAGGGTCGATAAAGAATTATTCTAAAAAAACAGGTCTTGTACTCAAAGCCTATAACTCTTATGGCAATCATTATTCTAAAACACTGGGCAGGTGGAGAAAAAATTTTATTAATTCTTGGGAGCAAATTTCAAAACAGGGATTTGATAATTCTTTTAAAAAAATATGGAACTTTTACTTTTCTTATTGTGAAGCTGGATTTAATTCTAAGAATATCGATTTAATCCAGTTTTCTGTTAAAAATAAATAAAATATGAGATATATTTTAACTCTATTTTTAACTTTTTTTTTAACAAATTGTGTAGCAGGCATGAAACCAGAGGACTTCAAAGATCAAAAGCCCAGATTAGTTATTGAAGAATTTCTAAAAGGAAATGTTAAAGCCTATGGTATTTTACAGAACAGGGGCGGTAAGGTAACAAGGCAGTTTTCTGCTGATTTAAATGGAAAATGGGATGGTAAAGAATTAATTTTGGATGAAAAATTCAATTGGTCTGACGGCGAAGTTCAAACAAGACAGTGGAAAATAATCAAAAAGAATGAACATCACTACGAAGGAACAGCTTCAGACGTAGTAGGAATAGCAAAAGGTTATTCATATGGCCCAGCATTTAAATTTGAGTATGTTTTATTAGTTCCCGTAAAAGGTAGAGAAATTAAAATTACTTTTGACGATTGGATTTTTAAACAAGACGATAGAGTTGCAATTAATAGAGCAAAAATGACAAAGTTCGGATTTAAAGTTGCTGAACTTACCGTTGTTTTTTTTAAAGATTAGCGTTTCACTAATTTACTTATTAAAAATAAATAAATTCTATTAGGAAGGATTTTAAAAAACTTGAAAAGTATAGTTAATTGTTTTGGAAAAGTGATTTCAAAAGTATCGCTTTTTATTAAACCATTATATATTTTGTCTGCAGCGAATTCTGGTGATTTAATAAATGGCATACGAAATTTATTTTTGTCAGTCATAGGTGTTTTGATAAATCCTGGAGATATTAAAGAAATTTTGACGTTATATTTTTTAAAGTCAAAATATAAACTTTCTGCTAAGTTAGATAGAGCCGCTTTCGAAGGACCATAACCACTTGAGTTTGGGAGTCCACGATATCCTGCAATAGATGAAACAATTGAGATATGGCCGTTTTTTATATTTTTAAAATGATTTTCAACAGCTTTAATACAATTTACAACGCCAAAAAAATTAACTTCCATAGTTCTTCTAATCTGTTCTTGGTTAATTTCTTTTTCTAGCTTTGGTTCATACGTTCCAGCGTTAAAAATACACAAGTCTATATTTTTAAAATCTTCCAAGATTTTTTTAAAAACTTCATCCACTTTTTTTTTATCGGTTACATCAAGAGGATAGTCAAAAATATTATTGTCTTTAGCAATATTTTTTAATAACTCTTCTCTTCTAGCAGAAATTGCAACCTTCCACCCCTCCTTAGCAAATTTTTCAGCAACAGCTTTACCTATACCAGTACTTGCTCCTGTAACCCAAATTTTTTTCTGGTTTTCAGACATGATAAATTATATCTCATAATTACGATGAATAATAAATATTTATCTTTAGGATTAATACTTCTTGTCACATTTGCTGCGTCTGGTATTGGCGGATTTGTAACTTCTTCTTTTAAAGAACCATGGTATTCAGAAATTATTTTGCCAATGTTTAATCCACCAAGCTGGGTATTCGGCCCTGTCTGGACAACATTGTATATATTTATGTCAGTTGCTGTATGGATTGCCTGGAACAATTCATCAGACAAAAAGGTTTTAAAAGTTTATTTTATCCATTTATTTTTTAACGCTATATGGAGTGTTATCTTTTTTGGTTTTCACCAAATTCTTATTGCTTTAATTGATTTGATAATAATACTAGCTTTTATAATCTGGTTAATGAAAATCTATTACCAGATTAACAAAATAAGTTTTGTACTAATGACACCTTATTTGCTATGGTCTTCTTACGCTTTAGTTCTTAATGCAACTATTTTTTATTTAAATTAATTATGGATGATGTTGTTATAATTGGTGGAGGGATAATTGGTGCGGCCTCAGCTTATTTTTTGTCTAAAGAAGGGAGAAAAGTTAAGGTTATAGAGAGAGATCCAACTTATAAAAAAGCTTCATTTCCTTTATCTTTAGGCGGTTTTAGAAGACAGTTCTTTCAAAAAGAAAACATTTTATTAGGTAAGTTTGCTAGAGACTTTATTTTTCAAATACCGGAGTTATTAAAAACCACAAACAATCCCAAGCCCACAGCAAGCGTGGTTCCAAATGGATATTTGTTTTTATTTGGATCCGAACATGCCCCTGAACAGTATGAGGCTTTAAAAAACCACAAAGCTTGTGAGGCTGGCACAAAAAATATTAAAGGAAGTGAATTAAAAAAAATATTTCCTTACGTGAATGATGAAGGCATTGAAACTGTAACGTATACGGATAATCAAATAGAAGGTTGGATGGATCCACACATGTTTCATAATGCGCTTAAAAATAAAGCTATAGAATTAGGGTCTGAATTTGTTAAGGGAGAAATAAAAAATATATCCGAGATAAAAGCAAAAATTATTATTTCTGCTGTGGGATATTGCACAAATAAATTGTTAAAGGATATTCCAGTAGTTCCTCAAAAACATACAGTTTTTAGGGTTAGTTGCCCGAAACATATTCCAGAAATGCCTCTTACTTCCGATTTTACCACTGGAGTTTATTGGAGACCTGAAGGTAAAGAATATTTAGCAGGTTCTCCAATATCAAAATTTGACGCAAAAGATTTAGAACCAGAATGGAACGATTTTGAAGAATTAGTTTGGCCAGCTCTTGCAAAAAGAGTGCCTATTTTCGAGAAATTAAAATTAACCGGTGGTTGGGCAGGATATTATGACTGTAATAAATTAGATAATAATGCTGTTATAGGAAAACATCCTAAATATGAAAATCTATACGTTGCATCAGGTTTTACTGGCAGAGGATTGATGCAGGCACCTGGCGTTGGTAGAGCGCTAACCGAATTAATAACTACAGGATCATACCAATCTATTGATTTGAGTGGCCTTGCTGTTGAAAGGGTGTTAGAAAATAAAAAAACTCCAGAACCTTATGTGTTATAAATGAAATCAAATTTTTTAAATAGAATTTATAGAGCAATCAAAATAGATCCAGATTTGTATGAAGAAGTCGAACACGATAAATCTGCGACCATCCAGGCTGCTTCAGTTGTTGTTCTATCAAGTTTGGCAGCGGGTGTGGGAGCTATACACCTGGGGGCGTCCAACTTTCTTCTGGGTCCACTTATATCTTTAGCCAGTTGGTATTTTTGGGCCTTTTTAATTTATATAGTTGGTACAAAATTATTTCCAGACAAACAAACAAAAAGTGATCATGGTGAATTATTAAGAACAATTGGTTTTTCAAGTGCACCAGGATTAATAAGAGTGTTTGGTTTTACTCCAGAGTTAATGACAGTAACTTTTATTGGCTCGTCTTTCTGGATGCTTGCATGTATGGTAGTTGGGGTAAGGCAAGCCCTTGATTATAAAAGTTTATGGAAAGCTTTTGGTGTAGTAGTGGTATGTTGGTTCATACAAGCTTTATTATTAATCTTAATTGTAATGTTATTTAGTAAATAAAATTTTATATTTTTGTAGGATTAGGTTTGTCTTTGTAAATGATTTTTGGATCAAATTTCTTTTTCTTGTCTTTAAATTCCATTTCTACTTTTTCAGTATCTTGAATTTTTCCAAGTGGAACAGTTCTGTAAAAGCAAGACTTATATCCAACGTGACAACTCGCTCCATCACCAATATCCACACTCATCCAGACAGAGTCTTGATCATCGTCAATTCTAATTTCAACAACTTTTTGTATAAAACCACTTGTTTCCCCTTTATGCCAAACTTCTTTTCTTGACCTGCTCCAATAATAGGCTTCTTTAGTTTCAATAGTTTTTTTTAATGCTTCTGAGTTCATATATCCGTGCATTAATACTTCTCTAGTTTTAGAATCAGTAGTTATAACCGGAATAAGACCATCTTTGTCAAATTTAGGCGATAACATTTTACCTTCTTCTATATCAGCGACATTTTTTCTTTTTTTAAACATTTGATTAAATTAATGAAAAAATAGTAGAATAGCAATTTGCATTAATAAAATTTATTATATATTAAGGTTGTGAAAAATGAAAATTGTTAAAAATACAGATAAAATAATACAGAGCGACAAATCTGAGATTACCGACAAGCAAGCCGAAGAAGCTTTTAGGATAATAATTAAGTGGATTGGTGAAGACCCTACCAGAGAAGGTTTGACATCAACCCCTAAAAGAGTTGTAAAGGCATTCAAAGAATATTTTAAAGGGTATGGTCAGGATTATAAATCAGCATTAGGAAAAACGTTTGGGGACATAAAGGGATATGATGATATGGTATTACAAAAAAATATATCCGTATCGAGTCATTGTGAACATCATATGGCTCCCATTATCGGTATAGCACATGTGGCTTATTTACCAGGCAAAAGAATAGTTGGCCTAAGCAAACTTGCAAGAACTGTAGATATTTTCTCCAAAAGACTTCAAACACAAGAAAGGCTCACAGTGCAAATAGCAGACGCTTTAATGAAAGGTCTCGATGCAGAAGGAGTAGCAGTTACGATAGATGCAACACATCAATGTATGACTATGAGAGGAATTAAAAAAGAAAAAGCTACTACCGTTACAAACTGTTTTCTAGGAAAATTCAAAACAGATCTAAGTTATCAAAATAGATTTTTAAGGTATATTGCAGATAAAAATTAGTTTAAGGTAGCAAACTAATGTCAAAAAAATTCAAAGCCATCGTAATCGATAACCAAAACGAAAAATTCACGAGAGATGTAAAGGAACTAAGCACCGATGCTCTTAAAGAAGGAAATGTTCTGATTAAGATTGATTATTCAGGTTTAAATTATAAAGATGCTTTAATATTAAATAATGGCGGTCGAATCGTAAAAAAATATCCATTTGTTCCGGGCATTGATTTTTCAGGAACCGTAGAAGAAAGTGAAGATGATAAATTTAAGAAGGGTGACCGAGTAATTTTAACCGGTTTTAGGGTAGGTGAGGTTTATTTTGGAGGATTTGCAGGCTACGCCAGAGTCAATTCTTCTTTTTTGGTTAAGTCTCCTAAAGAATTAACAAATTTACAAACTATGATGATGGGTACAGCCGGGTTTACAGCGCTTTTATGTTCTTTTGCGATAAAGGCCAGAGAAGAGCTGTTAATGGGAGAAAAGGTAAAAGATGTACTTGTTACAGGCGCAACCGGTGGAGTAGGAAGTATTGCTGTAATGGTTTTGTCAAAAATGGGCTATGATGTTCATGCGGTTACTGGAAAAAAAGATAAGCATGATTATTTAAAAGATTTAGGGGCAAAAAACATTATAGACAGAAAAGAATTTCAAGGTGAAAGCAAATTATTAGAAAAAGGAATATGGGATGGAGTAGTGGATACTGTAGGCGGAGAATCTTTGACTAAAATTTTAGCACAAACAAAACCCAGTGGAATTGTTGCTGCGTGCGGAAATGCCGGAGGCATTAAGATAAACACAAGTGTTATGCCATTTATAATTAGGGGAGTTAAATTGTGGGGGATAGATTCTTCTGCATCAAGTATAAAACGCAGAGAATTTGCCTGGAATGAAGTCAAAAACTTAGTGAATTTTGATAAGTTAAAAAATTTAACAAAAGAACACTCTCTTGAAGATTTAATCAAAATTTATCCAAAAATGTTAAAAGGTGAAATTTTTGGAAGGATTGTGGTTAATCCAAACAAATAATTTATGGACTGGGATAAATTAAAGATTTTTCATGCAGTTGCTGAATCTGGAAGTTTTACAAAAGCTTCAACTGTTTTAAATTTAAGTCAATCTGCCATTAGTCGACAAATTCAATCATTGGAGAATGAATTAAAAATCCATTTATTTGAAAGACATGCAAGAGGCTTGGTTCTTACTGACAATGGAGAGTATTTATACAAAACTGCTCATGAAGTAATATCAAAACTTAAAGATGTTGAAGCTACTTTAAGCGATGAGAAAGATAAACTTCACGGCAAATTAACAGTTACAACGGTTGTGAGTTTTGGAACTACTTGGTTAACCCCAAGGATTAAAGAATTCATGTCCTTACATCCAGAAATTGAAGTTGAATTAATATTTGATGATAAAGAGTTAGATCTAAGTACGAGACAAGCTGATATTGGTATTTTCATGAGGAGACCAAAGCAATTAAATTATATTCAAAAAAAATTAATTGATCTTCACTATCATATTTATGGTTCAACAAGTTATTTAGAAAAATACGGACATCCAAAAAATGTTAAAGATTTAGGTAAACATAAATTTATTACTTACGGAAGAGGTGCTCCATCTCCTGTTTTTAATCCAGATTGGGCATTAAAATTGGGTTCAAAGGATAGTAAAAAAAGAAAACCCGTAATGAAAGTTAATAGTGTTTATGGATTACTTCTAGCAGTTCAAAGCGGCGTTGGTTTAGCCGCTTTACCAGATTATATAACAGTCAACGTTCCAAATATTGTAAAAATTCTTCCAGATATGGAAGGACCTTTGACAGAGACTCATTTTGTTTATCCTCAATCATTAAAAAATGTAGCTAAGGTTAAAGCTTTCAGAAATTTTTTATTTAGTAAAGTTAGCGAATGGAAATTTTAGTTAAAAGGTTTCTGCTTTGATTTTAAGTTTTGCACCTTCTTCGATCGAAAGGTTTTTTTGATTTAAAACACCTTCTACTTGAGCTGTTGATTTAATCTGAACAACATCAGCATTAATATTTCCTTTTGAACTTCCACCCAAAATTATATTAGAAGAACTAATGTTACCGTTTATGTTAGATCCAGAATGTGTATGCAATCTGTCTGCAGTGACATCACCATCAACTTTTGAATCTAGAACTAGTTTTTCTTTTTCAATTATGTCACCCTTTATAGTAACATCTGATAAAAGTGTTGTAGTTTTTTCGCTCATTACGATAATTCTACAATTATAAGTTGATAAAATCAAACATTTAAAATACTAAAAAATGTAGGAAATATGGCGAAAAAATACTATCAGTAAGAAACCAAATGATACCTCTAAAAGATGATAATCCAACAAATTCAAAACCAATTGTAAGTTATAGTATTATAGGTTTTTGCGTTGTTATATTTTTAGCTCAGCTGGGCTTGAGCCAAGAAGAGCTTCGTGATTTTACCTACTCTTATGGTTTAATACCGTCAGTTTTAATGGGCATTGATCAATTACCAAATGATCTTTTTAAAATTTCTCCCGTAGGAACTATTTTTACTTCAATGTTTATGCATGGAGGCTGGATGCATCTTATAGGGAACATGTTATATCTATGGATTTTTGCAGACAATATAGAAGACGATTTAGGTACTTTAAATTTTGTAATTTTTTATTTTGTTTCTGGCGTAGGTGCAGCAATGTCTCAGGTGTTTATGGATGTTAACTCTCAAATTCCAATGATTGGTGCTAGCGGCGCAATTGGAGGGGTATTAGGAGCGTATTTAATCAATTATCCAAATGCTAGAGTTTTAGTTTTAATTCCATTTGGTTTTTTTAGCCAATTAATAAAAATAAGAGCACTCTATGTTTTAGGATTTTGGTTTATTTTACAGTTTATAAATTCTTTTTTATCCTCTTCTTCTGGTGGAGGCGTGGCATATGCTGCACACATAGGCGGTTTTATTACGGGTCTAGTTTTGATATTATTTTTTAATAGAAAAACTAAGAAAAAAGTTTATAAACGTAAAGCAAAAAAAATAAATAAAGGCCCTTGGGAACAATGAACTATATTATTCCTTTCATTATACTAATAACTATTGTTGTATTTATTCACGAATATGGACACTATTATTTTGCCAGAAGGTATGGCGTTGCTGTAACTGACTTTTCCATTGGGTTTGGAAAAGAAATTTTTGGATTTAACGACAATAACGGAACCAGATGGAAATTTTGTCTCATTCCTCTTGGAGGCTATGTTAAGTTTTTTGGAGACAGAAATGTATTCAGCCAAGCCGAACAAGAAGAAATTTTAAAAAAATACAACAAAACTGATCAAAAAAAATTATTTGTCGTGAAACCACTTTATCAACGCGCTTTAATTGTTGCAGGGGGTCCACTAGCCAATTTTTTATTAGCTATAGTTATCTTTTCATGTATTTATATGTTTGTTGGAAAAGATTTTACCCCAACAAAAATAGAGGAAGTAATAACAGAAAGTCCAGCAGAAAAAGCAGGCCTTAAAAAAAATGATATAATCATTGGTATTAATAACAACAAAATTGAAAGTATTTTGGAAGTACCTATGTTTATAAATACTACCTCTGCAGACAAAATAAGTATTAAAGTTTTAAGAAATCAAAAGGAAATTACACTTGTAGCAGAACCAAATGTTATTGAATCGAAAGATGCTTTTGGAAATTCTATAAAAAAGAAAATAATTGGCATTAAGATTGGTCCAGTAAGTGATGAATTTAATAGAGAGAAATTAGGTCCCGCTAAAGCACTATACTATTCAGTCAAAGAAGTCTGGTTTGTGTGCAAAACAACAATACAATTTATTGGATCCTTGTTTCAAGGAAAAGGCGACACATCTCAGTTGGGAGGACCAATAAAAATTGCTAAAATTTCAGGACAGGTGATGGAATTTGGAATCTTAGCTTTTCTTAGCACTATAGCCTACATTTCAATCAGCCTTGGTCTCATTAATTTATTTCCCATACCTCTATTAGATGGTGGTCATTTAATGTTTTATCTATTTGAAAAAATTTTAGGCAGACCTTTAAAGCAAGCTACTCAAGAAGGTTTCTTTCGAATCGGTCTATTTTTACTATTATCCTTGATGATTTTTACAACTTTTAACGATTTAAAGGACTGGGGTTTATTCCAATAAAAGCCCTGATATCTCAAAAAAGCTAGTAAAATCAATGTTTTTTTATATATACTCTATATTGTGTTAATATATATAAAAACAACTATATTTTCGTTGATTTTGCTTAGTTTTTATACAAATTGGAAAAACCAATAAAAAAGGGGCTAAAATGAACAAAAAACAACTAGTAAATAAAATCGCTTCCTCTATGAGCCAAAGTAAGGCTGATGCGGAAAGAATGTTTGATACTATTACTGGGATTATCCTGGATTGTCTTAAAAACGACGAAGCTGTGAAAATCGCAGGTTTTGGTACTTATAAGGTAGCCAAGAGAAAGGCAAGAATAGGCCGAAATCCTCGTACTGGAGAACAGATTCAAATCGCTGCTTCTCAGAAGGTTAAATTTCTTCCAGCCAAAGGTTTGAAGGATATGTTTAACAGATAATTGATTCAAACAACCCTTAAAACATTGAGTTTTAAGGGTTGTTTTAAGGCCATAATATCACATCTGAAAAAAGCTCATAACTAAGTTTCTTACAAAGCAATTCTAACCACTTTTAACTCCAAATATAAGAAATTTGAGATGGAGGCTTTATGAAAAAATATTTAATAAAATTATTGGTTGGAGTTACTGGTTTTTTTCTTCTTACGGAAGTTAGTTTTGCTGAAACAACAATGTCTGAAGAGGGACAATACATTTTTAACTCTTTAGCTTTTTATATTGGTGGAGTTCTGGTGGCTTTTATGGCTGCAGGATTTTGTATGCTAGAAAGTGGCTTAGTTACTACAAAAAGCGTATCAACAATTGCAGCTAAAAATATTGGAAAATTTGCGATAGCCTCAATAATTTTCTTTTTGTTTGGTTATAACTTGGCCTACGGTATCTCAGAAGGTGGTTTTGTAGGATCATTTTCAATATGGAGCGAAAGTTCAGAAATAGGAACAGGATATTCAGATAGTTCAGATTGGTTCTTTCAGACAATGTTTGTTTGTGCAACAGTCTCAATTGTATCTGGAGCTGTAGCTGAAAGAATAAAAATTTGGCCTTTCTTTGCATTTGCAGTTGTAATGTCAGGAATTATTTATCCAATATCTATGGGATGGCAATGGGGAGGCGGCTGGTTAAGCACAGCTGGCTTCTCTGATTTTGCTGGATCAACTTTAGTGCACGCATGTGGAGGTGCTGGTGCATTAGCTGGCGTTATGGTTTTAGGTGCTAGGATTGGAAGATTCACTTCTAGAGGCGGCAAAAGAATTATGGTGCCTTTTGCTGCATCAAGTATTCCTCTAACAACACTTGGAACATTTTTACTTTGGTTCGGCTGGTTTGGATTTAATGGATTTAGCCAACTTGCAATGGGAACATTCGACGATGTAACTGCAATTACTAAGATTGCCGTAAACACACATCTCGCAGGTGCTGCCGGAACCGTGGCAGGTGCTGCAATAACTCGTTTATTGGGTGGTAAGACTGATATCATAATGATGTTAAACGGAGCTTTAGCTGGTTTGGTTGCTATTACTGCAGAACCATTAACTCCTAGCCCAATGTTTGCAATGTTTATTGGAGCAGTTGGTGCAATCATTATGTACTTCGGAACAAAGATGCTAGAAAATTTCGGACTTGATGATGTGGTTGGAGCAATACCGGTACATATGTTTGCTGGAATTTTTGGAACTTTAGTTGTGCCATTAAGTAATAGTGATACATCTTTCGGCACACAGTTTGTTGGTGTAATTTCTGTTGTCACATTTAGTTTCGTGCTTTCTTATGCAACATTTAGCATTTTGAAATCAACTATTGGTCTTAGAATTAGTAAAGAAGCTGAAAGACTTGGAACTGATAAAGCAGAAGTTGGGGTAGTGGCTTACTCAATTAGAGATTAGAAAATTACCTTCCCTTAAGTTTGATAATATGAAGGCCCGAGAAATCGGGCCTTTTTATTTTAAAGATTTTATAAAACCAAGAACTTCTTGAGCATGCCCTTTTACTCTAACCTTTTTCCAAAATTTTAAAGTTTTTCCTTTATTAATTACAAATGTTGATCTTATTGTTCCCATAAATTTGTTTCCCATAAAAGATTTCATACCCCAAACCCCGTATTTTCTTTGAACTTGAATTTTATCATCCGACAAAAGCTGGAAAGGTACTTTGTATTTTTTTTTAAAATTTAAGTGACTTTTTATATTATCCTTAGAAATACCAACAACTTCATATTTTAGTTTTTTAAATTTTTGGTAAAGTCTAGAAAAGTCCTTGGTTTCTAAAGTACATCCAGGGGTATCGTCTTTAGGATAGAAATAAATTACCAAGCCACTTTTAAACTGTGAAAAGTCAAAGATTTTTGATGATGTTGAACTCAGCTTAAAACTTGGAGCTTTTTTATTTAGTTTAATTTTCATTTTCGTCCCAAAGCTTTTTCCAATCAATATTAGGGGACAGTCCGTAAATTGAATTAATGTTTGTAAAATGTGCTGCTAGTGAAGGAACAGGAGATATGCATAATTCTTTTTTGTAAATATTATGCAGAGGTTTTTCAAAAGGATAGTGTTCAAGTTTGCACATTCCAGTAAGTTCATTCCAATATTTTTCAACCATTTTTTTGCTCATGAGGAATGTACATAAAGTTTGGTCTATTTGTCTCCAGTGTCTGCTTTCACCTAAAAAAATTTTAGTATTTTCTGTTTGGGTATATAAATAAGGGTAATCTGTAGGACAAATAATTAAATCTTTTTTTGTAAGCGAAGCTATTCTTTCGTAAGTGTACAAAATTTCTGTTAAACTATTTTTTTCATGAATATAATCGTCTTCAACAAAGTAGATTAAGTCTTCACTATTTTCCTTAGAGACGAAAAGAGATTGATGTATATTTGACATATTTGATTTTTGGTTTTCAGTTACTTCTTTATTTTCTTCATTTATTTTTTTAATTTGATTTGAGTATTTATTTAATTCCAAACTCATTATTTTAAAATCAATATTTGATTTTTTTAGAATATTTCTCATGCTTTCAATTTGATTTTTTTTTGAGTTATGATCAATAATGTAAATTTTATATCTTATATTTTGAAACAACTTTTTAGCATCATTTAAACTCCTAATTATAGATATGAGAGTTCGTTTGGTGTACTCCTCTTTACTTTTTTCAAATATTCTTTTCTTTGACTGGGTAAGCATGTTTACAGACATGCATGTTCTTAAAATTATATCTAATGATTTAACAGGCCTTGTAATTTCAACTTTACCAAGTGGTAGATTGATAGAGCTTTTTCCTGGGACACTTATGCTTTCATTTATAAGTTTGTCAGAAGTTGGTATCGTAAAATTACTTTGATCAATAATTTCAAAACCAAAGATTCTACAAAACTTAATAAAAATCTTTGTTAATGGATTTTTTTTATTTGATTTAATTTCTTTCATTTTTATTTTTTTGCCTCTTCCATGGCATACGTCAGTCTATCTTGTCCCCAAAAAATTTTTTTATTTACTACAAAAGTAGGCGCTCCAAATATTCCTTTTTTTAATGCATCTTCAGTTAATTTTCTTAACTTATTTTTTATATTTTCATTAGTAGCTTTTGATAAAAATATTTCTGGATTTAAATCCATATTTTTAAGTACCTTTTCTATTACTATATCATCATTCATGTTTAATCCATCTTCCCAAATTGATTTAAAAATTTTTTCTATGTAAATTTTGTCAAAATTATCTTTTTCAGCTATGATAAAGCCACGCATAAAGTTTACAGTTTTTATAGGAAAATATGAATTAAAAATAAATTTAATATTTTTTTTTTGAGATACTAACTTGGTATCTTCAATCATGTATTTTGATTTAAGAGATATAAAGGCAGCAGGTGTTATCCCGGCTGAATTGTGCAACCCACCTAAAAAGACTGGCATATATTTAATTTTTAATGAATTTTTTTTTTCTAATCTTTTTATTTCTTTGTAAGCAATGTAGGCGTATGGACTAGAAAAATCGAAATAAAAATCAATGGATTTAGTCATAATAATTAATTTTTTTTGAATATAAAATTCTTACTAGCCAATAAAAAACAAGGCCAACAGGACCGGCAAAATAAGTTGCTATTAGCGATAAAATAACAAGGAATTTTGACACAGAGTATGTTTTTGCGTCACTTGCAATCCAATTTCCTACGAATAAATTTATAGATAAAAAATGTAACCAAAAAACTAAAAGAAATCCTTCATTTGAAAAAAGAGTGTAAACTTCATCTAAGCTTATATACAGATTAAAAATCTCAAGAATGTTTTCAGTTAA
This sequence comes from uncultured Pelagibacteraceae bacterium, assembly GCA_902634325.1. Classification (GTDB taxonomy): domain Bacteria; phylum Pseudomonadota; class Alphaproteobacteria; order Pelagibacterales; family Pelagibacteraceae; genus Anoxypelagibacter. Next base: position 10,716 of record CACPJP010000006.1, on the reverse strand, counting down.
ATATATCTGGTACACTATAAAAATATAGGCTGTGGATAATAGTGCAGGAATTATTACTGATTTAACAAAAAATTTTGTCATTGTGTGATTAGGAGAGACAATTAGTAATAGCCAACAAGGAATGACACCTATATTTGCTATATAATAAATATTCTCGTAAGTTAAAAATGATAGAAGATTGTCGATCATAAAAACTTGTACAATATAAAAGCAATGGATCCAATATCCAATAAAAAAGAATTCGAAGATTTAACTACTAATTTGAGAGATTTGGCCTACTCATATATTGAAAAATACAATCCTTCAAAACAACAAACAAAAACCTATTTGCTAAAAAAATATTTGAAAAAATTTCAAGGTTTTAAAGCAAAAAAAGAGATAACAGAAATAATTGACAATATTGTATCAAACTTAGAAAAGAGCCATTTTTTAAATGATAGTCTTTATTCTGACTCTAAAGCTAGAATGCTTTTTCGAAGAGGATATTCTCTTAACAAAATTAGTTATTCATTAAAGAGCAAAGGAATTGGACAAGAAAATATTAAGTTAAGTTTAGAAAAAATAAAAAGTGAAAAATCAGACCCTGATTTTGTATCAGCGATGAAGATTTGTAAAAAAAGAAGGATAGGTCCTATGCGTCCTGAAGCTAATAGAGAACTTTTTTACAAAAAAGATATGGGAATTTTAGCCAGATCTGGTTTTAGTTATGATATTTCAAAAAAAATTTTATCCATGACTCAAAGAGAATTTAATCAGCTACTTAAGTTTACTTAGTTTTTTTTCTTTTTTTCGTTTAATTTTAAATAGTATTCAATTCTTTTTTTCATAGAATTTTTAACAACAATAAAAATAATAAGCCCAAACAATGTTACGGATATCACTATTATAGATATAGTTTTAAGCATCTAGAATTTTACTACGCTTGATCATTAAACTTAAGTTTTTATAATCATCTTTACCATATTTAAATGTTTTATTTTCCAAAGTTGTAATTATAGCACCAGCGTTTTCCGCAACAGCATGACCTGCCGCATAATCCCATTCGTAAGCTCTTTCCTTAGCTGCATAAAAATCAAATTCTCCTGTAGCAATTACACAAAATTTATAAGAACTATGCATCGGAGTGTAGGAAGTTACTTTATGTTTGTCCAACATGTCCACTATTATAGAAGATGGTTTGGAGCTATTTGTTACGGCAACAACTTTTCCTTTCGGGGTTTTTTTTTCACAATTTAATTTGATCGTTTTATTATTTTCAATCATATATGAATTATCTTTGCCGTATGAATAAAATAATCTATTTTTTTTGGGGGCCCCTACTAATCCAACAGTGGGTATGTAGTTTATGACTAGTGCTGCATTAACCGTATACTCATCCTGGCCCGCAATATACTCCTTGGTTCCATCGATTGGATCAATAAGCCAAAAAGTTTTTAGGAAATTTTTCTTTTGTAAATCAACCGTTTCTTCAGAGACGATTGGAATATTAGGTGTTAACTCCTTAATTTTTTTTGTGAGTATTTTATTAACCTCTAAATCACCATTGGTCACAGGTGAATTATCAGGTTTTATAATTTTTTTTAATCCTTCATTATAAAGGTCGATAGATTTATTTCCTGCTAACTGGACGGTTTCTATTAAGGCCTTAGCAATATTTTTTAATTCACTACTGTTCATTAGGAATCTTATCCAAACTTATATTATCCAGGTTAACAACTTGTTTTCCAACATTTTGAAAATTTATAGTTGCTTTATTCTTGATTATTGATTGTATCTGGCCAATCCCCCATTCTTTTTGCAACGGGTTTACTACAAAATTACCTGGCTCTAAATCATATTGCATGATGGAAAGTTTTATTTTTTTATAATATATAACAGTTTATGATCAACTCACTAGGTATAAAAAAGTCGCCAAAAGATACCAAAATAGTCGTAGCTATGTCTGGCGGTGTAGATTCTTCAGTTGTTGCCGGTCTTATGAGAGAAGAAGGATACAATGTTACAGGAATAACTTTAAAATTATATGATGATTTAAAACCATCTTCCAAAGGAAGACAATGTTGTGCCGGACAAGACATTATTGATGCGAAAAGAGTTTCAGAGACATTAGATATTGAACATAAAATTCTATACTATCAAAAAAAATTTAAAGCTGAAGTTATAGATTCTTTTATTGATAGTTATGCTGCTGGCGAAACACCCATTCCTTGCGTTCAATGTAATCAAACAGTTAAATTTAGAGACCTATTCAGATTTGCCAAAGAATTGAAAGCAGATGCTTTAGTTACTGGCCATTATGTTTTAAGACGTGAATATAATGGAAAAGGGGCAATGTATCGCGCAGAAGATAAAAATCGGGATCAAAGTTATTTTTTGTTTAGTACTACACAAAAGCAGCTTGATTATTTAAGATTTCCACTTGGGTTTATAAACAAGTCTGAAACAAGAAAAATCGCCAATAAATTGAAACTTAACGTTGCAACAAAACCTGATAGTCAAGATATTTGTTTTGTACCAAATGGAGACTATGCTTCTGTAATAGAAAAATACAGACCACAGTCTTTTAAAAAAGGAGATATTTTTGACTTAAATGGCAAGAAACTTGGTTCCCACGAAGGAATTATCAATTATACAATCGGCCAAAGAAAAGGTATTAAGATTTCTAGCAAAGAACCACTTTATGTGGTTGCTATAAAAGTCAAAGATAATTCTATTATTGTAGGACCGCAAGATTGTTTAAACATAACAAAATTGTATTTGAGGAATGTAAACCTTCTGTCTAACATTGAGAATTTTGAAAAAAATATTTTTATTAAAGTAAGATCCACTGGAAAATTACTTAAATCAAAAGCAGAAATTATAAATAATTCAGCGACTGTTGAAATTTTGCAAAATGAGAAAGGAATCTCCCCAGGACAAGCTTGCGTATTTTATTCTAAAGATAATTTAGGAGAAAGAGTTTTGGGCGGTGGTTGGATTGATAAAACCGTAAATAAAAATTTATCCACACAACTAACAAGTCATTAAATAAAACAACTAAAAAGTGATGTCTATTTTTTTTGTCAATGTTATATTGGATTCGAATTGGGAGGCAACTCCCAACTGGCCAGTTAGGGAAAGGCCGAGAGGTTCAAGCTTAACGGGCAGAAAGTCCTACAGAGTAGCGCTAAAATAGTAGGGCGGGAGGTTCGGCGGTAGCGCATACAACGACGAACCAAAACTTAAGTCTGCGCACCGAAAGGTGTGTAGACAAGGGTTTTAATTTTTTTTCCAGAAAAGAAAAGTCAATAAATAGAAAAGTATAACTCCCACAAAGTAGTTCCATTCAAGAGCATGTTTAAAATGGACATTCCCACTTGTCACAACTATTGGAGAGCTAAATATTGCAACAACCACTAAAACTGTAACTAAAATTATCTTCAATATTAGGACGTAGTTATTGATATCATTGTAAATTAAGGACTTTAATTTAAAAAATCTATAAACCAAGAGCGATTGAGCAACAATTTCAAAAATAATAAAACCTAGCAAAACAAATCTTCTAAAGAATTTGTATGAGTCGTAATCAAATTTTACTCCTAACAATATAGAATGAATAATAAGAAATATTGCCGATAATATTCCAAATACTTTGAAAAGATTATTTTTGTTTTCAAAATTTTGATAGAAGTTTATTAATCTATTAGTTTTTATCCAATATACTATTAATAATATAGAGGCAAAAATCATTGAAGGTTTAAATATTAAATAAGTAGGATATGTTCTCGCTGTTCGACTTATTGAAACTCCACCGTCAAAATAGGGAAACGTGCTTCCTGAACGACCGATTTGGTCTACACTTAGAAAGGTATTATCAAAGATTTCGTGATTAACAGAAATAAACAAACATAAATTTATAGCTATAAATGGAATTACAAATATCCATAAACTCAACTTTTTAATTTGAGTTCTTAGTTCCATTTTGAGTTAGACTATCTTTTTTTGTTTCTTTTTCTAGCCCGTCTTTTTTTTGAGCCGATTTTACGTCTTCCTCTATGTTTTTTTGGGTATCCCATAATTCAGTTTTAATATCATTTAAATAATTATTTATCAATTTAAATAATTATTTTAGTAAAACTTTTCTTTTCCTAGCCAATTAGTATCAAATTCGGAGGTGATAAATTTCTCGTGAGATAGTATTTTTTTATGAAGATCAATAGTTGTTGCAATTCCTTCTATTACAAATTCATCTAAAGATCTCATGGTTCTTTGTATAGCCTCTGTTCTATTTCTTCCTTTGCATATTAATTTACATATTAAACTATCGTAGTAGGGAGTAATTTTACATCCTTGAAAGATTGAACCATCAACTCTCGTTCTAAAACCGGAAGGTTGGTGACATACAGAGATTATTCCAGGGCTAGGTTGAAAATTTTTTGAGGGATCTTCAGCGTTAATTCTACACTCTATAGAGTGGCCTCTAGCACTAATATCGCTTTGTTTTAAAGCAGTCTCACCAGAGTGTGCAATCCATATTTGCTCTTTTACAATATCTATGCCAGTTTGTACTTCTGTTACCGGATGTTCAACCTGAACTCTTGTATTCATCTCTAAAAAATAAAATTTTCCATTTTCATATATATATTCAACTGTTCCTGCCCCTTCATAGCCAATAGACTCTACCATTTTTACAGTTTTATTGAGGAGAGCAGTTCTTGTTTTTTCATCTAATACTGGGCTAGGAGTTTCTTCTATAAGTTTTTGGTGTTTTCTTTGCACGCTGCAGTCTCTTTCGTGTAAATGAATCGTTCTATTTTTCCCTGACAAAACTTGTACTTCAATGTGTCTTGGTCTCATGAAATATTTTTCTATATATACCTCATCGTTTCCAAAATATTTTTTTGCTTCCAAACGTGCCATTGAGAATAATTCACCTAATTTATTTTCGTTTTCAACAATTTTCATTCCTTTACCGCCACCACCCCCGGATGCTTTAATTAAAACTGGAAAACCAATTTTTTTACAAATTAATTTTGCTTCATCTAAACTTTTTACTCCACCATCCGAACCTTCTATTACTGGTAACCCATTTTGTTTTGCAATTTTTTTTGCTTCAATTTTGTCCCCCATTTTTTTTATAATCCCAGCACTTGGACCAATAAACTTTACCCCATGTTTTTGAACAACATCTGCAAATTTGTAATTTTCTGATAAAAATCCATAACCTGGATGAATAGCATCAGCACCAGTAACATCTGCAGCAGACATTATTGCTGGAATATTTAGATAACTATTTTGTGCTTGATGAGAACCTATACAAACACTTTCGTCAGCCAAACGAACATGCATTGAGTCAGAGTCAACATCAGAGTGTACAGCAACGGTTCCAATTCCCCATTCTTTACAAGCTCTTATTACTCTGACTGCAATTTCTCCTCTGTTTGCGATTAAAACTTTTTTAAACATTAACTACTTTAAGAGAATCAAAGTCTGTCCAAACTCTACAGCTTGGCCATCTTGAACTAAAATTTTCTTTACTTCACCGTCTGAAGTAGACGGAACATGATTCATTGTTTTCATTGCCTCAACAATCATTATAGTTTGTCCTTTTTTAATTTTTTGTCCAACTTCAACAAATTTTTTTCCACCAGGTTCAGGGGCCAAATATGCTGTTCCTATAATTGGGGAAATAATTTTTGTTCCACTTTCCTCTCCTTTTGTTTTTGTTAAACCCGGTTTGTGAGCAGTAAGATTACTATTAGAGGCTAGATTTCTTCCAACTTTTATTTTCTTATCACCATCTTGATATTCAATTTCTGATAAACCAAATTCCTCCAGATAGTCTTTTAATTCTTTAATTAATTTCTTATCAATTTTCATTGTTTATAATTTTTTTAATTCCATCGAGTGCCATAATGTATCCACTAACACCTAAGCCACAAATTATTCCATTAACCGCTTTGCTAATTAAAGATTTATGCCTGAAATCTTCTCTTTTGTAAATATTTGTTATATGCAATTCAATAGTTGGTTTTTTTACCGCAAGTAAAGCATCAAGTATTGCTACAGATGTGTGTGTATATCCACCGGCATTGATAATAATACCTTGATGTTTTTCTTTTGTATTTTGAATAAAATTTACTATTTCACCTTCAACATTTGATTGTTTGAAATCAACCTGCAGACCAATTTTTTTAGAGTGCGCTTCACATTTTTTTTGTATATCTGCAAGGGAAGTATTACCGTATTTTTCTTTTTCTCTAGTTCCTAGCAAGTTTAAATTAGGTCCATTTATAACAAGGATTTTTTGAATCATTTTGGTATAATAAAAATCAAAAATATCTCAATTATGGCAAAAATACAATTAAATGGAAAAAAAATATCGATACTCACAAATATCAGTGTAAGAGATCTTATAAAAAAATATAAATTAAAGGAAAAAAAGATAGCAATAGAGGTTAACGGGACGATTTTACCAAAGCAAAGTTATGCAAAAAAGAAGCTAAAAAATAATGATAAAATCGAAATTGTTCAATTTATTGGTGGAGGATAAATGAAAAAGGACAATTTAAAAATTGGAAAAAGTATTCTTAAATCACGCTTAATAGTGGGCACTGGCAAATATAAAAATTTTAAACAAACTGCCGATGCAGTAAAAGCATCAGGCGCAGATATGGTTACTGTAGCAGTTAGGAGAGTGAATATTTTGGATAAGAAAAAACCAGTTTTAATGGACTACCTAAATCCAAAGAAAATTATTTATTTACCAAACACTGCCGGTTGTTTTAATTCTGAAGAGGCTTTAAGAACTTTAAGGCTAGCAAGAGAAATGGGAGGCTGGAAACTTGTGAAATTAGAGGTCCTTGGTGACAAAAAAACTTTATACCCGAATATGATTGAAACACTAAAGTCTACAAAAATTTTAGTAAAAGAAGGTTTTAAAGTAATGGTTTACTGTTCAGACGATCCTATTATAGCAAAAAAATTAGAAGACCACGGAGCTTCAGCAATAATGCCTTTAGCATCACCAATTGGTTCAGGAAGAGGAATAAAAAATAAATTAAATTTATCAATTATAAAAAATAATTCCAAAATACCCGTTATTGTAGATGCGGGCATAGGAACTGCATCAGATGCTACAATTGCAATGGAACTCGGGTGTGATGGCGTTCTTGTTAATACAGCTATAGCAAAAGCAAAAAATCCAATTTTAATGGCCAAGTCAATGAAACATGCTGTTATTGCTGGAAGGAAATCTTTTTTAGCAGGAAGAATTAAGCCTCAGAATTATGGATCACCTAGTAGTACTTTCGAAGGATTAATTTGATTTTCTTTTTCTTCTTACCCAAAGGATTTTACCTAAACCTTTAGCATCATTTTTTTTATTTTTATATAAGTCTTGGGAAGATTTTTTTCTACTAGCAGATTCAATTTTAACAATATTGTTCTTTTTATTAATTCCTTCGCCAATTTTTTTGAAGTTTTCAATTTGTTTTATTATTTTTTTATTTTTATTTAACAAGTGAATTTTGTATTCAGGAATAATTAAATTATCATCTGAATCAATATTTATCTTAAATTTATATTTTTTCTCAAAAAAAGAAATTTCATTTTTAAAAAAAGATTTTAAATAAAGATTTACTTTTTCTGGTACAAATGCAGATATTATTTTTGTTTTGTTTGAAAAAGCTAGCATTTCAATTTTTTTAATAATTTTTTGTGCAAAAGAATCCATAGATAAGTTGGTTTCCCATTTAATCGAGCTTTCTTTAAGTCTTTGTCGAGTCATTTCTAGAAGACCAAAGTTACTTATTCTCCCAACTTGTATTCTTGCTCTATCTAACTTCAATTTTTCTTTCATTTTTCTTTCAACTGTTCTCCTATTATGAAAACCCATCATGTCTATGAAATCAATTACAATTAAACCGGAAAGATCTCTTATTTTAATTTGTCTCGCAATTTCTTCTGCTGCCTCCAGATTGGTGTTGAGCGCAGTTTTTTCAATATTTACTTGCTTTGTAGATTGTCCAGAGTTTATATCTATGGCCACCAAAGCCTCTGTTGGATTGATAACTAAATATCCTCCAGACTTTAACTTCACCAAAGGTTCAAAAATTTTATTTAAATCTTTTTCAATACCCACACTATGGAACAGAGGCACCTTTCCTCTATATTTTTTTACGTATTTTGAATTTCTTGGCATAAATTCTTTCATGAAAGATTTTGCCTTTTGATATCCATCATTTCCCTCGACATGAATAAACTTAGTCTCATTGTCATATATGTCTCTTAGTGCCCTTTTTATTATATCCCCTTCTTCGTGTATCAATATTGGAGCAGTAGAATTTATTGCTTTACTTTTAATTTTTTCCCATAGAGCTATTGTATTCTGAAGGTCACTGTCTATTTCATTTTTAGTTTTTCTTGAACCGGCAGTTCTTACTATCAAACCCATATTTGATGGTATTTCTATATTTTTTAGTATTTCTCTAATTTTATTTCTGTCTTCATAATTAAAAATTTTTCTTGATATGCCACCACCTTTTGCAGTATTTGGCATCAAAACGATATATTTTCCTGCTAGAGATACGAAAGTTGTTAGAGCAGCACCTTTTTGTCCTCTTTCTTCCTTCATAACTTGTATCAACAATACTTGACCAGGCCTTATAACTTCTTGAATTTTATACTTTCTTATCCCGTATCTATTCTTTAATTTTTCTCTAATTTTTTCAGACTCATTTGCTTCTTGAGCCTTTGTTTCATTGTTATTATTGCTAGTATTGTTTACAGGATTTTGATTTTCATGTGAATTATCAGAGGAAGAGGAGAGCCCACCATCTTTATCTTCGGTTTTCTCTTTTTCTTTAAGATCTTCTCTTATCTTAACCTCTGCTTTTTTTAGTTCTTCCTTGTCCTCAGTCGGTATTTGATAGTAATCAGATTGAATGTCATTAAAGGCAAGAAATCCGTGACGTTCTCTACCAAAATCAATAAACGCAGCCTGAAGAGAAGGCTCTACTCTACTAACTTTTCCTAAATAAATATTGTTTTTTAAATTTAGATTGTTCTTATTCTCAGACTCATACTCTTCAATATTTGATTCTGATTTAAGTACAACCCTAGTTTCTTCTGGATGCGATGCATCGATATATAAATTTTTCTGCATATAAAATAAAACCTGTTCATAAATTTTGATTTAGCGTTTTTTGATTTAATTCTCATAAATTTTACAAAATTCATTATACATTTTTTCCATTATTATTAAATGAGAATCTTATCATTCTTGATCTGCCTTAAGATAGCCAAAATATAAGGGTTTATATAAAATTTCGGGAGTATACACGCATGAAAAAAATTTATACTGGGACATTTAAAATTTTGGTGTCCATCTTTATTGGAGGAGTCTTTCTGGTATTCTCTGCCTTCTGGTATTTTTCACATGATCTTCCTGATTTTAAAAAGTTATCAAATTATGAACCTTCAGTTTTAAGCAGAGTTTATGATGATAAAGGGAATTTAATTGCTGAGTATGCTTTAGAAAAAAGGCTTTTTATACCATTCGAGTCTATACCAGACAAAGTTATCAACTCTTTTTTATCTGCTGAAGATAAAAATTTTTTTGATCACCCAGGTGTTGATGCCCGAGGAGTTACCAGAGCCCTTATAAGAAATATACAGAATATTTTAACAGATAAAAGACTAGAGGGAGCATCAACAATAACTCAGCAAGTAGCAAAAAATTTTTTACTCACAAACGAGATTTCTTTAAAAAGAAAAATAAAAGAAGCCATATTGGCTTTTAGAATTGAAAAGGCTTATACAAAAAAAAGAATTTTAGAATTATATTTAAATGAAATTTACCTTGGCCAAGGTAGTTATGGAGTTGCTTCGGCTAGTCTTGAGTATTTTAATAAATCAGTAAAAGAACTTAATTATGATGAATCTGCTTTACTTGCGGCTTTACCAAAGGCACCTAGCAAATATAATCCGTATAAATCACCTTCTCTTGCAAAATTAAGAAGAGATTTAGTTTTAAATAATTTGAAGGAAAATGGATACATATCGAATAAAGAATTTAAAAAACTTGTAAAACAAAAAATTAATTTAAATAAAAGAAAAATTTCTCTAATCAAAGAAGGAAGATCATACACAGAAGAAGTTAGAAGAATCGTTAGTTCAGATTATGGATTTAAAAAATTATACTCTGAAGGACTTTCAATAAGCACTCCTCTCAATGGAAAGTATCAAATAGAGGCCCTTAATGCTTTAAGATTTGGCATTGAGTCATATGATAAACGTCATGGCTGGAGAGGACCCATAACAAATATTTTTAGGGATACCAACTGGGAGAAAAAAATAAAGAACCTTCCGATCGATGACACTTTGAACTGGGAAATAGCTGAAGTTTTAGAGGTTGGTGAATATGAATCAAAAATTAGAATTATTAACAAGAATGTACAAAAAAAAATTGTTTTTCAAAATCTTAAATGGACTAGAAAAAAAAGCTTTAAGGAATTATTTGAACTAGGAGATTTAATTTTTGTTAAAAAAGGACCAAAAGATAATTGGATTCTTAAACAGTTACCACTTGTTAATGGAAGTATCGTAGTAATGAATCCTCATAATGGAAAAGTAAAAGCTCTAGTGGGTGGCTACAGTTTTGTTTCTAGCGAGTTTAATAGAGCAACACAAGCAAGAAGACAACCCGGGTCAGCTTTTAAACCTTTTGTTTACTCT
>CACPJP010000005.1 GCA_902634325.1 uncultured Pelagibacteraceae bacterium | reverse complement strand
CCAGTATCATAGGAAATATATTTTTTTTTAATAAAGATTCATTGATTTTTTCAATTTGTTTTAGCGCTTCATCCATTCTTTTTTTAATTGGAAAGGGTTTTATTGTTCTAATACCAATTTTTTTATATGGATCACAACTTAAGTCTTCATCAAACAGCTCAACTTGGTGGGATGCTTTGATTATTTCTTTGGGTCCATTTCTTGTTCCTCCGCCATAGCTGACAGTTTTTTCTAATCCGAATGGAACAATGACAGCCTTCTCTTTTATTTTGAATTTATTGTCAATTCCTAAAAAACCTTGTTTGTTAGATAGATAATTCAATTTTTATCCGAATAGATTTGAAAAATTTTTTCTTTCTCTGTTTTCCCAAAACTTATTGTGGTAAACATCGCTTGCAATTAATGGCAGCACACTGGTTGCTTCTGCAAAAACCATTTGTTCTTTCGAAGTATCAACTTTCCCCCAAGAACTTGCTTCTTTTAGTGTAGAACTGCTACAAGCACCATCTCTTGTATCCGCAACAGTTATTTGTACAGCATATTTATGCATGTCAACTTTTTTACCCAAAAGTTCAGCGCAAACTACTGTATCTTGAACAAAATTTTTTGGAACTCCTCCCCCAACCATTAACAAACCAGAGGCCTTGGATTTTAGTTTAATTTCCGTCAATTCCCTAAATTCTCTTACAGAATCTATCGTAATATGCTTATTAGGGTTTTGTTCTTGGTGCATTACCAAACCAAAGCCCGCAGAACTGTCGGTAAAAGCTGGACAAAATATCGGTACATTGTGATCATAAGCAACTTCAATCAAAGAACCTTTTTTCTTTGCATTTTTTTTTAAATACTTACCAATCTCTTTGATAAATTCTCTGGAAGTATAAGCCTTAGGTTTTAACTGATTGGCTATTTCACATATAGTTTTATCACAAGCTTGCAGCTGTTCTTCGTCAATATAGGTATCGTATATTCTGTCTATATAGTTTTCTCTCAAAACCTTATCATCTTGAAATTGACTGCCCTGATAGTGTTTAAATCCTAAAGCTTCAAAAAAATCCATGTCAATTATTGACGCTCCAGTAGCTACTATAGCGTCAACCATATTATACTTAACTAGGTCAGAGTATAACTTCATACATCCTGCAGCAGAGGTTGAACCAGCAATTGTCAAAAAAATTGAACAATTTTTATCTTTGATCATATCATTATAAATCTCAGCAGCATTTGCAGTATCTCTTGATGTAAAGGACATTTTTTTCATAGATTCGATAATTTTACGGGAATCAAAAGACGTTATATCGATGTGTTCTACTTCTGATTTTAATAGGGATTTTTTGTTGTGTCCTATAGTTGGACCGTTTTTTTTATTCATTACGCAACCAAGTAATCAAACTTATCTTTCCGATCGTACATTGAAAGAATAGGCTTGTCATCTACTTGGCAGATGTTATCTGAATAAAAGCCATTAAATTTTGTTCTAAATGTAGTTCCGTATGCCCCAAGTTGTCCAATTTCTATGTAATCCCCCTCTTTGATATTGTTTGGTAGCAAGAAAGGCCCCTTCATATAATCTAAACTGTCACAAGTTGGGCCATAGAAATTAAAAGTGGTGAGTTTTTTAGAAACAACCCTTCCATTTGTTATCATTTTCGTAGGTAAGACAAAATTCGGTACCCCTGCATCAAATAAAGAGCCATAGGTTCCATCATTAATGTAAAGTTTTTGTTTTTTCTTTAATAGAACTTTTACAATGGTAGAACCAGATTCTGCTACAAGTGCTCTACCTGGCTCACAAAATATTTCTGGCATTTTTTCCAATTTTAAGTTTTTTAGAGATTTTTTAATTTCCTCTAAATAGTTTTCTAAAGGCTCAGGAGTTAAATCCGGATATATAGCTGGAAATCCTCCACCCACATTAATTACATCCGGCACAATTTTTGTTTTTTTAATTATTTTACCAATTTCAGCTATTCCTTTTGAAAAGGAAATTTTATGCATACATTGTGATCCTACATGAAAGCTTAGACCAACCTTTTTGCCATGCTCTTTACATAACCTCAGTAAGCCCAGAGCTTCACTTGGTGAAGCACCAAACTTTCTGGACAAATCAATCTCAGCGTGTTCATTTGAAATGCTTACTCTTACATATAAATTTAGATCTTTTGCATTATTTGTAGATTCAAGGATTTTAAGTAACTCATCCTTGGTATCCAAAGCAAAGTCTTTAACATTGTATTGATAGTATGCTTCTTTAATACTTTCTCTGCCCTTTATAGTATGCATGAAATATATTTTGGCTTTACTATCGATTTTTCTTATTAATTTTACCTCGTTAATTGAAGCAACATCAAAATTTTCAATTCCATTATCAATAATGATTTTAATAATTTTTTCATTGGGGTTAGTTTTTACAGCATAAAGAACCTTCCCAGGAAAGTTATTTTTAAAAAGTTCTACAGATTTCTTAACTGAGTTAGGCCTTATACAGTAGACCGGATCTTCAGGTTTCAAAGTGTTAACTAATTCGTTAACGCTAGTAAATTTTCGCATCGCATGTGTTCCCCGTTTAATTACACAATAAAGCTTCTAAAAAATTACATAAAAAAGCTTATTTAATTTCGCTTATAAGGTTTTTGATCTTTATGTAAAGGAAATAATGCACCTTTGTCGCATTTGAAATATGACAATCATCACTACATGGTTTAGGATGACGGACATGAACAAAATGAGAGAAACACCTGTAGGTTTAAAGATTTCCGATTTTGAGGATAAGTCTCTCTTGATCGTTGATGACGACGATCCTCTCAGAATTAGACTGGCAAGGGCCATGGAGAAGAAGGGATTTCAAGTTAAAGATGCAAAAACCATTGAAAATGCTATAAAATTGGTCAAATCTCACCCTCCGAAGTTCGCTCTAGTAGATCTTAGATTGGAAAATGGTAATGGTCTAGATGTGGTTAAGGAGATTAATAAGGTCAAAAAAGATAGCAGAATAGTCATGCTCACTGGATATGGGAATTTGCCTACTGCTGTTGCTGCTGTAAAGGCTGGGGCCATAGACTATATGACTAAACCAGTGGATGCAGATGACGTCGAATCTGCCCTTCTAGCAGAGCCAGATTCTAAGGCTAAACCGCCTGAAAACCCAATGTCTGCAGACAGGGTCAAATGGGAGCATATTCAGAGGGTGTTTGAGCTCTGTAACAGAAATGTTTCAGAAACTGCAAGAAGACTTAAAATGCACCGAAGAACCCTACAAAGGATTCTCTCAAAGAGGTCCCCTCGTTAGCTTCTAAATTTTGAAATTTTTGGAATTAAAACGCTTAATATAAGAATCTTAAATAGTTCAGCTAAAAGAAAGGGCTGTGCGCCCAACTCAAATACTGGCTTGTCCCAACCGATTATTGATCCCAACCAAAGTAACCCAAAAAGATATATAAAACTTACTGAGAATATTAGTTTTATAAAATTCTCAAAAAAATTATTATTAAAAGTAAAAAATCCTGTTAAAAAGACTCCCACTAAAAAACCAATCAAATAACCCATAGTTGGTCCAGTGAAATAAACCAAACCTATACCTTTTTCTGGAGTTCCGGCAAAAACCGGAAGACCTACTATTCCTTCAAGCAAATATAATGAAACGGTGAACAAACCAAGTTTCCAACCGTATAAAACTCCTATTAAAAGAACCACAAAGGTCTGCATAGTCATTGGTACTGGCCAAAAGGGAATTTTTATTTTTGCTGATACGGCCAATAGAATAGTACCTAAAATTGCTAAAAATAAGTTTTTTATTACAGAAATTTCTTTTAAATTCTTAATTAACTCCATATCTTGATTCTTACTTTTTATTTAAAGAAAAATCTACTTATTTGTTACTTCCAAAAAGATATCCTCCAGATCTCCATCATCAGTAGAAATATCAAGTATTTCAGCATTATTTTTTACAACATCTATAACTTGATCAAATCTTAGCTTATTTTTGTCATAAGTGGCAGTAATTTCAGAATCAGTTTTTGAAAATTTTACTCCATCAAGTTTGATTTTTTCGAATTGGCTTATATCATTTACTTTAAATTTAATTTTTTTACTCTCAATACGACTCAATAATTTTTCTGTGGTATCCAGGGCTACCAAATTACCTTTGTTAATTATTGCGATTCGATTACACATTTCTTGAGCTTCGTAAAGATAATGTGTTGTTAAGATAATGGTTACACCAAGTTCATTCAATTCTCTAACGTTCCCCCACAAATTTTGTCTTAGTTCTACATCTACTCCCGCAGTTGGCTCATCCAAAACCAGAATTGGAGGTTGGTGGACCATAGCCTTTGCGATTAACAGTCTCCTTTTCATTCCACCTGACAGACTTCTTGCATATGAGTTAGCCTGTTTATCCAAAGCAACCATTTTCAAAATTAAATCTGTAATTCTGTCTTCTTTTTTAACACCATATAAACCCGCTTGAAGTTCAAGTAATTTTTTGGGACTAAAAAAAGCATCTAAGTTGACTTCTTGTGGCACAATACCTATTGATGCTCTTACTTGTCTTGGGTTTTTGTCTAAATCAAAACCCCATAACTGAACTTTCCCAGAGGTTTTCATTACTGTCCCACCAAGAATATTTATGAACGTTGTTTTTCCGGCTCCATTAGGGCCAAGAAGACCAAAAATTTCACCTTTCTTCACTTCTAGGTTTAATTTGTTGAGGGCTAAAACAGATTTATTCGCATTATTATTTTTTGAATAAATTTTGGTTAGATTTTCAGCAGATAATGCAATTTTGTCCATAATTTAATATTATTATACCACGAAAAAAATTAAGATATCATTAATTGATGAATGCGATAAAAAAAACTGATCATTTCTATTTGGTAGATGGGTCCGGATATATCTTTAGAGCCTATTACGCGTTGCCTCCTCTATCTCGAAAAAGTGATGGTCTACCCACAGGCGCAGTAAGTGGGTTTAGCAGTATGCTTTTTAAGTTATTAGAAGATTCAAGATCTGATGATTCAAAAAATAAACCAACACATTTTGCCGTTATTTTTGACTCTGCTAGAAAAAATTTTAGAAATGAAATTTATAAAGATTATAAAGCTAACAGATCTGACCCTCCGGACGATCTTGCTCCTCAATTCGAATATATAAGAAAGGCCGTTGAGGCTTTTAATGTACCTTCAATCGAGCAACTAAACTACGAAGCAGATGATCTGATAGCAACCTACGCAAAACAAATAATTAATGCAGGCGCCAAAGTTACAATAATTTCTTCCGATAAAGATTTGATGCAGCTAGTTTCTAAAGAAATAAGACTGTTTGATCCAATGAAAAGTAGAGTTATTGGAGAAAAGGAGGTGCATGAAAAATTTGGTGTGAAACCAGAGCAAGTCATCGATGTACAGTCTTTGGCCGGGGATCCTTCGGATAATATACCAGGAGTTCCCGGTATAGGAATTAAAACAGCAGCCGAATTAATTAATAAGTATAAAAATCTTGAAGCTTTATTAAAAAAGGCAGAAGAAATTCCACAAAAAAAAAGAAAACAAACGCTAATCGAAAATAAAGAGTCTGCTTTGATCAGCAAAAAACTTGTAACTTTAAAAGACGACGTTCCAGTTAAGGATAAAATAGAAAATTTTCTAATAAAAGAAGTAAAAAAAGAAAAACTTTATGGCTTTCTCAGAGAGATGGAATTTAACAGGCTATTAAGCCAAGCTATAAAATTTTATGGAGAGCCAGACAAAAAAACAGAAACCAGAGAAACAAAAAAAGAAAAAATTGACTTAACCAAGTATGAGACTATCGTTACTGAAAAGCAATTTGAGAATTGGATTAATATTCTTAAAAATCAAAGTTTGATTTCTGTAGATACGGAGACCTCTTCTCTTAATCCTGTCGAAGCTGATTTAATAGGAATTTCGTTTTGCTACAAACAGGGCAAAGCATGCTACATACCATTGAAAAACCAAAAAGAAAAATGTTTAAATGCCGATATAATACTTAAAAAAATCAAACCAATACTTGAAGATAAAAGTATAAAAAAAATTGGTCAAAACATAAAATTTGATTACATAATTTTCAAAAAAAATAAAATCAATCTCAATCCAATAGAGGATACAATGTTAGCCTCCTATACTTTAGATGCCGGTCTGAATCGTCACAATCTTGATACACTGTCTGAAACTCATTTAGGTCATAAAACGATTTCTTTTAAAGATTTGGTGGGTAGCGGAAAAAAGAAAATTACTTTTGCTGATGTTGATTTAAAAAAAGCTACACAGTATGCGGGAGAGGATGCAGATGTAACTTTTAGATTATTTCAATTATTGAGAGAAAGACTGGACAAGGAAAAGCTTACTAAAATTTATGAAATTTTTGAAAAACCCATGCCGGAGTTACTTGCAGAGATCGAAATAAATGGTGTTAAAGTTGACAAAGAGTATTTAAAAAAACTGTCTAAAAAATTTGCAGATAAAATATTAAAAATTGAAAAAGAAATTTACTTTTTAGCCAAAAAAGAATTTAATATAGGTTCGCCAAAACAGCTTGGTGAAATAATTTATAATGATCTTAAAATTGCAAATTTAAAAAAAACGAAAAAAGGAAGTTTAGCTACTAGTGCAAAAATTTTAGAAGATTTAGCTTTTAAGGGACATAAATTTCCAAGTTTAGTTTTAGATTGGAGACAGTTGTCCAAACTGAAAAATACTTATACAGATGCTCTACAGGATCATATAAATTCAAATACAAACAGAGTGCACACATCATTTTTATTAGCAGCAACAAATACTGGGAGATTGGCTTCCAGTGATCCTAATTTACAAAATATACCGATAAAAACAGAAGATGGCAGGGAAATAAGAAAGGCATTTATTGCTGAAAAAAATAATGTTTTAATTTCTGCTGATTACAATCAAGTAGAGATGAGAATATTAGCTGACTTAGCTGACGTTAAGGAATTAAAAAAAGCGTTCACTAATAATGATGATATTCACAGCATTACCGCAAGTCAGGTTTTTGATGTTTCAATTAATAAAGTTGATCAAAACTTAAGAAGGAAAGCAAAAGCAATTAATTTTGGTATAATTTATGGAATAACCCAGTACGGTCTTGCAAAACAAATCTCTGTATCAAATAATGAAGCGTTAGAATTTATTAATTCTTATTTTAAAAAATTTCCTGAAATAAAGGATTATATGCAATCAACGGTTAAATTTTGTCGAGAAAATGGATATGTTAATAATATATTTGGAAGAAAAATTCATCTCAGAAGTATAAATGATAAAAATTTTAGTGTTAGAAGTTTTCAAGAAAGAGCAGCCATAAATGCTCCAATACAAAGTTCCGCAGCTGATATCATAAGACTTGCTATGATTAAACTGTACGAACTAACAAAATCAAAAAAAACACATAATGCAAAAATGCTTTTACAAATACATGACGAGTTAGTTTTTGAATGTTTAAAAAGCAATCAGGGTCAGGTTGGGGCAGTTGTCAAAAAAACAATGGAATCAATTTCAAGCTCAGAGCATCATATGTTTACAATTCCATTGGATGTGAACATTAATTCAGGTAATAATTGGGATGAGGCACACTGATGCCTAAATTTTGACAATTTATTTTAAACTATTATAAATTAACTGGGACTAACTATGTCGAAAACTATTGCGCTTGTTGATGATGACAGAAATATCCTCACAAGTATTAGTATGGCACTTGAACGAGAAGGTTATAAAGTACAGACCTATATAGATGGGCAAAGTGCTTTAGTTGGGCTATCAAGAAATCCACCAGACCTTGCAGTAGTTGATTTAAAAATGCCTAAATTAACAGGCGAAGAATTGCTTCAAAGAATAAGAAAAAAACTATCTATTCCAATTATATTTTTAACTTCAAAGGATGAAGAGGTAGATGAATTACTAGGTTTAAAATTAGGTGCAGATGATTATATAAAAAAATCAGGCGGCTTCTCGATCAAAGTTTTAATAGAAAGAATCAGGTTACAACTCAGAAAAAAAACAAATATGACTGACGATTCTAAAAATTTAATAGTTCACGGCAAACTGAAGCTAGATCCTAATCAACTTGAATGTGAATGGGGTGGAAAATCTTTACCAGAAAAACTTACAACTACAGAATTTTTAATTGTTAAAGAGTTGGCAAAAAGACCTGGAGTTATTAAAGAAAGAGCACATTTAATGGATATAGCTTATAAAGAAAATACTGACATCGAAGATCGAACTATTGATAGTCATATAAAAAGAATTAGAAAAAAATTCAAGAAAATTGATGAAAAATTTTCATCAATAGAAACTCGTTATGGTAGTGGTTACAGGTGGAATGTTAATTAATGAAGCTAGTAAAAAATTCATCTTCGATTTTAAGAAAATTCTTATTATTTAATTTTTTTGCTTTTACAATTTTAGGATTGATTACCTTTTTTTATTTGAAAGGAGTCCAACCAAATTTGGTTAAACAACGAACAGAAAAACATTCTGTGATTATAAATAACACATCAAACCATATAGAGAGACTTAAGTTGGCTTTTGAAAAAGAAAGTTTAAAGAATTTTCTTTTATCAACTAGATTTTTATTTCAGAATCTTGAAAGAGTACAATTTTATAATCTGAAAGGCAACTTGGTTGCGGATACAAATGTATTAGATTTAGATCAGAATGTTTTTGCCAAAACCGAAACGGTAGTTGAGGATAAAATTGAAAAAAATTTATCCGAAGAAAAAAAAGAAAATTTATTTAATACAGATACAGTTTTAGACGAATCTATATCTATAAAAAATTTAATAAAGAATATAAAAAGCAATGATCCCTTATTCTTTGAGCGTAAAGAGGGAGACAATTTTTATGTAAAAACTTTAGATGACGTAAATGTTGGCGGAGAAGTTTTGGGTTATATTATGGTTACAGAACAGGCAAATGAAATTTTGATTGCTGTTGAGGAAAGAAAAAATTTTATTGTGAGAACTGTTTTGGCAATAGCGGTCGTAATATTTATATTTTTAATTTTTTTAAACCGTTACATTCTTAAACCTATCGAAGGTTTAGTTGCATATGCAGAAAGCATTAAGGCAAAAGATGAATCAATGGGGAAAATCGAAAAGTTTTTATATAGAAGTGATGAATTGGGTGTTTTATCAAGATCATTAAATGATATGACAAATGATTTGCAACAGAGAACACAAAGAGCAGAAAATTCTTCAGCTGATTTGGCTCATGAAATTAGAAATCCGTTGGCTTCATTAAAAGGAGCTTCGGAGTTACTTGATGGTACAACCGATAAAGTAGAAAGAGTTAAATTAATTAAAATTCTAATCCATGATGTACAAAGAATTGAAAGATTAATCACAGATTATTCTAAGATGCTTAAGGATGAAGCATCCTTATCTAGAGAGAAAATGAAAGTTTTACATATGGACAGTTTAATAAAAGATGTTGTAGATGAATTTAACAATACAAGTTCTGTAACAGAAAAAAATATTAAGTTTATAGTTAATAGAAAAAAATTAAATGGACATAAGGTTGAGATTTTTGGGATAGAAAATAGACTGCAACAAGTACTAGCCAACTTATTAGATAACGCCGTATCTTTCAGTCCAAAAAATAGCAATATAGTAATTGATATTGAAAATGATAAAGAAGTTGTATTTGTCAAAATTAAAGATATAGGCCCAGGTTTTAGTGAAATTAATACTGAGAAAATTTTTAAAAGGTTTTACAGTAATAGACCTGAAAAATTTGGAGAACATTCTGGTTTAGGCCTAAACATTGTTAAAAGTATAGTTGAAATGCACGGCGGTAATGTAAGAGCCTTTAATAGATCGGATGTCAAAAGTGGAGCTGAAATTGAATTACAACTTCCAAAAAGAGGGTAGAAAGAACCAATTCCTTGATTGCTACAAATTAAATTGTTAAAAGATTTTATTTATGAGTGAAGATTTTAAGGTTAAAGATATAAATTTAGCTGAATTTGGTAGAAAAGAAATTTCAATAGCAGAGTCAGAAATGCCAGGTTTGATGGCACTTCGTAAAGAATATAAAGGAAAAAAACCTTTAAAAGGAGCAAAAATTTTAGGATGTCTGCACATGACAATTCAAACCGCTGTTTTAATTGAAACTCTAGTTGAGTTAGGAGCTGATGTAAGATGGTCTTCTTGTAATATTTTTTCAACTCAAGATCATGCCGCCGCCGCTATAGCAAAATCAGGAATTCCAGTTTATGCTTGGAAAGGTGAAACCGAAGAAGAGTATTGGTGGTGTATTAAAAAAACTATTGAAGGCAAAAAAGGTTGGATACCAAATATGTTGTTAGATGATGGTGGTGATCTTACCGCTTTAATGCACAAAGATTATAAAGACCTTTTAAAATCGGTTAAGGGATTGTCAGAAGAAACCACAACAGGAATTAAAGCATTGAAAAAAATGGAATCACAAAAGAAACTTTTAGTTCCAGCAATCAACGTTAACGATTCGGTAACTAAATCTAAGTTTGATAATTTATATGGTTGTAGAGAAAGCTTGGTAGATGGAATAAAAAGGGCAACCGACGTTATGATGTCGGGTAAGACAGCTATTGTTGCGGGATTCGGTGATGTAGGCAAAGGAAGTGCTGCCTCTTTGAGACAAAGTGGTGCAAGGGTAATGGTAACAGAAGCAGACCCTATTTGTGCTTTACAAGCTGCTATGGAAGGTTACGAAGTAGTATTAATGGATGAGGCTATAGGCGATGCGGATATAGTTGTTACAGCAACTGGCAACAGAGATATTGTTACTGCGGACCATATGAGAAAAATGAAAGATCGCTCGATACTTTGTAATATAGGACATTTTGATAATGAGATTCAGGTAGAAGCATTAAAAAACTATAAATGGACTGAAATTAAACCCCAGGTACACGAAATAGAATTTCCAGACAAAAAGCGAATTATTCTTTTAGCAGAAGGAAGATTGGTAAATCTTGGATGTGCAACTGGTCATCCTAGTTTTGTAATGAGTGCATCTTTTACTAATCAAGTTATGGCCCAAATAGAGCTTTGGAATAACTATAAAAACTATGAAAAAAAAGTTTATGTTTTGCCCAAACATTTAGATGAAAAGGTTGCGATGCTTCATTTAGGCAAAGTTGGAGCCAAACTAACTAAACTTACAAAGAATCAAGCAGATTATATAAGTGTAGACGCTAAGGGGCCGTTTAAATCTGACAGCTATCGCTACTAAAAAGTAGCCAATGTTAAAATATAACTTATCTCAGATAGATACTATTTCTAAAAAAATTTTGTCAAATCTATCTAATACAGACTGCATTTTTCTTTTTGGAGAATTAGGTAGTGGAAAAACAACTTTTACCAGAAGTCTAATTAATGGACTTCAGGAAAAAAATAAAGTTAATAAAACCGAAGTTCTTAGCCCAACATTTAATTTGCTCTACGAGTATGAAATAAAATCACTTAAAGTTATGCATTATGATTTGTATAGATTAGAAGTTACAAAAGAAGTAGATCAGCTTGGTATTTTTGAAAACTCTGAAAATGTAATAACAATAGTTGAATGGCCAGAGAAAATAAAAAAAAAAGTTGAGAATAGGCTTGAAATTACATTTTATTACGAAACTGGTGAAGAAAGTAGAAAGTTAAAATTTCAAGGTTTTGGAAAATGGAAAAATTTTAAATTCAATGCAATTTAAACTTAAAAAAATTAGAAGCGATGCTTCCTTTAGAGAGTTTTTTAGGCTTCATAAAGGAAAAAAAACCTCAATTATTGTAACAGCTAAAAAGGAACGTTTTAAAAATCTTATAGTTTATTCAGCAATCAATAGATTTTTAAGAAAAAAAGGAATTTATACTCCAAAATTAATTAGCCAGCATTTCAATGAAGGAATTATGGAAATAGAGGACTTTGGGAATAATACACTTCTATACCATATAAAAAAATCTAAAAATAAATTGAATCTTTACAAGAAATGTATTGATGTAATATTAAAAATCCAAAAAATAAAGCCAGTAAAAAAAATTAAATTTAGTTCGAGTAAATATTTCAGTTTAAAAACTTATAATACAGCAAACTTACACAAAGAATCAAATTTGTTTTTCGATTGGTACCTCCCAGGAGTTTTGGGTAAAAAAAAATCTTTAAAATATAAAAAAATAATAAAACAAGAATTGCATAAACTATACAAAAAAATTTTTTTTAAAAATCAATTTATTGTTCATAGAGATTTTCATGTATCTAATATTATGCAGACTAATAAAAAATTAGGTGTTATTGATACTCAAGATGCTATTTTGGGCAATCCTATGTATGATCTTGTATCATTGGTGGATGATGTCAGGGTTAAAGTTCCTTCTCAAGTAAAAAGTAAAACATTTGAATATTATTTAAAAAATTGTTCCATTAAAAAAAAACAAATCATTTTATTAAAAAATGATTTTGATATTTTATCTATTCAGAGAAATTTAAAAATTCTAGGAATATTTTATAGACTTTTTAAAAGAGATAATAAACCACAATACTTAAAATATTTACCTTACACATGGAACTTAATTGAGTTAAGAATGAAAAATAAAATTTTTAAAAATTTAGAAATAATACTTAAAAAAGTTGTAAATAAAAAAATAAGAAAAAAAAGAAATTTTAGATGAAAATAAAAAAAGCAATAATTTTGGGGGCAGGTTTTGGAAAAAGAATGCGTCCTATTACGAAAAAAATTCCAAAACCGCTTGTTAAGATTAAAGGTGTAACTTTATTAGAAAATAGTATTAAATTTTTAAACTCTTTAGGTGTTAAACATGTTGTAGTTAATGCTCACCATCTTCACAAAGAAATGGTTAGCTTTATAAGAAGAAAGAAATTTACTTCAAGAGTAAACGTGATTGTTGAGAAGGGCAAAATTTTAGATACAGGCGGAGGAATTTTAAATGCATCAAAAAAATTTAAAAAACAAATATTTCTTGTTTTAAATCCAGATACTATTTGGAGAAAGGGATACAAGAAGGAATTTAGAAAGCTTGAGAAAGTTTATTTGAAAAATAAAAAACCAACTATGCTTTTGGTGTCAAAAAATAAAAGTTACGACAGGTCATTCAAGGGTGATTTTAACCTAAATTCTAAAAATCAAATTTTAAGACAAAAAAACAACAAATTTATTTTTACTGGAGCTCAAATTATTGATAGATCAGTTTTCAAAAAAAGAAAAATTAAACCTTTTTCCATAAATAAAGTTTGGGATGATTTAATAAAGAACAAAGAACTTTTCGGCGTTACTAGTAGGCAAAAATTTTTTCATATAAATAGCTACAAAATATATAAAAAACTAAATAAAAAAATTATTGATTAGATATTATTTTGGTTTTTCTAGATTCGTCTAAATATTTTGCGTTTAAAAACTTACCTGAATTATCAAAATCAATTACCAAAGGGTTTCCCGTTGGTATTTCAAGTAAATTAATACTTTTGTCAGATATATTAAAAATTTTTTTCCCTAGAGCTCTAATCGTGTTTCCATGCGCTGAAAGCATAATATTCTTGTTTTGTTTGAGATGTTTTTCTATATGTTTCTCGAAATAGGGTACAACACGGTCATAAGTATTTTTCAAAGATTCGGTGTTAGGTATATTTTTTAGATCTTTATATAAGGGGTCTTTGTATGAACTGTATTTAGAATCCATATCTAGATTCGGCGGAGGAATGTCCCAGGACCTTCTATATTTTTTAAACTGTTCTTCCCCTAGTTTTTTTTTCGTTTCGGCTTTATTTAAACCTGTTAGAGCTCCATAATGTCTTTCGTTAAGCTCCCAAGCTTTCGTGTACTTGCTATCTTTTCCAAGAATTTTCAACACTATCTCTAATGTGTTTATTGCTCGTTTAAGATAGGAGGTAAAGGAGATATCAAAATTTATATTTAACTCCTGTAATAATTTTCCAGATTTTTCGGCTTCTTGCACACCTTTTTCTGATAGATCGACATCAACCCAGCCCGTGAAACGATTCTCTGCATTCCAAGTACTCTGTCCGTGTCTAATTGCTATGAGTTTACTCATTGAATATAATATATTTAATATATTAAATTATTAATATGAAGGGTATTAAATTCTTTTATATTACCTGTCCGAAAAAAAAGGAAGCACACAAAATAGCTGCATTTCTTGTAAAAAAGAAATTAGTAGCTTGTGCAAACATTATTCACAATGTTGATTCAGTATTTACTTGGAAAGGAAAAGTAACAAAAGCAAAAGAAATTTTAGTTGTTGGCAAGACAATGAACAAAAATGTTCAAAAAATTATTAAGAGCGTTAAGAAATTACATAGCCATGAAGTTCCATGCGTTATTTTTTTTGATATTAAAAACGGCAACCCAGATTTTTTAAAATGGATTATAAAATCAGTATAGTTCGTTATTTATATTATTTTTCTTTTATAGGTTTATTAGTTTTGTACCTTTTTCCAGGCAGTCTAATTGGATATTTTCTTTACGGAGATTTTAGCCAACAACCAGACATGATTCCAAATCCTATCGGAACATCAATCAACCATACGCTAGCTTTTTTTTATTTATCAATACTTGGTTTAACTAGCTACATGAGAGGAGTCGGTTTTAAGCAAACCTCAATTTTTCTAATAGCTTTATCATTGCTATTAGAATTATCTCATTTAATTATACCCAATAGATCTTTTGAATCTTTAGATCTTTTTGCAAATTTACTTGGAACATTATTGGCCATTGTTATAATATTTATTTATAGAAAGTGGAAAAATGGAAAAATTTGACGAACGAAAGAAATCCTTTGAGAAAAAATTTGCACACGACGAAGAATTAAAATTCAAAGTTGCTGCAAAAAGAAATAAATATCTTGGCCAGTGGGCTTCCCAAAAACTTGGATATGATTCAGAAAAGGAAAAAGAATATATTCAATCTGTAATTAAAGCTGATTTTCAAGAAGCAGGGGATGAAGATGTTTTCAGAAAAATTCAAGCAGATCTAAAAGGTCACAATATCTCAGATGAAGACATCAGAAAAAAAATGAAAGAATTTGATGAAAAAGCTAAGTCTGATTTTATTTAGCGTTCTATGTTTATTGTTTTGTAATGTTGGGTTTGCAGATAGCCTAAGAGTTATCGATGGAGACACCATTGTTCTTAACGGAGAGAAAATTCGTTTTGCAGGCATCGATGCTCCCGAATATGATCAAGACTGTATTAATGGTGACGAAAAAGTATTTTGTGGAGTATTCTCCACGGTTCTTCTCAAAAAAAAAATAGGCAAAGAAACACCTAAATGTATTAGCGAGGGAAAAGATCGTTATGGCAGAACATTAGCCGAGTGTTTTGTTAATGGAGAAAGCCTATCATCTTTTTTAGTTAGACATGGCTATGCGTTTGCCTATAGAAAATATTCAAAAAAATTTGTTAAGGACGAAGAATATGCCAAAAAAAATAAGATTGGCATGTGGATTATGCAATTTGAATTTCCGTGGGATTTTAGAAAAAACAAATCAAAAAAAAAAATTTCTTAATAGTTTGAAGAAAATAGATGATTTATAATCATTGAGTGATTCGAAAAACAAATTTTTATTTATTAATTTTATTATTCTTTGTTGCTGCCTGTTCCTCTGTTCCTAAAAATACTAAAAATAGCTGTGCGATCTTTCAGGATCGATACTTATGGTACAAGCACACCAAAAAGGTTGAAGAGAAATGGGGTGTTCCTATTTACATTCAGCTAGCATTTGTAAAAAAGGAAAGTGATTTTAATTGGCTTGCAAAACCACCTAGGTATAAATTATTTAAAGTTATTCCTTATAAGCGTAAATCAAGTTCTTTTGGTTATTCTCAAGCCGTTAAGGGTACGTGGGAACAGTATAAAAGAGAAACTGGCAATAAATTAGCGACCAGAGCAAGATTTAAAGACTCAGTCGATTTTATTGGTTATTATGTAAATAAAACTCATAAATTATTGAAGATACCCAAGAATGATGCTTACCGACAATATCTAGCTTATTACAAAGGCTGGGGGGATTATAAAAACTATTCAAAAGACAAAAAAGCAATCATATACGCAAAATCTGTAAAGGATATTGCTTCCACTTATAGAAAACAGCTCACGATGTGTAGAGATAAGTTAAATAGAAAAAAATATATTATTTACTAAACTCTTTACTTAATTGAATATCGACTTCATCCATTCTTTTAGAGTTTTTACAAAGTAGTAAATAAAACACTGGAGTGGTAAATAGAGTTAGAAAAGTACTAATTAGCATCCCACCAAAAATTGTCGCGCCAACAGCTAATCTTATTCCTTCACCAGCTCCTGGACCAATGTTTCCAACTATTAGAGGAACCATTGCAATAAGCGTAGATAAACTTGTCATCATGATTGGTCTAAACCTTCTCATACAAGACTCAACTATAGCATTTTCAACACTCTTTCCTTTAACCCTAAGTTGGTTTGCCCAATCAACTATCAAAATACTATTTTTAGTAGCAATACCAATCAGTACAACCAAAGCAATTTGAGAAAAGATATTTATTGTACTGTTGAATAAAAGAATAAAAATTAAACCTCCTAAAGCTGCCAAAGGCACTGTCAACATAACTACAAAAGGCTGTCGCCAAGCATTGAAAGTACCAGCCATTACTAGATAGGCACTTACTAAGGCCAAAGCAAAAATTACCATTAACTCACTTGAGGACTCTTTCAAATCTAGAGATTTTCCTTTATAAAAAATTCCAGCTGTAGGTGCCTCATTATCAATTGTTTTTTCAATAAAATTTAGCGCTTCATTTAAAGTATATCCACCTACTAATCGCGCAGTAAGGGTTACTGATTTAGACCTTTGGTAGCGTGTTAGTAGTTTTGCAGAACCTCTCTCCTCAAAACTAACTACATTGGCTAAAGATATTAACTTACCTGTAGTTTCAGAACGTACAAATATCTTGCTTAGACTTTCAGTTTTTCTTCTGTCCTTAATATCTGCTTGTAAAATTATAGGATATTCTTTTCCATCTTCATTAAGGGTTGTTACACTTTTTCCTGAGAATAAAGTTTCTATAGATTTTCCAATTGCTTGAGTAGAAAGACCTAGGTCTTTTGCTTTATTTTCATCTATTACCAGCTGAACTTCTGGTTTATTTTTAGAATAATCAGAAGTTATATCAGCCAAACCTCTGTTCTTTCTTAATTCTGTCATTACAGAATTTTGCCATTTGTATAAACTCTCATAGGAAGGTCCCGTCATAGTTACCACAACTGGTTTTTGATAATTACTTACACGAACAGAATTCGGCGTGAGGGGAAAGGCCATTGTACCTGGAACGGTAACAATTTTTCCTATAGCCTTCCTAACAATTTTTTGCGCACTATCTTTTCTGTCTTTCCAGTTGTCTAATAAGGCTATTATTATAAAGCTATTATATGATTGTGAAGATCTACCGAATCCAGGAACCCTCATAATTAGTTTTTGATAAGGTTCTTTCTCGTCTTGTAAAAGTGGCAATAATCTTTTTTCAACTTTTTCAGCTTTATCAACCGTATATTCAAAAGAAGAAGATTCATCAGTTTTTCCAAAAACCAAATAAACCCCTCTATCTGGATCTCTTTCCAGTAAAGTTTTAGGAGTAAATTTAAAAAGAAGGGTAGCAAGGGCAACTACAAAAATCATAAACCAAACTATGGTTTTGGGTTTTTTTATCCAATAATTTAAAGTTTCAGAATAAAAGTGCCCAAAAGAATCAAACAATCTTTCAAATTTTAAAACTATCTTTGATTTAGATTTTTGTTTGTTCAATAATTTTGATCCCAACATTGGAGCTATAGAAAGAGCTGTAAAAGTACTAATGACAATTGTAATTGAAAGTGTTATTGCCATTTCTCTGAATAAAGTTCCGCTAATTCCTCCAATAAATAATAGAGGGGCAAAAGTTGCTAAAAGTATAATGCTAGTAGATAGAATTGCAAAAATAACATTTTTAGATCCAGTAGCTGCCGCTGAAAGCGGAGAATCTCCTTGTTCTATTCTATGATAGATCGACTCCGTCATAACAACACTATCGTCGGTAACAATGGCCACGCTTAATATGATAGCAAGCAGGGTAAATACATTAATAGTAAGGCCAAAAATCCACAAACCAAGGCAAGCACCAATCAAACTAACAGGCAGCGTTACAGCTGGAACAATCGTAGCCCTT
Organism: uncultured Pelagibacteraceae bacterium; assembly: GCA_902634325.1. Taxonomy (GTDB): domain Bacteria; phylum Pseudomonadota; class Alphaproteobacteria; order Pelagibacterales; family Pelagibacteraceae; genus Anoxypelagibacter. Next base: position 29,983 of record CACPJP010000005.1, on the reverse strand, counting down.
GTGTTTCCTAAAAAAAGATAAATGATTCCCACAACTAAAGCCAAAGCTAAAATTATTGACTGGTAACACATTTGAATGGCTTCTTTAATATAGGTTGCTCTATCGAAACTTACTGACAATTTAAGACCATCAGGGAGCGTTCTTTGTACTTCTTCAATTTTTTTTCTTATATTATTTGAAAGAGTAACGGTACTTTCGTTTGTTCTTGCATAGATACCTATTCCAACGGTATTTTCGTTTAATGCATCCGGACTCTGTGCTTTGAATAAAGTTTTTTCCGATACCGGGCCATACTTAATTTCTCCCAAATCTCCTAAAGTTATAATTTTTCCTTTAATTTTTTTTATCGGTAGTTTTTTAATAGAATTAATGTCTGTATAGGTTTTTTCAAGATCAAGTGTAAGATCTACATTGCTAGCCTCGATTGTTCCTGCTGGTACCGCAACATTATTTTTTCTGATGGAACTTTCTACTTCTCTAATATCCAAATCATTTGCACTCAGCTTGATTGGATTAAGATAAACTCTCACAGCCTTTTCGTTTATTCCGCCTATAATAACGCGACCCGTGCCGTTCACAGAACTGAAAGCATCAACTAAAGTTGTTTTTACATAAGCACCAATATCGAGTGAAGTCCATGACGTGCTGCTTACAGAAAGCCACATACTAGTAGAAAATGAAGCGGAAGCTTTTCTAATTTCAGGAGCTTTACTGTCTTCAGGTAAGTTATCTACAATTCTAGCTATTCTTTCTCTAATATCGTTTGCAGCGTCATCCACATCAATGTTGGTAAAAAACTCAATTTTTATAGTACTTCTTCCAATTTCTGACAATGTATCGATCGATTTTATTCCTTCTGCGCCGCCCACCGCGAGCTCAATTTTTTCAGATATTTCAGATGCGATTATGGAAGGGCTTGCACCCGTGTATTTAGTTGAAATGACCACCTCAGGCGGTTGAAGATTTTTTGGTAACTCCCTAGTACTAAGTTCAAAAAATGTATAAAGACCAAAAACCACAAGTAATAAAGAAAAAACAAAACTTAAAACTGGTCTTTTTATATTAAGGAGACAAAAATTATGCATTTTATTTTACTATAGGTCTAACAAGCATTCCCTCGCTAAGTCTGGATAGCCCTTCTTTAACTATACGATCATCAGCGTTTAAACCTTCTAAAATTTGAAGATTTCCATCTTTTCTTATTCCAGTTACAACTTCTGTCTTTTGAATTTTATTATTGTCTAAAATTTTATAAACAAACTTCTTTTCATCTTCAAAAATGATACTTGTGTCTGCCACAGAAAGTGCTTCGTTATCATTGTAAAACACTTCAATATCGAGCAAAGAACCAGGAAGTATCTCAAGGTTTTCATTATTTATTTGTGCTCTAGCTAAAATACTACGTGTTTGTGCATCTATCCTTGATGCATGAGAAACAATTATTCCATCATATGATTTGTTTTTATAAGCTAAAAATTTTGCATTAACTTTTAAGCCTTTTTTTAAAACGGCAGCAAACACCTCAGGAATCTGCAGATCACAAAGTATTCTATTAGCATCATCCAAAGTTACTATTATGGAGTCAGTGCCTAAAATAGAAGAACTTATGCCACGAGTACCAATTCTTCCTGTGAAGGGTGCTGTTATGGTTTTATTTTGTAGTTTAGCAATTACACCACCTTTTTTAACTTTTTTTTGTAATTTTATTGGCTCCAATAAATCGCTTTTTTTAATTTTAAAAGAAGTAGTTTTGCTACTTAAAGCAGTACAATAACTCTCGATAGTTTGACTGAATTCTTTTTCAGAGACTATTTCTACTACAACTCCCGGAGGAGGACGTTTACCAAATTTTTTTTTAAAATAAATACCCATCGCTGTTCTGCCACCAATTACAGTCGCAACGATGATAAAGAATATTATAATTCCTATAGTTACTTTCTTAGATCTTTTCATTTCTCTCCATATTCAGACCAAGAACCATCATAAATCACAGCATTTTTACCACTTATCAAAGAATATACCACACCTAAAACGCAAGCTGTTATTCCAGAACCGCAAGTAAAAACGATGGGCTTAGATGGGTCTACATTATTTTGATTAAAAATCTTAATTAATTCAGATTTTTTCTTAAAAGTGTTTGATTCAGAATCGATACAATCTTTAAAAGGAATGTTTCTTGAGCCTGTGATGCAGCCCCTTTTTAATCCGGGACGAGGCTCATCTGCCTTTCCTTCAAAACGTTCACGACTTCTAGCATCAACAGTTTGAAAAGAAAGGGTTTTTATATTTTCATCGATTTCTTTTTTATTTTTAATCCACCCAGCGTTTTCATTCACTTTGTATCTACTTTTAGGGTTTAATTTTTCTATTTTACTAAATTTTCCAAAATCCTCATTCACTTCCTTGCTAGTAGGTCTATTTTCCTTTAACCACTTTTTCATACCTCCATCCAAAACAGAAACTTTTTGATGACCAAAATATTTTAAAGCAAACCATAATCTGCATGAGCTATATACATCGCTGTGATCATAAACAATAATGTGATCATCATTTTGAATTCCAAAAGACCAAAGCATTCGCGTCCAATAGTCCGAGTTGCTCATCATATGAGGGAAAGGCGAGTCCTTGTCACTATGTTCGTTAACGTCCCAAAACATGGCGCCCTTAATATGTTTTTCATCATACTCTTTTTTAGCGTTACGTTTTGTGGAAGGCATATGCCAACTAGCATCAAATATTTTTACTTTATTTAAATTTTTTTCAAGCCAATCAGTATTCACTAAATTCATATGTAAGCTTTTTTGTCATAATATTTTTGATGTATTTTCTCTGCTTTTTTGTAATTCGATACTTTTGAAATTTTAGTAACAACTTTACCATTAAGTTTTTTATTTATCTCATCTCTGATTTTTTCAGCACTTTTTCTTTGTTCGTCATCAGAATAGAAAATTTCACTACGATATTGTCTGCCTATATCAACACCTTGTCTATTAAGGGTTGTTGGATCGTGGATCGAAAAAACAAACCTTAACAAGTCTTCGTAGCTTAATTTTTTTTCATCAAAATTAATTTTTACAACCTCTGCGGAATCGCAAACTCCACTACAAACTTTCTCATAGTTTGTCTCACTAGTTTTTCCGCCGCAGTAGCCTACTTCTGTTGATATTACACCATCTAGATTTTTAAATCTATTTTCAATCCAAAAACACCCAATTCCGCAAACTAAAGTTTTCATATTAATTTAAATTTTATTATGATACTTGATTAATTTAAAGGCGGTAAATTTGCTCACAAAACCTCAAAAAGCGGTTTTATACATGATTGGATCTGTTATCTGCTTCAGCAGCATGGATTTAATAGTTAAATACTTAGATGACGTTCCATTTGGGCAAGTTTTATTTATGAGATTTTTTTTTGGGATGATACCGATCTTCTTTTTAATACCTAGAGATAAAATTTTTACCTTCTATAAAACCAAAAGACCGATGCTTCATGCCTTCAGAGCTGTAAGCGGAACTATAAGCATTATTGCTTTATTTATTGCTTTAAGAAATTTGCCTTTGGCTTCAGTAATCAGTTTAACCTTTACCGGGCCTTTATTTGTAACAATAATGTCTGTAATTTTTCTTTCAGAAAAAGTCGGTATAAGAAGATGGTCTGCTGTTCTAATCGGTTTTATAGGAATGTTATTTATAGTTCGTCCTGCTTTTCAAGAGATGAACCTTTATTATATCTTTCCAATTATATTTTCACTGGGTTTTGCAAACGTGGCAATAAGCATAAGAAGTTTGTCAAAAACTGAACCGAATTATTTAATAGCATTCTATTTTTCTCTGTTAGCCCTGTTGGTTGGTCTTAGCACTATTGTAAATGGTTGGATTTGGCCGACACCTTACGAGGCTCTTTTATTTGCGATACTTGGTTTATCCGGAGGTGTAGCAAACTTACTGCTTACACAAAGTTATAGACTGGCAGATGCAAGTCTTGTTTCTCCTATTAAATATTTATCTTTAGTAGTTGCGGTTGTGGCAGGTTATTTAATTTTCAGCGAAGTACCAAAAACAATGACTTTATTTGGTGCTGGCCTAATTGTTATAAGTTCATTTATAATCTTTAGAAGAGAAGCAACACTCAAAAAACAAGTTGTGGCACCAAGAGTATGAAGCCTAAGTGGTGGAATAAGGGGAAAAGATATCTTTCCAAAAGGGACAGAGTTATGGCCAAACTCATAAGAACCTACAAAGGTCACTTAACAACAAGATCGAATTTTTTTTATTCTTTAACGCGCAGTATATGCAGCCAACAGGTCAGTACAAAAAGCGGGGATGCTATATTTTCAAGATTTGAAAAGAAGTGCAGTGGAAAAATCAATCCTAAAGTAGTCTCTAAACTTACTTTATCTAATTTAAGAAGTTGTGGTTTAAGCAGGAATAAAGCTCTTGGTATAAAAAGCCTAGCCACTAAAATTTTAGATAAATCTTTTGACCCAAAAAGAATTAAATTTATGAGCGATGATGAAGCAATAAGTTATTTAGTTAGCTTGAGACAGGTTGGGGTATGGACTTCGATGATGATTTTGGGATTCGTTTATAATAGACCAAACATTTGGCCCACCTACTACAAAAAAAATACATTGGATATAGGTTTGTTGAGAGCAATTAGCATAAATTATAAAAAAAAATATCTTCCACCAAAATCATTTACGATACAACTTCAAAAGAAATTTTCACCCTATTGTACTATGGCGACCTGGTTCCTCTGGAGAAGTATTGATCCTGAGAATTCACCTATTCAATATTGAACCCTTCAACTATTTGCATGTGTCTTGCGCTAGTTTCTTTGGTTATTGCCCAACCAGCTTGATATTCTTTTGAGTTGTGGCATTCGACTGCTTTTTCGAAGCTGGGAAATTCCCAAATCACTGTTCGTGGAAAATTATCTCCCGAATAAACTTTACTTTTGCCTCCCCTTACAAGAGGTACACCACCATAACTCTTGATAATGGGAGTTACAGTTTCAGCGTATTTTTTTTGATTATCAGGCGATTTTATTTTTGTATACAAACTTATCCAATATCCCTTTGTCATTTTTTTTATTCTCCTTTATTTTTTTAATTGATATGCTATCAAATTGTAATGGCAGAAAAACGAAGAATCTCACCTAAAGAATATTTAGAATCAGTAGAAAAATTAGCCATCATGGTTGACGAATCTGGTTTTAAACCCAGTCATATTATATCTATAGCCAGGGGGGGGCTTAGGATAGGCGATATACTTTCAAGGCTATTTCGTGTGCGTTCATCATACTTAGGTGTGGAGAGTTATGACATTGCAGAAAAAGGAAAGGTGTCTGATAAACAAAAAAATGAAGTAATTTTTTCACGTGATATTTCATCTACTACACAGGACTACGGAAATTCCATCCTGATCTGTGATGACCTAGTTGACTCGGGAAACTCTTTAATATTTACAAAAAAATTTTTATTAAACTACGAACCTTTCAAAGGCAAAAATATTAATTTTAAAACAGCTGTTTTACATCAAAAACCATCAAGCAAAGTAACACCTGATTACGTGGTTGAAAAAATGTCTACCAATGACTGGCTTGTGTACCACTACGAAGAATTTGAATTAATTTCAATTTCAGATCTAAAGAAAAAATATAAAAAAAACTAAAGGCTAGCAATTAAACTAGCCTTTAGTTCTATAACTTTTTATTATTTAATGGCGAAGTAAACAACGCTTGCAATAGCTATAATATATACAGCTGCTGAAACTTTGTTTCCTTGTCCTGTAAATAATTTAATAAGCGCATAAGAAATAAATCCGAGCGCCAGTCCGGCCGATATTGAATAGGTCAATGGCATCGCCAAACAAGCTATTGTGGCTGGCAGATACTCAGTTATATCCTTCCAATTTAGGTCTCGCAGATTTTTCATAAACATCGCTGAAATGATCACCAAGGCGGCACCGTCAATCGGAGCAGGAATCGAAGTCGCCAGAGGAGCAATAAACAAACATAGCAAGAATAAAACTCCACAACCTACTGCTACGAGTCCGCTGCGACCTCCTACAGAGACGCCTCCCGCAGATTCAATGTAGCTAGTAACGTTACTAGTCCCGGTAATTCCTCCAACTACTGTGCCAAATGAATCTGCAAGAAGAGCACGATCTACATTTTTGATATTGCCTTTCTTATCTATTTTTCCAGTTTCTTTCGCAATTGCTGTAAGAGTCGAATTGGTATCTAAGACGTCCACAAAGAACAAAGAAAATACCGCTGTTGCCCCACTAGCTGTCATGATTGCTGAAAAATCAAACTGCATGAAGTAGCCCATTTCTGGAACAGTTCCGAATACACCGTTGAACTTAGCCAAACCGCTAATCCAAGCGACCGCAGAAAACAATATGATTCCCAAAATTATAGAAGCTCTACTAAACCAGCCTAAATCAAGTTTTTGTAAAACAACCATAAAAATTAATGCAATACACGCCAGTATTACAATCGGATTTGTAAGATCTCCAAGCTGAACTAATGTTACAGGATGGTCCTTAATGACCTGCATGATGCTCAGGCCGATCACAAAGAGGAAAGCACCAATCCCTGCAGCCACCCCATTTTTGAGTGACATAGGTACTGCGTTGACTAAGTATTTCCTAATTGGACTGACTGATAGAAATACGAATAACACTCCACTTACCGTAATCGCACCCAAACATTGTTCAGGAGTAAATCCAAGTTGAGCACAAATATAAAATGCACAATAAGAATTTAGCCCCATACCACTGGCCAGCGCGACGGGCTGATTAGCAAACAAGCCCATAACGAAGCACGCGGCACTCGCAGAAATAATTGTGGCCACGAAAACAAAGTTAAAGTCAAAAAACCCTTTTTCTGGGCCGGCGAACTCTCCACTTAGGATAAGGGGATTCAAGAAGATCACATAGGCTGTCAATAAGAAAGTAGTCAGCGAAGCCGTTAGTTCCCTAGAGACCGTTGTACGTAATTCCTTTAGTTTAAAAAAAGATTCCATTTTTTCCTTTCGTTTTTCTTTAATTAAAGATTGTTGAATATTAGTGTTTTTTTTTACAATAAAAAGTTCAAAATGGGTTTACTTTAAATTGAAAGTTGTAAAATGTTTATAACTAATAGAGAACTGCTATGCATTTTTTGCTAAGATTAAATAAAGTAGAAGATTTTTTTATGAAAAAAATACTTGTTATCTGTTTAGCTTTAATTTTAATCTCAGGTTGTAATCAGATCCAAAAGCGAGTCGACTCAGCTACAGATGCAGAAACCAAGAAGCTTGAAAAATTTTTAAACAAATCTGAGGAGTTCTTAAAGATCGAACTCGGTATACCAGATGAAGAAATTTTAAATTCAGACGGTAAAAAGATTTTGGTTTATTATGATAGTAAACTGAAGGTTAAGTGTGAGAGGCGCTTTCAGATCAAGAATACCAAAGTTATATCCTTTACATCTAAAGGCTGTTGGTAATTATTTTTCTACGTAACCTTTGTTCGTTTTTTCTCTAATTTTTTTTTCAGCATAGGCTTTAGCTTCCCCCACGCTTTTAAACGATTTTTCATTGGAAGCAGGATTTTCAATACCTATACGCCCATAGGTTACAATCACTTTTTTTGCTTTCAAACCGATCTCCCAAAATTTACTAGCATTGGAAGCCGCATCTTTATACTCGTAATATTTCTTCATAGAGAAATAGTAATACTAAAATGATAGTTCTGGAACGGTGAATTTAGCTCGTAATACCTGCAGTTTTTAAGATGAAGCTAAATTCTTCTGCTAGTTCCTTAATGGAATTGTCCCGGCCAGTGAGTCCACTATGTGAACTTGGTTCAGTTCTGCATTTTAAAAGATGTATATTTTTATCCACTGTTCTGTCTTGAAGGCGAGCAAAATATTTTACAGCCTCACTATAGAGTACCCGTGTATCAAATAAAGAACTTGTAATAAACATGTTTGGGTAAGCAACATCTGTTCGTATATTTTCGTAGGGACTATAACTTTTTATGTATTCGAAGTTTTCTTTACTCTCTAGCGGACTAGACCAGAGAGGTTCTTCTGATGGAGTTAATGGAAGATCTCTATTACTCATTGTATCAAGGACGCAACAGAAAGGCACCAATAACAGCATTGAGAAAAATAATTCTGGAGCCATGTTAGCTACGGCAGCTCCAGTTGTCCCACCGGCACTTCCAGAAATTGTACAGATTCCACCTTTAAAGGTATATTTTTTATTAATCAGATGTTTACAAACCGCAATCACATCATGAAATGTATTTTTTTTCTTTAATCTTATCGCTTCGGTATGATGTGCTTCACCCAATTCTTTTCCTCCTCTCACATGCGCAATTGCGTAGATAAAACCCCTATCAACCAAACAAAATTTTGAACTTCCAAACCCAGGTTCGATTGAATGTCCATAAGCTCCATAAAAATATAAAATTAACTTACTTTTACCATCGAGCTTAGTATCTTTTCTTCTCACTAAACTTATTGGTACACTAGCACCGTCATGGGATTTTGCGGTTAATCTTTCAACGACATATTTTTCTGGATCATGCCCAGATGGAATCTGAATTTCTTTAACTAATTTTTTTGACTTTTTTTCAATATCATATTCATAAATTTGATCAGGAGTTTTCATAGACTCCCAAGAAACTCTTATTTTAGATGTATTTGTATCTCTTTGTAATAAAGATATTCCAATGCATCCAACTTCATCTTCCGATATTTTAATTTCTTCCTCAACATTCGTTTTTATATTTCTGACATATAATTTAGAGATGGCATTTGATTTTTCACCACGTAAAATATAATTATCTAAAAACTCTAAACCTCCAATAATAGTTCCTTTTTTTGCAGGAATAAATTCTTCCTTTTTTTTGATATTGTCAATTTTACATCTTAAAATCTTATAATCCTCAGCATGCTCATTGGTATGAATGTAAACATATCCATCTTTCCAAAAATCTATTGAGTATCTAATTTCATTCTTTCTTTTTTGAAACAAAACAGGCTTTGGATTTTCTTCTCCACATGAAAAAAAGTGTTCTTCGTATGTCATATGGTCTCCAGTTGAAATAACAAAATACTTTTCATCAGAACTTAAACTAATCGAACAAGTAAAAGAGTCGTCTTTTTTTTCCTCATAAATTAATTGATCATCTTTTATATTTTGTCCAAGCGTGTGTTTATAAATACTTTTAGGCCTGTGAAATTTATCAAGTTTAGAATAAAAAAAACTTTTAGAGTTCAAACTCCATGTAATCGATCCAGCAGTGTTTGGAATGATATCACTTAACTCTTTACCGGTTTCCAGATTTCTTAAATAAATAGTGTAATATTCTGATCCTTGTAAATCTAAACTATAAGCAAGGTATTTGTCACAATGGGAAACCGATGTAGATCCAGTTGAGAAAAAATCAGCTTTTAACCTTTTCTTTTCTACATCGCCATCCCAAAAAACTTCTTCTGGTTTAGTACCATCAATTAATTGTCGTACTCTTTTGCCGTAATCACCTTTTTTTTCAGTTTTAGCCCAATAGTAGAACTTTCTGTCTTTAAATTTAAGCGATGTATCATCTAGCTTAATTTTTCCCTTAATTTCAGAAAATAGTTTTTTTTGAAGATCCTCAACGTCTTTAAAATAGCTTTTTGTTCTATCATTATTTTCATCTATATATTTTCTTACTTCAGGAATCACTTTTGTAGGGTCTTTTAGAACTTCTAGGATATTATGAGGTTGGTCAACGTAAGCATATTCGTCTTTATGAACTATGTCACCGTGATAAGTTTTAACATTCTCTATTTTTTTAAGTTTTGTTATATTGTTCATATGAATTTGTTTTTACTAATAGGAATTTCACTAGTAGCACTATATCTTTTATTGAATTTTTTCGCTAAAGCAAGTAGCAAAAAAATCGCCAAAGGTATTAGGTATATAATCTTTACAGTTGGAATTCTATTAGCCATAGCTTTATTTATTGTCGGAAGATATGCTTTTAGTATTCCAATCTTAATCTTTTTACTCCCGTTACTAAAATTAAAAGGTATTGGTGGAATTTTTCAGCTCATTCAACTTTGGAGATTAATAAGCTACCTTCGTCAAACAGGAAGGTATTCGTTTAGATCAGGAGCAAACTATTCAAAAGCCTCATCAAATATTTCAATTGATGATGCATATAATATTTTAGGCTGTAAAAAGGGATGTACAAAATCTGAGGTTCTTGCAAAATACAAAAAAATAATGGCTAAACTTCACCCTGATAGAAACGATACTGACACAACAAAGCTTGCACAAATGGTTTCTGAAGCAAAAGAAACTATTTTAAAAAATGATTTTAGTTAGTTAAGTAATTTTAAAGCTTTAGACAGAACCTCACTAAAAGGTATTCTGTTCTTGCCAAGCGTATTATGTCGAGTACTATCTTTTTCTCCCTCGGGCTCAACTGTTGTCATCCTAGACGTGTAGCGACCATAGCTAAGTATAGGGCTATCCGACCACACAGTTAAAGTTTTTACAGAAAGAGCTGCGGAGATGTGAGAAAAACCTGTATCATTTCCAATTGTTAAATTACAATTTTTAATAATTGGCAAAGTTTTTTTAATACTCAGATCTTCAAAGGATTCACAGTTTTTTCCAACACTAGAATTTTTAAATTTATTAATTAAATCAATATCATTTTTTCCAGCTGCTAGATAAAACTTACATTTATATTTTTTTGACAGTTCTTCACTAAGTTTTATAAAATTTTGTATTGGCCAAATTTTGGTTGGCCCCGAAGCTGCAATAGCTAAACAAATGTGTTTTATGCTTTTATCAAAATTATTATTAGTATCAGATATTTTTAAATTTGCTTCTGTTGAAACAATTTCATCAATTACATTTTCAGTAAAAATTTTAGCACTATGAACGATATTATCTTTAGATCTGAATAATGGATATTGATGAATTGATTTTATAGCAGCTACTCTTGCAACTAAGCTATACCTTAATGAACTGTTAAAAATAAAAACTTTATCAAACTTTCTTTTTTTTAGTTCATTCGATAATTTGAAAAATCCACCTAAGCCATCTTTTTCTTTATCTAATATAATTATTTCATCTATGTGATCATCATCAGCCAATAAATCCGATGCCTTTGAACTTTCCTTAACTAAAAGACTTACCCGTGTGTTAAATTTTTTTGAAATTGCATGGATATAAGGGAGAAAAATAATTAGGTCCCCAATGCCACGTCTTTGTTGAATTATAAGAATTTTCATTCTTTTTTATTTTATAGTAAATTTATATAAAAAATTAGGAAAAAAATATGGCAGGAAAATTAAAGGGAGTATTTGCAGCATCAATGTCGGTGTTTAAAGCTGATCTAACTTTAGATATTGAGGGAACAATACAACATGCCAAAGAGAATTTAGATGATTTAGGTGTATCAACAGCATTTATGGGATCCACCGGAGCTGGTGCTTTGATTTCTTTTGATGAAAAAAAAGAATTAATAAGAGCTTTATCAAAACATAAATTTAAAGAACAGATATTAATAGGAACGGCTCTTACAAGCTTAAAAGATACAATAAGTTTAATGAAACACGCGATCGAGTTTAATCAGGTTAATTTTTTAATAATGCCGTGTTGTTATTTCCAGAATACAGACGAAACTGTTTATAATTGGTACAGCAAAATAATTCATTCTGTGCCAGAGTCTAAAATTATATTATATAATTTTTCTAAATTGAATGGTGGTTATGCTTTCTCTCCCGAGGTAACTAAGAGATTAATAAATGATTTTTCATCAATAATCGGAATGAAAGATTCTAGCGGAAATTTATGGAACAACTTTAAAGCTGAAAATTTTTCAATGTTTGTGGGAAGTGAAAAAAAATTGGCAGCAAATCTTAGGATTGGTGGCGCTGGCACAGTTAGTGCTACATTAAATTTTTCAGGCTCGTTGGCAAAAAAAGTTTACGATGATTGTATTAAAAATGGGTCATCACCTGAAAATAAAAAACTTCAAGATATTAGAACAGCTTTTGATGAAACTGGAAACTTAATTTCTGCCTTACATACTCTGAAAAGTATAGAAAACAAAGCTTATGCAAATCTTCCTCCACCTTTAGCATTGTTAAGTGAAAATAAAAAAGATGAATTAATTAAAAAATTAAAAGGACTTGGAGTTCTGAATAATAAAAATATAGCCGCATAAATAAAATGATACTTGCAAATTTTCTAAACAAAATATTTAAAGTTGGTGGGTTTGTTCTTGAAGACGCTAATGGTAAAAAACATTCAATCGGCGATGTTCCTTCAACAGAAAAACCTTTGACAGTAAAACTTTTAAAGAAAAAACTTCACTTTCAGCTTTTACTTTATCCCCAGTGGTATTTTCCTTTGAACTACGAATTAGGAAACATAGAAATCAAGAATGGTTCAATAACTGAAGTAGTGGACCTCTTTTATCGGAACATTGAAAAAGGAAATCTAAGAGGAGTTTCACATTTTATTGATAAGTTATTTTCCTTTTGGTCAAGACTTACTAAGGTTGCAACAATCAACAGAGCGAAGAAGCAGATCCAAAGGCACTACGACGTCAATAGCCGCAGAGATGGAAACGAACTTTACAAGTTATTTCTCTGCTCGAATCTGGTTTATTCCTGTGGAGTCTGGAAAGTAGGCGATGATTTGGAGAAAGCACAGGAGAGGAAAATAAAATTAGTTTTAGATAAACTTAATATTAAAGAAGGTGAAAAAATCTGTGAAATAGGATCTGGCTGGGGATTCGGAATACTCTCAGCAGCAAGGCTTACTAAAGCCGAATGTCTTGGTATTACACTTTCACAAAACCAATTGGATTATGCAAGAAAGAAAGCAAAAGATCTTAATTTAGATAATCAGGTTAAGTTTGAATTAATGGATTGGAGAAATTTGAAAGGAAAATTCGATGCTGTGTTTTCAATAGGGGCCGCGGAACATTTTCAAATGAAGAAAAATGGTTTGAAGTTTTTTAAAAAACTTGATTCAATACTTAGAGAAAAAACAGGAAGAGCACTTATTCATTCAATTTATTCTTCCGTTCCAAACGAATTAAGAACAAAATCAAGATATATCCAAGAAAAAATTTTTCCAGGCGGGGAAATCGTTGACCTAGAAACTCTTATTAGCCCTATTTCGAAAGCAAATCTTGAGTTAATTGATGCCCAAATTTTAAGATTAGATTATGTAAAAACTTTGAATGCATGGCTTTCAAATTTACGAAAAAATAAGTATGAAATAGTTAAAAAATTTGGTGCAAATCTTTATAGATGTTATGAGATATACCTAACAGGATCGATGTCTAGTTTTCAGCCATATAGTGACCAAAACGTTGTGCAACTTTTAATAGCAAAGCAAAAAGATGCACTACCACCAATTAATTTTAGTTATCATTGATTTTTTGATATGATTCACATCAACAAAATTAATGAAAAAAAGGAAAAAAAAAAGAAAAGTTAGAAAAAAAACTAGGGTCAAGAGAAGAAAAAGTCGAATATCTCGAAAACTCAAAAAGTCTTATAAAATAAGCAAAAAATCAAAAAAGAGAAAAAAAGTAAAAATATTTTCCAAAAAACTAGATGTGGGAGTTTTTGTAGAAGCTATCAAACCAAGAATTAAATTCAGTTTTAAAGACTTATTAAAAAAAATTATATCACCATTAATTAAAGGAATTAAAAATTATAAGAAAAGTAGAGAACGGTTAGAACTTAAAAAGAAAGAAGAATCTGACAAACAAATAAAAATACAATCATCTTTAAGAAAAGAACTTTTAGAAAGAGAGATAAAAGAGGAACGCGCTCTTGCCAAAACTAGAGCGGCAGAATTGAAATCTTTTTTAAAGGAAGAGCAAAAATCTATTAGAGAGAAGGAAAAAGAAAAACAAAGAAAGTTCTTAGAAGAAGTGAAGCTGGAAAAGACCTTGGAGCGTTTCAGAGCTCGTGAGCTGGAAGAAATTAAAGCTATCGAAAAATATACATTAAATATCGAAAAAGAAGACTACAGAGCTTTTCAACAAAGAATTGATGAGGTTAGAGAAAAGTATAAAGCTCTTAGAAACGAACGTCTAAGAAAAAGGGTAGAAGAACTAGGTGTAACTCTTGCTGACCAGGCAAGCGTTAAGGAAATAAGAGAGCAAGAAAAAAAATATATTGAAAGAAGAGAACTAATTTCTGTAAGTTTAGAAAGTTTCCGAAGATCAGCAACCAGCCTAATTTATCAAATTTCAAAACGTTATCTTCCTAAAAATGCAGATTTACTTCGAGTCGTGGACAGGGTCTACGAGGATTCAGAGATCATAATTAAATCAGACCAGGCACCACTATCGGATTATCTCGTTCTAATTTATTTAAAAAATCAAGATTTTGAAAAAGGCTTGATTGTAGTTGAGGATAAAATAACTCAAAGCACTCGAGAATATGATAAAACTCAAATTTTTAAATTTGGTGATGAACTCACAGATACAATGATAAGATATTTAGAAAAATTAAGAGAAGGAATGAAAAAGGCTAGTTAAGTAGGTCTTCTAGTGTTCTCAATTCTCCGTGCTTGAAGGTTATAGCTGTTTTATCATTATAACCATACTTAGGTGCCGCAGATTTAAACAATTCGAAATTTAAGAAAGGATCTTCCAAGGAGAGCACAATATTTCCAGTATGACTTGCTTTTACTTTTTCAGCACCTAATTGTTGTCCTATTTCCAAGGCTTCAGATGGTTTTGCATGATATATAGTTGAAATTTTCTGGTTGGGAAAAATTTTTCTAAAATCCCAACTTCCAATATTTAGTGTTACAAGATTAATTTTCCGTCCAATTTCTTCCCCTATTCTTTTGTAAGTATCTTTATAAATTCCAGTGTCACATCCCAGCAGAATTGTTTTTCCAGAGGGCAAGGTAATCAAGTAGCTTTGCCAACCCGTCTGATTTAAATCGTTAATAAACGAACGTGACCAATGAATAGCTTCAACAGCAGTTATCTTAATATTATCTTTTATTGTTGTAGATTCTCTCCAATCTAGTTCCTGAACATTTTTATAGCCATACCTTGTATAGTAAGGACCCATTCTTAGTGGGACAATTACTTTAGTATTCCTTTTATCTTTGTACCGTCCTCTAAAATCTCGAGAGAAGTGTTCTAGATGAGAATGACTAATCAAAATAAGATCAATCTTAGGTAAGTCAGAAATTTTTATAGCCGCGTCCAGAAAACGTTTTGGACCAAACAGTCCAAAAAAACCAGCTCGTTTTTCAAACCAGGGGTCAAAAAGTATATATGTATTTTCTATGTGAAGAAGATATGTATTATGTCCTATCCATAGCAAATAATCATTTGATTTATTTGCCTCCATTTTTTTTAAAACATCTTCTCTTTTAATGACAAAATCTTTAGGAATTTTTACCTGAATTTTTTTTCTTTCCTCACTAAATTTTCTCCATGGCCATTTTCTTTTTCTATCAAACTCAGGAATGCCTGGACCATTTCGGAACTTAAGAAAATTTCCATTTTCATCATATACGTGGTGATAAGGGATTTTTTTATCCATGGCAGCTACACTACTAAAAGAAAAAAGAAAAATTATAAATAGGAAAAATTTCATCTACCGTCTTTTTTATCGCGTTTATAATCATAATTCATGATTATTATTGCGACAAAAAAGACAGCTAACGTGATCAGTGTAAGACCAATTAAAACCATAATTTCTTAAAAAATTAGGGTTTTTTAACTACTTTTTGAGGACAGTTTTTTCTATTAATTCTCGAGTCAAAGTCATCTTTACTCATTCCTCGATCAACCGCCCAGATCCAAGATCTTTCAAACATTTTTGTTGTTGGATCAGCTTGCGTACAACGCTCACCTAGAACGTAACGATTGCTACAGTTCGTAAGCAAAATTGAACATACTAAGATTATTAAAATATTTTTCATATAGGCACTATTTAGTTTTACTAAGTGACTAAAGAAGGTTTAAAAAATGTTTAGATTTGGACAACTATTGAATTGTAATTCGGTGCATAATTCTATCGCCATTAAAAGAATTAGCTTTGTGCAAAATTGATCTGTTATCCCAGCAAACAAGATCATTTTTGCCCCACTCAAAGGAATAATTATATTCCTCCTTCACCTGATGATTGAATAAGAAGTTTTGCAATTTTTCTGCCTCGTTTCCGTCAAGATCTTTAAATCCAACAACATGACCAGGAGAACAATAAATAGTTTTTTGACCGTTTATTGTTTTTACAATTGGGTGAACAGCTTCAAAATCTTTCGCTTTTCCTGTACCTTTCTCTTTTTCTCGGTCCAAGCGTGTAATACTAATTTTTCCAGAACTAGAAAAAATTCCCTTTAAATTTTCAATCTTTTTTTTGTAATCCTCAGGTAGTTTTTCATAAGCTAGATATTGAGAGGCAAATTCGGTATTTCCCTGGCCTCTTGGAGGAACTAATCTTGCTAGCAACATAGTGAATCTGGGGGGATGATCAGTATAGCTGGAGTCAGAATGGTAAAAAATTCCCCCAAAATTAGCCCCTTTATCAGACTTCTTTCTCTCAACCACGGTAATTTCAGGAAATCCTTCTAAACCCTTAAGCATAGGGTAATCCGCTAAATTGCCAAAGTTTTTTGCTAAATTAATATATGATTTGGAGTCTAAATCTTGATTTCTAAAAAATAATACACCAAATTTCTCTAAGGCGGTTTTAATCTCAGAAATTTCCTCTTTAGAAGCAGTTTTTAAATTGCATTTTACAAACGCTCCAACTTTGTTGGGTTCAATTTTCATTGTTTAGAAAAGTAAATATCACGATACATACATTCTACTTTTTCTTTACTATTATTACTATCTGTAAATAGAGCTAGAAAATTGATGGTTCCTTTTAAGCTTGGATGATGTTCTTCAAGAATTTCCAAAACATTAACTTTTACTTGTATTGGTTCACCCGAATTATCCGTAGCTACTATGATATCTTTCGCCCCGCCCGACCATGGCGATTTTTGACTATATCCTTTTTCAAGCCAACTACTATGTGAAAGAGATATGACTTTAGATCCAATTTTTTTGCCAACCCCAGTCATCAAGCGACAGACGAAATCATGACCCCCCTTTTCTTTTTGCCCAGGGTCGTTGCTAAAATCTTTTAATACCTGAATGTTAAAATTTATGTAAGGATATTTGCCAAGCAAGTTTTTATCCTCAATTTTTAATCCGATTCCTGTTGCTGAAGAGTCAGCAGTTGCTTTAATAAAATATCCTTTCTCATCCTTTCCTGACTCAAAAATTGTTTTTTTACCAAATCCACGTTTAGAAAATTTTTTAAATCCCTCTGGGCTTAAATCAATTCGATATTCCTCAGCATTTGAAACACCAAAGAAAAGAATAGATATTAAAACAACTAAAAAAAATTTCATTTTTTTTCCATTAAATAAAGTGTTCTCTCTCTAATCTCGGTAATTTTTCTTTTAAAAATTTTTGATAACGCTTTTTCTGGAACTTTCCTTTTAAAAAGAGCCATGAGCATTCTATCACTTTTATCAGACCAATTATTTGATTGAATTTCATTGGTTGTATTTGGTCTATTTTTTTCTTCAATTGTTTTAGTTGTTTTTAGTTCTTTTACATATTTTTTCTGCAACTCATGTCCTAAAAAATTAAATACATTCTTATCAAAAAACAAATCTGAAAATTTAATTTCTTTTAACAAATGAATCCCATTCATTGTTTTAGCCCTACTCAAGGCCACATAGGTTTGCCCATGTGTAAATGCACCCTCGTCTAAATCAATTGCTACCTCATCAAACGTTTGGCCCTGGCATTTGTGAATTGTGGCTGCCCAGGCTAATTTTAATGGATATTGAACAAATGTACCTATAACTTTTGGATTTATACTGTTTCCATTTAATCTATAATCTATTTTTTCCCACCTAGATTTTGGTAAATTAATTATCTTATCTTTAATTTTTAGTTTTACCTCATCGTCTGCTAGTTGCTCAATAATTGCCAATGTTCCATTAACATATTTCTTTTGTTCACTAACATCATTTTTTGTTATCATCACTTGAGCACCTACCTTTAAATTTAAAACTTTTTTTACGGGATATTCACTTTCTTTAAAAATGTCTTTAACCATTGCTGTATAAGAGAAAACTTTCGACTTTATCTCATCAAGTTTTGTATTGTTAATCTCATCTACCTTTTTATTTCTTGGAGATAAAATAATCGCTCCTTTGGGAGCCCTAAAATCTTCTGCAACTTTTCTTTTGTTTATAATTTTTAAGTCAGACGACTCAATTTTTGCAAGCCTAAACTTATTAAGTAAATTTATAAAATCAGCATCTGATTGTCTAAAAATTTTGGTCAGTTCTTTAACCAAAAAATTACCTTCAGGAAAAGATTTGGCATTAAAAAAATATTCACCTTTAGGATAAAATTTATCAATCACTTCTTTGTCATTACTCGAAACTACAGGAGGCAACTGAAATAAGTCGCCAAGTAGAATAATTTGAACACCACCAAAGGGTCTGTTATTTTTTCTGTTTATTTTGAGCGAATAGTCAATGCCATCAAAAATATCAGCTCTTATCATTGAACTTTCATCAATTAATAAAGTTTCTAATCTTTGAAGCAATTTTTTATCTTTTAACAATTTAACATCTTCTTTTACGATAAATCTTGGCGGAAATTTAAAAAAAGAATGTATGGTTTTACCTTTGGCTTTAATAGCTGTAATACCAGTCGGAGCTAAGATTGCATGATTTTTTTTTGTATTCTGCCTGAAGTATTCCAAGAAAGTTGATTTTCCTGTCCCAGCCTTTCCTGTAATAAATATATTAGAATTTTTGTTGTCGACAAGTTTAAAAATTTTCTTAAACTCATTGGTAAGTACAAATTTTTCAGGAAGGGTAGTTCCTGTATCAAATACTTTTTGATTCATATTCGATTGTTTTTTTCAAAATTTCAATTTCTTTTTTTATCTTTTCGTATCTGTGAATCATTATTATTTTAGAAAGGAATTTGTAAATATTGTAGGGGAGATAATAAAAATTAAAAAAGATCTTTAAAAGTATTCTATCTTTGTAAAATTCTTTTTTTGTAATTTCACTTATCGAACCATGTCTTAAACAATGGGAATAATAGTTTAACCAAAATTTCCGATTTTCGAGCCTGTCTTCCAGGCTTTTTTTAAAGTTATACATCATAGGTATTTTTCATGTTCCTTTGATTTTTCTTCTAAGTGTTTATTGATGGTTGAAACTTGATCGACCTTCTTTTTGTCTGCTCCCTCTTCTTCCATTTCTACTCTTAATGAATCCACACGCGCAAACTGTTCTGGAATTGTGGGAAATTTTTCTGTATTTGTTGATAACAACCTTTTTGCAATTCGTTTTCTAATTTTAGTATAATCCTTTTTATCAAACGCTTCTTGTCCATATTCATCAAGCAGTATGTTTTCACCTAAATATTTAAGACCAGGTTGTTTAAACGCTTTTACAATTTTTTTTTGTTCTTCCATCGAAGTTTTTTCTTCTACAAATTTTTGCATCATATCTTTCTCATCTCTTGAGGGTTTGATATCAAAAATTTGCTCTTCGATCTCTTTTTCGGATTGATCTTGATTTTTCTTATCCAAGTCATCTTCTATCGCAAGATTAATTTTCTCAGCAAGTTCCTCTCTGTTTTTTTGAATAAATTTAGCTCGCTTTTCTAGCTCTGGTAAACCAATTTTTTTCAACTCTTCAGAGTATTGATCACTTAAAGTGTTTAAAACGCTCGTGTCTCGAATTAGTGGATTTCTGTTGCTTTTAATTTGTCTGATTTTTTTCGGCGCTTTCAAAATTATATCCGAGAATTCTTGACCCTTTTTCTTATTAATAAGCTCCCAATCATGTTTCAGGTCGGCCACAATGTAATAACCTCTGTAATGTTGATGTTCTGTTACAAAGGATCCGGCAAAATTTCTAGTTTTAGCAAAAAAAGTCTCTGGAAATATAAAAACATCTTTGTTTTTAATACTAGGTAATATTTGTTGTTTATCAGTATTTTTTAAACATTCTTTGAATAAATTAGGAAATTTTTCTTGTAGATGTTCGGTCATTTTTTTTAATCCCTTCGTATCAGCCAAAGATGAGTGAGCCTCAGGACCAATTGGGAATCCGTTCATGCGACAAAGCGATTCGAGTTTGTAAACTTTATTATTTTTGTTGTTAAGTTCGGTCGCAATTTTATTTGGCTCATAATAATCTAAATTGTGTGCTATGGGTAACGCATCAAGTTGTCGAGCTTGTCCAGTAGAAAAAATCCAAGGCCAAGTAAATAAATTGCAATAAAGATGATGCGAGATTGCCATATAATCATATGAATGCCCACTCCAGGTTACAAAGTAACAGCCCTTATTACCTATCTCGGTAAATTTTTTGTTAATTACTTTTGTAAATGAGAAAGAAGAGTGTTCGTGTTTATCAGCATCAAAAGGGTTGAATTTGTTGACCATCAAAGCGTCGACCTGATAAATTCTCGATTTTCTAGGGCGAACGTAATAAGTCTTCGTTTCCAGCTCTTTATCGTTATGGGAAGTATTAATAAACGAAAGAGATAGGACATCACAAGTCAGATGAGATCCCGTCGTTCCTTCAATATCAAAGTACAGTTTATTTAAATTTGTCATGCTATTTTTTTTATTTCTTTTTGTTCATAAATATCTTCTAAGTTTTCAAATATAGATTTTTTTGGTTCTAGAGAATGAATATCCACTTGGCTCTTTATATGATTAGACATACTCCAAAGCACTTTGCCATAAAGCTTAAACTCAAACGTTGCGCCTACATCTAATCCATCATCACCAAACAATTTTTTTATAACAGGATCATGTTTTAATTTTTTTTGTAGATATACAGAGCCTCTGTATTTATTAATAATATAATCAATATCTGAAATTTTACCTTTAGCAATGTACTGATCAATCTCTTTAATCATATAAATATCATCATCTCTTTTATCCCATATTTTTTTTCCTTTAATTAAATCACGATATTCTATTTTTTCAGCGGATTGAATTTTTTCAAAATCAGAATAGACTAAACAGGTACTTCCAAAAGCAATTTTTCTTATTTGGATTTCCTCATTGAAATCATCAACACCTCTTTTAATTGCATATAATCCATCCTTGAATGTATCTAAATGAGGCTCAAATACTGTAGGATATTCTTGAATTAATACAAAATCATTTTTATTAAGAGCTGGTGCCATTAGGTTATCTCGAACTTTATGCAATATAACTTTATCTCCATCTCCAATATCAAATTCTTTTCTAAGGAATTTTTTTGTAAAAAAAGTGCCGATTTCTTTATCGTTACCTTCAATATCGGCAATTTGATCAGGAGGTATAAATTTTTTCATATATTTATTTCTAAAAAATTCTAAAGCAGGCTTAAATTTTCTTATGGAATCAATCATTTTTTGAGATTGTGAAAGTTTTTCTTTTTCTGTTTTATTTGTTAATTCTTCTGCTGCACCACCAATTTTTTCATTTTTCGGATCTTCTGCTCGTACAGGATCTGTAATGTGTTCTTCTGCTCCAGGCACAACCGCATTAATATATCCCGGATCATAATCGTCTAATGAAAAATCAATATATGACCTAGACAACATAATCATATGGTACTCTAAAGCTGGTATAATTAATTTTTTTTCAGCATCAATCTCTCTGGCATAGGAAAGTGTTTTATAAAATTTTATATTGTGCGGTCTCGATTTGCTTTTTAAAGAAGTGTAATAATGTATTGAATTTAGGAAAAAATATGCAAAACTACTAGGAAATACTTTTCCATTAAAACGATACAAATAACCATCTAAACTATGGTGGTGATCCCATAGCAGTTCTGAACATTGGCGTTTAGTAACTTTTGTTGCCTTTAATATTTCTTCTAGAAGAATCCTATTTTGGCTTTTGCCGTCTATTTGGGCTAGTATCCTATCCCTTACCAGACGGCCATGCTCTGCAGACCTACAATTTTGTAGCTGATTTATATATTTATCGTCTATCCCTTGAATCAGCTCTTTTAGCTCTAAATCGGTAATAAATCCTTTTTTATCTGACATAATTAAGTATTTTTAATACTTTATATATATAATGTCAATAGCTTTAAATTTAAGATAATTTTATTAAAATTAACTGTTGACAACATCTATATTATCTTGGTATAAATGCACAAGGAGGCAAATAAAAACAAATGACCGACATAACTAAATATAAGAATGTTTCATTAAGTAAAGAAGCTTATGAGCAACTTAAGAAACAAAGCAAAATAGTTACTGATGTAGATTTAAGCATTAGCAAAACTGTTGAGCTGGCTTCAAATGTCCTTCAAAGCATTATAGAAGATCCGAAGTGGGTAAAACCTTTAGTAGGTTCACCAGCATATCAACATTTTAAAACACAACTCATAAATGAGAGTAGAAAAAATAATTAACAAAGCTCTTATCGGAGTTGAAAAACAACTTGAAACTCTAAGGGTTAAGTACAAGGAATTGCACAAAAACGAAATTCCTATATTTAATCCGGTAGAGTCCAGATTAAAAAAATTATGGATATAAAAATTGGGATAAAGATGTTGATGAATAGGCTATTCAAGAAAAAAAAGCTGTCTCTTAATGAGCGATTAGCCAGGCAAGCTGCTTCAACAACAAAAGCAGAAGAAAAGGAAGAACAGGGTGGACCTATTAATTATAGCCTTTTTAACTTTAACAGCACAGAAAACACTCACGTTGGAAACGGCATCTTACCAAGCAATGTTATACCTCTAAAAACAAGAAAATTAGCTAATGACTATGATGAGAAGAAAAGAGTGGAACGTATAGCAAAGCAAATCGCAAAAAATTTTGAGAAAACAGCTGATTCGGCAGGATGCTACGGATTTTATCCTTGGTATTATTTGTTATTCTACATTCAGCAACGAATGATCTACAGCCTACCTTATTTTAGTTATCGAACTGCTGTAGCAGAAGTCGAGAAACAAATCATCTCAAATCATAAAGAATTTTTAGCTGAGAACTGCCCTGAATGGAGAGAGGACAATAAAACTATTACCAAAGAAGAAAAAGATAAAAAAGAAAAAACAATACATTAGGAGATAAAATGAGCGAACTTATAAATCAAAAAACTATCGAGCAATACAAAGATCTGCTCTTAGAGATTGATGGAATTTCAAAAGCAACATACTTAAAATCCATGGAGTCAGCAGTTACAAATTCTTGGGGAAGTGAACCTTGGACAGAAGAACAAATTTCTAGAGATATCTTGCAAAATTTCCGAGACTCATGCGTTGAAGCAAAAGTAAAAATTGATAAAATTAAAATTGAAATTAAGAATGATCTTATAACCGTATTTTCTCCAACGTTTTTTTCTCTAAAAAAATTATATTATATTGGTTCAACAAAACAAGAATCAGAGAATGATTTAATTGGGAAAATGGGTGAGGGAGCAAAAAAATGCTATTCAGACCTTTACAAAAGGGGAATCCAAAACCCAGTCAACATCTCTGGTGAGGATGCACTAATTATTGGAATTGGCAATGAAGATCCGGAAACAAAATTAAGACCACTAATTTACCACTACTTTAAAATAAACAAGCAACCAGGCTGCTTTTTTATAGTAAAAACCATTTCAAAAAAACTAAAAAAAGCTTTTGAATTTGGAATGTTAAATTTTTTTCACAACCAAAACAAATTATTAGGAAAAAAACTTCATGAATATAATGAGATTGAAGTGTATGAATCAAAAACCAAGAATGGTTTTGGCTTCTATAGGGGTCTAAAACGTGTAGACATAAAAGACATACCCGTTGTAATAAACATAAAAAAACCTTATGCAGCTTTGGAAAAAAGAACCAAGAGTGATCGAGACAGAAACGCCTTTTCAGATAAGGTTCAAAGTACATTTTTTAGTATTTTTTCAAGATCTGGTTTTTATTCCATGGAAGGTAATGATGCTATTTATTATATACTTCGTAAATCAAAAGCTGTTTGGAAAAAGGGTCATCCTCTTCTTTCTTCAATTGCATCTCACAGCTACTCTCGCTTAAAGGATGACCCAGAAATGCAGAAAATTTTTGGAAAAGAATACATCTCTGAGTCTAAGTTCAGGTATTCATCTTCAATATCCTGGTCCGATTGGTACAGTACATCAACACAGGGTTATATTCTAAAAAGAGATAAGAAAAAAAAGAAGAACAAAATTATGCTTCCTAGCTATTTTTCTGCATTTGGCGTGGAAAGCTCACTAGACGCTTTTATAAGAAATAAAGCAAACTCTGAAAAGAGAATTAAAAATACAAAAACGAAAGATTTGTCCAAAAAACAAAGAGCATCTGTAGATTTTTGTTTTAAAGCTATTAAGGAAATTTCTCCGAGCTTTTCACAACTATTTGATACTAGCGAAGACGAAAATCTTTACGAAGTTAAGTTCAAAAGCATCAAATGCAAAGATTTGCTAGGACAATTGAAGGATGATTCAGGCACCTACAATAATAAGCTCGTTTATTTACACGAGAGCCTCTTCAAATCTTCTTTTGGAAAAATGTTATCAACGTTTATGCATGAATTAGGTCATGCTACTGGAAGTAGAGACGGAGAGAGAAATTTCTCAGACCTTCTGACTTGGATGCTGGAACAAGCACTTGATAAAAATTCAAAGGTTGGTAGATTTTCAAAAGAATGGGAAAATAGACATAGAATACATTAAAATATGAAGGAAATATCAGAAAACCCTCAAACATTAAACAAAAAGTCTTTGGAAAAAGAATTAAATGTGGTTGGCAAAAATTATACATATAGAGAATTAAGAAAACTTTGGCCGGCACATAGAAAAAAATTAATTGAAAAAGAAATTAGAGAAAGCGGCCTTCTTAATTTTGATCAGCTTATAAGTTTTTTAAAAGAAAAAGGAGCGGCTATAGATGAAGAAACCAGAAATCTGGTAAGGTTTGCAAAAAACAATGGTATAAAGATGAAAACTTTTGGTAGGGTTGGAAGTTTTGGATGCGACCCAAATTATTTTTACAAACCTAGTTCTGAAAAAGTTAAGGAAATTATTGAGAATTTAAGAAATAATAATAACTCTCTTCCCGGACGAAAAGCTCTTAAGGAAAAGAAAAGAGAAATTATTAAAGTATTTAATCAAGCAGACAAAAAAGAAGAAACCAAAACTTCAATAGCTGAAAAAGTTGCAGAAAATACAGGGGTTTATACCAATAGAAAATTAGTACGATCAGTTTTAGATAAAGAAAAATCTAAATCTGAAGTAAATGAAAAATTAAAAAAAGGGGTTTTTCAAAAAAATTAAATTAAAAAATGGAAAATAGTTATTTAATTTTATTATCAGTCATACAGGCAATAATTATTGTTGCACTAGTTCTTTATTTTTTAAAATTTAAAAAAAAAGACAATGAGATTGAAGAAATTAAAAATCACCCAGATTTTATAAAATCCGATGCAGAAGTGAGATCTTTGTCCGAACAATTAAACACTGCTAAAGGTCGAATTGATTCTTTAGAAACGGATAAAAAAGATCAGCTGAAATTAATCGGAGATGTAAACGCATATCGAAAAATAAGCGAAGAATCTATTTCAAATTACAAAGAAGTTGTTAACGATTACAAGGATTTTCATGACAAACTAATAGGGGATTTCAAATTTCAAGGAAATTATAACGAAAAAAAATTGAACGATCTACTTTTGAAATCTGGTTTCCCAGAAGGAAAAAATGGTTTTCAAAAGAGTAAAGGAGAAAAAAGCTCGGATCCAGAAGGTGATATAAAAATACAAATTCCAGATTACATCATTTCACTTCCTAATGAACAAAAAGTTGTGGCAGATTGTAAAGTTAGCCTAACCAACTTCAAAAGCTATTGTAACGAAAAAGACCCAAATATGAGAGCCAAACATCTAAAAGCTCATATTTCTTCTGTTAGAAAACACATTCAAGACTTGTCAAAAAAAGAGTACACAAAAATTCACAGTATTAAGAAAGAAGCATTTAAATATGTAATTTGTTTTATGCCTTTCGATCAGGTTTATTTATCAGTACTCGAGAACGATGAAGAAATTTTAGATTTTTGTATTAAGAAAAGAATTTTGTTAGCAGGACCCTTAACGATGCTTGCCATTTTAAGCAATATTCAAGAAACTAAAAACCAGATCAAACAGGTTAAGGAAGTTGGAAAAATCACTAAACTTGCAGAAGAAATTCTAGATAAATATGCTGGGATTAAATCGAATGTTAAAAGTGCCATTACAAGTTATAATACTCACCAGAAGAGCTTGAAAAATTTAATTAATAATCTTTTTGGAAGTCCTCAAAGCTTTGAGAACAAAGTCAAAAAACTTCATGATCACGGTGTTACAGGAAAAGATATTACTGAAATATTAGACGAGGAAGCCGAAGTTCATGAATTAGAAGACCCAGAAGTTAAAAAAGTAGTTAAGCTATAATTTTTTATAATATTGATCAATCCTTTCCAAAAACAGGTTTTTATATTTTTCTAATTTTTCCCCGTCCAAAACAAATCTTTGAAACATGAAACTTTCCGTTGCCAAGAGGATGATACCTTGAGAAATTTTTGTATTGTAAACCTTATCGTGTGCCAAAATATAGGCTGCTAATTGTAGAAAATAATCGTCACAATACTTCTCTTGTTTGGGATTATTACTTTGCTTGTAATCAATGATTGTGGTTTTTGAATTCATAATTCCAACTAAATCAGTGATCCCTAGGTAGCGATCTGGAAAATATAGAACAGCCTCCGTTTTCCAAATTTCCTCCAGATTGTTCTCTAAACCGTTTTTTATAATAACTTTAGCCATCTCATAGGCTTTGTCTGTTCCTTCTTGAGTTTTTAAGTTTTCTTTTTTAAGAAATTTTTCAATATAACCGTGCATTAAATCTCCTCTTTTAGAAGCATCAATCTTAATTTTATCGGCTTCTGTCTTTCCTACTCGTTCTATCCAATTTTTAAGAGCGATTTTTTTTTCTTCTGGCATTGTCTCTTTCAGAATTAAAGAAACCGAAGGAATCTTTGATTTAAAGCTTTTTTGTAATGTTTTGGTCGATTCTGGATATTGAAATTTTTTCTTCCACTTCATAAGAGTGGACTAAATTATATTAATCTTTCCTCATGTCAAAATGAAAATTAATTTCTGTTTAAAAGTTAAATGATGAATTGACTTTTTGAAAAAAAACCTTATTTAGAATGTTATGGCTACAATAACTTCAACAGATGAAACGTTTAAAAAATTAATAAGCGAAAATAAATTAGTTCTGGTAGATTTCTGGGCGTCATGGTGCTCACCTTGTAAGGCCTTAGCACCTGTTCTTGAAAGTATTTCTGACGAAATAAAAGAATGTAAAATTCTCAAGCACGATTTGGATTCACAGCCTAATATTCCAACCGCCGAGGGTATCAGATCAATTCCAACCCTATATCTTTATAAAGATGGAAAACATGTTGAAACTATTGTTGGTTTTCAAGAACATTCTAAAATTTCGAGCGTAATAAAAAAACACCTTTAAATAATATTTCAAATTATTTCCTGTAAATAATAAAAAGATCCCGTGATAAGAAAAATTGCATTTTTCTTCTCACTAACAGTTTTGATGGCCTCATAACAATCTTTAGAAACAGCGCTAGGAATATTTAACTTTTTTGAAATCTTATTTAAAGATTCTTTTGGATAGATATTACTTTGTTTCATATTCACAAAAAATATTTTTTTAAAACTTTTAAATGGTTTTAAAAACGAAGAGGGATCTTTAGATGATATCATTGAAATAATAGCATAAAGATCCTTATTTTTATATTTACTCGACAAAGCAGTACATACAGATTTTGAACTTAATGAATTGTGCCCCCCATCAGCAAAAATCAAAGTAGATTTAGGCAAACCTTTTCTTAATCTTCCAGATTTTATTTCCTGCATTCGACCAGGCATTGTTATGTTTTTTAGAGACTTCTTGATAATTGATGGCGAAATACCTTCATCAATTGCAATTTTTATGGCTAACACAGCATTTTCATACATAAAGTCTCCTAAAAGGTTAGAATTTATAATAAAGCTTTGTTTTCTATCTTGATAAAAATACTTTCCTTTTTTTTTCTTCAACCAAAAATCTCTTCCATAATAAAAACATTTTTTATTTTTTAAATAATATTTAATAAATTTTAAGGAATCCGAATCCTGTTTTGCTATATAGATTCTTTTTGCCTTTAAAAAAGAAGTTTTTTCGTAAACAATTTCTTTTAAGGTCTTAAGGTTTCTTTTCTTATTTTTTAACCAATGCAAATGATCAAACGAGATTGGACTTATGACATGGATATCTGGAGTCGGAAACAGTGCTCGAATCGCATCTTTTCTTCCGAAAAGACCAAATTCTCCTAATGTGTATTCAATCTTTTTATTCTTTATGTACTCAGCAAAAGCGACACAAAGCATTTCAAATTCTGTCAACCGCACCGGTATTTTATAAATTTTATTAAGAATTTTTTTTAATTGATTTAGACTAATAAATTTTGAATTAACCTCCATACGCTCTGCGATCGATTTGATGTGAGGAGAATAAGTTGCCGCAAAAGAATTTTTGTTTTTAATAAGTATTTTTTTAAAAATATTTATAATAGTAAACTTAGCAGATGTGCCTCCGATAGTTACTATTTTTGATTTTGTTTTTTGATTCCAGTTAATATGATGAAGTGCTTTCTTGGTTCGGGATAATCCAAGTAAAATTTTTTTATGCTGATTGACTTTTAGAAGTTTTTGGATTGATTTGGCTTTCGACATCGTCAGTTTCAGTTTCTGATATAACCTGACTTTCTTTTTTCTTCAATAGAATTTGTAATAATGTAGAGATCGTTCCTCTCAAATATTTTCTTTCTACAACCATGTCCAACCCTCCGTGTTCAAGAATCCAAGAACTGAGTTGGAAATTCGGTGGTAGCTCTTCTTTTACAGTATCTTTTATAACTCTCGCGCCAGCAAATGCCACCGTCGCGCCGGGCTCTGCTATAGCTATATCGCCAAGACCAGCAAATGAGGCCGTCACGCCTCCTGCTGTAGGATTTGTCATTACCACGAAATAGGGCAGATTAGCTTTTTTAAGTTCGTTTACAGCAAGTACTGTCCTTGACATTTGAACCAAGCTCATAAGATTTTCTTGCATCCTAGCTCCTCCCGAAGCCGTGAATACTACAAAGGGTGTTTTAAATTCGATAGCTCTACTAATTCCAGCTATGAATGCCTCCCCAGAATTTTGTGAAAGTGACCCACCAATAAAGTCAAATGACATGGCAGCACAAGTTACTTCCATTCCATTTAATTTACCGTAGGCCACTAAAATCGAGTCAGATTGATTTGTTTTTCTTCTAGCATCTTTTAGTTGATCTGAATATTTTTTTTTAGCCTGAAAATTAAGAGGATCATCTAATCTAGAAAGAGGCGTAGGCAAAATTTCAAATTGAGAATGGTCAAAAAAAATAGAAAATCTAGAACGGGCATCAATTTTATGATGGCTACCACAATTAGGGCAAACCGAAAGATTTTTAAAAAGATCTTCTCGATAAATAAGTTGCTTACACTCACAAGTAGACCAAAGTTCTGGTGCACCTTTCATCGAGGATTTTTTTCTGAACAAAGATTTAATTTTTGGTTTTAGAAAGTTTCTGATCCAATTCATAAGCTTATAAAATTTTTTCCTTCAATCTTTTTACCATTTTACCGACCTTTATGGCAGGACTATGTTTTTTCTTTATCGAATCAGCAATTGCTTTGCAACAGGCCGATCCCACAACAATAGCATCAGATTTTTTAAATTTACCAATGGTTTTTTCTGTGATTCCAAATCCTAGAATTATAAATTTTCCCGGAGCCATTCTCTTAATTCTATTATAGTT
>CACPJP010000004.1 GCA_902634325.1 uncultured Pelagibacteraceae bacterium | reverse complement strand
TTTCTTAAGACCGAAAAGGTGTATGTCTACCGGCCTAGTTCCAATTGCACAACCACCTGGCAAAGATACTTTGGCTTTCCCAAATTTAGACAGTAAAGAACCCAAGACAATAACCCCTGCTCTCATAGTTTTTACGAAAGTATATGGAGCAATGGTTTTTATTTTTTTATTTTTATTGTGTATTACAATTTTTTTAGCCTTAGAAATAATTTTTACATCGGACCCAATATGTTTTAGTAATTGAGACATGGTAATAACATCTTTTACTAGGGGTACATTTTTTATCTCTACTTTTTTATCGCTTAGAATCGATGCTGCCAAAATTGGGAGGGTAGCATTTTTTGAGCCAGATATTTTAACAGTACCAGATAAATTCCTTTTGCCTTTAACTATTAATTTTTGCATCAATCAAATTTTAGGAAGTGTAACACCTTTTTGTTTCATATATTTGCCTTTTCTTTTTGAATATGAAACTTCTGGCCTTTCATTTCCCTTGATAAATACAAATTGAGCAGCACCTTCGTTTGCATAAATCTTTGCTGGTAGTGGTGTGGTATTTGAAAATTCAAGTGTAACATAACCTTCCCAACCAGGTTCAAGAGGGGTAACATTTACTATTATTCCACATCTGGCATAAGTAGATTTTCCAAGACAAATAACCATTACGTTTTCTGGTATTCTAAAGTATTCAACTGTTCTGGCTAAAGCAAAAGAATTAGGGGGGATAACACAAATATTTGACTTTTTTGATACGAAGCTTTCTTTTTTAAAATTTTTTGGATCAACTATAGCAGAGTTTACATTGGTAAAAATTCTAAAGTCATTAGAGACTCTTGCGTCATAACCATAAGATGAGAGCCCAAATGAAATTTTTCCTTTTCTTACTTGTTTTGAAATAAATGGGGAAATCATTTTTTTATCCCTAGACATTTTTCTGATCCACTTGTCTGATAAAACACTCATGATTTTTTTTTCAGTTTATATTTTTCCTTGAATTTTTTTCTCTTTTTTAAATTTATTTTTAGAGCCAATTCTTTACGCAAAAAAGATTTCTCTTTTTTCTCAACAATCTTCATCTAGGTTAATTTTTATTAGGATTTGTTAAGTCTTCTAAAGTTATGGTTTTTTGAATATCATGCATCTTATCTTCTGGTTCTTCGGCTTTTGATTTTAAGTTTCGTCTGGCTTTTCTCTGCTCTAAACGTGCTTTTCTCTTAGCTTCTTTACGCATCGCCTTTTCGCCTCTTGTAGATTTATAATCGTAGTGGATACCCATTTTTGCACCATAATTTTATTATGTTTTACTTTGAAGAATATGAATATGCAAGCCTCTACTGAAAATCCCTGTAAATAAGTATTGATAAAATGTAAAATTACATATTTCTATCTAAACTAGAGGCCCACATAGCTCAGTCGGTAGAGCACTTCCATGGTAAGGAAGAGGTCAGTGGTTCAATTCCACTTGTGGGCACCATTTCTTGATTAATCTTTTAATTTTAAAAGGATATAACCATCCCTTTTAATTACATTAACATAATTGTCTAAAATAAATTCATTTACGTATTTTAACCTGTCTGCAGTTTTTAGATCATCTACTACAAATATTGGTGAGCTGTATAATATATATTTAACCTTTTTATTTTTAAGTTGCGCGATGTAATCTTTTTCAATGTTAAATCCGCTGGCTAACCATGATGCAAAATACTTTGTACATGTCGGTTTTTTTATTAAATAAGGTACCGCAAGGTCTACTGTAAAATTTTGAATACATATTTCATCAGATGTCTCATTTTTTAATAAATCAATTATATTGGCCCTTTCATCAGACATATATTTGATGTCCGGAGCGTTTATTGATTTCTCAAATCTATTCTTAAAGTTAATAATATTATTAAATTTAAGATTCGAAAACATAAACGCAGATATTAGTATTAATGAAAATAAATAAGAAAATTTAAGATTTAGCTTAATAAAATTATTTTTTTTGAATAAATAAACCATTGAATGAATAATAAAAAAATAAATAATTAGTGATTGCCAATCACTAGACTGCATGATGTGAAAGCCATCGGATCTACCTAGGGCATTTTTGAAGGCAATAAAGCAATATAGATAAAAAAATAAAAAAAATAACTTTTCATTTAACTTAAAATAATTGCTTTTAAAAAAAAGTGTTGAAATTAAAATTATTCCAGAAATTAACTGTAAAGTTATTACTTTTGTTGCTCGAGATCCATTTGGTTCAATTCCCATTGAAAAAAAAGGTTGCGGATATTTAAGTCCATGAATCTGGTCTACATTAAAAATGATGTGTTTAATATTAATAAAAAATGAAACAATTTCTGAACTTCCAAAAATTAAAAAAACTACAATTAGTGAAAAAAATAAAAAAGAGATAATCTGGATAAAATCTTTAAATTTTTTTGAAATTAACAAATAAATTTTATATGACAGTAGTATTAGATAAAGATAAATTCCGATATCAATGTGAAGAATTATAGTAAAAACAGTAATTGCTGAGATAAATAAATTTAATAATATCCTATTTTTTTTGAAAAAACATTGAATAAAAAATATGAAAAACATCAGAGCATATAAATCTCTTATACCCAGATAGTCTATTAAATAGTAGTTACTAAATGATAAAATTATTAAACTTAATAAAGTAAATAAAATAATTTTATATTTTGTTTCTAAATTTGAAAATTTTGAAATATAAAAAATAAAAATTATAGATAAAATCTTTAAAATCAAAATTAAAATCAATTTAAATACTAAAAAAGCACCTACGGTTTGAACTCCAAATAATTTCCATGCAATCAAAGGATATAAAATATCTGATGCTCCATGAATGGTAAAAGAAGATTGCCAAAATTCTTTGTTGTTTAAATAATTTATAGCTGGAGTTAAAAGGTCTCCGTGATGTACGGGATCTAAGTTTGTCGGGGATTTTAATGATAAAAACTCAATTGATAAAAGTAAAATTAGAAATATAAATATTGGCCAAATACTCTTAAAATTAAAATTATCTTCACGAATTTCAAATTTTTTTAAAAAAAATTTAAAATTTACTACTTTATTTTTTTGAGTTTTGTAAATAAAAAATAGATAATATAGCAAAGGCAAGGTAATAAAAAATAAGTACCTTGCTGTATCATTAAGATGATTGTATTTTATTTTAGATAATGCACCAACTGATCCTTTGTCATCAATATACGGTAACTCAATGAATTTCCAAATATACGAACACAAAAAAACAATTAAGATTAATGCTAAAATATGAAAAAAACTTTTAATTCTAAGAGACATATTTATTAAAAAATTTTATACTTTTTTTCCAAAGTTCGTTCTGCAAACGTTTATCTTGTGAACTGTTTGAACTTTTCCTGGCTTTATCTATTGAAAAATAAAAATCTTTTTTATTAAAATCATTCGATGTTATAAATTTAAATATTTTTTTGGCAACAACTTCTGGGTCTTTAGCAAAAATTGACCGTACCTGACCTAAAAATTTTCTTATAATATTATCATTATTATTGCCAAAGTTAGTATTGATCCACCCCGGATGAATTGCAAAACTTTGTACATCCCGAAAGATCGAATTTAACTTATATGTAAATAATAAAATCATTAATTTTGAATTAAAATAAGCAATCCAACCATTATAAAAAGTTTCCATATTTAAATCTCTAATATTCAAAAAAGCCAATTTGTGTGCAACAGATGATATATTGATTATTTTTCCATTTTTACCTTTTGAAATATTTTTTCTTAAAGCATATGTTATAAAAAAATGAGATAAATAATTAGTCATAAAAGTTTTCTCTATATTGTTAACATTTGTTTCTTTTTCCAAATTAATAACTCCAGCATTATTAATTAGAAAATCAATACTTTTAATTTTTTTTAATTTTTTTATTGTTTTAATAACGCTTTCAACTTCAGATAGATCTGTTTTATAAAAAAAAATTTTAGATTTCATTTTTTTGGAATATTGCTTTATTTCAAATTTCAATTTTTCCTCATTTCTAGAAATTATATGAACAAAAAAATCTTTTTTTATAAATATTTTTGTAAATTCTAGGCCTAAACCAGAAGTTCCGCCTGTAATTAAACAATGTTTCTTTTTCATCTACTTTCTGACAAGGCTTGAAAATGATTTCAAAACAGTAAAAAGATTTTTAAAGTTAAAATAAAATTTCCTATAACCAAGGTTCTTTAACTTTATAATATTTGAATTATTTAAATTTTTGTGATCATAAACTAAATTGTATTGATTGAATCTTTCAAAATTTTTTTCCACTATTTTGTTTTCATATACCTTATATATGGGTGTGCCCGGGTATGGCGTAAATACACTATACTGAACAAGTTGATTAGGAAGGCTTAATGAGTAATCAATTGTATTCTTGATGGTAACCTCATCATCATCTGGATTTCCGAGCATATACATAGATTTGACGATTATGCCTTTTGAAACTAGTTTTTTTATAACCATGTGTTGTTGATCATTGTCTACTGTAAATCTTTTTATTCCGTTTAAAACTTTTGCATCCGATGACTCTATACCTACATAAACCAACTTTAGCCCTGCCTTTTCTAGCAGACCTATAAGTTCATCATCTAAATTTTTTAAATGGGTTTCAATCAAAAACTCAATTTTTAAACCCTGTCTTATTATTTCTTTACATAATTCAACTGTAAATTTTCTGTTAATTGAAAAAACCGGATCTCTAAAAAGAAATTTATTTGTACCAATCGTTTTAATCCAATGATTAATTTCATCCAGAATATTTTTTACTGATCTAAGTCTAACTTTACGTCCTTGTTGTAAAGGATAGGTACAATAATTGAAGCATGAGTAAGGACAGCCTCTTGAGGCCAGCATCGGAATTGCTGTTTTTGAGTTAAAACCAAGAAAATTATTTCTTAAAGGGTATTTTTTTGAGTAGTATTCCCAATCCGGAAAAGGCAAAGCATCTAAATTCTCTACAAAATTATTTGCAAAACTCTTGGGGTTGTTATTTTCAAAAAAATTATCAAGAGTTTCTTTAGCATATGAAATGTTTAAAAAAAAACCTTCGGGCTCCCCGGGCACAATATAAGAATTTTTCATTTTGTATTTGTCTTTTAAAACGGATGAGAAAATCCCGACTACAAATATTTTCTTTGATTGAGTTGTCAAATTTTTAATTGCTTCTATTTCTGTTTCTGAAGCTATTATTGAAGAAGGCATTATTATGTAATCTGCATTAATTACTTTTTCATTCTTTATACTTCTTTCATATTCGACCTCTTGACCTTTTGCTTTTAAAATTGAGTAAATGTACATGGCGTACATAGGAGGCATACTGATCATTTTGGATACGAACTTGTTTAAAGCCTTTGAAAAAAATGTATTTCCAAAATCATTTCCTGTGCCATATCCTCCGGCGGTGTCTTTTACCAGTCTCCAATCGTCTTTGGGGTATATATCTAAAATTAAAAATTTCATTTTCTTTTAAAGATTAGACAAATATTTGCTTTCGTTCAATTTATAAATTTTTTTTCTAAATCTTTGCTGATAAGCTTAAAAACCTTATCCCAATCACCAATCTTTTTTTGTCTATACAACAAAACATTTTCATACCAAATTGATTTTTTATCTTGGTTAAACCATCTCCAATCACTAACAAGGGAAAGAACAATCCATGTAGGCTTTCCTAAGGTTGCTGACAAATGACCTAAAGAAGTGTCCGCAGTTATTACCAAATCTAAATTTTTAACTATACCAATTGTATCTTCAAATGGTTTTACGGATTTATCCATGTTTTCAAAATAATTAACATTAGAATTTTTATTAATTATTTTCATTTTATTTTTATTAAAATCCTTTTGAATAAGAAAAAAATTTATATTTTTTAAACTTGTTAAAATTTTAAAATTTTCAAGAGGAATAATTCTGCTTCCAGTCATATCTGATGATGCGGTATTATTTATTCCAATTTTTAATCCTTTGTATTTACTTAAAGTATCATGCCATTTTTGGGTTATTTTTTCATTTCCTCTTATGAAGTTGACTGTCTTTGGAAAACTTTTGTTTTTTTGGTAAAATATGCCTGGAAGACTTGCTAAGTGATTATGATAATCATGTTGTGGGATTTTTTGAGCTTCTGTAATAATTTCAAATCTATTTTTGTCAAAGAAATGAGATAGGTTCTGTTTTAGTCTGAAAATTACTTTACATTCGTATGTGTCTATCAAAAGAAAAAGATACCGGGAAAATTGAATTAAATCTCCAATACCTTGCTCAGAAAATATTAGAATAGTTTTTTTATCTAATTTTTCTCCTTTCCAAATTGGCGTTTTTAAATTCAATTTAGAGTAATTTAAATAAGCAGAAAAAATTTTACTTTTTTTCCTCCACTCATATTCTTCAAAACCTAAATCTAGCTTGTTTACTGTTAGGAGCATAGTGCTATAATTAACGTGTCCTTCTACATAGTCCTTGTTTATATCAATTGCCTTTTTATAAAATTTTAAAGATTCATCAAATTTCCCCAATTTTTTAAATGAGAGTCCAATATTGTTATATGCTAAAAAATTTGAAGGATTTATTTTTACTGCCCTTTTAAAATTTTCGATTGCACTCTCTAATTTGCCCTGGGTCAAATAAATATTTCCGATATTGTATTGGCTCATATCGTTTTTTGGGTTTAATTCAAATGATTTATTATAAAATCTTATAGC
Organism: uncultured Pelagibacteraceae bacterium; assembly: GCA_902634325.1. GTDB lineage: Bacteria > Pseudomonadota > Alphaproteobacteria > Pelagibacterales > Pelagibacteraceae > Anoxypelagibacter. The sequence continues at coordinate 51,141 of CACPJP010000004.1, read as the reverse complement.
CTTTTCATAAACTTTTTGATCATGAAAAAGCTTTCCATAGTTATATAAAAGCAAAGGATCTTTTGGCTTTATATTTAAACATTTTTTAAATGTATCCTCCGCCTTTTTATATTCTTTAATTTGAGACAATAAAGAAGCATAGTTTTGAAGTATGGCTAAATTTTCAGAATTTGTTTTTAAAAGACTTTCGTATAATTCTTTGGCTTTTAAAAAATTCTTTTTGCTATGGTGAACAACTGCGGATTTAAAAATATCTTCTGACACAACTATTTTTTAAAAAAAATTTTTTTTAAAATGAAAGCTAATATTAAAATAACAAAAAATCCAGCTACAGGTAAATAAATATCTGGAGAAGTTATTACTTTCATGGCATTAAGTTGTGCATTCTCATCTATAACTTTTTCAATACCAGAACCAATGGCTACTGTAACAAACATAGAAGGCAAACTACCAACTACTGTTGCTATAAAATAATTTCTTGTAGTCATATTGAACAAAACTGGAAGTACATTTTGTACAGCATATGGAACTCCTCCTCCCCCAATAAAACGGAAGCACGTAAAATAAACAATATCGTTTTTATTAAAAAACTCTCTGAGTTTGGAAAATTTTGGTGCCAATTTTTCTTCAATGAATTTTCTAAAAAATACTCCCGCTAAAATGTATAAAAATGTAGCGCCTATGCTTGTAGCTAAAATTGCTATAAATATTCCCCACCATTTTCCAAAAACAAAACCAGCAAATATTAGAAGTGGCACAGCAAAACCCAAAAGCAACACCCACGCTATACAAAAAATGAAAAAGGTTATTGTTAAAAATAAAAAATTCTCTTCTTTATATTGTAAAATTATATCTTTGTTTAACCTTATAAAATCATAACTAGTTAAATCTTTAAGGTCGACTGCAGAAAATAAAAAATAAAGACCTATAAAAAGCAAAGACAAATAAACTGTAGCAATTATTAGTTTTAATTTTACAGAAGTTATATTCATAAATTAACTTTTAACTGTACTTATACAGTCTTATTCCCTATAAATATCGAAAAATTTAATAGGAACCAAAGAAATCTTATGAAGAGAACCTACCAACCAAGTAAACTGGTCAGAAAAAGAAGGCATGGTTTTAGATCTAGAATGTCAACAAGGGCTGGGAGAAAACTTTTGTCAAGAAGGAGATCAAAAGGCCGGAAAAGACTTTCGACTTAAGCGAATAATGACAAAGCTTGAAAGTTTAAAAAAAAGCTCACATTTTCAAACAGTATTGAAACATAGAGTGATTAATAGCGATTTATTTACTATATATCGTACAAAAAATTTTATCAAAAAAACAAAGGAAGCTAAAAAACTATATATAAGTTTTATAATGAAAAAAAAAATTGGTAATGCTGTAAAGAGAAATAGAATTAAAAGAAAATTAAAATCGATTGTGCAAAAACTATTAAAAATGAATAGTCTAATCAATTTAAACTATACATATATAATTTTTGGTAAAGAAAAGGCATATAAAGAACATCACGATTCATTGTTTGAAAAGATGAAAAAAAGTTTTAAAAGAATGGATGGTGCAAAATTATGAAAAGTATTAACTATCTAACAATAGGCCTTATAAAGTTTTATAAATTCTTTTTATCCCCAATTTTTGGACAAAATTGCAGATTTCTTCCATCATGTTCAGAATATTTTATTGAGTGCTTAGAAACTTACGGGCCAATTAAAGGTTCTTATTTAGGTTTTAAAAGAATAGCCAAATGTCATCCCGTAAAAATTTTAGGAGGTAGTTCAGGTATAGATTTAGTTCCAAAGAAAGAAAATCTGAAAAAAAAATATTAAATGGATTTTAGAAACGTAATTTTTGCAATAGCTTTATCATTTGCTGTTCTATTTGGTTGGTCTGTAATTTTTGAAACACCAAAAATTGAAGAGCAAAAAAAATTGGAGCAAAATGAGAGTTATCAAAAAGATACTCAAAGCCCTGATGCTCCGAATGTTAATGTTGAGAAGAAAGATACAAGTGTTGTTTCTAGAAAAGATGCTATCAAGTCTACGAAGAGAATAAGTTTCGAAAATTCAAGCATAATAGGTTCAATTTCGCTTAAAGGAGCTTTGATAGATGATATTACTTTTAAAAAGTATAATGAAACACTTGGATCTGATAAAAAAGTAACATATCTAAATCCCGAAGAAACAAAAGAAGGTTATTTTATTGAAACTGGATGGGCTGCTAGCAATATTGAGAGCATCGCTCTCCCTAATAGGGACACACTATGGAAAGTTAAAGGCAATAGCAAATTATCAGCAGGAAGTCCTGTAATTATAGAGTGGAACAATAAATCAGGATTAGTATTCAAAAAAAAAATTGAAGTAGACGATAAATTTTTGTTTAGGATAACTCAGGAAATTCAAAATAAATCTAGTGGAACAGTAGAATTATATCCTTATGCACAAATAACTAGAAATCAAAAGCCGGTTCTTGAAGCAGGATCTATGTCTGGAACCCTGATATTGCATGATGGTTTTATTGGAGTCTTTAACGAAGATCTTAAAGAATATGATTATGATGATATTAAAGACAAAAAAAAAGAGCACAATGCAGAGAGTGGCTGGTTAGGTATAACAGATAAGTTTTGGATAACTGCATTGGTTCCAGAAAAAGACCAATCTTTTAGAGGAGAATTTGTTTACAAATCTAAAAGTTTTAAAGCAAACTACATACTAAATAAACCAGTTGTGGTTCAGCCATCTTCGTCAAAGACATCTGGAACAAAAGTTTTTGTTGCAGCTAAAGAGGTAAAAACCATTGATGGATATGCGGAGTCGGAGGCTATTAATAAATTTGATTTAACTATTGATTGGGGTTGGCTCTACTTTTTAACAAAACCATTATTTTTCATAATAAACTATCTATTTGAACTTACTAAAAATTTTGGAATAGCTATAATTTTAGTTACAGCGGCTGTAAGATTGTTGTTCTTTCCTTTAGCAAACTACTCTTTTAGATCAATGGCAAAAATGAAAATTTTGCAACCAGAGTTATTAAGATTAAAAGAATTACACAAAGGTGACAAAGTAAAACTTCAACAAGAAATGATGTCTCTTTATAAAAGAGAAAAAGTTAATCCATTGTCTGGTTGCTTGCCAATTTTAATACAGATACCTTTCTTCTTTGCAATTTACAAAATGCTTCTGATTTCTTTAGAAATGAGACATCAGCCATTCTTTGGGTGGATAAAAGATTTGTCCGCACAAGATCCAACCTCAATTTTTAATATTTTTGGTCTAATTCCTTGGGATCCTCCATCGTTTTTAATTATCGGCGCTTGGCCAATAATGATGGGGGCAACCATGTATTTACAACAAAAACTAAATCCAACACCCCCGGATCCTGTTCAGGCAAAAATATTTATGTTCTTTCCGCTTTTCTTAACAATAATTTTAGCTCCGTTTCCTGCGGGCTTAGTTGTTTACTGGACAATCAATAACGTTCTAACAATTGCTCAACAGTGGGTGATAATGAGAACAACAACGGTCAAAACTAAATAATAAATGTCCAAGGAAAAAAGTTTAGACGAAATAAAAAAAATTTGGCCTAAGGAAATACCAGATATTGAGAACGTACCAAAGTATATTAAAAAATATAAGGAAGACTTAATAGTTATTAAATATGGCGGTAACGTTTTAATAGATAGAAAGATATTTAATAATTTTATAGATGATATAAGCATATTAAATAAACTAGGTCTTTCAATTATAGTTGTACACGGAGGAGGCCCAAGAATAGAGAGGGAACTAAAAAAAGAAAATATTGAAACAAAATTTATAAACGGTTTAAGAGTGACAGATGAAAAAGTAATCAAGATTGTTGAAGAAGTATTGATTGATTTTAATAATGATATCGTAAGCTCTTTAAATAAAAAAGGCTTAAAAGCAATCTCAATAAATTCTAAAATCAATAATGTAATTAATGTAATTCCAGATAAAAAGGAACTAGGTTTTGTGGGTGTACCAGATAAAATTAATTCAGATACTATTAAGGATATAATTAGTCAAAATCAAATACCTATAGTAGCACCGTTGGGTTTGGACAAAAATAATCAAACATACAATATAAATGGAGATACTGCTGCTAGCGCTATAGCAAAAAAATTAAAATCTAGAAGACTTTTGTTGATGACTAATGTTGAGGGGGTTTACGATGACAGAAAAAATTTAATATCGGAAATAAAACCTTATGATATGGAGAATTTAGTAAATTTGAAGATTGTTCAAGGGGGCATGCTACCAAAAATAAAAAATTGTATTGATGCAGTTGAAAATGGAGTAAGGGGTGTCGTTATACTTGATGGGAGAAAACCTCACTCTATCTTGAAAGAGATTTTCTCAGATAAAGGTGCTGGCACCCTAATAAGAAAATGAAAGAACTCATAAATATCAAATACTGGATATTCGATCTAGATAACACTCTCTATTCAGGTGACACCAAAGTTTTTGATCAAGTAGATAAAAAAATGTCCAAATATATTTCTAATAAACTCAATGTAAGTATTGAAGAAGCAAAAAAAATTCAAAAAAACTATTTCCACGAATATAACACAACACTAAACGGAATGATCAAAAATCATAAAATCGATGCACAAGAATTCTTGGATTTCGTACATGATGTTGATTTAAATTTTTTGAAAAATGATAAAGCTTTGGAACAAGAGCTAAGTAGAATAACAGATAAAAAAATAATTTTTACCAATGGATCTAGAGCTCATGCAGAAAATGTCACCAAAAGAATAGGTATTAGTAAGCTATTTGATGGAATTTTTGACATTGTAGATTCGAATTTTGTGCCTAAACCGGCAATCGAAAGCTATAAAAGATTGATTGATAAATACAAAATTGAGCCACAATATTGTATATTAGTAGAGGATATCGCTAGAAATTTAAAACCGGCATATGAACTAGGGATGAAAACTGTTTGGATTAAAAACAAAGAACCTTGGGCAGCGGAATTTTCTAACGAAAATTTTATAAATTATAGAGTTGAAAATTTAACAAAGTTTTTAAAGGAAGTTAATGAACTTAGAAAAAATTGAAAAATCAATAAATGAAGCTTTTTCTAATAAAGATAAAATTAGTAAATCTGATAAAAAATTAAATAAATTGATTAAAGAAACAATTGATTTGTTGGATGCAGGAAAAATACGAGTTGCTGAAAAAAAAGGTGATACATGGCAGGTCAACCAGTGGATCAAAAAAGCAATTTTGCTAAGTTTTAGGGTTAATAAGATGAAAGCTTCTATGGGTCCCTATTCAACTTGGTACGATAAGATTGATGGAAAAACTCGGGGATGGAGCGAAAAAAAAATAAAGAAGGCTGGATTTAGATACGTTCCAAATGGAGTAATAAGAAAAGGAGCGTTCATTGCCAAAAATGTTGTTTTGATGCCTTCGTTTGTAAATGTTGGAGCTTATGTAGATCAAGGAAGTATGATCGATACTTGGGCTTCGGTAGGATCTTGCGCACAAATTGGAAAAAATTGTCATATATCAGGTGGAGCTGGAATTGGTGGAGTTTTGGAGCCAATGCAAGCTAACCCAACAATAATCGAAGATAATTGTTTTATTGGAGCACGAGCAGAAATTGCTGAAGGTGTTATTATTGGAAAGGGATCAGTATTATCAATGGGAGTTTATATAGGAGCCTCGACCAGAATTATTGATAGAGCTACTGGTCAAATTCATTATGGAAAAGTTCCAGACTACTCTGTTGTAGTACCTGGATCTATGCCTAGTAAAAATAATCCGAATGGACCATCGTTATACTGTGTAGTCATTGTTAAAAAAGTAGACGAAAAAACAAGAAGCAAAACTTCAATCAACGATTTATTGAGAGACTAATAAGTCATGCCAATAAGTGAATTAAAATTAGCCAAAGAATTGATTCGTAAACCTAGCATTACACCAAAAGATGCTGGGGCGATAAATCTTTTGGCAAAAAATTTACGCTCTCTTGGCTTTAACTGCAAAATAATAAATTTTAAAAATATTAAAAATTTATATGCAAAACTTGGAAAATCTTCACCAAACTTTTGTTATGCTGGACACACAGATGTTGTGCCTCCAGGAAATATAAATGATTGGAGTGTCAATCCATTTAGGCCAGTCGTAAAAAACAATAAGTTAATTGGACGAGGTGCTAACGATATGAAAGCCTCGATTGCTTGTTTCGTTGCAGCGGTGAGCAAATTTAAAACTCAAAATAAAAAATTTAAAGGCTCAATAAGTCTATTAATTACTGGAGACGAAGAAGGCATAGCAATAAATGGGACTAAAAGAGTTGTAAGATATTTAAAAAGAAAAAGAGAAAAAATTAACTTCTGTTTAGTAGGTGAGCCTACCAATCAAAATAAGCTTGGAGAAATGATTAAGATTGGAAGACGAGGAAGCATAACTGGAAGACTTACAGTAATTGGTTCTCAAGGTCATGTGGCTTATCCTCATAGAGCCAATAATCCTTCGAACACAATGATTAAAATTCTAAAAAGAATAAAAGAATTGAAATTAGATAGAGGAACAAAAAATTTTCAACCTTCAAATTTAGAAGTAACGAAAATTAACATAAATAATCATGCTGATAATGTAATTCCAGGATCGGCTCATGCTGTATTTAATATAAGATTTAACGATAAACATTCGTCTGGTTCATTAAAAAGAAAATTAAATACTATATTTAGATCTCTAACTAAAAAAGCCAAATGCAAATTTAGAATACAATATGAAGTTTCGGGTGAATCATTTTTAACAAAACCCAACAAAACTACTTTCATGATTCAGAATACCATTAAAAAAATTACTGGTATTAAACCTAAACTATCTACTTCTGGCGGAACATCTGATGCCAGATTTATAAGAAATATTGCTCCTTGCTTAGAATTCGGTCTAGTAGGCAAAACTATGCACAAAGTAGATGAAAGTGTATCAGTTTCTGATTTAAAAAAATTAACTAAAATTTATCAAAATATTTTGATAAATTATTTTAAGTGAAAACAGGAATAATAACTACAGACTCTTATTTAAATCATGAAACAGGACAAGGTCATCCTGAGAGAGCTGACCGAGTTTCTGTTGTAATTGAAAATCTTAAAAAAAATAAAAAGCTAGCTTGGAAAAAACCAGGTGAGTTTGATTCTAAATATTTAAAAATTACTCACAATTCAAATTATATAAATGAAGTAGAAAAATCTTTTCCCAAAAAAGGCTTATTCTTTTTAGATGGTGACACCATTGTATCTCCTGGTAGTAAAAAAGCTGCCTCAGATGCGGTTGGATCAATTATTACTGCTATCGATAGTGTACAAAATAAAGAATTCAAAAATGTTTTTTGTGCCGTACGCCCACCTGGACACCACGCAAAAAAAGATAAGGCAATGGGGTTTTGTATTTATAACAACGTAGCTGTAGGTGCCTACTATCTTATTGAAAAATATAAACTAAATAGAATTGCAATCATTGATTTTGATGTTCATCACGGAAATGGAACTCAGGATATTTTTTATGAAAATGAAAAAGTCTTATACATATCAACCCATCAATATCCTTTCTATCCTGGGAGTGGTTCAAATAATGAGAAAGGTAAACACAACAATGTTTTGAATATACCTTTGCCAGCCGGAACAAATTCTGAAGAATATCTAAACGCTTATGAACATGTTCTAAAAAAACTTAAAGAATTTAAACCAGAGTTTGTATTATTTTCAGCAGGATTTGATGCTCACGAAGATGATCCTCTCGCACAATTTAAATTAAAATCAAAAGATTTTTACAACATTACAAAAAGGACTTTAGAAGTTGCAAATAAAAGCAGTAATAATAAAGTAGTTTCAATTTTAGAGGGCGGTTACGATTTGAATGCATTAAAAGAAAGTACAGAAATGCATTTAAATGCTTTGATAGAAAATTAATTAGTATTTTACTTTATCTAAATAAAGTCCATGTGCTGGAGCAGGAGGAGCACACATTGTTCTTTTTTTTGATGAAAATGCCCTTTTAAAATCATCTAAGTTCCACTTCCCTTCCCCTAAATATTTTAAAGAACCTACCATCGATCTAACTTGTTGTTGCAAAAAAGATTTGGATTGAAAAGTCAAAATAATTTGATTTTTATTTTTTTTTACCATAGCCTTTTTCATTGTTTTTATTGGAGACCTCGCTTGACAAGATGAGGCTCTGAATGTTGAAAAATTATGAGTACCTTTTAGAATTTCAGCACCCTTTCTCATAATTTTTACATCAAGTTTCTTTTTAATGTGCCAGGCTTTATTTTTTTCCAAAACTAAAGATGAACGCCTATTGATAATAAAATATCTGTAAATTCTTTCATGTGCACTATGTCTTGCATGAAATTTGTTTGGCCTTTTTGTTATGCCAAGAATAGAAACGGGATATTTACTTAAAAAAAAATTAATAGAATTTATAAAGATATTTTTGTCAATTATCTTATGCTTTGTTTTAAAATGAGCTGACTGCTCACTCGCATGAACGCCGGCATCTGTACGACCTGATCCTATAACTCTAACTTTATCTTTTAAAAACTTAGATAAAGCTTTTTCCAGAACCTCTTGAACTGAAAGACCATTCTTTTGAATTTGCCATCCAACGAAGTTTGTTCCCAAATACTCAACTTTAATTTGATATGTAAACATTAGGCTATACTCTCACCCTGTTTTATCTTATTACCAAGCAAAAATTTATCGGTTAACTGTCTACTTTTTCCTTCTTTTTGAATCTCAAGGATTTTTATCGATTGCTCGTTGCAAGCAATTGTGAGTTTGTCATCTATTGTTTTTCCAATATCACCATTTTCATTTACTATTTTTGCTTTCCATACTTTGTATCTCTCCTTCTTGTATTGAAACCAAGCTCCAGGATTTGGGTTTAAGCCATTAATTTTAGCCAAAACTTTTTTGGCACTTTCATTCCACTGAATTTGCCCTTCTGTTTTTGAAATTTTTTTTGCATAAGTTGCTTGGTTATGATTTTGCTCCTGAAATTTTGCCTCACCTTTTTCTATCTTGCTTATTGCATCCATAATAGATTTTGCTCCTAGTTGAGACAGAACTTTAGATAAAGTTGAGCTATTTATATTTTCATTTATTTTAATTTTATTTTGGTCCATTATAGGTCCAGCATCTAACTCTTCGACTATCTTCATAATGGTTATTCCGGTTTCGTTATCCAGATTCATAATTGATCTTTGTATGGGAGCGGCACCTCTCCACTTTGGTAATAGTGAAGCATGAATATTGACAAATCCATGTTTTGCCAAACTTAAAAATCTTTTTGGTATAAGCTTTCCGTAAGCTATTACAATTACAATGTCTGGTTTTAACTTTTTCAAAAAATTATATTCTTCGTCAGTATCTAATTTTGTTGGTGTTCTTATATTTAATGAGTTTTCTTTTGCAAAAACCTCAATGCTTGAGGGAATTACTTTTTGGCCACGGTTTGCTTTACTAGCTGGTTGAGAGTATACCGCCAAAATTTTATGATCAGAATTTACCAAGGACTCTAAAGTTGGTACTGAGAACTCAGGTGTTCCCATAAAAACAATTTTTTGTGACATTAAATTTTTGAAATTAAACTACTATTCTTTCTAATTCTTTTTTTTGTTTTGAAAGTTTTTTTACTATCATGGACTTTTTAAGTTTGGACAAATAATCAATAAATAATATTCCCTCTAAATGATCTATTTCATGTTGAATACATGTTGCTAACAAGCCCTCTGCTTTAAGCTCTTTATAATTACCACTATAATCTAAATATTTAACTATACAGCTGTCTGGCCGATCAACTTCTGCAAACTGTCCAGGTACTGACAAGCAGCCTTCTTCATAAGTTACATCATTCTTTGAAGTCAAAACTACTTCGGGATTCACAAAATACATTGGTTCTTTTTTTTCTGGGTCTTTTGAAATATCTAAAACTATTATTCTTTTTGGAACACCTACCTGAATAGCAGCAAGACCAATGCCTGGGGCATTATACATTGTCTCTAACATATCATCCATTAGTTTTCTAATTTCGTCATCAACCTTATCTACTGGCTGAGACTTTTGTCTTAGAATGGGATCTGGTTCGGTTAATATTTTTCTTATAGTCATAAAATCTTTATATATGAATTAAACTCTTAAAGGTAGGGTGAGATTTAAAATTTGATTTCTGACTTTTTTTATTTTTGCTTTGTTCAAGAGATTAACAACAAAATATAACGTTTCGGGATCTAAATTTTCAATATCATCACTTCCTATTATTTCTATAAGTTTGAGCATTAACATTCCAATTTCTTCATTTTCTATAAGTGTATTTAGATTAGATGGAACGGTTAAATTAGTTGGGAGAGACCAACTATTAATCTCTTTGGGCATCTTAAAACCATCGGAAGATAAAGTTTCTAAAACAATCACGTCTTTAATGGAAAAGAAGTATTTTTTATTTTTTCCTATCTTCTTGGAAATACTTCTAAAATCTTTTTGTATTTTTTCTTTGTCTGGAGCTTCTTCTGTAAAGAGTTTTATAATCTTTGAACGGTGTAGAATTTTATCATCATATTTAATTTTTCCTAATTCTTTGCTCTTTTCTAAAATGATATTTTTTTTAACTAATTTTTTAAAATTATCTGGTACATCCTTGGGATCTATAGATTTTAAAGCATCACTTAAATATCCAGTATAAATACTATTTAGTTTATCTTTTTCAAATAAATCCTGTAATAAAAAAAGTAGTTCCAATTTATTTGCTGTATTATCCGACAATAATATTTTTTGGTAAATTAAAGCTCTTGCTTCGTAACCAGTTAAATTTAGATATGCTGTATTTGCATTAATTAATTGACTAATATTAAAAGGAATTGATAAGTAAATTTCAAAAATTTTATCCTTATCAAAAGTTCCTTGTTGCGCAGCAACTTCGTATTTATTTATTACTTTGGGATCTTCTAATTGATCTATGGAAATTAAATTTGACGCAGTCAAATATTTCCATATATTTTTGTCAGTTTTTTCATTTGGTTCATACTTAAAATTTTCTACTGTAATTGATGAAAGATAAAAGTATAAGAGATTCTTATCTGAAGTTTTGTTATCTGGTTTTTCATTTATACCAAGTAAAAATAAAATCTTGTTGCTAAAAAACTTATCTGATCTTCCTTCTTCTCTTAATAAATCAAAATTTAGTTGTGCTTGTTCATTTTTTTTATTTAGTACCAAACAATAGATTCTAAATTTATCTAGGTAGTTATCTTTGATCTCTTTGTTAATGAGATTCGCTTTTTCACAACTTTTAGAAATATTTGCTGATGCAATATAATAGTCTACCAGATGTTTTATTAACTTTGATTTTCCTGAGAACTCCAAATTTGTATTTAAAAATTCTTCTATAAGTTCGATTTTATTATTATCAACCAACCATTGTAATTTCAATTTTAAAAATTCTTCCCTAGATAAATTTTTTTCTGGAGGAAAGGAATATGTAAACATCGTATCAATAAAAAGTTTTTCAGAAAAATTTGAAAGTTGAGTTTTCGTTATTCTCTTCAAAGTGTCTTTGATCAACGTACCGTTAGTGTTTGACCACATGCCCAAACTTAGATCGTTTTTTCCAGGATCGTAAAGCCCCGAAAGTTCGGCGGGCTTCTCTTTGTCCTGATCTTTGTCGGTAATTTCTATTTGGCCTTCTGCTTTATCTTTTTTGGAATAATCTATTTTCGATTTTTTCTCTATATTTTCTTTTTTGATAATTTCTTCGTTATCGTTTTTTTGTTTTTTCCATATGTCTATTTGTTCTTCCCCTTTTACCTCAAGATGTAAAAATATTGAAAAACTGAGTAAAATTAAAAATTTACTAACGAAGTTTAATGATTTTGTCGGTAACATCTTTAATGATTTCTTTCTTTGGTGAAGGAAAGTCAATTTTTTCTATAAAAAAAAATGAAAAAAGTATTACTAAAAATACTAGAAGTATTTTTACAATTATTCTAACAAAGGGTGTGCCGCCTCTTGATCTCTGTAATCTCTGTTGCATAGTAAATAAAATATATTTAAACTTAAAAAATAAGACAAATTTGTGATAAATCAAATTGAAATTGTGTGAATAAATTGAAAAGAAACCTTGTATTAACTGGAATGATGGGATCAGGCAAGTCAACTATAGGAAAATCCTTGTCTACCGAGCTAAAGCTGAAGTTTGTTGACATTGACAATATAATTGAAAAAAAACTTTCCCTTTCTGTATCTCAGATATTTGAAACAAAAGGAGAGGATTTCTTTCGAGAGCAAGAGAAAGAGGAAACTATAAAGGCATTAAACAATGAAAGCCTAATAATAGCTCTAGGTGGTGGTGCGTTTATGAATGAGACTATCAGAGAAAACATTAAAAAGTCTTCTTTTTCTGTATGGTTAGATATAAATATTGATGAAATTTTTAAAAGAACAAAAGCTAGTCAAAAAAGACCTTTGTTAAAAAAAATTTCCAAAGAAAGTTTAAAGAAAATTTATGAAGAGAGAAAAAAAGTTTATTCGTTAGCTGATTGTAAAATAGATTGTAATTTTAAAACTAATAATAAAATAGTGGAAGAAATCAAAAAACTTTATGAGAATACATAAAATAAAGGTAAAAAATCGAGAAATAGATTATTCGATTTTTATTGGTAGCGGAGCATTGAGTTTGCTTGGAAAACAAATTAAATACACATGCCCACAAACAAAAAAGGTAGCTCTAATTTTGGATAAGAATATTCCGGGACAATATAAAAAAAAAGTTAAAAGAGCATTATCAGGTTATAAAGTTTATTCGAAAGAATATTTACCAAAAGAAAATTTAAAATCTTTTAAAAATGCAGGCCTTCTTGTAGAGAGCTTGCTTCAAAAAAAATTTAACAGAGGTGACTCTATAGTTGCGGTCGGAGGTGGAATAATTGGTGACTTTGTAGGATTTGTTTCGAGTATTTTAAAAAGAGGGATAAATTTTATTAATATTCCCTCTACATTATTATCTCAGGTTGACTCCTCAGTAGGAGGCAAAACCGGAGTAAACTCAAAAGAGGGTAAAAATTTAATAGGTTCATTTTATCAGCCAAGATTGGTAATTTCTGAACTTGCTTTTTTAAAAAGTTTACCCAAAAGAGAATTGGTATGTGGATTTGCTGAAATATTAAAATATTCTTTAATCCGAGATAAAAAATTTTTTAATTATTTAAAAAAAAATTCTAAAAAAATTTTAGAAGAAAGAAATTTAAAAGTTCTAAAGAATTCAATAACAAGAAGTTGTAAAAATAAAATTTATTTTGTTACTAGGGATGAAAAAGAATCGGGTAAAAGAATGCTATTAAATTTCGGTCATACTTTTGCCCATGGAATTGAAGCGGCTAGTAATTTTTCAAGAAAAATAAATCATGGAGAGGCAGTACTTATTGGAATGTTATTAGCAACAAGATTGTCGGTCAGAAAAAGATTATGTTCGAATTATACTCTAAAAGAAATTGAGAAAATTTATAAAGCTAATAATTTGCCTTCATCCTTAAAAAAATATTTTTTAAAAAAAGATTTTAATAAAATTGTAGATTTTATGAGAATTGATAAAAAAAATTACGATAACAAAATAAACTTAATACTTCTAAAAAAAATAGGAAAAACTACAAATCCTGGAGATTTTAGGATAAGTCCAAAGCAAATGAAAGAAGTATTAAAAAAAATTAATTAATCTTTATTTCTAAAGAGTGAATTTTAGTTTTTATCTCATCTTTTAAAAGGCTTATTATTTTTTTGTGAGAATCGACCTTATTAAAAGATTTTAAAAAATCGGACTCTATCATTATCTTTAAATGAAGCTTACTTTTGTTAAAAGACTTATGTCTTTTATGTATATGTGTATTATCAATTATTTCTATCTTGCTAACTTGTATATTGTTTCTAATTTTTTCTTTTATAGTTTCTATTAAACTTTTCATTAAATATGTATTGTACTATATAATTGAAATTTATTATGAAAAATATTTGTGACTGGGAAAACTGCAAAGAATTGGGCAAATACAAGGCTCCAATAGAAAGGGACAATAGCAGGAAATTTAAATATCTTTGTCTCGAGCATATCAAAATTTTTAACAAAAATTGGAATTATTTTTCAAATATGAGCCAGGAAGAAGTTGAATACTTTATCAAATCTGATCTCACGTGGCATAAGCCTACAAAAAGTTTTGGTTCTTCAGATAATTTTTTTAAGGTTCTTTGGAATAATGCGCTTGAGGATAAAATTAGCATTTTTAAAAACCATGGCTTTAAAAACTTTAAAGAGTCAAAACTTTCCGAAAAAGACCGTCATGCTTTAGAGGTTTTGGGGCTAAAAAGTGAAGCAAAGTGGTCTGATATACAAAAAAAATTTAAAGGACTTGTAAAGAAATATCATCCTGATAAAAATCGGGGAAGTAAAAAATACGAAGATATTTTAAAAAGAGTAACTTTGGCGTACAGTCAACTTAAACTGAGTGTGAGTAAACAAAAATGAATACAGCTTTACAGAATCAAAAACCAGATATTAAAATCTCAGTCAAACAGACTTTTAATATTGATACTGAAATGGAAGTTGAGGGTTTTTCAAAAAAAAATCAGCATGTTCCGGAAATTGATAGTGACTATAAATTTGATAGAGACACAACTCTTGCAATACTTTCAGGATTTTCTTTTAACAAAAGAGTTTTAGTGCAGGGATATCACGGTACTGGAAAATCAACTCATATAGAACAAGTTGCGGCAAGACTTAATTGGCCATGTGTAAGAGTTAATCTTGATAGCCATATCAGTCGAATAGATTTGATTGGTAAGGACTCCATTGTAATAAAAGATGGGAAACAAATAACAGAATTCAAAGAAGGAATTCTCCCTTGGTCAATTCAGAACCCTGTGGCTTTAGTTTTTGATGAATATGATGCGGGCAGACCAGACGTTATGTTTGTAATACAAAGAATATTAGAAAGTGATGGCAAATTTACCCTTTTAGACAAAAATAGAATAATTAGCCAAAATAAATTTTTTAGAATGTTTGCAACCACAAATACTGTGGGATTAGGTGATACCACTGGTCTTTATCACGGTACACAACAGATTAACCAGGGCCAAATGGATAGATGGAATATAGTTACTACACTTAATTACTTAAAATTTGAAAAAGAATTGGCAATTGTTTTGGCAAAAAATAAACATTTTAATAATAAGGATGGTAAAGACAAAGTTTCAAATATGATTAAAGTAGCTGAGCTTACAAGGAATGGTTTTGTAAATGGAGATATTTCAACAGTAATGAGTCCAAGAACTGTGATTCATTGGGCCGAAAATGCAAAAATATTTAAGGATATTGGGTATGCATTTAGAGTAACTTTCCTTAATAAATGTGATGAACTAGAAAGAAAAATCATTTCAGAATATTATCAGAGATGTTTTGGTGAAGATTTGCCAGAATCTTCTATTAATATAAAAATTTCCTAAAATGGAAAAAAAAGATCTACATGTGCAGGACTTTAAGCAGGCCCTTACATCTACCATAAAATCAATTTCAGAAACGAGCGACTGCAATATAAATTTTGGAAAACGAATTAAAAAAGATGATAAAAATGCTTATTTGCCAGAAATTAATAAGTTAGAAAAAACTCAGGATTATTTAAAATTTCGTGCACAAGCTGATTCTGAAGCACTTAGACTTAAATACAGCAATACTGAAGTTTTTAATACTTACAAGCCCAAGGGAGACAATGCAAATAAACTGTACGAAATAGCTGAAAAGATAAGATATGAAAAAATTGGTTCTGACAAATTTATAGGTATTAAAAAAAATTTATCTGAAATTTATAAAAAGAAAGAATATAAAAACAACTCAATAGAAGATATTTTTTACAACTATTTTAGAAGTCTCTTGTTTGAAACAAAAGATATCAAAAGCTCGGATTCAAAGATAAAAAAATTTAAGAAAAATTTTACTGAAAATATTAAAAAAAATTCAGAAGTCCTTAAGAATAATATAAAAAATCAAGCTAAATTTAATGAAATTATTTCAAAAATAATATCTAGGATGAATATCGGGGAAAAAGAAGTTTACGAAGATATTGCTGATCAAAAAAAAGAAAAAGAGTCTCTCAAGAACCAAGGGGAAGACGAAAATAGAAGTCAATTGAAAGATGACCAAGAAAATAAAGAGGTTTTAGATTCCAATATTTCAAATATAGAAGAATTATCAGAGCAGAATAACGAAGAGGAGCAAGCGTTTAAAGAATTTGAAAGTGAAGACGGAAGTGTAAGAAAAAGGACAAAAAAATTTCCTTCCAATAATACAAGAAAATACAAAGTATATACGGAGGAGTTTGATGAGGTGATCAGAGCTGAAGATCTTGAATCTGAGGAAGAACTTAAAAGACTAAGATCTTCTCTTGACCAACAACTTATACAATTAAAAACTTTTGTTTCAAAACTGGCAAATAAATTACAAAGAAAATTATTAGCAAAACAAAATAGATCTTGGGAATTTGACTTGGAAGAAGGTATTTTGGATACGTCAAAATTAACTAGAATAATAATTGACCCTTTAAACTCGCTTTCTTTTAAAAAAGAAAAAGAAACAGAATTTAAAGATACTCTGGTAACGATTTTAATCGACAATTCAGGATCCATGAGAGGTAAACCAATTTCAGTTGCGGCAGTTTGCGCAGATATACTTGCAAGAACTTTGGAAAGATGTTCCGTCAAAGTTGAAGTATTAGGATTTACAACAAAACATTGGAAAGGTGGATCAAGCAGAGAAAAATGGACAAATAATAATAAACCAAAATTTCCTGGCAGATTAAATGACCTGAGACATATAATTTATAAATCTGCAGATATTCCTTGGCGACAGACAAAAAAAAATATGGGATTAATGCTTAAGGAAGGTCTTCTAAAGGAAAATATAGATGGTGAAGCCTTGAGGTGGACATTTAACAAAATGAGAAAAAGAAAAGAAGAAAGAAAAATACTAATGGTTATTTCGGATGGTGCTCCGGTAGACGACTCCACACTTTCTACTAATTTAAGTGATTATCTTGAAAATGATTTAAAAAAAACAGTTGTTGCAATAGAGCAATTGTCTCCCGTAGAACTCTTGGCGATCGGGATAGGTCATGATGTCACAAGATATTACAAAAAGGCTGTTAAAATCACTGACGTTCAGGATCTTGGTGATGCAATGATAAATCAATTAACTAATCTTTTCTCAGAAAAGACTTTTCATTAAATAAGAATTAAGCTGAAGATATTTTTGTTGAATATTTATGTGAAGTATCCGACAGTATAATCATAAATATTCTGAATGGTATCAGCATCACCAGGGCCATAAATATTTTTATGCTAAGGTCCCCAAGAGCTAAGGTTGCCCAATTTAAACCAGTTCCATAAAAAGAAATAGAGAAAAATAAAAATGTATCAATTACAGATCCTATTGAAGAGGAAGCAAAAGGTGCTAAAAACCAAATTTTTTTTCTTAATTTATCAAATATCTGAATGTCCAATAATTGTGCTACCAAAAAAGCCGTTCCAGATCCAACTGCTATTCTTACAGAAATTAAATCGGTAAAATTCGTAGAAAAAAATAGTGTAAGAGAAATTCCTGAAATAAAACCAACGTAAACTATTTTTCTAGCAAGTATTTTTCCATATTTTCTATTACAAAGGTCGGTTATAAGAAAAGTTACGGGATAACTAAATGCACCATAAGTTAAAAACTCTTCCAAACCAAAAAAATTAAAGGGAAATTGAACAAGATAGTTTGATGCGGCAACAATCAAAGCCATAAAAAAAGCCAAAAGTATAAAAGGCCTAAAGTTCACACCTGGCATCTAAATGCTTTTTGAAATTATTGCAATTTTTAATTTTTTTACTCTTTTTGACAATTTAACGGACTTTGAAGATTTAAGAAATTTATCTATTCCTCCCTTAAAATCTACTGTTTTAAGAGCTGAATTAGCTACATTTAGTCTTATATTTTTTTTTAATATGTCACTTCTAAATTTAACTTTTTTTATGCTTGGCAGAAATCTTCTTTTGGTTTTGTTATTAGCGTGACTAACGTTGTGACCTTTTGCGGGCTTCTTTCCTGTAAGTTCGCATTTTTTACTCATAGAATATCCACTAGCTGTATAGTTCCTGAAGTCTATATAATCAAGAGATTATATGGGTATTGACAATGTTTATGTCAAATAATAGTAAATTGAATGGATTTTTTCCTTCCAGTAGCACAAGTTCAGATAAGTATTATAGCAATACTAATACTAAGTTTTATTATTGGTTTTATATCCGGCCTATTTGGAATTGGAGGTGGATTTTTAATGACCCCAGTTTTAATATTTTTAGGTATACCTCCTGCTTTTGCTGTGGCAAACGAAGCTAACAATATTTTGGGGACCTCGGTGTCTGGTGCATTAACACATTGGTTTAGAAAAACACTAGACTACAAAATGGGTTTGATAATTGTTTTTGGTGGTATTTTGGGAACTTTTGCAGGAATGATTATTTTTAGCTATCTGAGAGCCAAGGGTATAGTAAATGTTATTATTTCTCTAGCTTATATATATATGCTAGTCATGATTGGAACTTTAATGTTTGCCAAAGGTTGGAAGGAACTTAGTGATTTAAAGAAAAAAATAGTAATAAGGAGAAAAGTTCATGATCACTATTGGATACATGGTTTGCCATTTAGGGTTAGGTTTCACAAATCAAAACTTTATGAAAGTGCAATCGTGCCGATAATGTTAGGTTTTATCGTAGGTTTATTTGCATCTATCATGGGTGTTGGAGGAGCATTTTTAATGGTTCCTGCAATGATTTATATAATTGGCATGCCAACTAAATTAGTTCCTGGTACATCACTGTTTGTAACAATTTTTATTACTGCTTTCGTTGTAATCGGACATGCTTTAAAGTTTCAAACGATAGATTTTGTATTAGTTAGTATTTTATTAACTGGTTCCATCATAGGTGTACATCTAGGTTTAAAGGTAGCGGAAAAATTAAATGCCTCAGAATATAAAACTTTATTAGCTATTCTTTTGCTAGGAGTAGGAATAATCATGGGTATAGAACAGTTTGTATTAGAAAAAGGAACTTTATTTGCCTTTGATGCAGGTGGAAAAATTAATAATAGACTTTCAGAATTTGTATTATATTTTTCAAAAAATCATCCCATATCATACGGCTTTCTATCAATTACAATTGTAGTTTTGGTAGGCATATCCTTTTCGTACGCAAGAGAATTAATTCACCATATAAGATATGACGTGGATAGAAAAAAATACAAATTTTTTGGATAGATTAATTTGCATTTGAACCCACAACTTCAGCTATATTTTTAAAACCTTTTTCTTTCATTATAATTATTAGTTCTTTTTTTATTTCCTTTACTATCGTTGGCCCTTTATAAATCATGCCGGTGTATAATTGTACTGCTGAAGCGCCTGAAGATAATTTTTCAAATACCGATTCTCCTGAATCTATACCTCCAACGCCTATAATTGGAATTGTTCCTTTTAATTGTGTGTAAAATTTTTTAATTAGCTTGGTTGATAAGTC
The DNA here is from genome assembly GCA_902634325.1 of uncultured Pelagibacteraceae bacterium. GTDB lineage: Bacteria > Pseudomonadota > Alphaproteobacteria > Pelagibacterales > Pelagibacteraceae > Anoxypelagibacter. Next base: position 31,517 of record CACPJP010000004.1, on the reverse strand, counting down.
TCTTATAGGTCTTCCAGATAATCCTCCGCTTTCATTCTTTTTTTTTGTATCTAATAAGTTTTCTCTATTTCGATCAGTTGTATTTGTTAAAATAAAACCATCAATATTATATTCTTGTGCTAACTTAATGATATTTCCTATAAATGAATCTTCAATATCTGGTGAAATTTTAAGTAAAAAGGACTTTCTAAAATTGCTTTTTTCTCTTACATCATTTATCTTTGATAATAATTCCTTCAAAGATTCTGGGTTATGAAAATCCCTTAGGCCCTTAGTGTTGGGAGAGGAGATATTTATAGTTACATAATCACCTAATGGAAAAAAAGTTTCTGCACACAACAAGAAGTCATCGATCATATTAGAAGCATCTCTGTTTGGTCCAATATTAATGCCTAAAAGACCATTTGGAACGTTGTTTTCAATTCTTTTTTTTATAATTTCAGATCCATCATTATTAAATCCAAGTCTATTTATTAATGCCTGATCTTTTTCTAATCGAAATACTCTGGGCTTCTCATTACCATATTGCTGTTTTGGTGTTATTGTACCAACCTCGACAAAACCAAAACCAAGTTTGAATATCTCATTATAAACTTCTGCACTTTTATCAAATCCTGCCGCAAGTCCTATTGGGTTCTGAATTTTCTTTCCAAATAAATTGGTGTTTAAAATCTCTTCATCTTTAACTGAGAACAAACTCTCAGGAAGAAAATTATACTTTAAAGATTTTATTGCTAAATCGTGTGCCTTCTCGGGATCTAAGTTAAATATAAAGGGTCTTAGAAAAGAAAACATTAAAATTACATTTTCAACTTTTTTTCCATTAAATCAATTGTCTCTTTTACTCCAAAAAAACTTATAAAAAAGCCCATTCTTGGGCCATTTTCTTCTCCAAAAGCAACTTCGTATATCAACTTAAACCAACTTCTTAGATCATTGGCGTAACCATTTTCCTTCCCTGTGGTATAAATCATGGTTTGAATTTTTTCTGCTTCTGTACTCTGGGGTACCGTTCTCAAAACTTTAATAAGATTTAACAGTGCTTTTTTTTCATTTTCATTTGGTTTTTTATATTTTTTATTTGGTTCAACTCTGTCTACGAAATAGTTTATTGCATAATCTGTCAAACCATCCAAAATCTTATGACTTTTTGGATCCAATTCTTTATGAAATTTTTTTATAAATTTCCATAAAATATCCTTATTTTTTGCATTACTAGATCCAACAATATTTAGCAGCATCGAAAATGGCATAACAATTTTTTCATTTGGTGGTGTTCCTTGATGCACGTGCCAAACTGGATTTGAAATTTTTTCATTAGGTTTTTGGTTAAAAAATTTTTCAATTGAGGATAGATATTCATCCACCGCTTTGGGAACCACTTCGGGATAAAGCTTTTTTGCTCTTTTAGGATTCTGATACATGTATAAAGATAAACTTTCAGGAGAAGCATATCTCAACCACTCTTCTATAGTAATTCCATTTCCTTTGGATTTAGATATTTTTTCCCCTTTTTCATCTAAAAATAATTCATAAGCAAAACCATTGGGTGGTTCTTTTCCTAAAACTTTACATATTTTTCCAGATATTATTGCGCTTTCGATTAAATCTTTACCATACATTTCAAAATCAACATCAAATGTAAACCACCTCATTGCCCAATCAACTTTCCATTGCAATTTGCAATATCCATCCAATACACTTGTTTCAATTTTTTTTCCATTATTATTAAAAATAATTTTATTATTTTTTTTATTTATCTCCAAAACAGGAATTTCTAAAACCTTTCCTGTATCAGGACAGATTGGTAAAAATGGACTATAAGTTTTTCTTCTTTCACTTCGTAATGTAGGTAAAACTATATCCATTATATCTTCATATTTTTCTAGAGTTCTTACAATAGAATTATTAAAAATTCCTTTTTTGTAATTCTCCGTAGAACTTTTAAATTTGAATTTAAATTTAAATTTATTTAAAAATTCAATTAACATTTTGTTGTTATGTTCGCCATAACTTTTATATTTTTTAAATGGGTCTGGAATACTCGTAAGAGGTTTGCCTAGATTTGCATGAAGAATTTTGTCGTTAGGAATATTCTCTGGAACTTTTCTTAGACCGTCCATATCATCTGAAAATGTTATTAATTCAGACTCAATTTCTTTAATGTGTTTTAGTACGTTAATCATCATAGATGTCCTCGAGACCTCTCCAAAAGTGCCTATATGAGGTAAGCCGCTTGGGCCATATCCTGTTTGAAAAGTAATTTTATTTTTTTTATTAATAATATCTTTTCTATCTTTAAGAAGTTTGCGGATCTCAACAAATGGCCAAGAAGACGTTGTTTGAATTAGGTCAGACTCAAGCATAATTAAGGTTTATAATAAGTTGAATTTTATTGCTATTTAAATATTGTCTCAAATTCTATGACATCAAATAAAACTGTTTTTTTTATTGTTGGTATCTTGTTGTTAATTTTAGGTCTATTCATGATGATACCTTATGCTGTGCAATTAATTTATGATGAAAATAGTAACAGTTTTTTTTCATCCTCTATCATAACTGTTTTTATTGCAGTATTAACAATTCTTGCTACCTTAAAAAAAGACAATCAACTAAATCTTCAGCAGGCTTTTTTGTTTTCCACTCTATCTTGGGTAAGTATTGCCCTGTTCGGAAGTTTACCTTTTTTACTATCAAATTTAAATTTATCATTTAGTGAAGCTTTTTTTGAAAGCATGTCTGGAATAACCACTACTGGATCTACTACAATTACTGACCTGGATAATTCTCCAAAAAGTATTTTGCTTTGGAGAGCAATTATGCAGTGGTTGGGTGGAGTTGGAATAATTGTAATGGCAACTACAGTTATGCCCCTTTTAAAAGTAGGAGGAATGCAAGTATTTAAAACAGATTCTTCTGGCTCTGAAAAGATACTGCCAAAAACAATAGAGGTCGCTTTTGCAATAATTTCTATCTACACCATTCTAACTTTGGCTTGTGGGTTTGTTTATTGGACCCAAGGCATGAATATATTTGATAGTATTGCCCATTCATTGACTACTCTAGCTACAGGAGGATTCTCGACTCACAATGAATCTATTGGTTATTTCAAAAACCCTGGGATAGAGTTTACATCTATAATCTTTATTATTTTAGGTAGTATACCTTTCATAACCTATTTAAAATTCGTTAAAGGTAATAAAAAAATTTTTTATCAAGATACACAAATCAGAGGTTTTCTCTACCTGTTAATAATTTCGGTTTTAATAATGTTTGTTTACTTGTTTTTGAATAAAACCGAATATCCTGTTTTAGATAATCTAAGAATTTCTTCTTTTAATGTTCTCTCGATTTTATCTGGAACGGGTTACGTGACAGATGACTTTGGTCTGTGGGGAGAATTCCCACTCATATTTTTTATTTTTTTAATGTTCGTTGGTGGTTGTGCAGGATCTACGACGTGCGGAATTAAAATATTTAGATTGCAAATACTATTTCTTTTTGTTGGAAACCAAATAAAAAAATTAATTTATCCAAACAGTATTTCTATTGTTAATTACAATAACAAAAAAATTGAGGATAGTTTTGTCAACTCAGTAATAATTTTCATATTTTCCTATCTTTTTTTGTTTTTAATAATTGCAATGCTTCTTTCAATTTCTGGGCTTGATTTTTTATCTGCAATTTCTGGGGCTGCTACTTCTATATCTAACGTTGGTCCTGGCCTTGGTGACATGATAGGACCTAACGGAAACTTTAGTGAAGTTTCAGATATCTCTAAATGGATACTGTCTTTTGCTATGTTGCTAGGAAGATTAGAGATATTCGCTGTATTAATTCTTTTTTTACCCTCTTTCTGGAAGTCATAATTTAATTTATAGTATTCTTGATTATGGAAATATATCAAAAACAAAGTTTTAAAGATTCATTCAAAATTTATTTTGATGTAAGAATGATTCGAATATTACTGTTAGGAATTATAAGTGGATTCCCATGGGTCCTTATTGGAAGTAGCTTAAGCCTTTGGTTAAAAGAAGAAGGTTTGAGTAGAAGCACAATAGGTTGGGCTGGATTAATATTTGCAGTTTATGCATTCAATTATTTATGGGCTCCATTAGTTGATAGAATTCGTATTCCTTGGTTGACCAATAAAGTTGGGCATCGTCGTGGTTGGATCATAGTTATGCAGCTCGTTATTTTGTTAAGTTTAATTTTATGGAATTTAGTAGACCCCACAGCAAATCTTGCATTGGTAATTACGGTTGGTTTAATTATTGCAATCGCTTCAGCAACTCAAGATATCACTGTAGACGCATTAAGAATTGAACAAATTGGAAAAGACGAGGGAAAATCAATGCAAGCTGGAGCTGCCATGGCTGTTGTTGGTTGGTGGACCGGATATAAACTTGGCGGCGTAATTGCATTAAATGCTGCAGAATATTTTCAAAATGCAGGATTTGAAAATTATTGGCAGCTTACTTTTCTAATTCTTGGCATAGTTATTATTGCTTGCAACATTGGTTTAATGTTTGTCCATGAAGGACAACCTACGGAAAGGCAAGAAGCACAAAGAAGAACCGACGAAATGATTCAAGGCAAACTAGGGTCTTCTAATTTTGTGACAAAATCGGCTGCGTGGGTTAGCGGAACAATTGCTGGTCCTATAATAAGTTTTTTCAAAAAAAATGGGTTTAAAATTGCCTTGGGAATTTTGGGTTTTGTATTTCTTTTTAAAATTGGAGAAGCCTTTCTTGGACGGATGTCTATAGTGTTTTATAAAGAAATAGGCTTCTCAAAAGGAGATATAGCAATTTATTCTAAAGGTTTGGGATGGATCACCACAGTTGTCTTTACTCTTTTAGGCGGACTATTTGCCATCCGATCAGGTGTAATTAAAGCAATGTTTGTTTCTGGAATATTGATGGCATCCACAAATCTTTTGTTTTCTGCTCTTGCTTGGACAGGAAAATCCGAATGGCTCTTTGCTGTAGCAGTAATTTTTGATGATATGGCTGCAGCATTTGCGACCGTTGCTTTTGTCGCTTTCATTTCAATGTTGGTGGACAGAACTTATACAGCAACTCAATATGCTCTTCTTGCTTCAATCGGAACTGCAGGAAGAACTACACTAGCAGCTTCATCGGGAGCAATGGTAGATTGGCTGAATGGTGATTGGGGTATATTTTTCGTAATTACAGCTATCATGGTAATACCTTCTTTGATTTTTCTTTATATGATTAAAAACGATATAAAGTTAAGTGAAAAATAATTTTGGAAACAATTTACCTATAATCAACCTCCATAGAAAAAAAAGTTTAAAATCTGGAGTCGATACTCAATTACTTTATGGTGATAATTTTAAAGTAATACAAAAACATGGTGCTTGGAAAAAAATCAGAATAAAAAAAGACGGTTATATTGGATACATTAAAAATAATAAATTTTCTAAGCCTATCAAACCAAATTTTAAAGTTTCTGTTTTAAAAGCAAGGCTTTTTAGTAACCCTAGCTCAAAAAAAAAATTAAAAAAATTTCTTCCATATGAATCTAGGGTAAAGATAATTGCAAAAAATGGAAAATTCAGTAAATTTTCAAAATACTGGGTTAGAACCTCTGATTTAAAGAAAAATAATTTTAAACATAGAAATATTTTTAAAGATATAAAATTGTTTAAAAATATAAAATATTTGTGGGGTGGAAAAAGTTATAAAGGCATTGACTGCTCCGCGTTGGTACAGGTTTTTTTTAATCATAATAATAAATATTGTCCTAGAGACTCGAGAGACCAAGAAAAATATTTTAAGAAAAGAGTAAAGCTAAAAAATATAAGAAAAAATGACATGATTTTTTGGAAAGGCCATGTAGCAGTAGCTTTATCTAAAAACAAATTAATTCATGCTTACGGGCCTATGAAAAAAGTGGTTATAATGAACACTAAAAAAACAATAGAAAGAATTTACAAAACTGCTAATTTAAAAGTTACAAGTATTCGTAGAGGTTAAAATGCACTGGATATTATTGGGAATAGCTATAGGATTAATTTTTTATTTAGGTGATAAGTATCTATTTTAGGATAAAAAAATAGCTCTTAAATTTTTGAGAAATCTAAGAGCTATCTTCTAAAATTAATTATTAATTAAACGTATTGTAAGCTATAAGTATCACCATAAGTACTAAAGCTGTTTCCATAAAATTCTCCTTTGTTGACTACGGTCCATATTAACATCCTTTAGAAAAGGATAAGACTATAATCTCCAAGATACCCACAGACAAAACAATGGCCTGTAAATCAATTATGTTAATTTAAATTAATAACTATTTTAATAGTTTTCTGTATGCAAATATTACAGCAAACACAATTATTAATGCTGCAATACCTTGGCTACCCAAATTATTGAGTAATCTAACTAGATTTTCCGTAACTTGAGAACCAAAAAAAGCAACGTTAGGACCAAATATTACTTCTGCAATAACCGATACGGCCAGCAAAAGTACGCCTACTTCTATAAAACTATTTAAATAATATTTAACCTTTGATATCCAATTTTTCATAATTCTCCTACTTTGGGTCCGTCACCCCGGCCTAATCTATGAAGACCGGGGTAACAAGCTTCAGCAGTTGCCTAAACTCGGGAGGTTTCCAACTGCTAATATTTTATTTACTTGTAAAACCCTAGGATGATTATAGCTGCTACTAAACCAACTATTCCTGCATCACCTAGAGATTGAACTAGTCCAACTATATTGTCCGCAATTCCGCTAACGAATGGAACGTTTCCACCAAGTAGCGAAACAACGATTCCTAACCCAAGTAACGATATAACAACTCGAGTTAAAGAAGTTATAGTTGACGATAATCCTGCTAACATTTTCATAACTTCCCTCTTTTTTTGTTAAACAAAAAGCAAAACGAACTGATTCGTTTTGCATTAGACCCTTGTACCACCTATTAAGTCTTGGCTCTATCAAATTACATAGGTCCTATTAGTGAGTCGTACCAACGCTTTTTTATCCTAAAATGGGTATATCTTGAATTATGGCGGAGAGAGTGGGATTCGAACCCACGATACCCAGGGGGTATACACGCTCTCCAAGCGTGCGCTTTAAACCGCTCAGCCACCTCTCCTTAAAAAATTTGCAGCTAAATCAGGAGGATTGATGAACAAAATTAATGGAATTCATAAATTCAACTTATCATAAAATTTTATTTAATCCTAACTTCTTTGAGAATTTTCAACTTAGTAATGCCAACACCTAAAGAAAGTTTGTGTTTATCAGAATAATGGGCAAGACTTTTTTTGTATCTTCTCAAAATTGCTTTTTTTAAATTATTAATATTTTTAATGTTTTGAAGACTATATCTAAAAATTTCCTTATTTAGCTTTTGATAAGGAACGTTATTTTTTGCATAAAGGCACTTTGCAATAAATGCGTATTTCAAATCTAAAATTGGAGGTTTATTAATTTTTCCGTTTAAGTATCCTGGTCGAAAGACTTTTACTATTAAGTATTTTTTTCCTGGAATATGAATGCTGTTTTGAATATTGAAGTGAGTTAGAAATTTAACGCTCTTATTTATCAAATTAAATTCACTTTTGTGAAATTTTATAATTTTGTTACATTTATATTTTTTTTTGAAGGATTTTCTGGTTATTGCAATAATTTTTTTTCCACTTACATAATACCAATAAGGAAATTTTACTGGATATCTGTCAATTTTTTTTTTCATAAGTAGAAATATGATTCTCAAAATTTTTTAAAAAATCCTTCTTTGATGGTAAATTATTATTTTTCATATCTTCTTGAATTTTATTATAATTATTTTTTATGTAATGAATTTTCTCTAAAAAACTTTCGATATTACGCTTAGATACAAATATTCCTTTTTTATTGCCTACCACATGTTTTATTTCGTCGAATATAATAACTGGTCTCTGACGAGCCAGGGACTCCAAAATAACCATGGGATATCCCTCTGTATAAGAGGGCAATACAAAAATATTATGTTCGTCATAATAATTTATTAATTTTTCCTCTGAAGTTTCTATTTCGTAAATATTAACATTTTTTTGTTCATTTTTTTTATCAGAAAATTTTTCCATACCAACTACGGATAGGGTAATATCTTGTTCAATTTTTTTCATTATTTCTAGTAAAAAAAAAATTCCCTTCTCAACTCTAATTCTCCCTACATACAACAACTTTATATTATTTAGATTAGCAGTCTTATTGTTTAGAAACCATTTCTCAGTAAGTTGTGAAGGAGATACCACATGTCCCTTTTTTCCTCTTAATACTTTTTCTCCACAACCTATAAGGTGGGATATTTTAGAAATTATAAAAAACATAACGTGGTAAATGCCTGGTCCCAAGAAGCCTAATATTGATTTATATTCCTCGTAACCGTCACTTCTTAAAAAGACAATTGGTTTTTTTCTAAATAGTGTAAGCATAATGCATGCAAAAAAAGTAAATGGAGAAATTGAGACAACTAGGTATTGAGAATTATTTTCTTTAAATGACCTGAAAATTGATAAAAGAAAACTAAAAATATTACTATAAATATTAATATTTTCTAAATTTATTTTGTGCGATTTTTCCTTTTTAGATCTCCTTGCTATAAGATTAATATCAAACTTTTCCTTTAAACCTTCTGGTGTTGACTTCATATCAAGATTGTCACAAAAAAAAGATTTTTGAGAATAAAAAATACTCTCATTTGAAATGATGAATAATTTTTTTTTCATTAAGTTTCCTTACTAATTTTTAAAACACCAATGAAAGCTTCTTGTGGTATTTCTACTTTTCCAAATTGTTTTGATCTTGCCTTTCCTTTTTTCTGTTTTTCTAATAATTTTCTTTTACGATCTCGTGCTCCCCCGCCATGAATTTTTGTTAGAACATCCTTTTTAAAACCTTTTATGCTTTCCCTTGCAATAATTTTACCACCAATGGCTGCTTGGATAGGAATCATAAAATTGTGTCTTGGGATTAGATCTTTTAATTTTTCACAAACCAATCTTCCTTGTTTTTGCGCAAACTCTTTATGAATAATCATTGATAAAGCATCCACTGATTCATTATTAACTAAAATACCAAGCTTAACCAAATTGCCCTCTTTGTAACCAGTAATCTCATAATCAAAGCTAGCATATCCGCTCGTAATAGATTTAAGCCTATCATAAAAATCAAAAACAACTTCATTGAGGGGAAGTTCATAAACTAAAACAGCCCTATTGCCTGAATAGGACAAATCCTTTTGAACACCCCTTTTATCTTGGCATATTTTAATTATTGATCCTAAATATTTATCAGGTGTAATAATCGTTGCTTTAATCCATGGTTCTTCGATAAATTTAATTTGTGAAGGATCGGGCATACTGGTTGGATTTTGAAGATCTACTATTTCACTATTAATTTTATTAACCTTATAAACAACGCCTGGAGTTGTGGTTATTAAATTAATATCAAATTCTCTCTCCAGTCTTTGTGTTATAATCTCCAAATGGAGTAACCCTAAAAATCCACATCTAAACCCTAAACCAAGAGCGCTTGAAGACTCGGGTTCAAAAGAAAAGCTTGCATCATTTAGTTTCAGTTTTGCTAGACCATCCTTGAGTTTTTGATATTCTGAACTATCAACTGGAAACAAGCCGCAAAATACAACAGGCTTGCTAGGTTTAAATCCTGACAATGGTTTTTCCAAAGGATCGTTTGGATCACATATTGTGTCTCCGACCTTGGTTTCTGAAAGGCTTTTAATTCCTGTAATTATAAATCCAATTTCACCTGCATTTAATTCTTCAATATCTTTTGCTTTAGGTGTAAAAATACCAACCTTTTCTATTTCGTAGTCCTGATTTGTCGACATTAGCTTTACTTTCATTCCTTTTTTAATCTTTCCATCAAGAATTCTAACAAGAATGACGACGCCCAAATAACTATCATACCAACTATCAACTAATAAAGATTTTAGCTTGAATGATTGATCTCCCTTAGGTGGAGGAAGATTTTTTACAATTGATTCTAAAATTTCTTCAATACCCTCTCCTGTTTTTCCTGAACAAGATATGGCTTTTGAGGTATCTATGCCAATGACATCTTCTATTTGTTTTTTTACTTTTTCTGTATCAGAAGCAGGTAGATCGATCTTGTTTAAAACTGGAATAATATGGTGATTTGAATCAAGAGCCTGATATACATTTGCCAAAGTTTGAGCTTCAACGCCTTGGGAACTATCAACAATTAATACAGATCCCTCACAAGCAAGTAGTGAGCGGCTCACCTCATAACTAAAATCTACATGCCCAGGGGTATCAATAATATTTAAGACATATTTCTTTCCATCTTTTGATTTATAATTTAACTTTACCGTCTGAGCCTTAATAGTAATACCTCTTTCTCTTTCTATATCCATTGAATCCAAAACTTGTTCTCTCATCTCTCTTGCTGAAAGACCTCCGCAAATTTGGATCATTCTGTCAGCAATTGTAGACTTTCCATGATCAATATGCGCGATAATCGCAAAATTTCTTACTCTGTTGATATCTGACATTAGGATCTTATTGTTCCACCAGTCTTTGATTTTACAATATCTATTATTTTTTGACTTACCTGGTCTAAATCTTTTTGAGAAAGCGTCTTTTCCATTGATTGAATTGTTACATTAACAGCAACAGATTTTCTTCCCTCTGGCACATTTTCACCCTCGAAAACATCAAATATTAAAACCTTTTTAATTAGATCTTTGTCCGCTTCACTGATTAACTTCTCTAGTTCTCCCGCTTTATAGTTTTTATCAATTACAAAAGCAAAATCCCTTTCGGATTTTTGAAACTCAGATACAAAATAATTCTTTTTGGTAAGTCGATATTTCTTTTTGGGCTCTGGTATATTTTTGATAAAAATTTCAAATCCACAAACATTTTGTTCCTTCAGATCTACATTGGATACTATAGCGGGATGTATCTCACCGAAAAAGGCTAGTCTGGGACCATTTTCTGATTTTAGATTTACAGAACCAGATCTTCCTGGATTATAATAATCTTGAGTTTTGCTGCTAATATGCAAATCTCCTTCTTCGATACCAAGTTCTATTAATGTTTTGATTGCGTCCGCTTTAACATCAAAAACATCTATGTTTCTTGCTTTAGAATCCCAACTTTTTCTATTTGTTACACCGGATTTTAAACCGCCTAGAACAATTTGTTGTTCGCCTGGTTTGTTTCCAAAAAAAGTTGGTCCAATTTCAAATAATGAAAGATCTATATAGCCTCTATCTTGATTTTTTTTTAGGTAAATAATTAAATTTGAAAATATTGATCTTCTCAACACATTAAGGTCGCTTGAGATGGGGTTGGCAATTTCTATCTCGCTTTTTCCCTGCGCAAATTGTTTATCAAAACGGGAGTCGGTAAATGACCATGTCACTGCTTCTAAGTATCCTTTGTTTGCTACAGCTCTTTGAGATAGATGAAATAATTTCTGTTTAAAACTAAGAGTTTCTTTAGATCTAGTTCTTTCTGGATGAACTAATGAAATTTTATCAAATCCCTTTATTCTTATAAGTTCCTCGATAATGTCTACGTCTCCATGAACATCTGGTCTCCAAGTTGGGATTTCAATTTTCAAGCTTTTTTTAGAAGTCTTTGTTTTAAATCCTAGCGAATTAAGAATTTTTTTTGTTTCATTTGAGGAAATTGGAATTCCTATAACTTTTTTAAATTTATCACTATCAATTTCTATAACTTTATTTTTTACCTGAGATTTTCCAACAACAGAAAACTTACTTGCTTCACCACCGCAAACTTTAACAATCAAATTTGTTGCAGCTTCAAGCCCCTCTTTGATTGAGTTTGGGTCTATACCTCTTTCAAACCTATATTGTGCATCTGTGTCGATATCGAGGATGCTCGAAGTTTTTCTTACAGAGGTTGGGTAAAAATATGCAGATTCTAAAAGTATATTTTTTGTCTCAAATTCAGTTCCAGAACGTGTTCCCCCTATAATACCTCCAAGACCCAAGGGACCCGATCTATCTGAAATAACGCACATATTATTTTTTAATTTATACTGTTTACCGTCTAAGGCTTCGAAGCTTTCCCCTGGCTTTGAATTTCTTACTATAATTTCTTTATCTATTTTATCCGCATCATAAGCGTGCAAAGGTCTATTAAGATCCAACATTACATAGTTTGTAATATCAACTACTGCAGATATTGGTTTAAGACCAAGAGAAATTATTTTTTCTTTTAACCATGCTGGACTTTCTTTATTTTTAATATTTCTTATGTAACAGGAGCCAAATGACATACAACCTTGATTTTTTTCTTTTGTAATAGAAATTTTTATGGGTTGAGAAAAACTTTGTTTAATTTTTGTTTTTTTCAAATCAGAAAGTTTTCCTAAACCTGCTGAAGCTAAGTCTCTGGCTATTCCACGAACACCTAAACAGTCCGGCCTATTTGGTGTAACTGATACATCAATTGATTTTTCTCCTTTGCTTTTAAAATAATTTTTTCCAATATCTTTATCTCTATTCTTCAACTCAATTATTCCATCACTTTTATCTGAAAGGTTAAGTTCGCTTTCAGAACAGAGCATCCCATGTGACTCCACCCCTCTTATCTTCGCTACCTTTAACTTCATTTTTGTTTTTGGAATTATTGAACCCGGAGGAGCATATACACTAACTAATCCATCTCTAGCATTTGCGGCACCACATACAACTTTTATAGTTTTGCCATTGCCCAAACTAACTTCACAAAGTTTTAGTTTATCTGCGTTGGGGTGTTTTTCTTCTTTTAAAATTTTTGCAACTTTAAAACCAGATAGCTCATCTTGACTCTCTTTTGTTCCCTCAACTTCAAGACCTATAGCGGTAAGTTTGTCTATTATTTTTCCTAAATTTGCACTGGTGCTTAAATGATCTTTTAGCCAAGACAAAGTTATTATCATCTACTTAACCCTCTATAGTTTGTTGGAACATCTAAAGGATCAAAACCAAAATAATTTAACCATCTATAGTCAGCTTCAAAAAAAGATCTAAGGTCATTTATTCCATATTTTAGCATTGCAAGTCTGTCTATTCCCATTCCAAATGCAAAACCTTGAAATTTTTTTGGATCAACTTTAGCATTTTTTAAAACATTGGGATGAACCATTCCGCAACCTAATATCTCAAGCCACTTATCGCCTTCGCCAACAATAATTCTTCCATTTTCCAATCTATAACCAATATCAACTTCTGCTGAAGGTTCTGTAAACGGAAAGTGACTCGGTCTAAATCTCATCTGAAGTTTTTTAACCTCAAAAAATTCTTTCACAAAATAATCAAGGCATCCTTTTAAATGACCCATAGTTATATTTTTATCGATATGTAGTCCTTCAAGTTGATGAAACATTGGAGCATGAGTTTGATCGCTGTCACAACGGTAGGTTCTGCCTGGAACGATAATTTTAAATGGTGGTTTGCCACTTAACATTGCTCTAATTTGAACTGGTGAAGTATGAGTCCTTAATAGAATTTTTTGATTTTGATCCAAATAAAAAGTGTCATGCATATCTCTAGCTGGATGGTCTTTGGGAGTATTTAAAGCTGTAAAATTATTGTATTCAGTTTCCACATCTGGCCCCTCAGCAACTGAAAAACCTATTTCAGAAAATATCGAAGAAATCTCGTCGATAACCTGTGAAACGGGATGTATTTTTCCATTTGGTCGTTCTCGAGCTGGCAATGTTACATCGACCTCATCTTTTTTAAGTTTTTGGTTTATTTCTGATTTTTCTAATTCTTTAAATCTGCTATTAATAGCTTCTGTAATTTTTTGTTTTTCGTTATTAAGAGAAGATGCTCTTGTTTTTCTTTGACCCTCAGGTAGAGAGCCAAGTTTTTTGAATTCTTGATTAATTTGACTATTTTTTCCTAAAAACTCAGTTTTCAAATTCTGCAGTTCTGACTTATCTTTAGCTTGTAGTACTTTTTGAATTAATTCTCGTAAATCTGCCATTAGTTAGTTTTTACTCTAACTTTGTAAAAGAAAAAACAAGTTTATTTTATTGATAACTGAACTTTTTTAACAAGTGATTTGAAAGCTTCTGGATTATTATACGCTAAATCAGCTAAAACTTTTCTATCCAATTTAATTTTTGATTTGTTAAGACCGTTTATAAATCTAGAATAAGTTAAACCTTCTGCCCTTACACCGGCGTTGATTCTCTGTATCCATAGCGATCTGAATTCTCTTTTTTTAGCTCTTCTATCTCTATAGGCATACTGCAATGCTTTTTCCATTGCCTGACGAGCTACACGAATTGTGTTTTTTCTTCTTCCCCACTGACCTTTTACGGCTTTGAAAACTTTTTTGTGCCTTGCTCTACTAGTAACTCCTCTTTTTGTTCTAGACATTCTATTATCCTCTTAAACTGTAAGGCATATACGATTTAACAATTTTTGAATCTTGCTTAGACATTATCGTAGTACCTCTCTGTTTTCTAATCTGTGAGTTTGTTCTTTTTATCATGCCATGCTTTTTACCAGACTGAGGCATTTTAACTTTACCTGATTTAGTAAATCTAAATCTTTTTTTTGCTGAACTTTTTGTTTTTAACTTTGGCATGGTAACGGATTTATATAGAGATTATTTTTTTTAGCAAGATTTTTTTAAAAAAGCCTAATTTGGCTGAATTATCATAATCATTTGTCTGCCTTCAAACTTAGGGTTTACTTCAACCTGTCCTAAATCCTTGGTATCAGAAATAATTCTTTGCATCAAATCTTTTCCTAATTGGACGTGTTGCATTTCTCTGCCTTTAAATTTAACAGTAAATTTTACCTTGTCGCCTTTTGTTAGAAATTTTTTTGCATTTTTAATTTTAAAATTATAGTCATGTATTTCTGTTCCTGGCCTTAACTTTAGCTCTTTAAGAACAGAAATTTTCTGATTTTTTTTTGCTTTGTTTGCTTTTTTTTGCATATCATATTTATATTTACCTATATCCATAATTTTGCATACAGGTGGATTTGCATTCGGAGAAATTTCTATAAGATCAAATCCCTCTTGTTTGGCTGCATCAATAGCTTTTTTTATTGGTAAGACCCCAAGATTTTCCCCTTCACTATTTATAACCTGAACATCCAAACTTCTAATTCTATCATTTATTCTTGGTCCGTGAAACTTAGGCTTTCTATGAAAAAAATGTTTTTTAGATTTTTGCACTTATTTTATTGGAAGGTTGTTTAATGATTTAATATTTTTCAAAGCTTTAGAAAATTTTATTGTTTCTTGTTTTTCAGATCCTAATTTTCTTATTGTAATACTTTTGCCCGAAACTTCTTTTTTTCCACATATTAAAAGTAAAGGTACTTTTGACAAAGAATGCTCTCTAATTTTGTAGTTTATTTTTTGATTTCTTAAATCCACTTCGCATTTTATACCTTCTTTGAAGAGCTCTTCAAATATTTTTTTTGCATAATTATTGTGTTCTTCAGCAATAGGTAGCACAACAACTTGTGATGGCGATAGCCAGAAAGGAAGTTTTCCAGCATAATTTTCAATTAAAATTCCTATGAATCTTTCCAAAGAACCAAAAAGAGCTCTATGCAGCATAACAGGCACTTTTTTACTTCCGTCCTTGTCAACAAAAGTTGCGCCAAGTCTTCCTGGTAAATTTAAATCAACTTGTAAAGTACCACATTGCCAATCTCTTCCTATAGCATCTCTTAAAACAAATTCTATCTTTGGTCCGTAAAAAGCCCCTTCCCCTTTATTCACGCTGTACTCAAGTTTTGTTTTTTTAATCGCTGCAAGTAATGCCTTTTCTGACTTATCCCAGATTTTATCTTCCCCAACTCTTTTTTCAGGTCTATCAGAATATTTTAAAAATACTTTTTTAAATCCCAAATCTTTATAAATATCTAAAATTAGCTTAGTAACATTTATACACTCTTCGGTTATTTGTTCTTCAGTGCAAAATATATGAGCATCGTCTTGGGTGAATGCTCGAACTCTTAAAAGGCCATGTAGTGCGCCTGATGGTTCGTATCTATGAACCTTTCCAAATTCTGATAGTTTTAATGGCAAATCTCTATAACTTTTAAGGCCTTGATTAAATACTTGGACACATCCCGGACAGTTCATCGGTTTTACAGCAAAAACTTTTTCGTCGGGTGTTTCGGATGTAAACATTAAATCACCGAATTTCTCCCAATGCCCCGATTTTTCCCAAAGACTTTTGTCTAATAATTCTGGAGTATTGATTTCTCTGTATCCTGCATTTCTTTGTTTTAATCTCATATACTCAATAAGCCTTTGAAATAAATTCCATCCTTTTTCATGCCAAAAAACTGAACCCGGACTTTCTTCTCTGAAATGAAATAGATCCATTTCTTTACCTAACTTTCTATGATCCCTTTTTTCAGCTTCTTCTAGTCTATGCAAATAATCGTCTAATTCCTTTTTTGAACCCCAACATGTTCCATAAATCCTTTGCAACATTTCATTATTGGAATCGCCTCTCCAATATGCACCGGAAACTTTTGTTAATTTAAAAGCTTTTCCGATTTTGCTTGAGGAAGTTAAATGAGGCCCTCTACACAAATCGTGCCAAGTATCTCCATGATGATAAACTGAAAGTTCCTCGTTTTCAGGTATGCTTTCAATTATTTCTGCTTTATATTTTTCTCCTATCTTTTTAAAATGTGCTATGGCTTTGCTTCTTTCCCATACTTCTCGTTTCGTTTTTACATCTCTATCAATTATTTCTGACATTTTTTTCTCAATTTTTTTTAAATCATCTTTTGTGAATGGTTCTTTTCTGACAAAATCATAGTAAAAACCATTTTCAATTACAGGACCAATAGTTACTTGAGTTCCTGGAAATAATTCTTGGACTGCCATTGCCATTATGTGGGCAGCATCGTGCCTTATTACATCTAGACCTTCTTTATCTTTATGGGTAATTATTTTTATAGAAGAGTCCTTTTGAATTGAAAAGCTTAAATCTTTTAATTCTCCATCTACACTTACTATAAGTGCCTGTTTTGAAAGTGATTTACTTATCTTTTCAGCAACCTCTTGGCCAGTTACTTTATTTTTAAAACTTATCTTTTTTCCATCAGGTAAAGTAATATTGGGCATTTATTTAATTAATTTTTTATATTCTAAAAACGTTGAGTAGCACATTTGTTCCACATCAAATTTTTTTAATATATTTTTCCTACCTTCATTTCCAATTGATTGCAACTTGTCTTTATCCATTTCTATTAATTTATTTAAATTTTCAGCAAGAGACTCGGGATTGTTGTTATCAAATAAAAATCCTGATTTTCCGTTAACTATTGTTTCTTTGGAACCTCCATGATTACTTGCTAAAATCGGCCTTCTCATAGCTTGTGCCTCTACAGATATTCTACCAAAAGCCTCTGGCTCGATAGAAGAAGATACAACTATATCTGACACATAATAAGCAACTGGCATTTCTTTAATATGTTTAATAAAAATTATATCCCTTTTTAATCCATATTTTTCAATTAGTGAAATTAGCTTTTTAAAATAAACAGTTCTGCCTTGATGAGAACCCAATATAATTCCTTGGAAATTGTCTTTGTTATATTTTTTTTTAAGTAAATTAAGGGACTCTATAAACATTTCTTGCCCTTTCCATCTAGTAAGTCTTCCCGGCAAAAGAATTTTGAATTTTTCAGAACTGAGATTCAAAGAGGAATAAACATTTTGAACTTTATCATTAGTGATATTAGAATTATCAAAATATTGTGTGTTTATCCCTCTAAAAATAACTAATAGTCTTTTTTTGTTGTTGATTAAATGTCCATAATTTTTGTGTATATGATCGAAAACATAATTAGAACCCGCTATCACTAAACTTGATCTCACCATTACTGAATTATAAAATTTTTTAATACTACTTGAAAAATTATATACACCATGAAAAGTAGTGACAAATTTTGTTCTTGTAATTTTACAGGATAATAAGCAAGACCAAGCTGGTGCTCTACTCCTTGCATGAACAATATCAATTCTAAGAAAAATTATAATCAATGAAATCAAAATTGTATTTAGTAAAATTAAAATTGGGTTTTTTGATTGTACAGGGAGTCTAAAAACTTTTACTTTGTCTTTGCGAATAAATTTTAAAAGAGGTCCACCGCTAGTAATTATATATGATTTACAATTTTTTTCTGCAAGATAGTGTGCAACATCATAACATCCGGTCTCTGCCCCACCATAACCTAGTTTTGGAATAACTTGTAATACTTTAAAACTCATTAGTTAATTTTTTCCCACTCTAAAGCGGTCTTTAAAATATAATTTAAATTATTAAATTTTGGTTTCCAATTAAATTTATTTTTGAACCTTTCACAATTTGCAATAGAAACTGCTATGTCTTTTTTTCTCCTGGGTCCTATTTCTACTTTCAATTTATTATTAATTATATTTTCCATTTCGCTAATTACTTCTTTTACAGAATATCCTTGTCCATAACCACAGTTGTAGATATCTGATATTGAGTTTTTAAAAAGAGAATTTGCCGCTACAGTATGTATATCTGCAATATCAGAAACGTGGATAAAATCTCTTATAGCTGTACCATCTTTTGTTTTATAATCATTGCCGTTAATAATTATTTTATCTCTTTTCTTAACCGCTGCTTCGCATACTACCTTGATCAGGTTTGAAGAAGATTTTGATATTAATCCAGATTTCTTGTCTTTGTCAGCTCCTGCAACATTAAAATATCTTAAGATTGTATAATTTATTTTTTTACTATTTGAGCTTTCTATTAAAAAATTTTCTATATTACGTTTTGATTCTGCATAAGGATTGATTGGTTTTAAATTTTCAGTTTCTTTTATATATTCTGAGTTGCTATTTCCATAAACTCCTGCTGTTGAGGAAAATATGATTTTTTTTATATTGTTCTCAAAACAACAATTGAAAAAACTTTTTGATTTTTCAAAATTATTGAGATGATATTTTTCGGGATACTTGACGGATTCATCTACTCTTGTTAGTCCGGCAAAATGCATAACGATGTCGAATTGATTTTTTTTCAAAATTCTTTCTATTAATTTTTTATCGGCTATGTCACACTCATGGTGCTCTGCTCCGGAAGGAATAAGTTTCTTTGCACCTGTAATCAAATTATCTATTACTGTCACAGAGTGGCCACCATCGATAAGAGATAGAGTAGTGTGGCTTCCAATATACCCAGCGCCACCAGTCAAAAGAATTTTCATAAAAATGAATTTAGCATTTATTTAAACTAAATGATAAATATATATAGTAGCAGATTAGTTGGATAAACTTTATATGAAAAAATTTAAATATCTTAAAATATCAAAAACAAAAAAACTCAGATATATAGGCAGTTATTACAAAAAAAAACTATATATAATTTTTCTTCCGGGTTTTCAATCAGATATTACCGGGAAAAAACCACAGGCATTCTTGAAGTATACAATTAAAAAGAAACTTGGTTTCTTGGCATTAGAGTATTCGGGACACGGCAAATCATCAGGAAGATTTACCGATGGAAATATAAGCAAGTGGGGTAACGACGTTAAAATCATAATAAAAAAAATAGTTAAAAAAAATAATTTTATTTTAATTGGTTCTAGTATGGGTGCCTGGTTATCTCTGATTCAGTTTAAATATTTTAGAAATCAAATTAAAGGCTTTATTGGGATTGGTTCGGCTCCTGAATTTTTAACTAGATTGATGTGGAAACAATTCACCAAAAAAATAAAGAAAGAAATTATGAAGAAAGGAATAAGCATTATCAAACATGGTGAGTATACTTATCCAATTACTCGACAACTAATGAAAGATGGAAGAAAAAATAAAGTTTTATCTAAAAAAATTAAAATTCCCATAAATGTCACTATGTTTCATGGAGGCAAAGACGATTCGGTTCCAATATTATTTTCTAAAAAAGTTTTAAAGATTTTTATCAGAGCTAGAAAAAAGCTTGTTATTATAAAAAACGGTGATCATAGTCTTTCGAGTAAAAAAAGTCTTAAAAGAATTATTGCGGAATTAGACAGAATTGTTAGAAAGGTAAAATTGTGATTATTTGGATAGCCTCATATCCCAAAAGTGGAAACACATGGGTAAGATCGTTTTTGTCTTCTTATTATTATTCAGGCGATGGAAACTTTAATTTTAATTTATTAAAAAACATAGATCAATATCCACAAAAAAAATTTTTTGAAAATGAAATTAAAGAGCCCGCTGAAGTAAGCAAATATTGGAAATCATCGCAACAAAAAATAGTTGATCAAAAAAAAATAAAAATTTTTAAAACTCATAATTCTTTACACACACTTAATGGCTTTGATTTCACAAGTACAAAATTCACCTTAGGGGTTATATATATTATTAGAGACCCAAGAAATGTTATAACATCTTTAAAGAACCATTTTGATTTAAGCTATGACGATGCACTTGAATTTATGTTAAATAAAAAAAAATTTATTCACGATAACAGGGAAACTCATTATGCAGATTTTCATTTTTTAAGTTCATGGTCACAACATTATAAATCTTGGTTAAATGACAAATCGCTTAAGACCATTTTGGTAAAATATGAAGATCTTGAAACCAAAACTTATGAAACATTTGAAAAAATAGTAAACTTTGTAAATGATTTGTCCAAATCCAAGACGCCCTTAAATAAGTCCAAAGTTCAAAGGTGTATCGAAACCACGGGTTTTGACAAACTAAAGAAAATGGAAAAAGAAAACGGATTTGATGAAGCTATTTACTCTAAAAAATTAAAAAAAAAGATGAATTTTTTCAATTTAGGATCCATGAATAAATGGAAGAATGTTATTCCTGAAGATTATCATAATAAAATTAACACATCTTTTGAGGAAGATTTAAAGTTTTTAAAATATATTTAATTAAAACTTAAAAATATTTTTTCAAAGAAGATATATTCGGTTTCATCCAAAAATAAATATCTGCTACAATTTTTTCTAGATTTCTTTTAGGTTTCCATTTGTAAAGTCTTGTTGCATAATCTGTGTTTGTAACAAAATAAGGAACATCATAGGGCGATGTTTTTTTTACGGAACCTATTTTTATTTTGTTTTTTGTCATATGTTGTGAAAGCCTTGTAAGTTGAATTAAGTTCAATGAATTTTTTTTGCCGCCACCAACATTCATCAACTTATTGTTGATTTTTTTAATTTTTTGTATCTGCAATAAAATCAAGTCACACAAGTCTTGTATATGAAGAACATCTCTCACTTGCCTGCCTGTTCCGCCAAATCCAATATAGCTGAGCTTTAAACGGTTTAAATGTCTCCATACCCATAAACTCACAAAGCCCTGTTCTTCTTTCCCAAATTGCCATGGACCAGAAACCAAAGCTACTCTATTTACAATATATTTTATTTTATGAAGGTATGAATATTCTTTTATCAAAAGTTCTGAACTTAATTTTGTAAAACCATATATAGACTTAGAATTTTCAATATTAAAATTTTCCTTTACAGAGCCCTTTTTGTTTAACTTAAATAAATTTTCCATAGCATAAACTCTAGAACTAGATAGATAAATTATATTTGAGCCATCCTTAGCACACTTCTTTAAAACATTAAATGTTCCAACAAGATTCGATTCAAAAACTTGATCTATTTTTTGCCGTGATGCCTCTATAGCTGGTTCAGCTGCACAATGTATTACCAAATCAAATTTCGAAAGTTTCATTATTTTATTTGATTTTGCAATATTGCTTTTAAAATTTTTTATTTTTTTTTCAGACAACCTTTTATAATTCAGATTCGAGCCCTTCCGAGATAAGTCATCTATGCTAGTAATTTTTACATTTTTAATTTTATCTTTTAAAAAAATTGCAAGATTCGATCCGATAAATCCACAACCGCCTGTGATCAATATTCTCATATATTATTATCCTGTTTGTAAAATATTTTTTTTCAAAGTAATTGGGTTTCCTAGTTTATTCAACATCTCTATTGGACAAACTTGTTTAAAATTTTCAACTTCTTTTGAAAAATTTTCTAAAATATTTTGTGAAACTTTTGACATTGTTTCAGAGTTATACTCTTCTAATAATGTTTTCAATCTATCTTTCCAGTATTTCGTTTCGGGTTTCTGCCAAACTACCGAGGTGGAGTTAACATAATTCTCAAAAATATTTTCTGGATCATACACAAAAGCCATTCCTCCTGTCATTCCTGCGGCAAAATTATCTCCTATATTACCTAGCACAACTATTTCTCCGCCCGTCATATATTCGCAACCATTGGCATCACAACCTTCGACAACTGAAATACTCCCCGAATTTCTCACGGCAAATCTTTCTCCTGCTTTTCCAGCTGCAAATAGTTTTCCTGAAGTGGCTCCGTATAATACAGTATTTCCAATAATAGTATTTTCGTTCGTTTTGAATTTATTGTCTTTAGATGGACTTACTACAATAGTTCCTCCTGACAAACCTTTACCAACATAATCATTTGCGTCTCCAGATAATGTAATTTTAATGTTTTTGGAAAGAAAAGCTCCCAGAGATTGTCCGGCTGAACCGGTAAGATTAAGACTTAAAATATTGTTTGGCAAATTATCTCCAAAATTTTTAAGCATATAGTGAGATAGTTTAGTTCCAACTGCTCGGTCAGTATTTTGTACTTTAATATCATAAGAAACTTTTTCTTTTTCTTTCAATTTTTCTCTAATATCGACCCATGTTTTTTCATCAATATTATTATCCGGTACTGGATTAATAAGATCGCTTTCGGAGTACATTGTGTTATTTCCCGGATCTGTTTGCACTAGCAGTGGATTCAAATCTAAATCATCGAGATTTGGAGAGCCTCTGCTTACCTGATGCAAAAGATCTGTTCTGCCAATTACCTCTTTTAAAGTTTTGAATCCAAGTGCAGCTAAAATTTCTCTAACTTCCATTGCAACAAAACTAAAAAAATTTACTACTTTTTCTGGTGTACCTGTAAATTTTTTTCTTAGCTTTTTATCTTGTGTACAAACTCCAACTGGGCAAGTATTAGAATGGCATTGTCTTACCATTATACATCCCATTGCTATTAAAGATGAAGTCCCCATGCCAAATTCTTCTGCACCCATCATAGCAGCCACAACAACATCTCTTCCTGTTTTTATTCCACCGTCTGTTCTTAAAGTTACTTTGTGTCTAAGCTGGTTTAATGTTAAAATTTGATTAACTTCGGTTAATCCCATTTCCCACGGAATGCCAGCATATTTAACGCTTGTTTGTGGACTTGCGCCAGTACCGCCTGAATGTCCTGAAATTAAAATTACATCTGCTTTTGCTTTTGCAACTCCTGCAGCTATCGTTCCAATGCCAGTTGCTGCTACTAATTTAACTCCAACTCTAGCTTTTGGATTAACTTGTTTTAAATCATAAATTAATTGAGCTAAATCCTCTATAGAGTAAATATCATGATGAGGTGGTGGAGATATTAATGTTACACCAGGCGTCGAGTGCCTTAATTTAGCAATTTCTTTTGTAACCTTAAAGCCTGGTAACTGACCTCCTTCTCCAGGCTTTGCGCCTTGTGCGATTTTAATTTCGATTTCATTACAATTATTTAAATATTTTATAGTAACACCAAATCTAGCAGAAGCTACCTGCTTTACTTTTGAGTTAGCCGAGTCACCACTCTTTAGTGGGTTGCATCTTTTTTCATCTTCTCCTCCTTCTCCACTACATGAAGAGCCTTTAATCCTGTTCATTCCAATTGCTAATGTTTCGTGCGCCTCAGCTGATAATGCTCCATGTGACATGCTTCCGCTTCCAAATCTTGGTGTAATTTTTTCAATTGGCTCAACTTCATTAATATCTATTGGTTTTTTTACTTTTTTAAACTCGAGAAGATCTCTAAGATTAGTAGGACTTAAATTATTCATTCCTTCAGAATATTTTTTAAACATTTTATAAGATTTTCTTTCAACTGAGTTTTGCAAAAGATGAATTAGGTTTCCTTGAAATTGATGATCTTCGCCAGATTTTCTATACTTATATAGTCCTCCGATCGGTAGTACGACTACATTTTTTTGATAAGCCTTAAAATGCAGCGCTTTAATTTTTTTTTCTATTCCATAAATCCCTATCCCAGATATTCTAGATGTCATTCCCGGAAAATAATCAGCAACTAAACCTCTGCTTAGCCCGACTGACTCAAAATTACACCCTCCTCTGTATGAGCTTAATACCGAAATGCCCATTTTAGACATTATTTTTAATAGTCCTGAATTGACAGATTTTTTAAACCGTTCAACACAACTCTCAAAATCAAGTTTGCCAAAAAGCCTTTTTTCATACCTTTGGTGAATGCTATCTATTGCTAGATAAGGGTTAATTGTTGTTGCCCCCACACCAATTAACACTGCAAATGAATGCGTGTCCATCGCCTCTGATGTTTGAACATTGATAGATGCATACCCTCTTATGCAGTGCTTAACTAAATTTGAGTTCACAGCACCAACGGCTAAAATCATGGGAACATTTGCTCTATATTCAGAGACATTTTGATCGGAAAGAATTAAGTGATTTGTTCCTTCTCTAACAGCAACTTCTGACTCTTCTTTGATTTGCTCTAATCTATTTTTTAAGTTTTCCTTCACATCAAAAGTACAATCTATAACCTTTGTTTTTTCGGAAAAAATGTTTTTAAATTTTTTAAGCTGAGAATTAGTCAAAATTGGACTGTCTAAAACATAAATATTTTCTTTTGTTAAATTCTCAAAATCTAAAATATTTCCAAGGTTCCCAAACCTTGACTTTAAACTCATAACTTTATTTTCTCTTAAAGAATCTATCGGTGGATTTGTAACTTGGCTAAAATTCTGTCTAAAGTAATGAGAAATTGGTCTATAATTACTAGATAGTACCGCAACAGGAGTGTCGTCACCCATTGATCCGGTAGCCTCCTTTGCATCTTCTACCATCGGGTGAAGAATTAACTCTAAATCTTCAATACTATATCCTGATAAATATTGGCGCCTTCTTAAATTTTCATTAGAAAAATTTACAAATTCTTTTTCAGTAGCAATTTTTTTATCAAAATGAATAATTTGTTTATGAAATTTCTTATAATCTTTTGATAGATAATCTTTAATATCTTTGTCTCTATAAATTTTTCCTTTTTTTAAATTGACCGCAATTAGCTGTCCTGGTCCGAGTCTTCCTTTTGATATTATTTTGTTTTCGGGGATTTGAACCATACCTGTTTCGGAACCAGCACAAAGAATTTTGTCAGATGTAATCGAATATCTTAACGGACGTAATCCATTTCTGTCTGTTGCGGCTATTACCCATTTGCTATCAGTAGCACAAATTGCCGCTGGTCCATCCCAGGGTTCAATTGTACTGTTTAGAACATCAAAAAGTTGTTGGTGAGCTTTAGGTAAAATTTTACTTCTTTTTGACCAAGCGTCTGGCATCATCATTAATTTAATTAATGGTACTGATTTACCAGAGTGAATTAGCAACTCAAAAACATTATCCAACGCAGCAGAGTCTGAGTTGCCAGGTGTTATCACTGGCTTTAAATCTTCTACATTATTAAAAAGATCGCTGGACATGTCCTGTTCGTGAATCTTCATCCAATTTACATTTCCTTTGAGAGTATTAATCTCTCCATTGTGAGCTAAACATCTAAATGGCTGAGCTAATTTCCAGCTAGGAAAAGTGTTGGTAGAAAATCTTTGATGAAAGATTGCAAATCGTGAAATAAACCTCTTATCATTTAAATCTGGATAAAAATCAGATAAAGCCTCAGCTAAAAACATGCCTTTATAAATAATGGATCTAGAACTTAATGAACAAACATAAAAATCATCAATTTGTTCCTTTCTGTTAATTTTTAACATTTTTTTTCTTGAAACAAAAAGGAGACGTTCCAAGTCATTTCTCTCTACTGACTTATTGCTTTTAAAAATTACCTGTGTGATTTCTGGTCTATTTGAATCTGCGGTTGTTCCAAGAACTCTTGGATTTACCGGAACTTGTCTCCAACCATAAATATAAAAGTTACTTTCTAACAAGACTTGTTCTACTATCGTTTTTGCTTTTTCTTGCATGGCATATTCATTTTTAGGTAAGAAAATCATACCAACACAAATTTCCTCTTCGCCTTTGTATTCGTGACCAGTTTCTTTGATTTTTTCTAAAAAGAAATCTTTTGGAATTTCAATACATATACCAGCCCCATCTCCTGACTTACCGTCAGCATCAACTGCACCTCGGTGCCAAACGGCTTTTAAAGACTTGATGCCATACTCTACAACTTGTCTTCTTTTTTTACCGTCTAGTGAAGCTATTAACCCAACGCCACATGCATCATGTTCAAAAGATGAATTGTAGGAATAGTTCTTCTCCAATAGCTTCTTATTTTTTAAATATAAATTCATGCAGCCTGTTCTTTTTTTCTATTAATATTGTTTAAATACTTCTCAATTTGAACAGCAACATCTCTTCCATCTCTAACTGCCCATACCACTAGAGAAGCTCCTCTGACTATATCTCCAGCTGCAAAAACTCCTGGTAAATTTGTTTGCATTGTCTTTAAGTCAATCTTAATTGTTCCCCAACGTGAAATTGCAAGATTTTCTGAGTTAAAAAGTTTTGGTATATCTTCTGGATCAAAGCCCAGTGCTTTAATAACCATATCAGCTTCAAGTTTATAGTGTGAATTTTCAATAATAACAGGTTTTCTTCTACCTGACGTGTCTGGCTCTCCTAATTTCATTTTAGTAACTTCTACGCCTTCAACTTTTTGTTTTCCAATAAATTTATTAGGACTTGATAACCATAAAAACTCGACACCTTCTTCAATAGCATTGCTAACCTCTCTTGCTGATCCTGGCATATTTTCTCTATCTCTTCGATAAAGGCACTTAACAGAAATTGCTTTTTGTCTAACCGCTGTTCTAACGCAGTCCATAGCCGTGTCGCCTCCGCCGACTACTACTATCTTCTTATTTTGTGCATTTAAGATTCCGTTATCAAAAAGTTCAACTTCATCTCCTAATCCTTTTCGGTTTGAAGCTATCAAAAAATCCATTGCTGGAAAAATATTTTTTAAATCTGTTCCCTCAACATCAATATTTCTGTCTTTGTAAACACCGATTGCAATCAATATTGCATCATGTTTTTCTTTTAATTCTTCAAGGGTTGTGTTTTTTCCTACTTCAAAATTCTGTTTAAATTTTATTCCTGAATCTTTAAGTAGCTTCGTTCTTCTTTCCACCACAAACTTCTCAAGTTTAAAATTTGGAATACCATAAATTAATAAACCGCCTGGCCTGTCATAGCGATCATATATTGTTACTTGAAAACCCGATTTTCTTAACTCTTCTGCACAAGCCAAACCTGCAGGACCTGCTCCTATAATCCCTACTGATTGATCCTTTTGTTCTTTTATCTTTATTGGTTTAACCCAACCTTTTTCCCAAGCTGTATCTGTAATATATTTTTCAACTGAACCTATCGTAACTGTGCCGTGACCAGATTGCTCGATAACACAATTTCCTTCACACAATCGGTCTTGCGGACAGATTCGACCACAAATTTCCGGCATGTTATTTGTGCTCTGCGCAAGCTCATATGCTTCTTCTAATCTGCCTTCCGCTGTAAGTTTTAACCAGTCTGGAATATTATTATGAAGAGGACAGTGGACTTGACAAAAAGGTACACCACATTGTGAACATCTACTAGATTGCTCTTTTGCCTTTTTGTTTATGAAATCATTATAAATTTCATTAAAATCCTTTTTTCTTTCGTCTACAGATCTTTTGGCTGGGTTCTGTAAACCTATGTTTACAAATTTTAACATTTTCTCGGTCATTAATTTAAAATAATCGATTAAAAAGTGGTTTTAAAGAAAATTTAGGTCAATATTGTTTACTTTATTTTTAAAAAACCCTTTGTTTATAAGCACTTTATATGCATACCAGATATGCAATATTTTAAGTGAACTCAATAGTTGAATTAAATATAAATCACTTAGCAAAGAATGGAAAATATTCTTCAAATATTTTTAATTTCAATAATCCAGGGTATTACTGAATTCGTTCCGATAAGTTCGTCTGCTCATGTTAACCTTTTGTCTAAAATATTTGGGTATCAAAATATCGAACTAATCATTAATGTAAGCGCTCATTTTGGATCGCTGCTTGCTGTAATATTTTTCTTTAGAAAAGAAATTTTTGAATTTGCTAAAAATAAAAATTTGTTTTTCAAAATAGTAATTGCATCCATACCGATCGGTGTTGTTGGTTTTTTTTTAATAAAATATGGAATAATCTCAAATTTAAGAACTCTGGAAATAATGGGGTGGACAACTATTGTGTTTGGTTTGCTTCTCTATATTTCAGATAAGTTTCAGCTAAATCATAATATTAAAGACAATTTCAATGTTAAAAATGCAATACTTATAGGTTGTTTTCAAATTTTAGCCTTGATTCCGGGTGTGAGTAGATCGGGAATTATAATTACTGGCTCTAGATTTTTAAAATTTAACAGAATAGATTCAGCAAAAATATCCTTCCTGTTATCTATACCCGCTTTGGGAGGTTGGAGCCTTTACGGATTTTATGATTTGATTAAGCAAGATGATGTGTTGTTAAGTATAGGCGCTATATTAACGGCTTTTTTATCATTTGTGTTTTCATATCTAACTATTAAATACTTCTTGGTTTACTTAAAAAAATTTAATTTAAATTTATTTGTAGGCTATAGGCTAATTTTAGGAATAATATTGCTAATTATGGCCTATTTATAGTACGAATGTTAAAATAAGAATAAGAAAAAATACAATGATAAAAAATAAAACAACTGCTTTTTGAAGAGGTAAATGTGTCAGAAATTTCATATCTATATCTAATAAATAACAAAAAAAAATATTTAAATCAATGTCTGTAGTTTTAATAACAGGTTCATGTGGATTGGTAGGTTCGGAATCTTCTGAATTCTTTTCTAGAAAGGGTTTTCAAATTTTGGGTATAGATAATAATTCTAGAAAAAGCTTTTTTGGAAAAGATGGTGATATAAGTTGGGTAAAAAATAGATTAAAACAAAATCTAAAAAATTATAAACATTTTAATTTGGATATTACAAATTATAAAGGTTTAGAAAAAATTTTTAAAAAATATAAAAAAAATATCAAATTAGTAATTCATTCTGCAGCACAGCCATCTCATGATTGGGCAAAAACTAATATATTCAAAGATTTTGACATTAATGCTAAGGGAACAATAAACCTTTTGGAACTTACAAAAAGATACTGTTATGACTCACCTTTTATTTTTATGTCAACAAACAAAGTATATGGGGATAACCCAAATAAATTGCCTCTGCTTGAGAGAAAAACACGTTGGGAAATAAAAAAAAACCATTTCTACAAAAATGGAATTACAGAAAAAATGTCTATTGATAATTGTGTGCACAGTTTTTTTGGTGCATCTAAAGGTTATGCGGATTTAGCCGTACAAGAATACGGAAAAAACATTGGGCTTAAAACTGTTTGTTTCAGAGCTGGATGTATAACTGGTCCAAATCATTCTGGAGCAAGATTACACGGCTTTCTTTCTTATTTGGTAAAAGTAGCCCTGGAAAGAAAAAAATATTTTATTTATGGTTATAAAGGGAAGCAAGTTAGAGACAACATACACAGCGCTGATGTTATTTCGTGTTTTTGGGAATATTTTAAGAAACCTAAGAGAGGGGAAATTTATAATATGGGCGGAGGAAGAAAGTCTAATTGTTCAATCATCGAAGCATTTGAAATTATTGAAAAACTAACAAATATTTATACAAAAAAAGAATTAAAAAAGCAAAACAGGATTGGTGATCATATTTGGTATATATCAGACATGAAAAAGTTTAAATCTCACTATCCAAACTGGAGGCAGGTCTATAATTCGGAAAAAATTATTGATCAGCTTTTATCAAACGGATAATTTTAGAAAATTAGAAATTAGTTCTAGACCTTTTTTTCCACTTTTTTCTGGATGAAACTGACATCCAATTAAATTATCCTTTGAAACAATAGCGGGAATTTCATGTCCGCCAAAATTGTAGGTGGCCACGATGTTTTCTTT
Organism: uncultured Pelagibacteraceae bacterium; assembly: GCA_902634325.1. Taxonomy (GTDB): domain Bacteria; phylum Pseudomonadota; class Alphaproteobacteria; order Pelagibacterales; family Pelagibacteraceae; genus Anoxypelagibacter. The sequence goes on along the minus strand of CACPJP010000004.1, from coordinate 1,392 downwards.
TTTAATTGGATTAACAAAATAAGAGTGCACGAAGTAGTAAAAATTTTTTTCATCAATTGAATTGATAAATTTAGAAAATTTTTTATTTTTAAATTTCTTATTTAAGTTTAACTGGAACCAACCAATATTTGGTATCTTTAGTTTTTCTTGTTTTTTAGAGTCTTTGGGTAACATTTTAACATTTCCATTGATTAGTCCTAGACCTTTACTTGCTCCAAATTCTTCGCTCTCATTAAAAAATAATTGAAGTCCTAAGCAGATTCCAAAAAGCGGTATCTCCTTCTCTTTAGCTTTAATTAAAGTTTCGGTTAATTTTCTTGTTTCAAGAGTTTGCATAACTTTTTTAAATGCACCAACTCCTGGAAAAAATATTTTATTTGCAGACAAAATTACTTGGGAATCCGTCGTTATGTTCACATTAGAATTAAATATTTCTACAGCCCTCTTTAAGCTTAAAATATTGCTGCTTCCAGTATCTATAATAACAATCTTTTCCATTTGGAGGTCCCAGAAGGATTTGAACCCTCAACCTTCTCGTCCGTAGCGAGACGCTCTAATCCAATTGAGCTATGGGACCATAGTGAATTGGAGTATCAAAGAAATCGCCAACTTTAAAGGGTTTTTATATATCATTGATATCAATCAAATTTGAATGTAATTAGTTTAAAAATGTCAGACAAAAAAACTGTAGTAATTACCTCAGCGGTGAGAACAGCAATTGGGTCATTAGGCGGAACTCTTAAAAATATTCCGGCTCACAAATTAGGTTCCTCTGTAATCTCAAATGCCATAAAAAAATCGAATTTAAAAGCTTCCGATGTAAATGAAGTTATAATGGGACAAGTTCTTACAGGCGGCACCGGTCAAAATCCAGCGCGTCAGGCTTCTATGGATTCGGGAATACCCAGGGAAACCCCTTCTTATGTAGTGAATCAAGTTTGCGGATCAGGATTAAGATCCATTGCTTCAGGATTTCATTCAATTCTTTCCAACAATTCAAATATAGTTGTTGCTGGTGGACAAGAAAGCATGTCTCAAGCACCACACGTTATTCATTTAAGAAATGGAAAAAAATTGGGTGATACAGAATTGGTTGACTCTATGATCAAAGATGGGCTTTGGGATGCCTTTAACGGTTACCATATGGGAATTACTGCAGAGAATGTTGCTCAACAGTTTCAAGTTACAAGAAAAGATCAAGATAAATTTGCATTTAACTCACAGACAAAAGCTTTGAAAGCACAAAAAGAAAATAAGTTTGACGATGAAATTATACCATTTATCATTCAATCAAAAAAAGGTAGCGTAACTTTCAAAAAGGATGAACATCCACGCGAAAGTGTTTCGATGGAAGCCCTAGAAAGACTCAAGACTGCTTTTCAAAAAGATGGA
>CACPJP010000003.1 GCA_902634325.1 uncultured Pelagibacteraceae bacterium | reverse complement strand
AGATTAATCAGAAATGATAGAATTATCTGGGGTGCTTCTATGGTTGATTGTGGAGATGCGGATGCAATGGTAACAGGAAATATTAGGCATTATGCTGCATCCATTGAAAGTCTTAAAAAAGTGGTAGATGCTAGACCTGGTGAAATTTTGTTTGGTCTAAACATGCTCATTACACCCAAAAAAACTATCTTTATTGCTGACACACAAGTAAATGATTTTCCGTCTGCAGAAAAATTAACAAAAATCGCAATGTCTAGTGTTAGAGTTGCTAAATTATTTGGTTTTGAACCAAAGGTAGCTTTTTTATCTCACTCTACATTTGGGAAACCAAAGTCCAGAAATACAAAGCATGTTAGGGAAGCTATTGAGATTTTAAAAGATAAAAATGTAGATTTCGATTTTGATGGTGAAATGCAGCCGGATGTAGCTTTAAATCCCAAGTACAAAGAAACATATCCATTTTCTAAAATAGTAGGTAATGCTAATATTTTGATAATGCCTGCTCTTCATAGTGCGGCCATATCAACTAAACTGATGAAAACTATTGGTGGAGCAAAAACAATTGGTCCACTTTTAATTGGATTAGGATTACCAATAGAAATTGCTCCTCTGAGATCATCTCCAAGTGACATACTAAACCTTGCATCTGTTGCGGCTTACTCAGCAAATGTCATTGACTACAAAAATAAGAAAAGTAATTAATTTTTCTTTCTACTTAACTCATCAACCAAGATTATACTCGGTACAACTTCTTTAACTCCATATATTTCTTTTGCTTCCTCAATAACCTTTTTCTTTTCCTCTTGAGTCATTGCAATTCCAAAAATATAAGTTTTACCATTAATTGTATCAATATTGTAATTTGTAGCTTTAATATCCTTATTAAAAATTAAAGCTGTTCTAAGCTGAGTCGTGACAAGAGCATCCTTGGCAGAATTTTTAAAGTTGGTTTCTCCCTTAATTGTTATAGCACTTTTTACTGATCTTACCCCTTTTGTTTCCCAAGCAAGTTTAATAATCTTAAGCTTTTCTTCGGGTTCTTCAACCTTGCCAGATAAAAAGATATTCCCATCAAGTACTTTTGTGCTTATGTAAATTAAATACTTTTTTTCATGTAAAGCTAGTCTCGCAGTTAAATTCTTTTGCATAATGGAATCGTCAATCTGCATACCCACTGTTCTAGGATCATAAGCCACGCTAACTCCCGAACCAAAAATGCCAACGGAAGAACTACCAACGCAAGAACTCAAAATAAAAAATATGAAAGCTAAAAGTAAATATTTTTTTACTGTTTTTTGATACTTAAACATAAATCATAAACTTTCTTTTTGGATAAATTATTTTTCTCTGATACTAGTTTTACAACATCTTTCAAGCTATATCTTTTTAAATATTTTGCTATTTCAACTTTTAGGTGATCATAATTCTTGGCTATATTTTCAAAATCTTTATTATTTTTTTTTGATAAAATAACTGTCAGCTCACCTTTTGGATTGGATTTAAAACTATCAAAACTTTCCAAATTATCTCTATAAAAAGTTTCATGTATTTTAGTCATTTCTCTAGCAATAAAAATTTTTCTTCTTTTGAAAAATTTTTTAAAATATTTAATATAGAAATTAATTTTTACAGCAGGAATAAAAAAAATAATGCTGAAATTAATATTTTGTAATCCACCAATTATTTTTTCTACTTCCTTCTCTTTTTTTGGCAAAAATCCATAAAAAAGGTATTTGTCATCAAACCCCGAAACGCTCATTGCGGTTGTTATTGCTGATGTTCCTGGTATTGGAAAGATCCTAATTTTTTTTTTAATACACTCTTTTACAAGAACTAGTCCTGGATCAGACAAAACTGGTGTCCCAGCATCTGAAATCAATGAAACTATATTTTTCTTTTTTATTAACTCAATAGTAGAATTAAGTACCTTTTTTTCGTTAAATTTATGGTTTGATATTAATTTATTTTTTATTCCATAATGATTTAATAATTTTAAAGACCTCCTTGTGTCCTCACAAAGAATTCTATCTGAATTTTTTAATACATTTAAAGCCCTTAATGTAATATCCTCTAAATTGCCTATTGGAGTTGAAACAATATATAAACCTGGTAAGAAATCACTCATATAAATATGAAAAACATTTTAAAAATAATTTTATCTTATTCGCTTATCAGTTTTAACACTTTTGTTTTAGCTATTGAAAATAAAAATGAAAACTTTCTAAAAATTGGTGTTTTGGCTCCTTTCTCGGGAGAATTTAAATCGTTGGGAGAAGAAATGTTATACGCAGTTAATTTGGCGATTCAGGATATAAATGATCCCTACATAAAAATATATCCTAAAGATATTGGTTCAAAAAATGAAAAAATAATTCAGGCATGTGAAGAATTTGAAAAAGAGGGAATAAAAATTATAATTGGTCCTGTAGATTCAAAAGTCCACAAAAACTTGAATAATTTTGAAGATTTAATTTTTTTATCTCTTTCAAATATTGACTCTAGTATCAATAAAAATATTTTAATGATGGGAATTAATCTTGAATCACAATTATTAGCAATAAAGAAATTTATTAAAAATGAGAAAAAAAAGAAAACAGTAATTTTATATCCAAAAAATGAATATTCAAAACACGTTGAAAAAAAAATAAAACTAGTAAACTTTACCAACACTAAATTATTTAAATACAACCAGGATCCGAAAATATTAACACAACAAATAGAGAAGTTAACAAATTATAAAAAAAGAAAAATTAATTTAAATTCCAGAATAAAGAAATTGGAGGGGTCCGAAAAACCCAAGGACGTGAGAGAATTAAATATCTTAAAACAGAAGTACACTTTGGGAAAAATAGATTTTGACTCGGTAGTTATTATTGACTTTGGTGATAGTTTAAAAAGTGTGCTTACTTCTTTGGCCTATACAGATGTATCAGAAAAGGACGTATTAATAATAACAAGTAATCAATGGTTTGATAAAAGTATATTGGACGAAACATCCATTAAAAATTTCTTTTTTCCCTCAATAAATTTAAAAAATTTTAAAAAATTCAGTAATAAATTTCAAAAAACTTACAATTATAAACCAAATGAGATTATAATTTTAGCTTATGATAGCGTAGGATTGATTTACTATATATGGAATAACATAGGCACTATAAAATCTGTAAATAATTTTAATTTTAAATCAGAAATTAAAGGTAAAATTGGAAAATTTACAATATCAGAAAACAAAATTTTACAAAAATTAAGTATTTATAAACTAGAAGATGGAAATTTTATTCAAAATAGGCTGTAATTTTTTTTTCTAATTTCTTATAAGCAATATATCGATGATCTATTGAAAGTTTTTTTTTGTAATCCATCTCTCCAAATGTTTTAGAATAACCTTTGGGAACAAAAATTGGGTCATAACCAAAACCATTAATTCCTTTTTTTTGAGATATATTTCCTTTTATTTTTCCAACTTCTGTAATTTTTTTTCCATTCGGCCATTGGATAGTTAAACTGCAAATAAATTGGGCTTCAGTTCCTTTGTTTGACTTTTTGACTTTATTAAGAATTTCTGTCATTGCGTTATCAAAATTTCCAAACTTTTCTGCCCACCTAGAAGAAAAAATCCCAGGTTCTCCACCTAAACAATCTATCTCTAAGCCAGAATCATCTGACAAAGTGATTAGTTTCGTTTTTTGGCAAAAAAAATTAGCTTTGATTTCAGAATTTTCAAGAAATGTTTTGCCGTCTTCTTTTGGACTTTTTAGATTAAACTCATTAAGTGAGATTTTTTCCACTTTCTCTGGTAATAAGTCGCTTATTTCTTTAAATTTTCCCCTGTTATGTGTTCCTATTAATATCTTTTCAATTTTATACATAAGGCCTAGAAATTAAGTATTTCATAACTATATAGAAAATATGACTAATTTAAACGACGAAGATAAAAAAAATAAAGATGATAAAATTCCAAAAAAGGAAGAAAAAAAAGAGCTGAGTATTGAAGAAAAGCTTAAAGATACTGAGGATAAACTACTAAGATCTCTTGCCGAGTTAGAAAACCAAAGAAAAAGATTTGAAAAAGATATTAAGGAAGCAATTGATTTTGGAGGTTTTAATTTTGCAAGAGAAAACTTGGTTATATTGGACAATCTACAGAGAGCCTATATTTCAATTAAAAATGATTCGGCTTTAAAAGGCAATAAAGATTTAGATAAGTTTTTAAAGAATATCGAGATTATTGAAAAAGATCTAATTTCAATTTTTAAAAAAAATAAAATAGAAAAGATTGATACGGCTAAGAAAAAATTTGATCCAAATTTTCATCAAGCTATGACGGAAATAGAAAATGATAATGTAGAGGCTGGAACCATCGTACAAGAAATACAAGCTGGTTATATGTTGGGAGAAAGACTGCTTAGACCATCTTTGGTTGCTGTTTCTAAAAAAAGCGTGAAAAAAGAAGGCAAAAATGAGGAAAAAAATGAGGAAAAAAAGTAATTACCGTCTTGTAGAAACACAAACAACACCCATATATCAAGCATTATGAGTAGAGTAATCGGAATAGATTTAGGAACAACAAATTCATGTGTAGCCATAATGGAAGGCAAGCAGGCTAAAGTTATTGAAAACACTGAAGGACAAAGAACAACTCCTTCGGTAGTTGCTTTTCTTGATAAAGATGAAAGATTAGTGGGACAACCTGCAAAAAGACAGGCTGTTACAAATCCTAATAATACAATTTTTGCTGCTAAAAGATTAATAGGAAGAACTTTTGATGACCAATCTGTAAAAAAAGATGTTGAAAAAGTTCCATTTAAAATAGTTAAATCAGATAAGAACGATGCTTGGATAGAAGGGAAAGGTAAAAAATATTCTCCATCTCAAATATCGGCATTTATTCTTCAAAAAATGAAAGAAACAGCTGAAAAACATTTGGGCCAGCCAGTTACTAAAGCTGTGATAACAGTGCCAGCCTATTTTAATGATGCACAAAGACAAGCAACAAAAGATGCTGGAAAAATTGCTGGCCTGGAAGTTTTAAGAATTATTAATGAACCTACCGCAGCTTCATTAGCATATGGTTTAGATAAAAAAGGTGGAAAAAAAATTGCTGTTTATGATCTTGGCGGTGGTACTTTTGATGTATCTATTTTAGAAATTGGTGATGGTGTATTTGAAGTAAAATCTACAAATGGAGACACCTTTTTAGGTGGTGAAGATTTTGATGATGCTATTGTAGATTATTTAGTTTCAGAATTTAAAAAAGATAGTGGAATTAATTTAAAAACCGACAAACTAGCATTGCAGAGATTAAAGGAAGCGGCAGAAAAAGCTAAAATAGAATTATCTTCTGCAACACAAACTGAAATAAATCTTCCCTTCATTACAGCCGACAAGACAGGACCAAAACATATTAATTTAAAATTTACTAGAGCTAAATTAGAAGCTCTGGTGGAAAGTTTAGTAGAAAGAACTTTAGAACCCTGCAAAACTGCTCTTAAAGACTCAGGTTTTTCAGCAGCAGAAATAAACGAAGTAGTTTTAGTTGGTGGAATGACTAGAATGCCAAAAATTGTTGAAACTGTTAAAAACTTTTTTGGAAAAGATCCTAATAAAAGTGTTAATCCTGACGAAGTAGTTGCAATGGGAGCCGCAATCCAAGCAGGTGTACTACAAGGTGATGTTAAAGATGTTTTGCTTTTAGATGTTACTCCTTTGTCTTTAGGTATCGAGACCCTTGGAGGAGTTTCTACAAAATTAATTGATAAAAACACAACTATACCAACTAAAAAAAGCCAAGTTTTTTCAACTGCTGAGGATAATCAGCCTGCTGTATCAATAAGAGTACTTCAAGGCGAAAGAGAGATGGCATCAGACAATAAAATTTTAGGTAATTTTGAACTTGTAGGAATTGCTCCTGCTCCAAGAGGTGTTCCTCAAATTGAGGTAACTTTTGATATAGATGCAAACGGGATTGTTAACGTATCTGCAAAAGACAAAGGTACAGGTAAAGAACAAAAAATTCAAATTCAAGCATCGGGTGGATTGTCCGAAGAGGAAATTCAAAAAATGGTTAGAGATGCTGAAGCGAACAAAGAATCAGATAAGAAAAAAAGAGAATCGGTAGATTCAAGAAATCAAGCTGATACCATAATTCATTCCACTGAAAAAAATCTTAAAGAGCATGGCTCTAAAATCAGTGAAGCTGAGAAAAAAGCTATAGAAACTGCCATTTCAGATCTAAGAAATGCTTTAAAAGGAACAGACACAGAAGAGGTTAAGAAAAAAACTCAGTCTTTAATTCAGGCCTCGATGAAATTAGGGGAAGCGGTTTACAAAAGTCAGCAAAAATCTGATGGAAAGGCTGCTAATAAAAAAGATAATAAAGACGATAAAGAAAAAGATAATGTTGTTGATGCAGAAGTCGTAGACACAAAAGAAGACAAAGAAAAAAGAGCCTAAGACTACAATTAACAGGAGCAAAGCTTCTCATGGCAAAAAGAGATTATTATGAAGTCTTAGGTATAAATAAATCAGCCAATAAAGACGAAATCAAAAAAGCTTATAGAAAATTGGCACTTAAATATCACCCAGACAAAAATAAGGGTGATAAAAGTGCTGAAGAAAAATTCAAAGAAGCAAGTGAAGCCTATCACGTACTTTCTGATGATAAAAGAAAAGCAAATTATGATCAGTTTGGACATGCGGCTTTTCAAGGTGCTGGTGGGGGGCAAGGGGGTTTTGGTAATTTTGATTTTTCTTCATCTTTCTCTGATATTTTTGAGGATGTTTTTGGAGATTTTGGCTTTGGAACCTCTGGTAGATCAAGAAGAAGCAGATCAAACAATAGAGGTAGCGATTTAAGGTATGATATTTCAATAGATCTAAATGATGCATTTACTGGTACTGAAAAAAAAATAAATTATACAACTTATAAAAAATGTAAAACATGTTCTGGAAGTGGAGCTAAACCAGGTTCAAAACCTTCTGTATGTAGTTATTGTGATGGACAAGGAAAGGTAAGGTCTAGTCAGGGATTCTTCACCATACAGCAAACTTGTCCTCAGTGTAGTGGTGAAGGAGAAAAAATTAGTAATCCATGTAATAAATGTAGTGGAATGGGGAAAATGCAGTCCGATGAATCTGTTTCGGTTAAAATTCCAAAAGGAGTTGATGATGGAACAAGAATAAGACTTGCGGGGAAAGGTGAGGCTGGTAACAAAGGTGGGATAAATGGAGATTTATATTTATTCGTATCAGTGGAACCTCATAACATTTTTAAAAGATCAGAGGAAAATCTTTATTATGAGTTACCAGTTTCTATTGCTGATGCAGCTTTGGGAACAACAGTTGAAGTACCTTCAATTGATGGTGGAAAAACAAAAATCAAAATTCCATCTGGAACCCAAAGCGGAAAACAGTTAAGACTCAAAGGAAAAGGCATGCCAATCTTAAGAAGAAATGTATTTGGAGATCTATACATCAGAATTATAACTGAAGTACCAACGTCTTTAACCAAAAAACAAAAAGAACTGCTCGAAGAATTTAAGACTTTGGAAGACACTAAATCAAATCCATTGATTAAGACTTTCTTTGATAAAGCTAAAAAATTCTGGAAAAATTAAATGAAAAAAATCAATTTAGCTATTACCGGATGTCTTGGAAGAATGGGTCAGCAGCTCATCAAATCTTCTAAAGCTACTAAAAACTTTAAACTTGTTTCTGTTACAGAAAACAGAATAGTTAATAAAAAAGTATCAGGTCTAAAACCTCAATTAAATTCAAAAAATGCATTCAAAAATGCAAATGTAATTATAGATTTTACAGTTCCAAAATGCACTTTAGAAGTGCTTAAAATTGCTTCGAAATTAAAAAAAAGAGTGGTAATTGGAACAACGGGTTTTTCAAAAAGAGAAGAGAAATTGATAAAAAAATACTCTAGAAAAATACCTATACTTAAAGCAGGAAATATGAGCTTGGGTGTAAATTTACTTGTTTATTTAACTGAGATTGCATCAAAATCTCTTGGAAATAACTTTTTGGCCAAGATTTTTGAAGCACATCATAAACATAAAAAAGATCATCCTTCAGGCACGGCTTTGATGCTTGGAAAGGGTATAGCGTCAGGAAAAAATAAAGATTTAAGTAAAATTATGGGAAAAAAATATTTTAACAAAAAGTCTTTCCCGTACAGCAAAAAAATCAATTTTAGTTCCATCAGAAAAGGTAAAGTCGTTGGAGAACATGAGGTAAAATTCTCAAGTGGAAAAGAAATAGTCACTTTAAATCACGAATCTTTTGACAGGGCTTTATACTCAGAAGGGGCTTTAACTGCAGCAAAATGGTTAATAAACAAAAAACCAGGTTTATACTCAATGAGAAATGTTTTAAATTTTAAATAAATTTAAAACAATGAGTACAAATAAAAGAGCCAAAATAATATTAAAAATTCTTAATCAAATTTATCCTAGAACTCCTATTCCACTCAAACATAAAAATACGTTTACCCTATTAGTGTCTGTAGCACTATCTGCACAAACCACAGATATTAATGTAAACAAAGCAACTAAAAACGTATATCCAAAATATTATAAACCAGAACATTTTGTAAAATTGGGAAGAAAAAAAATTGAAAAGCTAATAAAAAGTTTGGGTTTTTTTAGAAACAAAGCCAAAAGTGTATATTTGCTTTCAAAACAATTGGTAGAAAAACATGGTGGAAAGGTTCCCAAAAATTTTAAGGATCTTGAAAATTTACAAGGTGTAGGTCACAAAACAGCAAGTGTAGTAATGTCTCAAGGATTTGGATATCCAGCCTTTCCTGTAGATACACATATTCATCGTTTGGCACAAAGATGGGGTTTAACTAATGGTAAAAATGTTGTTCAAACTGAAAAGGATTTAAAAAGACTATTTCCTAAAAAATCTTGGAATAAACTTCATCTTCAAATAATTTATTATGGAAGAGAATATTGTAAAGCAAGAGAGTGTTATGGCCTCACTTGTAAAATCTGTACTACTTGTTATCCTAATCGTAAAATACCAATTAAAACAAAGAAAGCTTAATATGAAAATTTTAGGAATGGGAAATGCAATAGTAGATGTTATCTGTAAAGTTGATGATGATTTCTTGACTAAAAATAAACTCAATAAAAGCACAATGAAATTAGTTGATGAAAAAGAATTTAAAAAATTGTTATCTAATTTAAAAATTGAAGAAACTGTTGCGGGAGGATCTGTTGCAAATTCCATTGTAGGTCTAGCACAACTAGGTAATAATGTCGGATTCATAGGTAAAATTAATAAAGACGACTTGGGCAATAAGTATGAAGAAGGTCTTAAAAAAGAAAAAGTTAAATACTTTTATTCTAAAAAAAAAGAAAACTTGTCTACTGGAACTTGTTTAATTTTAATAACACCTGACTCAGAAAGAACGATGTGTACTTTCTTAGGAATTGCAGGCAAAATCAATGAAAATGATGTTGATGCTGATGTTGTTAAAAAGAGCAAAATAACTTTTTTAGAAGGATATCTTTGGGATGAAGGTGTCCCTCAAAAAGCTTTTGAAAAAGCTATAAGCAACTCAAACAGGGTTGCTATGTCACTATCCGACAAGTTTTGCGTTGATAGACACAAATCACATTTTTTAGATTTAGTAAAAAATAAATTAGACATTACATTTGCAAATGAACAAGAAATTTTATCTTTAATTAATACTAAAAACTTTGATGAAGTGATTTCTTTTGGAAAAAATCTCGGAAAATTAATAATTATAACTCGGGGTGAAAAAGGCAGTGTTGTAATAAATAAAAATGATGTGTTTGAATGTGGTGTTCAAAAAAATTTAAAAATTGTGGATTTAACAGGGGCCGGGGATCTTTTTGCTGCTGGATTTTTACATGGATATATAAATAATTTATCACTGCAAGAAAGCCTTGAAAAAGGCACAGAAATGTCTTCAAAAATCATACAAAAAATTGGAGCTAGACTTTCTTAAATTTCTTTCTACTGTAACTGCCTTTGCCTTTTTTAGGTTTGATAATTCTTTTGTGGTATTTTTTTGAAAACAAATCTTTAGCAATTTTATTTCTTTTTTTCAAAGTGCATACCCATCTGGGGTATTTTTAATAAAATTTTTATCACCAAAACTTTCTTTAATTTTTTGTCTAAGTCTATAAATATGAGTTTCAACTGTGTGAGTATCAGCATCAGAAGAATAAGACCAGATATTCTTAAGAATATAATTTCTGCTTAAAGGTTTTTTTGATGAATGAAGAGTTTCAATAAAATAAATTTCTTTTTCTGTAATTTTTAAAGTTTTATCATCTAACCTTAAAACTCTTTCATTTTTATCTAATACATAATTCTTTATTTTTATTAAAGAATTTTTATTAAATTCATGTTTTTTTGACAGATCTACAACAGCCTTATTAAATTGAACAATGTTAATGGGTAACTTAAAATTTATTTCAAATGGTTTTCTCGAAATTTTTTTTTCATTTTTACTTTGTATAATAATTTTAGGAATATTAATGTCACTCAGACTAATTTTTTTATTCATTGTTGACTCAACAATTATTGCATTGTAGTTTTTATTTATTAAATGACTTGTATTGGTCTCTAAAGTAATAAGTCTAAAACTAAAAAATGATTTTATTTCCTCTAAAGACTTGGTAAAATTTTCACTACAAAAACATGCCACATTAATTGAATAAGAATTATTATGCATATACGGTTAAAAAATAACTTTCTTTACTTTTATAACTATAAGATTAAATGCTCAATAGGAAAAAAAGGTCTAACCTCAAAAAAAAGGGAGGGTGATCTCAAAACTCCTAAAGGAAAATTTAAATTTCAATTTTTACTTTATAGAAAAGATAGAATTAAGAAAATTCAATGTAAACTAAAAAAAAGATCAATAAGCTCAAAGATGGGCTGGTGTGATGATCCAAGCTCGCATTACTATAATAAGTTAATTCATTTCCCATTTAAAAAAAGCGCTGAAAAATTATACTTAAGAAATAATATGTACGATTTAATATTGATTTTAAACTTTAATACAAAACCGGTAATTAAAAATAAAGGAAGTGCAATATTTTTACATATTGCAAATAAAAAATTTAGTCCTACAAAAGGATGCATTGCTATACCAAAAAAAGATTTAATTAAAATTTTGCCTTATATTACAAAAAAAACAAAAATACTTATTCCTTAAGATTTCTTGGTCCTAAAATTCCAGATCCAATTCTTAAAAAAGTGGATTTAAATTTTATGGCCAATTCATAGTCAGAAGACATACCCATGCTTAAATCTTTTAGTCCAAGCTTAGAATTTAAATTTGAAGTTTCTTGAAAATATTTGGCTGTATTTTCATCGTTTGGTGGAATAACCATTAATCCTATAATATTTAGTTTTGCTTCCTCAACGCAGTACTTTAAAAAATCTTTTGCGTCTTTAGCATAAATTCCGGATTTCTGAGTTTCATTTCCAATATTAATTTGAATAAAATAAGATATTTTTTTATTAAATTCGGATTCACTTTTTTTTAAAGCATCAGCTAACTTTATGCTGTCTAAAGAATGAACGAAATCAAACAAACGTACTGCCTTTTTAGCTTTATTCGTTTGTAATTTTCCAACCATGTGAATTTTTAGACCTTTATGTGTTTCTTTAATTTTACTCCACTTTTCAACTGCCTCTTGAACTTTGTTCTCACCAAAATGACAATGGCCGAAATCAATAAGGGGTTTTAATTTTGGCATTGAAAATGTTTTAGAAACACAAATTATATTTGGTTTGTCTACATTATAATTTAAGTTTTCTATATTATGTTGTATCAATTTTAACTTATTTATAACTTCATCATTCATGATAAAAAAATTTTATCTATATTTCATAACAGAAAAACTGAAAGAGCTTAACCTAGATTATGTAAAAAAAATAGGTGCAATTTTAATCTTAAGAAATCCAAAAAAATTTAAAAGGAATGATTTAAAAAAATTTAACAACAAATGTACTAAAAGAAACATCGGCTTATTTATTCCTAACGATGTAAAAACTTTATTTTTTCTTAGATCAAGCAAATTCTACATATCTGCTCATAATAAGAAACAGTTTAAACATTTAAAAAAAATCAATCCTAATATAGAAATCATTGGAAGTGCTCACAACATGTCTGAAATCAATGAAAAAATACATCAGGGTTGTGATCATATTGTATTATCAAGGATATTTGAAACTTCCAATAAGCATAAAGAAGGCCATCTTGGGACAATGAAATTCAATCTACTAACGAGAAATTTTTCAAAAAAATTCATAGCTCTAGGAGGATTAAATGAAAAGAATTTTAGAAAAACAAATATTTTAAACATACATGGGTGTGCGTTCTTGAAGGACAAAAAAAAAGCCGGCAAATACATGCCGGCTTTTTTAAAAAATAATTTTTAATTACTTAGAATGCAACAGTCATTTGAATTGCACGAGCAGACTGTTCTCTAGCTGATGTATACGTAGCATTGTCTACATCTGCATCAAGTATACCAATAGTCATTCCACCAGCAGTATATGATAAGCTGATTGAATCGAACTCTTGACTTACAGTTTCTGCGCCTGCTTGACCTTGACGGTGTTTATCAGATTCAATCCAGTTATAAGAAACTGAAAGATTATCTGATATCGCGTAAGATACACCAACGTAATCTGTTCTGAAGATGTTTTCAGCAGTACCTTGAACATCTACTACAGATTTTTGTGCACCAACTTTTAAACTACCAATAGCGTAGTTTAAGTTAACTGTACCTTCTTGCTGATCTAAATCAGATGCAGCAACAGTTTCAGTTGCGCTTTTGTTAAGCTGCGCACCACCTACTGCAAATGTTAAACCTTCAACGCCTGGAACTGCTCCTTTAAGAACAACTTCATATGCGTCTTCGTTTCCAGCATTTGCACCATCTCCAGATACTCCTTTTTCTGCAGGAGCGTCTCCAGAACCAAGTTTAGGTACGTACATAGCATCAAGTGTAACACCTGTGCCAGCTACGTCAGCTAAAGTATATCTAATACCATAGTCGCCGTCAGCACCATTAACATCGTCGATTGATCCAACAGAAGCGTTTGCTTCTTCAAAAGCAATTGGTGTTAAATCATCAATTGCACTAAGTGGAGAACCAGCAGATGTCATTGCTATAGTCGCATCACCAAGCATAGGAACGCCAGTGAACACAAGTTCAGAGTCGTTGTAACCCATTGCGTCAGTAATAGTTTGTTTGTATGCAACAGAAACACCATTGTCTAGTTCACCTGAACCTGTAACAGTTAGTGCTTTGCTCATACCTAGAGGGTTACCAGTCGTGCTGTAACCACCCTTTTTCGTATAAGAGGTAATCATACTACCTGAAATGCTCATGTCTCCTGCTTGAACAGAAGTGAAAGCTAGTGATCCAGCTAGTGCTGATAAACCTACTTTTGTTATGTTTTTCATGTTTATCTCCATGTTTTTGTTTATTTAAATAAACAGTGAAAAATTAAACAAAAAGACCATTTTTTTCATTGATTTATTGATGTTTTGTGTTTTTTTTCATAAAATGTTGCAAAAATATCACATAAATATGAAGGTTTTTTTAATGTTTATTGGGGTTCTTTGGATTATAAAAAATTATCAAGATGCAAAATTTAATTAAGATTTTTTTAAAAGCTTCATGTGTCCTGTTTCTTTGCCTCATTTTAAGTGCATGTGAAGGAGGTTTTAAACTACCTAAAGGTGGCGATGCAAGAACAATGGAGATGGAGG
This sequence comes from uncultured Pelagibacteraceae bacterium, assembly GCA_902634325.1. Classification (GTDB taxonomy): domain Bacteria; phylum Pseudomonadota; class Alphaproteobacteria; order Pelagibacterales; family Pelagibacteraceae; genus Anoxypelagibacter. Next base: position 79,009 of record CACPJP010000003.1, on the reverse strand, counting down.
GTGAAAAAAGAGCTAGGAAAAATATTGAAGAAGGTCGTGGTTGGTCATTAAAGAATGTAGGAAAGGGTGGAAAAACTACGTATGAATTTAGTACATCAAATCCACTTTGGAGAGCAACTTTTGATGTAATAGATTTTATGCCTTTAGTAACTGTAGACTATTCGGGAGGAATGATAATTACGGATTGGTATACAGATTCAAACACAATTGATGATTCACTAAAATTTACCATCAGATTTCTATCAAATGAAATTCGAGGTGATAGCATAAGAATTATAATTCATAAAAAAACCTGTAAAGCCCAAACGAACAACTGCATAGTAAGAAAAATTAATTCAAATAAATTAGAAGATGCGATTAGAACAGATATTATAAAAAAAGCTGCTCTTTTAGATTCTCAGTCAAAGAAAAAGAAGAATTAGTTTAAAATTTAATGAATAAAATCAATGTAGTAGAAATTGACAAAAAGTGGCAAACTTTTTGGTTTAATAAAAAAAATTCTTTCAAAAATACTGATAAAAATAAAAAATTTTATTGTCTAGAAATGTTTCCTTATCCATCAGGAAAAATTCATATGGGACACGTCAGAAACTATGCAATTGGAGACGTAATTGCCAGATACAAAATGATGAAAGGGTTTAATGTACTTCATCCTATGGGGTGGGATTCTTTTGGTTTACCTGCAGAAAATGCAGCAAGAGAAAATAATCTAAACCCAAGTGATTGGACTAAAAAAAATATTTCTACGATGAAACATCAGCTTCAGTTACTAGGTTTGTCTATTGATTGGGATTTAGAAATCTCCACATGTGATGAGGAGTACTACAAGCATCAACAAGAGCTATTTATTGATTTTTTCAATAAGGGACTAGTTATTAGAAAAGAAACTTATGTTAATTGGGATCCGGTAGAAAAAACAGTTTTAGCAAATGAGCAAGTGATTGATGGAAGGGGTTGGCGTTCAAATGCATTAGTAGAAAGAAAAAAATTATATCAATGGTTTTTTAATATCTCAAAGTTTGCTGATGAACTGCTTAAAGATCTCGAAACTTTAAAAGAGTGGCCAGAAAAAGTTAAATTGATGCAAAAAAACTGGATTGGAAAATCTTTGGGCTGTGAAATCAATTTTAAAGTATGGAATAAAGATGTAGATATAAAAGTTTTTACAACTCGTCCAGATACTATATTTGGCGCCACTTTTTTAGCTGTATCAGTCGATCATCCCATATGCAAAAAGTTAGAAAATTCAGAAGATTTTATAAAATTTAAAAAAAAATGTTCTCAAGTTGGTACAACTGAAGAAGCAATTGCAAATGCAGAAAAAATTGGCTTTAAAACCAATTTAATGGCTCAACATCCGTTTATAAAACAAAAAAAAATCCCAGTGTATGTAGCAAACTTTATTTTGATGGACTATGGAACTGGAGCAATTTTTGGGTGTCCAGCACATGACCAACGAGATTTTGATTTTGCAAAAAAGTACAAACTTGAAATTATTCCTGTAGTAAAACCAGAAGATACGACCGATACAGAAATAAATGGTGCTTACACTGGTGATGGAAAAATTATAAATTCTGATTTTCTTAATAATTTTAGTGTTTCAAAGGCAAAAGAAAAAATTGTAAGTGAAATTGAAAAGAAAAAAATTGGAAAAAAAAGAATTACTTTTAGATTAAAAGATTGGGGTGTCTCCAGACAAAGATATTGGGGCTGTCCAATACCTATGATTCACCTTAACAATGGTGATGTTGTGCCAGTAGATAAAAGTGAGCTTCCCATAAAACTACCCAAAGATATTGATTTAAACTATAAAGGAAATCCTCTTGATAACCATCCTACTTGGAAAAAAACTAAATACAAAAAAACGGGAGAATCGGCAATTAGAGAAACCGATACTTTGGATACATTTGTAGACTCTTCTTGGTATTTTATAAGATTTTGTTCTCCAAGGCTTAGTAGCAAACCATTTGATGAAAAGTCCTTTAGCTATTGGATGCCTGTTGACCAATATATCGGTGGTGTTGAACACGCAATTTTGCACTTATTATATTCAAGATTTTTTATGAGAGCAATTAAGTTTTGCAATAATAAAGTTAAAGTAAAAGAGCCCTTTAAAGGCCTCTTCACACAAGGAATGGTTTGTCACGAAACATATAAAGATAAGGAAGGAAAGTGGTTAAGTCCGGATGAAATTCAAAAGACGAAAGAGGGATTTGCATCTAAAATTGATGGTTCAAAAGTTAAAGTTGGCCCATCTGAAGCTATGTCGAAATCAAAAAAAAATATTGTTGACCCAGAAAGCATGATAAAAATTTATGGAGCTGATGCAGTAAGGTGGTTTATACTATCTGATAGTCCACCAGATCGTGATGTTCAATGGTCAACTGAGGGTGTCTCTGCAGCACATAAGTTTATCCAAAGAATATGGAATCTAAATAATAAGATACTAGATAAAAAAGATGAAAAATCTGATACAGGAGATGAAAAAAAATTCTTAACAAAATTTAATGAATATCTTTTCAAAATCTCTGATCTAATTGAAAATTTTCATCTAAACGTAGCTATAGCGAAAATATACGAAATAACTAGTCTTTTTGAGGATAATTTGACAAAAAAATTAAGCAATAAAACCTTATTAGAATCACAAGCTAAATTCATTAAAATCATCATGCCTTTTGCGCCTCATTTGTCATATGAGTGTTTATCAAAATTAGAGGGGAAAAATTTTTATGAAGAAATTCAATGGCCAAAAGGAAGTAAATCATTATTAAAAGACCAGGAAATTACACTAGTAGTTCAGGTTAATGGAAAAAAAAGAGGGTTAATTGTTACAAAAAAAGACTTGTCAGAAAAGGAAGCCTTGATAGAAGCCAAAAAGATTGAGAATATTAAGAAAAATTTAAAGGATAAGAAAATTGTAAAAAATATTTTTGTTAAAAATAAAATAATTAATTTCATTACCACTTAGTATGATTTATAAATTTTTAAAAATTACATTCTTTTTAATAGTTTTGGCTTTAAATCCAGGATGTGGTTACCAACCTTTGTTAAATGAAAAAAATCAAAAATTTAATTTAAATAATTCTGTTATTAGTGGTGATAAAAGATTAGGTCAGTCATTAGTGAATAAATTTAGCAAAGTAGAGGGTGCACAAAATAATCTATTATTTAATATAAATGTTCTTAAGAAAAGAGACATAACCAATAGAGATAGTGATGGTTCAGCTTCAGAATATAGTGTAAAGGTAATATTTAATTTAACAATAATTTCTGAGTCAAATCGTGAAAAAATACTTGATAAAAGTTTTTCTCAAAGAAGCACTTATAAAGCCTCGAATGTACATATTGATACTTTAAATCGTGAAAAAAAAATTATTGATAATATGATTGACAATATAGCTGAAGAAATAACAAAAGATCTCAATCTAATTTATAATTAAAATATGATCTTAAAAAGTTTTTTAGTTGAAAAAAACATAATTTTAATTGAAAAATATTTTATCTCTTTAATATATGGAGAAAATATTGGAATGAAAGATGACATTAAGGATCAGATAAAAAAACATTTTAAAGAATACGAACAAATTAATTTTGATCAAAATGAAATTATAAAAAATGGTAAACTTTTAGATGAACAAATAAATAATACGTCACTATTTAGTAAAAAAAAAATTGTTTTCATAAATGAAATTTCAGAAAAAATTAAAGATAAAATCATTAAGATTTTAGAAAACCCTAATCCTGATCTAAAAATATTTTTATTTGCACAAAATTTAGAAAAAAAATCATCTATTAGACAAATTTTTGAAAAAGAAAAAAAAATAGGAATTATTGCTTGCTATCAAGACAACGAAAGAACCCTTTCTGAATATTTAAGAAAAAAACTGTCTAATTATTCAGGATTAAGCCAACAAACCATAAATTTTCTTGTCAATAACTCTGGGCTAGATAGAAAAACTTTGTCTTATGAAATAGATAAAATTAAATCTCTTTTTTTAGATAAAAAAATCAAATTCGAGAAGCTTCTAGAAGTGTTAAATAACGCCAATAATTTGGACTTTGATAACATCAGGGATGCTTGTTTGGGTGCAGAAAAAGAAAATTTGAACAAAAATCTAGGAAATGTCATTCTTCAAAATGAGGATGCTTACCTTTACTTAAATGTATTAAATCATAGGATAGAAAAACTTTGCGATTTAAATAATCAATATCAAAGAGATAAAAATATTGAAAAAGCTATTGACAACTTAAGGCCTCCCATTTTTTGGAAAGATAAACCAACTTTTTATAAGCAAATTAAAAATTGGAACCTTAAAAAATTAGAAGAAGCAAAAAAAATGTTGTTTGATACAGAAATTTTAATAAAAACAGGAATGAATCCAAATAACGATATTTTAATTAAAAATCTAATTGTAAATCTTTGTGATAAAGCAGCTTCTACTTCCTAAGCTTTTTAGATAAAAGCTCGAACTGACCTAAAGACGAATACTTAATTATTAATTTGCCAGAGTTATTCTTTTTATTTATTATCTGAACATTCATGCCTAATTTACTTTCAATTTCATTCTGAACAAAAGTGATATTTGGATCTTCTTTTTTTTCAGATTTTTTAGATGTTCTTTTTTCTTTTATTAATGATTCTACCTCTCTAGCACTAAATTTTTTCTTAACAATATTTTCAGCAATACTGCTGGCATTAGGAAGTCCAATAAGAGGCCTGGCTTGACCGGCCGACAATAGTCCTTCTTCGATCATGCTAATTATGTCTTTTGGAAGTGTTAGTAATCTTAATGTGTTACTTATGTGACTTCTGCTTTTAGACATAAATTTTGAAATCTTTTCATGATCATAACCAAATTCCTTAACCAATCTTTGGTAGCCTTTAGCTTCTTCAATCGCGTTTAAATCCTGTCTTTGAACATTCTCAACTATTGCAATCTCTAAACTTTTCTGATCATCAATGTCTAAAACAACTACAGGTATCTCATTCAGACCAGCTTTTTGAGCAGCTAGCCATCGTCTTTCCCCGGCAATAATTTCATATTTCCCAGGCTCATATTTGTTAAGACGCACTGCTATTGGCTGTATAATACCATTTTCTTTTATAGAAGAGGACAACTCCATAAGCTTTTCTTCGTCGAATAAAGTTCTTGGCTGATATTTATTTCTTTGTAAATCAGCTATTGGAACTTTGTTTATATTGGTTTGATTCGATCCTGATTTTTTTTCAATATCACCAAATAGAGCAGATAATCCTCTCCCAAGACCTTTTTTTGCTGCATTCATGCTGCACTACCCATAGACTGATTGCTTTGACTAATAAACTCTTCTGCTAAATTTATGTAAGATTTGCTGCCTGAACAATTTTTATCATAAATCAAACATGGCATCCCGTGAGATGGGGCTTCGGATAATCTGACATTTCTCGGCACAACAGTTTTGTAGACTTTATCTTTAAAATGCTTCCTGGCCTCAACATCTACCTGTGACGACAGTTTGTTTCGTTTATCAAACATAGTAAGAAGGACTCCTCTAATTCCAAGTCCTGGATTCAAATTAATTTTTATTCTATCGATCGTTTTAACTAGCTGTGTGATTCCTTCTAATGCAAAAAACTCTGTTTGAAGAGGTATTAGTAATTCATCTGCGGAGACTAAAGACATGACCGTTAGCAAGCTCAAGGAAGGTGGGCAGTCGATAAAAATATTCTCATACTTCTTAAAACATGACTCATTTCCCTTGCTTAAAATCTCTTTTAGCAAGAAGGCTCTATTGGCATCATTTGCTGTTTCAACCTCTAGCCCAGATAGGTTCACATTTGATCCTATAAGGTCCAGGCCAGGCACACTACTTTCTTGAATTGCGCCCTGAGCTGATGTCTTACCTATAAGGACATTGTAGATGCTTTTCTCTTCATCATTATTTGACTTGCCCAAACCAGTCGTGGCATTGCCTTGAGGATCCAGATCGATTACTAAGATTTTTTTTCCTTTTTTTGCTAAAGCTGTTGCTAGGTTTATAACGGTCGTAGTTTTTCCGACTCCACCTTTTTGATTTATTACTGATATTATAGATCCAGTCACAATTTATTTTGTAGCATCAACTAAAAGTATTTTTGAATCACTCTCGGTGATGCTGGGTACTAGCTTATACTTATAAATCATACCCTTTGAAGCTTTATTTAATTCATCCTGTGCACTCTTTCCCAGCATAACAATCAGTTTGTGAGGCCTTTTCATAGTTTCACGTGAAATTCTTAATATTTCAGGTAGCTTCTTAAATGCTCTACAAACTATGTAATCTGTATCTATTATATGAGATTGATAATCATTATCATATATATATACGTTTCTTAATCCTAATTTATCTATAATGGATTTAATAAAGTTAACTTTGACTTTAGATTTTTCATAAAGTTTCACGTGAAACGTGAAAATATCACTATAAAAAATAGATAGCATAATTCCAGGAAAACCGCCTCCTGTACCTAAATCAGCTAAGCTATTAAAATTTTTATGATCTATATGTTTAACTAGTTGAGCAGAATCCAGAACATGTCTGTTCCAAATATCTTTTTCAGAGCTACGTGAGATTAAATTATACTTTTGATTATAATTTAAAACCTCTTGTACAAATAATTCGATAAGTTCCAGCTTTTTATCATTAAAATTAAGATTTTTAGCTAAAACTAGCTTTGATTCTACTTTAGATTCACTAGGGTTCATGCGTATTTTAGGCTGGAACCCTGTGTTTTGTCTTTTTGATAGCTCCTAATAGAATTATTGCTGCAGCCGGGGTCACTCCATCAATCCTCAGGGCCTGTCCTAAGGTCTTTGGTCTTATCAATTTCAATTTCGACTTAATTTCATTAGAGAGTCCACTGAAAGAGTCATAGTCAATCTCATTTGGTATCACTAAACTTTCATCTTTTTTAAAAGTTCTAATGTCACTCTCTTGTTTAGGTAGGTAGCCTGAATAATGGGCATTTATTTCAACCTGTTCATCAATGAAGTGTCCATATTGGGGTATATCAGCCCAAATCCCTCTTAGATGATTTAATTTAACATTTTTTATTCCCAAGATATCTAGTCCGGATCTTTTGACTCCATCCATTGCAATCTTAATAGAATATTTAGCAGCAGCGTTTGGTGTCATAAATTTTTTTGACAAAGATTTTTCTAAACTGTTTATCTTTTTCTGTTTTTCATTAAATAATTTTTTTCTATTAACTTTCACTAAATTCATTTTTATACCCATAGGCGTAAGTCTTTGATCTGCATTATCCGCTCTCAATGACAATCGGTATTCAGCTCGAGACGTAAACATCCTGTAGGGTTCGGAAACACCCTTCGTAATGAGGTCGTCTATCATCACTCCAATGTATGAGCTTGATCTATCCAAAATAAATTCATCCCTTTTTTTAACTTTCAGGGCAGCATTAATTCCAGCTATCAATCCTTGAGCCGCAGCTTCTTCATAACCTGTTGTCCCGTTGATTTGGCCAGCCAAGAAAAGAGACCCTATTTTTTTGGCTTCTAGACTCGCTTTTAGCTCCCTCGGGTCCACATAATCGTACTCTATGGCATATCCTGCTCTTACCATTTTGACCTCTTCTAAACCCTTAATTTTAGCTAATATTTTAAGCTGAACATCCTCAGGCAGAGCAGTCGAAATACCATTTGGGTATACCGTGTGATCTTCTAAGCCTTCGGGTTCTAAAAAAATTTGGTGTTTTTGTTTTTCCTTAAACTTAACAATTTTGTCTTCAATGGATGGACAATATCTTGGGCCCACCCCTTTGATGTTACCAGAGTATATTGCGCTTCTTGAAATATTGTCACTTATGATTTTGTGCACCGAGTCATTAGTGCAGGTCACGCCGCAGTTAATTTGCTTATTTATAGCTTTCGTTGTTAGGAATGAAAAAAAGTATGGCTCCCTGTCAGCCGGCTGCATTTCTAAATCATCGTAATTGATAGTTCTTCCATCCAGCCTTGGAGGTGTTCCGGTTTTAAGTCTTCCAATTTTTATGTTAAATTTTTCTAATTGCTCACTCAATCCTGTAGAGGGCTTTTCGTCATATCTTCCAGCAGGTATTTGTTTTTCACCTATGTGGATTAAACCATTCAAGAAGGTTCCTGTGGTAAGAATTAGTTGACCACACATTACCTCTTTTCCACTTTGACAAATGAAACCTTTAATTTTATCTTTCTCGAAGATAAATTTTACAACAGGATCGGCTATCACCTCTAAATTTTCATAGTTGAGCAATAGCTCCTGCATATATTTCTTGTAAAGCTTTCTGTCTGACTGAGTTCGCGGTCCTCTGACTGCTGGACCTCTGCTTCTGTTCAATAATCTAAACTGAATTCCTGATTTGTCGGCTACATCACCCATAACCCCATCCAAGGCATCGATTTCTCGAACTAAATGACCTTTTCCCAGTCCTCCTATGGCCGGATTGCACGACATTTCACCTATAGTCTCTATTTTATGTGTAAAAAGACCAGTATTTACGCCCATTCTGGCCGATGCTGCCGCAGCCTCACATCCAGCATGTCCACCACCTATTACAACCACATCAAAGGTCATTTTATTGTTCATAAATGAAATGTATCGATGAAATATGATTTTACAAGCTCAAAGATGGGTTATTTCCCAATACAAAAGTCCTGAAATATAGAACCGAGTATCTCTTCCACATCAACCTTGCCTACTATACCCCCAAGATGTCTTGTGGCCAGTCTAAGGTCTTCTGCGGCTGTTTCGATTTCTTTTTTTTGGTCTTTTTTTAAAAATTTTTCTATTTCTTTTAATACCGCGTTAAGTTTGGCTCGATGTCTCTCTCTAGTAACTAAAATATTGTTTGCTTTCATAAATTTTTTACTCAATTTCTCTTTTATCAACTTTATAAGATTATCGATGTTCTTATTGTTTTTTACTGATAGCAAAATTTGATCATTTTTCTTAAACTCATTTTTTGGAGTTTTTTTACTTAAGTCTGACTTATTAAAAACTAATATGCAGTCTTCATTAATTAATTTTTTTAGATCTTTATTGATTGTTTTTTTAGATACATCAACCATAACTAAAATTAGATCAGCATCTTTAGCTTTCTTGATAGCTCTTTTTATTCCTTCTTTTTCAACTCTATTTTTAACCTTTCTGATCCCAGCAGTATCTGCCAAGATGACAGGGTAGCCATCAATATTGAGATAGGTTTCTATTACGTCTCGTGTGGTGCCTTCTTGTTCAGATACAATGGCAGCCTCTCTTTTAGAAAGAAGATTTAATAGAGAAGACTTTCCTGCATTTACATCTCCGACAATAGATATTCTGAATCCATCTCTAATTTTTTCTCCAATTTTTTGGTCCTCTAATATTTGTTTAATATCTTTGTGAACTTGCTTTATAGATGTCTGTACCTCTTTTAAGACATTCTCTGGAAGATCATCCTCAGCAAAATCTATTTTTGCTTCAATATAAGACAAAGATTTAACTAGCTTTTCTCTTAAAGAATTATAGTAATTTGATGCATTGCCTTGAATCAGTTTTATAGCTTGTTGTCTTTGAAGCTCTGTTTCAGCGTGTATAAGATCCCCTATACTTTCGGCCTCTATTAGGTCTATCTTATTGTTTTGAAATGCAAGCTTAGTAAATTCCCCTGGTTCCGCTAATCTGCAATTTTCTTGTTCTCCAAGTACTCTTAAAAAGCAACTAACAACGGCGTTACTTCCGTGAGTATGAAATTCTGCTAAATCCTCCCCTGTATAGCTATTCGGGCCAGGCGACCAGAGAAGTAGTCCTTCGTCGATCATTTTACCATTTGAAGGATCGTAGAATTTACAAAGGTTAACTTCTTTTGATTTTATTTCATTTTTTTTTGTTATCAGTTTTGAAATTTGAAGACTACCTTTTCCAGATAATCTCAAAATAGCAATCCCTGAAGGACCACGTCCGGAAGAAAGAGCGAAAATATTCATTTTTAAAATATATTATATTTATTAAAATTAGTTTATCCTCAAATATTTTAGAAAACACTATGTTTCAAATAAATTGGAAGACAAAGTCCTTACTTTACAAAATATTCGACTTTTTAAAGTTAGAAAAATTCTTCTATTTGGTTCAAAAGTTAATAACAAAAAGATCAAAAATCAACATAAACAGTATAAATAAAAATTGGGAAGTGCATGGCAATAATATCAGTAAACTCCAAGTTAATTCTCTTATTGAAATTGGTGCTGGAAAATCACTAGAACAAAATATTTTTTTCTCATATATTTTTGAGAACAAAATCAAACAAACAGTAATAGATATCAATAAAATGATTGATTTTGCTTTATTTAATGAAGCCAATTTTCATATATCCAAAATTTTAAATAAGGAAAAAAAAGATGACGTAAATGGTGTCGAAGATATAAAAAAAATTTATAATATTGAATATAAAGCTCCATTTGATCTTAAAAGACTAGTAGATGAAAAAGAGCTTTTTGATATGTGCATTAATACCGCTACTCTTGAACACTTTTCGCCAAGAGATCTTCATTCGTGTTTGAGTAATTTAAAAAAGATAATAAAAAAAAATGGTTATATTTCGTCTTTAATAGATTATAGCGATCATTATAGCCACACTGACAAAAATATATCTGCCTTGAATTTTTTAAAATATTCCAAGGATGAATGGAAAAAATATAATAATAATTACCTTTATCAAAATAGATTAAGACACTATGAATATAAAAAATTGTTTGAGAGCTTTAATTTTTCAATTAATCAAACAATAAAGGGTAATATAGGAAAACCGCCAAATAAAATCTCAAAAGAATTTGATTCAAAAAATAATGACACTTTTATATTGTGGGGATATTATTTGGTTAAAAACAACTGAAATAGTTATGGAAAATATAATATCTTTCAATACCAGATTTGGATGGATTTCGGTTTCTGAAAATAAAAATTTTATAACGAAGATTCAGTTTAAAAAGGAAAAAAATAAAGGAAAAAAAACTAAAAAGTTAAGAAAAATTAAAAAAAATATAATTTTGTATTTTAAAAATAAAAAAAAGATAATAGATGGAAAGATTAAAGTTGAAGGAAAAACTGTTGAAAAAAAAATTTGGAGAGAATTAAAAAAAATCAAAAAAGGGAGAACAAAAAGTTATGGAGAAATTGCAAAAAAATTAAAAGTTTCACCAAGATATGTGGGCAGAGTCTGTGGAAAAAACCAACATGTGTTAATTGTTCCGTGTCATAGAGTTTTAAAGTCAGATGGCACTTTAGGTGGTTTCTCAGCCCCAGGAGGAACAAAATTAAAAAAAAAATTACTAAAATTTGAAGGATTAATATTTAAATGATTCATCTAAAAAATAAAAAATTATTAACTTTTTTTTTTATAGTAGGAATTATTCAGATTTTTTACTATTGGAATAAAAGAAGTAATTTTGAATTTGAAGTTTTAAAAAATCCATTTAAAAAAAATTCTCATATAAATCATGTGTTACCTAAAGCAATAATTGAAACAAATGAAATATTAATTTCTAATAAAATTCAAAAATTTAATTTAAGCAAAAGTTTAAGAAATGATATGTATAGTTATCAAAGAATAATTGAATTTAATTATCCAATAAAATTTGATGAAAAATCAAAATATACGTTATCCTTAATAGAAGAGAATTATAACTGCGAAAGTATATTTAAAGGAAAATTTATAGAATTACAAAAATGCCAGTAGAACTTAAACAATTTAATTATAAAATTTCAATAGTACTTTTGCTATTAATTCTTAATAATTATCTTCTTATAAGCATAGGTTTTTTTAATATTACTTTAAAAATAAATATAATTCTCTTTTTTCTTACAGTTGCATATTTTTATTTAAAAAATTTTAAAAATAATTTGACGCTTAAGATATATTTCTTGCTTATACTATTGATTTGCTTAGGTACAACCGCAAAGGGCTGGGACTTGAGAAGTTTATATTTATTTCATGCAAAAAGAATTTTTTTTGATCAGTCACTTTATTCTGTTGCTGATAATTACGCGGCTTTTAGTCATAATGATTATCCATTGTTATTTCACAGCTTTTCCGCTTCTTTTGCCTTTTTAAGCGGTTATTGGCATGAAGTATTTCCCAAAAGTGCTTACACATTTGTTTATTTACCTCCATTAATATTTTTGTCTTCTTATATTTCAAATAAAAAATATATGATTTTGCTTTCATTACTAATATTTTTTATAGGAACACACTTGTTTCTTGGAGGAATAGATGGAGCAGTAGCTTTATACTTTGTAACTATAGGATATTGTTTTTTTAAAATATTTTTTTCTAGAATTAATGAAAATGATAGAAATTCATTAATTTTCATAACATTTTTGCTATGTATAACTTTGTCCTTAATAAAAAATGAAGGATTCGCTTTACTTATATTACTTTTTTTTACTACGATTTTTATAAAATTATTAGAAAAAAAAATATTTACAGATTCAAAAAAGCTTATTATTTTATTTTTTTCATTTATTCCAATTATATTATGGAAAGTTTTTTGTTATAAAAATGGAATTACAAATACAGACTTTACCATAGAATTAATAAGAGAAAATCTGGTAAATAGAATATTAGTTCTTGATAGTTATATATTATTTTTTAAATATCTGGTTTTATCAAATGAAAAAGCTATAATTGCATTATTGTTTTTTATTACATCATTTTATTTGAATTTTAATAAAAAATTATTTTTTTTTGTAATGCTATTATTTTTTTCTTACTTGGCATTGTTATTAATTGTATATTTTTCTACGCCATATGAATTGGCATACCACCTTGAAACGAGTGCTAATAGAGTTTTAAAGTCTTTTACTTTTCTGCTTGCTTTTTTTTCTTTATATAACTTAAATATAAAATCCTTAGAAGAAACGTCTTAAAAAAATTTGAAATAAAACAAAAAAGAAATCGTGTGGTTTTATTTTTTTTCCTTCTTTGTAAGATCTGCCACTATAATTAATTGGCACTTCATAAAATTTTTCACCTTTTTTGATTACTTTACAAAGTATCTCGGCGTGTTGTTCAAACCCCATTGTTTGAAGTTGGTTTGGATCTAAAAGTTCTTTTTTAAAAGCAAAATAACATGAATAAATATCTGTAAAAGTTGTATTATATAATAAATTAAAAGTAAGAGTTAAAATGTGATTCGCAAATTTATTAAGTATATTATGCGATCTCGTATAATCTGCATAATTAAAACGTGAACCAACAATTCCATCAGCATCAAAATCAGAAAATATTTTTTGAAATTTGAGTATATCTTTTGAGTCATATTCTAGATCTGAGTCATGAAAGATAATATGTGTTCCTGTAGATTCTAACAATCCTCGTTTTATAGAATATCCTTTTCCTCTGTTTGATTCATTTGAGATAAGTTTGTCGTATAAATTTTTATTTTCATTTAAAATTTTACCAGAATTATCAGTTGATCCATCATTAATAACGATGATCTCATGCTTACCTAAGTTTGCATTTAAATTTTTAAGGGATTGTAAGGATTTTAGCAAAGTTTTTTCTTCGTTATAAACTGGAACCACAATGCTTAAGATCATAATTTTAAGTAGCTAAGAAGATCTATCCAGGCTTATTCATTGAAACAAAAAAGTCTGCATTATTCTTTGTATTTTTAAGTTTAGACATTAAAAATTCTATTCCATCCATGGTACCCATTGGGCTTATAATTCTTCTAAGGACATTAACTTTGGATAAATCCTCTTTTTTGAATAGAAGTTCTTCTCTTCTAGTACCCGAACGAGTTATGTCAATTGCAGGATAAATTCTTTTATCTGCAATTTTCCTATCTAGAATTAATTCTGAATTACCTGTTCCTTTAAATTCCTCAAAGATTACTTCATCCATTCTGCTTCCAGTATCTATTAAAGCAGTCGATATAATAGTTAAAGATCCTCCTTGCTCAACATTTCTTGCGGCTCCAAAAAATCTTTTTGGACGCTGAAGTGCATTTGCATCAACACCCCCGGTTAACACTTTTCCTGAACTTGGAACTACAGCGTTATAAGCCCTTCCTAATCTAGTAATTGAGTCTAACAAAATAACTACATCTTTTTTGTGTTCTACTAATCTTTTAGCTTTTTCTATAACCATTTCTGCAACAGCAACGTGTCTTGAAGCTGGCTCATCAAAAGTAGAACTTATTACTTCTCCCTTTACTGTTCTCTGCATATCTGTGACTTCTTCTGGTCGCTCATCTATCAATAGAACCATCAAATAACATTCGGGATGATTTACCTCTAAAGAGTTTGCAATGTTTTGTAAAATAATTGTTTTACCTGCCTTTGGTGGTGAAATTATAAGTGATCTTTGTCCTTTTCCAATTGGACTCACGAGATCAATTAATCTTGCAGTTTGGTCTGGTTTTTTTTCTGTTGTATTTTTTTCCACTTCCATTTTTAATTGCTTGTCTGGATAAAGCGGGGTTAAATTATCGAATGCTATTTTATTTCTTGCTTTTTCCGGAGTTTCAAAATTGATCTGACTTACTTTTAATAAAGCAAAGTATCTTTCGGCGTCTTTTGGTGCTCTAATTTCTCCTTCTACAGAATCTCCTGTTCTCAAACCAAATTTCCTTATCTGGCTAGGACTTACATAAATATCATCGGGTCCTGGAAGATAATTTGACTCTATTGCTCTAAGAAAGCCAAAACCGTCTTGTAAAACTTCTAACACCCCTCCGCCGGTGATCTGTTCATTTTTTTCAGCTAACTTTTTTAAGATAGAAAAAAGAATTTCCTGTTTTCTTAATGTGCTTGGATTTTCAATACCAAGTTTCTCAGCTTTAGATATTAGCTCGGATGGCGATTTTTGCTTCAATTCCTGTAAATTCATAGTGATTATTGTTTATTAAGGTAAGTAAGTACTAATATAGTGATTTAAAATTAATATTCAAGTCTAAATAGGCTTAAAAACCACGATAAATATTATAGCTATAAGCAACACGGTTGGGACCTCATTTATATAACGATAAAATTTAGCACTTTTTGTGTTTGTTCTATTTTTAAGCTGACTGAGACATTTGCCTAAATATTCATGATAAATAGACAAAAGAATTACTAAAGCAAGTTTGATTTGGATCCATAAATTAGCCAAAACATCTAGACCATTTAAATAAATTAAGACAATCCCAAATATCCAGGCAAAGAGCATTGCTGGTCTCATTATGTAATTATAAAGTCTTCTTTCCATAGTTTCAAAAATATCTAGAGTTTCTTTCTTTTCATAATTTTCAACATGGTACACAAAAATTCTTGGTAAATATAATAAGCCAGCCATCCAGGATATGACTGCAATTAAATGAAGAGATTTAAATAATAAATATGTGTTCATTTTACAAAATGACAATTTGGTTCAGCCCCTACGTTCCAAGAAGCTGCAAAATCTACATAGCTAGTTCCAACTCCATCCAGAGCACTACGCATTAATCTTTGATATTTGTTCATATTTTCTTTTTTCCAAGATTTAATTCTTTTTATATTTTCATGATTTGGGAATCTGCTTACATATGCAGGAACCCAACCCCAAACAGATCCGCTACTATCTAAATCTTGATTTTTATAATCTTTAGCAGGACCAGGATGCCTATTTTCCTTCGCATACTTAAAAACTATCTCTGGATTTTCAGCAAAATCAACAAAAAATTTTACAATGTTATGATAGTCTTTAATTTTCTTAAATTTCATATTCCATATATCAATATTTTGATTTTCCGCCATCACGGCAATTGTGGCAAGTGCGGTCATTGCTCTACCTTGATAAAACATTGCTCTTCCACCTCTTCTGGTTTCAATAGGAAGGCTTCCATCTTTACGCTGGTACTTAACAGCACCTATCCAATTTTTAAATGGTTTTTTAAAAGTTTTGTTATCACCTAAAAGAATTGCTAATGATAAATGTGACATAGCTGATGAAAGCGCATGGTTATGGGCTCTCTTGGGTATTCCTCGTGCACCTCCATAATCGTAAGTTTTATCATACATAAGATGTTGATTTCTTCTAACTATTTTTTTTAACCATTTTTTAATTTTTTTATCTTCCTCTTGGGGAATATCAATTCTTTGTATTACAAAAGAATATGCAGTTATCATTGGAGCGGCTACATATAAATTAACTGTCAAAGTATCATTCCAATGTCTTCCATCCTCATCAGAAGGTCCTGTTCTTTTGGCTGCATTTGATTCCGCCCAGCTTAATAATGTTTTATATATAGACTCGCAAGCTTTAAGATCACCGCTAGAACAACTTACACTTACTTTTTCTATACGATCGTAAGTATAGTTAAATCTATCATCTAAACCATATCCGGATGGTGCCTTAACTTCTTCTATTGGTTTTATTGGTGTATAAATAGCATTTACTCTACAAGGAAATTTTTTATTTTCTATAATTGGAAAAACTACTCCAATGTTTTGAATCTTTGGTTTTTTAATATTTGCTGCAGCAGTATTAATAAAACACAAACTTAAAACTAAGATTCCTAAAAGTTTTTTCATTTACACGGGCACTTTGTAAATTTATTGGGACAGGTGAGAGATGATACAAAATTTCCTCTTTCTTCTGGTTTTAAAATTAGTTTTGTTAATGCTTTAATAAAATTTTCTTCAACTCCCAAAGCTGGTACTCTTTTGTAAAAACTACACCCATTTTTTTCAGCTAATTTTTTATATTCAATGTCTAATTCAACCAAAGTTTCTGAATGCTCGGAAACAAATGCTACTGGCACAACAACCAAACCCTTTTTTTCTTTTGAGTACTTAACGATTTCTTCATCTGTAGATGGTCCAATCCATTTCATTGGTCCTACTCGGCTCTGATAGGTTATTGCATAATCCAAATTCTCATCTGCTAATTTTAACATTATTTCTTTTACTGTCTCTTCAACTTGCCATTGATAAGGATCACCTTTTCTAATTTTACTTTCAGGTAAACCATGTGCAGAAAAAATTAATTTAAAATTTTTATCATTCAATTTTTTTATTGTTCTTTTAATTGAAGAAGCGTGTGATTCTATAAAACTGTCTTCTGTTGGGTAACAACAAATTGTTTTAGTCTTTACTTTGTAGTTTTCTTTTTCACATAATTTCTTCCACTCATTGATTGATGATCCTGAAGTTGTGGCAGAAAATTGTGGGTACAATGGTAAAAGTATTATTTCTTCAGGATTATATACTTGAACTTTTTTTATTACATTAGCTGCACGTGGATGCCAACATCTCATAACAACAAAACATTTATAGTTTCCTTGTATTGATAAATTTTTTTCTAAACTCTTTGCTTGCTGCTCTGTTAATTCAAGAATGGGTGATCTGTTTCCCATTTCTCTATAAATATTCCTTGCAATAGGTGCTCTTCTTTTTGAAATAAATTTTGCCAAAGGGTATCTTAAAAATGATGGAATACTAATAATTGCTGGATCGTTAAATAAATTAAAGAGAAACGGTTCCACATTTTCTAAATTATCGGGACCACCTAAATTAAATAAAATAACTGCTTTTTTCATATTTCTTTATTAAAACTTTATCAATTTTTAATAAATGATACAAAGTAAAGCAGGTGATTCGATAAATGAAATTAGACAAGAATATTTACGATAATACTTTAATTTTTTTTAAAAAGAGATTTATTGAGCTCTTTGGTCTTTTATTAATAAGCATTTTTTTCATATTCTCTTATTCCTTATTTAGCTACTCCCCTGAAAATTCCACTCTAATTTACAAGATTAACGATCCTAATACAGAGGTTATTTTTCAAAAATATTTGAATATTGTAGCAGATTTTTTTCTTCAATCTTTTGGGCTAATATCTTTTTTGATTTCTGTTAGCATATTATCTTGGGGAATAAATTTAATAATAAATAAGAAGATTAAAAACCTATTAAGCAAAATATTTTATACTATTCTATATATTAATTTAGGATGTCTATTTATATATTTAACTAATAATAATTCCTTTTGGTTAATTGATAATGGAAATTCTGGTTTTTTAGGTGAGAGAAGTTTTTATTTTATAAATAAATTTTATCCTCTAATAGAAAATGATCTAAATAAAATCGTAATTTTACTACTAACCTTAATATTTTTTGTTCTGGGTTCTGGAATTAATTTTAAAAAAATTATAGAAAAATTCTCTATAGGAAAAAATATTAAAAATACATCGAGTGAAAATAGCTATATTGATACTATTGGAGATGAAAAGGAATCTCTTGAAACAAAACAACAATCTTTTTCTTTTAAAAATTTACCAGATAATAAAACCAAAGAATATAAACTACCGACAGTAAACCTGTTAGAAAAAAAACATAGCATAAAAGGTTCTACTTCGAATAATCCTAGTTCGGAATTTATTGAAAAAATTCTATTAGATTTTGGAGTAAAAGGAAAAATTAAAAAAGTTAGTAATGGTCCAGTAGTAAGTTTATATGAATTTGAACCTGCACCCGGAATTAAAGTCTCAAAAATAGTAAGTCTATCAGATGATATTGCTCGGAATACAAGTTCTGTTTCGACCAGAGTTTCTATAATACCTGGAAGAAACACAGTAGGAATAGAAATACCAAATACTAAAAGAGATGGGGTAATTTTGTCAGAAATTATCTCTTCTAATTCTTTTTCTAAAAAAGAAATAAAACTTCCTATAGCTCTAGGCAAAAGTATTTCTGGATCACCAATAATTGCTGATTTAACATCAATGCCCCATTTATTAATAGCTGGAACTACGGGGTCCGGAAAATCAGTTTGTATAAATACAATAATAACTTCTCTTCTTTACAAACATAATCCAAATAACTGTAAATTTATTTTAATTGACCCAAAAATGTTAGAACTTTCTTCGTATGAAGGAATTCCTCATCTTTTATCCCCTGTAATTACCGATGCAAAAAAAGCAACGGCTGCATTGAGCTGGACGGTTAGAGAAATGGAAAATAGATATAAATTAATGAGTTCTGAAGGAGTAAGAAACATAGACGGCTACAATCAAAAACATAAACTAAAGATGCCATACATAGTTGTTGTTGTAGATGAAATGTCTGACCTAATGTTAATCTCAAGTAGAGAAATTGAAAGCTATGTCCAAAAACTTTCTGCTATGGCAAGAGCAGCTGGAATTCATATAATCATGGCCACTCAAAGACCAAGTGTTGATGTTATTACGGGAACAATCAAAGCTAACTTTCCAACAAGAATATCTTTTCAAGTAAGCTCAAAAATTGACAGTAAGACTATCTTGGGTGAACAAGGGGCTGAGCAACTTTTGGGCAAGGGGGATATGCTATTTATGTCATCAGCCAATAAAATATTTAGGATTCATGGTCCGTACATTTCTGAAGGGGAAATTGAAAAAATCACTAGTTTTTTAAGGTCCCAAGGAAATCCAGATTACATGGAAGAAATAACAACAATACAAGATAATAATATAAACGAAAGCGACTCAAACGAAGGTAATGACGAATTATATGAAGCTGCTCTTAAAATTGTTCAAACAGAAAAAAAAGCATCAACTAGTTTTCTTCAAAGAAAATTACAAATTGGCTATAATAGAGCTGCAAGAATAATCGATCAAATGGAAAGCAGTGGAATCGTAAGTAAAGCCAACCATACAGGTAAAAGAGAGGTTTTATAATTTTTGTTAAAAAAAAAATTTATATTAATTTTACTAACTTTTATAGTCTCAATAAATACTACAAATTTACTAGCTAATGATAAGTCGAAAATTATTGAAAATCTAAATAATATAAAAACTCTTAGATTTGATTTTGTTCAAGCCTCTTTTGGTAAAAAAGAGAGTGGAGTTTGTTTTTTAAAAAGACCTCATTTTTTAAAATGCATATACGAAAATAAAAATCAAAAAGAAGTTATAGTTAATAGAAAAAATCTCGTAATTTATCACAAAAGGTACAACAAAACATATTTTTATCCTGTTTCAAAATCGTATTTTGTAAACATTTTAGATAAAAAAAAATTTGAGAATTTGATTTTGGAAGGAAATTTAAGTTCAGAACAAAAGTCTTTTCAAATCAAATACTCTGAAGAAAATAAAGGGGAAATAGTATTTTTTTTTGATAGAGAAAGCTTTGACTTGTCTGGATGGGAAATTGTCGATCTAAATGGTAATTATACTAATTTCAAAATTAACAATCTTAATAAAAACCAAAGCTTTGATGAAAAACTATTTAATATTCCGACAATTAATTAGAAACCATTTTCCCGACTTTTTCTCCACCAAAAATATGAAAGTGTAGATGGGGAACTTCTTGTCCCCCATTTTTGCCTATATTAGATAAAGCTCTATATCCACCTTCTGCATTCGATACTTCAAGTAATTTGGCAACATGAGATATTGCTTTGAAGAACTCTGTAATTTCTTTTTCTTTGGCATTTTGAATAAAATCATCCAAATTTACATATGATCCCTTCGGAATAACTAAAGCATGTATTTTCTTTTGTGGATTAATATCATGAAATGAAAGAACAAAATCATTTTCATAAATTTTTTTACAAGGTATTTCACCTCTTAAAATTTTAGCAAAAATATTGTTTTTGTCGTATGCCATTTTATTATTTAATAAAAAAATGATAAATCAGTAAACCAAGAATTAATCCTTTAATAAAAGATATCCAGGCTACTCCATAATCAGAAACATTGAATTTTTTCTTAAACCGCTTCACCACTCTTTTGTGCCAATTTATCATTTTATTTCTTTTGTCTTTTTTTTAATTCGTCCATTACATCTTCGATTTTAATACCGTTTGCTTCCAAAAGCACCATTAAATGATACAAAACATCCGCTGCTTCATGAATTTTATTTGAATTTTGTTCAATTGCACTGATAAGTTCTGTTACTTCTTCTTTAACTTTTGCAACAATTAATTTTTTGTCATTTAATAATTTATTTGTATAGGATTTCTCAGACGAAGATCCTTTTCGTTGACGAATAATAGCAATCAATTCTTCTAGAGTTTTAAACATTTTTTAAATTCTTACAGGAATTCCCTTTGAGTCTAAATATTTTTTTGCATCTTGTATTGAAAACTCACCAAAATGAAATATTGATGCAGCCAATGCTGCACTAGCTTTGCCTTTTTTAAAGCCATCATACAAATGATCGAGGTTACCGGCACCACCTGAGGCTATAACTGGAATATTTACTGAATTGGAAATTAGCTCAGTTAATTCTAAATCATATCCTTTTTTAGTTCCATCTCTATCCATAGAAGTTAAGAGTATTTCGCCTGCACCAAGTTCTTCTACTTCTTTAGCATAACTAAGAACATCCCTGCCTGTAGAATTTCTTCCTCCATGCGTAAATACTTCCCATTTATTTTTGTCAATCTTCTTTGCATCAATTGCGATAACAGTACACTGAGATCCAAAATTTTCAGCCGATTCTTTTACAATACTTTTATTATTTACTGCAGCGGTATTAATTGAGACTTTGTCTGCTCCTGAACTTAGTAAGTTTGAAATATCATTAAGATTTCTAACACCCCCACCGACGGTTAGCGGAACAAAACATTGTTGAGATGTTTTTTTTACTACATCTAAAATAGTATTTCTATTTTCATTAGATGCAGTGATGTCCAAAAAACAAATCTCATCTGCACCATTTTCGCTATAAAATTTAGCTTGTTCAGTTGGGTCCCCAGCATCAACGAGGTTAATGAAATTAATTCCTTTAACAACTCTGCCATTGCTAACATCTAGACAAGGTATAATTCTTTTTAACATTTAATAATCTACTAATAAATTAACTATATTATGATCACTTAAAGTTCCATCATACATTGCTTTACCTACTATCACACCTTCTAACTCTGGAGGCTGAGTAAGTTTTTTAATAGCAACTATATCGTTTATAGAACCAACACCTCCTGAAACCACAACTGGAATTCTTTCATTGTAATTTAAAAGTTTAGCAAATTTTAAAGTTTCTGGAAGATTTGGTCGTGTTAAAGTTCCGTCTCTTTCAATATCTGTATAAATTATTCTTGAAACACCTATATTCTTAATTTTCATTAAAAAATCTGACGCCAGAATTTTTGTTTGTTCTTTCCAACCTCTTAATGCAATAAATCCATTACGAACATCAAGAGCTACTGCGATTTTATTTTTAAATTTACTACAAATATTCTCGAGAAATTTAGTATCCTCAACAGCCATAGTGCCTATAACTACTCTATCAACGCCAATATCAATTAATTTTTTTATATGATCGATTGATCTTATTCCGCCGCCAATTTGAATCCTTATTTTTGTTAATTTACATATCTCTTCGATTAACTCTCCGTTTACTGGTTCTCCTTTTAGGGCGCCGTCTAAATCAACTATATGAAGATCTCTAAATCCTGAGTCTGAAAATTCCTTTGCTTGGTCTATAGGAGACTTTTTATATTCTGTGGATTTGTCAAAATTTCCCTTTAGAAGCCGAACACACTTCCCCCCTTTAATATCTATAGCAGGAAATATTTTCATTAATTCTTTTAAAGTTTTCCTTTTGTCGAAGGAAGAATGTTTTTAATTCTTTTGTCTATTTCCAAAGCTTCTCTGAGAGATCTGGCTAAGGCTTTGAAACAAGATTCAATTTTGTGGTGACTATTGTCTCCATATATATTTTCTACATGCAAAGTAATGCCTGCGGCTTGAGAAAAGGCCTGGAACCACTCTTTGAAAAGTTCAGTATCCATTTCTCCAAGTTTTTCAACTTTCAAATCTACTTTCCAAATCAGATATGGCCTATTAGAAATGTCCATAGAAACCCTTGTTAAAGTTTCATCCATAGGAATAATTTTACTTGAAAATCGTTTAATCCCCTTGAGATTCCCTGCGGCTTTTTTTATGGCTTCCCCTATAGCAATACCAGTATCCTCTGTTGTGTGATGCAAATCAATATGAGTATCACCCTTAGCAACAACCTTCATATCTATTAAAGAATGTTTGGAAAGCTGTTCTAACATGTGATCCAAAAAACCTATTTTGGTCTTAATTTGATATTTACCTTTTCCGTCCAAATTTACTTCGGCAGATATATTTGTTTCTTTGGTTTTTCTTATAATTTTGGCTTTTCTGCTCATAAATTTTGAGATTTATATGAAGATATATAGCTAAATTTACATTTTAGCAATAAACGCAATGTAAAACCTTGAAGATTCAAATTAAATCTCCACATAAGTTAATATGAACACAAATCAAAATTGGCATGGAACGACCATTGTCCTAATAAGGAAGGGAAATCAAACTATAGTAGCTGGTGATGGTCAAGTAAGTTTGGGTAATACTGTTTTAAAAAGCAAAGCAAAAAAAGTTCGAAAGATTGAGAAAAGAAATGTGATTGCAGGATTCGCAGGATCAACAGCAGATGCTCTAACATTGTTTGAAAGGTTAGAAGCTAAATTAGAAAAACATGCAGGAAATTTAACTAGAGCAGCCGTCGAATTAGCTAAAGACTGGAGAACAGATAAATATTTGAGAAGATTAGAAGCATTAATGGCTGTAGCAGACAAGGAAAAAAGTTTTATTATATCTGGTACAGGGGACGTATTAGAACCTGAAGACGGAATAATTGGTATTGGATCAGGCGGAAATTACGCTCTTGCTGCAGCAAAAGTTTTAATGGAAACAAATATGCCTGCAGAAGAAATAGCAAAAAAAGCCTTAAAAGTTGCATCTGAAATTTGTGTGTTTACAAATAACAACATTACAACAGAAAAAGTTTAGTTATGGTTCAAAAAGTTTCAAATCTTAAAGTTGTCAAAGATACTGGAAAAAAAACTAGTTCTAAGGTCAGTGCATTATCACCTAGAGAGATAGTCTCAGAATTAGACAGATATGTTATAGGTCAAAGCCAAGCGAAAAGAGCAGTGGCTGTAGCGCTTAGAAATAGATGGAGAAGACAGGCTCTTTCTGATGAAATGAAGGAAGAAGTTCTTCCTAAAAATATATTAATGATTGGACCAACTGGAGTTGGTAAAACAGAAATTTCAAGAAGATTATCAAAATTAGCTCAAGCACCTTTTATAAAGGTTGAGGCAACTAGGTTCACAGAAGTTGGTTATGTAGGAAGAGATGTAGAACAAATAATTAGAGATTTAATTGAAATAGCAATTGCAATGGAGAGAGAGAAAAAAAGAAAAGAAGTTCATGCAAAGGCTCAACAAGCTGCCGAGGAAAAAGTTTTAGATGCTCTTGTAGGAAAAAAAGCAAGTTTAGCAACAAGAGAAAGTTTTAGAAAAAGATTGCGTTCTGGTGATCTAGATAAAAATGAAATTGAAATTGAAGTAAACGAAGCAAAATCAGGAATGCCAAGTTTTGAAATACCGGGAATGCCTGGTGCTAATATTGGAATGGTTAACCTTGGAGAAATGCTAGGAAAATCTATGGGTCCAAAAGGGAAAAAGAAGAAAATGACTGTTAAGGAGTCTCATGAAATTTTAATAGCCCAGGAATCAGATAAAATGATTGAGGAAGATAAAATTATCAAAGAGGCCAAAGATTCAACGGAAAATAACGGAATAGTATTTTTAGATGAAATAGACAAAGTGTCTGCAAGAACAGATAGGGTGGGCGGTGATGTATCTAGAGAAGGAGTACAAAGAGATTTACTTCCTTTAATAGAAGGAACAACTGTAAACACAAAATATGGACCTGTTAAAACAGATCATGTTTTATTTATTGCATCAGGAGCTTTTCAATTAGCTAAGCCATCGGACTTGTTACCAGAACTACAGGGACGTTTACCAATTAGAGTAGAGCTAAAAGCACTTACTGAAAAAGACTTTAAAAGAATTTTAAAAGAGCCTGATAACAGTTTAATAAAACAGTACAAAGCGTTATTAAAAACTGAAGATGTCGATTTAGATTTTTCTGAAGATGGAATTGATATGTTGGCAAAATTATCAACAGAAATAAATTCCACTGTAGAAAATATAGGTGCAAGAAGACTACACACCATAATAGAAAAAGTTTTAGATGAAATTAGTTTTACAGCATCAGATAAAGCTGGACAAAAAATTATAATTAACAAAGACTACGTTAGCAAAAACTTAGGTGATCTTGTCAAAGACACAGATCTGTCAAAGTTTATTCTTTAATTTTCTTTAATTTAAGAATTAAAGCACCACTACCACCAAGTTCTTCGGGTGCTTGTCTTATTTTTTGTATTTTAGAACTTAATTCCGAATTATTTTTTATAAATTCAGGTAATGTACTTTGTAATTTGTTATAGTCTTTTGAAACATAAATATCATCTTTTCTATTTGAATGAATACCTTTTCCTGTGACAATAAGAAGTTCTTCAATTCCTTCTTCTAAAGATTTAGAAATTAAATACTCTATTTTTTTATTAGCATCCTCTATTGAATAACCATGAAAATCAAATTTATATTTGGTCAATTTTTTTTGATTATTTTTTCCTATATTATCTTTATCAAAAACATCTGAAGGATTATTTAAAAAATTCTCCCAATCTTTTTGGTTAGAATCTTTTGTCAAGAGTTTTTAATTTCTGCAAGATACCAATTTGGACTTAGACTAGAAATTTTTCGTGTAAATTTCCAATGATCAATTACAGTCTTAATTTTATTAGGATCACCTTCTAATATTTTATTATCTTTGTCCCTTTTAACAGATATAATTTCACTTACAAATTTTACAGTAAAAAAAAGAGCTTCTGTTGTTTTTTCAAATTTTTGAATTGCGGATGATTTAATTCCAATGAAAGTTAATTCTGATTTAATTTTTTTTGAATTTCTATCTTCAATAGCTGAGGAAAAGTTTGCTTGCATTTTTTCAGTTAGTAAATTTTTTAAACTCTCCTTATCTCCCTTCGAAAAAGAAGCAAGTATTGTTTCGTAAGCTATTTCAGCACCTTTAAGAAATTTTTTTTTGTCATTTGCATTAAATTCTGTAGGAGATTTTTTTAAATTTGTTTCTTCTGGATTTTTAAATTGTCCAAACTTCTTATCTACAAAGTCAGTATAAACTTTATCTTCATGACCTGTTTTTCTTCCTAATATACTTCTTAACCTTAAAACTATAAATCCAGCAATCATTGCCAAAAGTATAATGTCCAAATATCCAAAATTACTACTCATAGTTTGATAAATATACATTAATAATATAATTTAGTAACTGCCAAATGAACACACTTTTATTGTTTTTAATAGCTGTTCCAGCTGTAGAAATTTTCGTAATGATAAAAATAGGCCAAAACATTGGGGCATTGACTACTGTTGGTCTTATATTTTTAACAGCAGTCATTGGTATTTATTTTGCAAAAATAGAAGGTTTGAACACTTTAAGATCTGGTGTTTATAATTTATATAAAAACAAATCTCCTATTTTTGAAATGATCTCAGGAGCTTCGATAGCTTTTGCTGCACTACTTCTTATAATTCCAGGTTTTATTACAGATTTTTTTGGATTTTTATTGCTTATTCCATTTACAAGAAAAAAAATAATAAATTTATTCTTTCTAGAAAGAAAATCTTCTATAAAAGAAAAAGAGAACTATATTGACGGAGAAATTGTAGATAAAGACAAAGATGAATTATAAAATAATAACAAAGTATATCAGAGATTTATCTTTTGAGATAATTGATTCAAAAACATATTTTCTTATCGAAAAAGATATAAAAAATTACAGATTTATTTGTGACATAAATAGTAATAAAATTAAAGAAAATATTTTACAGGTAAATGTAAATTTAAGATTAGAGCCTAAGGAAAAAAATTATACAAAAAATATTCATGTATCTGTTGAGCTCGCTTCTATAGTACAAATCGAAGGAAAAATTGAAAGAAACGAATTGGAAAAAATTATACTGATAAAAGTTCCAACAGACATATATCCAGAAATAAGAAATATAATTATTATTTTATTTGAAAAATCAGGTTTTAAAAAAATCAATATAGAGGAAAAAATTAATTTTTTAAAACTTTATGAAAATAAAAAAAATCAAAAATAATTTTTTTTCATTTCGCTTTTCAAAAAATTTTTATGATTTTCTAATTCTTTTTTAGAAATTTTTACTATCGTTTTAGAATATTCAACTAGTTCGTTTTTTATATTAGAAAAATTTTTTTCACTATTATCTTGAAAAACCAGAGTTGGTTCTTTTTCTCCAATAAGATTGATATAAACTTTTCTTAAAAGTTCACAGTCTAATAGTGCATTGTGTTTTGTTCTTTTAGACAAATCTACATCAAATTTTTTGCATAAACTATCTAGAGAATTCGAGGATCCTGGATATTTAGATCTAGCAATTTCAAGAGTATCAATTACATTTTTTTTTAAATCAATTAATTGCATATTAATCTTCTTCAATTCATGATTTATAAAACCAATATCGAAAGGAGCGTTGTGTATAATTAATTTTTTTCCTGAGATAAATTTGATGAACTCATTTGCTATTTCTTTAAACTTTGGCTCTTTTTTTAATTTTTCATTGTCATAACCATGAATTTTTAGAGCATCCTTTGAAACTTCTCTTTCAGGATTAATAAGTTTATAAAAAACTTTTTTTGTGGGTATAAGATTATTTGTTTCGATACAAGCTATTTCAATAATTCTATGATCTTCTTTTAATGATAGGCCTGTGGTTTCAGTATCTAAAATTACTTCGTTCATAATTTATTTTGAATAAGTTTAACACGCTTTTTTAATTTTTTTAAAGAATTATTGTTGTGAATAACATAATCACAAAATTTAATTTTTTTTACAGGCTTGAGTTGTCTTTTATCCAAAACATTAAAAAGTTTCATATTTTTTCCTTTTCTTTGGAATCTTTTTATCCTGATGTCTCTTTTAGAATTTACAAATATTATTTTATGAAAATTGTTCATAAGCTTACTTTCTACCAAAAGTGGAATTTCAAATATTAAAAATTTTTTTCTTCTATTTCTTTTCGTAAAAGCTCTTAATTCTTTTCGTATCAATGGATGAATTATTTTTTCTGCTGTTTTTAATTTTTTTGGATTTTTACTTATAATCCTTTTTATCTCCTTTTTGCTCTTAACTCCTAATGTTTTATATACTTTATCTTTAAAAAAATTTTTTTTATAAATTTTTCTAACCTCATAATCGGCGTTAAAAATTGGATATTTTTTTTTTGATAGCATCTTTGCTACAGTTGATTTGCCTGATGCAATCGATCCTGTAATACCAATTTTAATCATTTTCTAATAACTCAAGAACCTTTTCATTTATTATTGGTTTAACATTGTGCCAAATTTGAAAAGCTAATTGGGCCTGACAAGCAAACATATATTTGCCATTTTCAATTTTATTATTAAACTTTTTTGCTTTGATTAAAAATTTTGTTTTGCCTGGATTATAAATAATATCGTAGAAAAGTTTGTTTTTACCAATTTTAGAATAATCTAATTTTATTTCATCATTTTCCTTGAGACCTAGACTTGTAGCATTAATTATGATGTCAGAATTTGAAGTTTCTCCCCAATTTATAACGTTCAAATCAGGATATTTGTTTTTCAAAAATTCAGCTTTTTCTTTGGTTCTATTGCTTAAAGTAATTTTTGAAATGCCAATTTTTTTTAAAGCATAAATAATTGATGGTGCAACTCCCCCTGCTCCTAAAATAAAAGCTTTTTTCCCTCTAACATTATAATTGATATGTTTTAATGCATGCTCAAACCCGCCAATATCAGTGTTATCTCCAATAATTTTATTTTCTTTTTTATATATTGTGTTCACCGAATCTGTTTCTTGAGCAAGAGTTGTTAGCTCATTCAAAAAGGGTATAACTTTCTTTTTAAAAGGAACTGTTACATTAATTCCTGAAATATTGTCATTTTTTAATTTGCTAATAATTTCCTTTATATCTTCTTCTTTAATAGATTTTTTATCATAGATTGCATCAATATTATTTTCTTTTATCCAGTAATTGTGCAATTTAGGGGACAATGAATGTTCGATAGGATTGCCTATAACTAAATATTTTTTCATTTAATATTTTTTAAATAATCCTTAATTTGTTTAACGGGCAAACCCATAATCGTATCTTCGTTGCCTTCTATTTTTGAAAATAAAGATCTGCCGCCTGCTTCGATTTGATAAACCCCATAAGCATATAATTCTTTGTCTTCCACTTTGGCTAAATACGATTTAATTTCGTCTAAATTAAGTTGCTTCATGGTTAAAGTGGAAGCGTCTGTAAAATTCCATATCATAGAACCATTTTTAGATATACATACAGAACTAATTAATTGGTGTTTTTTACCATTTAATTTTTGAAGAATCTTTAAAGCTTCTTCTCTGTCTTTTGGTTTTGAAACAAGTTCCCCGTTAAGATCGATTACACTATCGGCGCCTAAAACCATTTCATCTGGTTTTTTAGAACTTACCTTGTTTGCCTTAAGCTCGGCCAGATTTTTTGATATAAGCATTGGATTCGCGCCTTCAGAAATTAAAGACATTTTTATATCATCTTCATTAACATTAGATATACATACTTCGTTTTCAATATTATTCTTGTCTAAAATATTTTTTCTTACACCACTTTTTGATGCTAAAATGATTTTCATTTATTTTTTTTAATTTCAAAAATTTTAATTATAGATGCTGCTGTTTCCTCAACTGATCTACGAGTAACATCTATTGTGGGCCAATTATATTTTTTAAAAATTTTTTTTGAATTTTCTACTTCAATTTTAATTTTCTCTACATCTGTATAAGATTTTAAATCAATAGACTGATTAACGTTTGCTCTTATTTTTCTTGTTTCTGATAATCTTTCTGGATCAGCAAATAATCCTACCACACAAAATTTTTTGTTTTCTTTCTCTAAAAGCTGAGGAATTTTTTGTTCAGAAACAAGCGGTATATTTAATGTTTTGTACCCTCTATTAGCCAAATACACCGATGTTGGCGTTTTGCTTGTTCTGCTAACTCCTACCAAAACTATATCTGCCATTTCAATATCTTCGTTTTTCTTTCCATCATCATGTGACATTGTAAATTGTATTGCCTCTATCCTTTTATAATAAGCTTCATCCAAAACGTGTTGGGCGCTGGGTTTGTGTGTTGCTTTTTGGTTAAGAAGTTTTGAAAAACTTAAGATTAGATTTCCTAAAACCCCAAAGCAAGGAATGTTATTTTTTAAACTTTCTATTGCTAAAAATTTTGCAAGTTTTGTGTCTACAATGGTATATAAAATTACTGAATTTTTTTTATCTTTACATTCGTTTATAATTTTATTTATTTGTTGTTCTGTTCTTATGAAAACAAATTCTTTTTTATCATATTCAAAGTTTGCAAACTGAGATTGTAATGCCAAGAAAATTCTATCTAGGGTTTCCCCCGTTGAGTCGGATATTAAAAATATTTGATATTTTGTTGTCATTAATTATGTGAATTATTCTATAATAAGTACCAAATTTTAACAAAAATTCATAAAGTTGATTTTTTATTCACTCTAAATTAACAAACTACAAACAAGTTATTATATGTTTATAATTTAATAATTAATAATTAACACTGTGAACAATGAAACAAAATACGCCTTTATAAGCAAAATATATGTCTTTTAGTATGTATATAAGTTGAAAATTATACCATTTTCTATAGCTAACATGGCCTATTACATCATTTATAATTTAAAACTATAATATTGATAATGAATAAACTAACTGAATGTATACTAAATAGAAATTCTTCTTTAATGCCCGTTTGGTTTATGAGACAAGCAGGAAGATATTTACCAGAATTTAGAAAAATAAGAGAAAAAAACCAAAATTTTATTAAACTCTGTTTAAACTCTGATTTAGTAACCGACATAACTTTACAACCAATGAATAGATTTGATCTTGATGCAGCAATAATATTTTCTGATATCTTGATGATACCTTATGGATTAAATCAGGAAGTTGAGTTCAAAAAGAATTTTGGCCCTAAATTGGGAAATTTAAATATAGATAAAATAATTAATACCAATAACAATGAATTTATAAAGAAATTATCCCCGGTTTATGAAGGAATAAGAAAGGTAAAAAAGAAAATAAAAAATCAAAACCTAATAGGATTTGTGGGCGCTCCTTGGACTTTATTGGTTTATATGATGAATCGCGAGTCCCCCAAAAAAAATTTTGATATAAATTATATTAATAAAAATAAGTCTGCATCTAACAAAATTTTAAAAAAAATTGAAGAAGCAATTTGTTTACATGTCGACAAACAAATAGAAGCTGGAGCAAATGTTATACAAATATTTGATTCGTGGGCAAATCTCTTGCCGGGCAACGAACTAGAAAATTATTGTTATATGCCTACTTTAAAAATTGTAGAACACATTAAAAAATCCAAAATACCCGCAATTTGTTTTCCAAGAGGAATTAAAAATAATTATATAAATTTCTGTTCCATAGTTAAACCGGACTGTATCAGTATAGATTATGAAATTGATCCAAGTTGGATAAAAGATAAAGTAAACGGAATTCCAATACAGGGGGGGATGGATCCTAAAATTCTTTTAACGGAAAAAGAAAATATAAAAAAAAATGTTGAAAAATTTATTACAATATTTTCAGATTATCCTTACATATTTAATTTAGGCCATGGGGTTATACCAGAAACCAAGCCAGAAATAATTGAGTATGTTATAAAAATTCTAAGGGAAAGAAAAAGATGAAACAAAAAATTTGTATTGTTGGAGATGGGCTGACCGGTTTAACAACTGCTTTCATTTTGAGCAGACTAAATTTAAAAATAGATTTAGTAGCTCCCAATTTTGAAAAAAACCCAAAAGACAAAAGAACTACGGCATTGTCACGAAGCAATTATGATTTTTTGTTAAAATTTTTAGGAGATAAAAATGCTAAATTATTTTGGCCATCTAACAAAATTAATCTTTATCACGAAATATCGGGCGTAAGTAAAAATTTTATGAGCTTCGAGGATGAGGGTAAAAATTTAATGTATGTTATAGATAATAACAAACTAAAATTTTTATTAAAAAAGAAAATTAAAAAAAGTAAGAACATTACAATTTTAAAAAAAAAAACTAAAAAGATAGACCTTAATAGTTCTGGCATCTTATTTGGAAAAAATAAAATAATTTATGATTCCATTTTTCTTTGTACGGGCAAAGGATCAAATATGGTTAATGATTTAATTGGCAAAAGATATGTGCAGAATGATACACGACAAATTGCTCTCACAACAGTTGTAAAACATAATTTAAAAAATCTTAATCCGAGTCAATATTTTTTTAAAGAAGGACCGCTAGCTGTTTTGCCTGTAAGCAAAAATTCCTTTTCATTGGTTTGGAGTCTTAATAGAAAATTTAATTTAAAAAATATTAATAACCTAGTTAGGCAAAAACTAAAAATTATTTTAGGTGTAGAAAAAATATTTAATTTTTCTAGAATTGACTTTTTTCCTATCTCTCTCAAGCTGAGCGTTAGCTATACCAAAAAGAACATTTTGATTTTAGGCGAAGGATCATACAGTGTTCATCCTATCGCAGGCCAAGGTTACAATTTAATTTTGAGAGATATAAAAACTCTAAACAAAGAAATTAAAAACCTTTTGTCTATTGGAATGCAACTAAAGGACTCACAAATTTTTAATAATTTTGTTAGCTTAAGAAAACCTGAGAATTTTCTTTTTGGTATTGGCATTGACTTTATCAATAAATTTTTTAGTGATAATAAAATTGCAGCTCCTGTAAAAAGTTTAATTTTGAGAGATATAAATAAGTTTAAATTTTTAAAAGATTTAAGTTTAAATTTATCTAATAAAGGAATTTTTTATTAAATATGATTATTTGGTTGGCATCGTATCCAAAAAGCGGAAATACATGGTTACGCGCTATGCTTTCATCGTATTTCTTTTTAGGAGAAAATAAATTTGATTTTGATATTTTGAAGGAAATACCTAATTTTATTCAATCAAAATATTTTTCAACTTTTTTAGATTTAAATAAATTAAAAAATGATCCTCTTGGAATTAGTAATTATTGGAATATTGCACAATCAAAAATTAATTTGAGTAATGAAACTAAATTTTTTAAAACACACAATGCGTGTATTGCTTATAAAGAAAAATGGTTTACAACAAAAGAAAATAGCAGCGCTTATGTTTATATTGTCCGTGACCCAAGATCAGTGGTTTGCTCTATGGCAGCCCACTCAAATATAAAAATTGAAAATTCAGTAGACGATTTACTAAATGAAAATTTTATTGGATATAATGGAAAGTTTTCTTTAGCAGAATTAACATGTTCTTGGAAAATAAATTATTTGTCATGGAAAAAAAGAAAAAACTTCCCTGGTATAATTGTTAAATATGAAGATTTGAAAGACAATTCATATGGAGAATTTGAGAAAATACTTTTATTTCTGAAAGATAAAATAAAATTTAATTTAGACAAAGAAAGAATAAAGAAGACAATAGAACTTTGTAGTTTTTCTAATTTAAAAAATTTAGAAAGTGACAAGGGTTTCATTGAAGCTCAAAATGGAAAATTTTTTAGAAAAGGTCAAAAAGATAGTTGGAAAAACGAATTAACGCCTGAACTTCAAAAAAAAATAGAAAATAATCTTAGAGAAGAAATGGCAGAACTTGGTTACATATAAAACTTGACCTTTTTAAATTTTATATACTATATTATTGAACTGTAATAATGCGGGAGTAGCTCAGTGGTAGAGCGAAACGTTGCCAACGTTTAGGCCGAGGGTTCAATTCCCTTCTCCCGCTCCAAAAGAAAGACCTAAATTTATGACTGACTTAGCCGATAAAAAATGTATTCCTTGCAAAGGTGGTATCCCAGGATTTGAAATAACTGAAATACACAAATATCTTAAAATGGTTGATGGCTGGGAAGTTAAAACAGATGATGATAAAATTTACTATTTAATTAAAAACTTTAAATTCAAAAACTTTTTAGAGAGCCAAAACTTTGTAAATAAAGTTGGCGAAATAGCTGAAAAAGAAGGTCACCATCCAGATATTTGGTTTGGGTGGGGGTATGCAAAAATTAAAATTTTTACACACGCAATAAAAGGATTGCACGAAAGTGATTTTGTTTTAGCTGCTAAGGTCGATAAAATTTCTTAATGATTAAAGTGTCTAACACCAGTAAAAATCATTTTCACCTTTGCTTTATTGGCCACCAAGATTGATTCTTTATCTCTTATCGAGCCACCAGGTTGAATTATTACTTTCACACCAGCTTTAATTAATTTTTTAATTCCATCAGAAAAAGGAAAAAAAGCATCAGATGCAGCAACAGAGTTTTTAAGTTTTTTAGGTTGGGATTGTTTTGCTTTTTGAATGGCAATTTTACAACTATCAATCCTACTAGGTTGGCCAGCTCCTATTCCTATAGTTGAAAAGTTATTTGTAATTATAATTGAGTTTGATTTAGCAAATTTGCATATATTAAAAGCAAATTCAGCAGCTTCGGTCTCTTTTTTGGTTGGTTTAAGTTTTGTAACAAATTTTAAATCCTTCTTTTTAAATATTATCTTATTTTTATCTTGTATTAAAAATGAGTTATCAAATTGTTTAATCTGGTATTCTTTTTTGTGCTTAAATTTTGATATGTCTATCAATATCAAATTTTTTTTTGTACTAAATATTTTTAAAGCCTCTTTATCAAATTTTTTTGCCAATATAACCTCAAAAAATATTTTAGACATTTCTTTTGCTATTTTTTTATTAATTTTAAAATTGCATGCCACAACCCCTCCAAAGGCACTTATTGGGTCAGACCGATAAGATTCTTGAAAAGATTTCATAGAAGAAGCATTAATTGATGCTCCCGATGGGTTTGCGTGCTTGATTATAACTGACCCAGTTTTTTTGAATGATGACAAAATTTCTAGACCAGCAAATATATCATTGTAATTATTGTAACTTAATGCTTTTCCTCTAATTTTTTTTAAACCCAACTCTTGATGAAACAAATCATTCACATATATACTGCTTCTTTGATGAGGATTTTCACCATATTTCAGCTGTGTGATTTTTTTTCCAAAAATGGTTTTTTTATCAGGAAAAATTATATTAAGTTTTTTATTAAACCAATTTGATATCATAGAGTCATAATAAGCGGTTAATCCAAAGGCTTTACCAGCCATTTGTTCTCTAAACTTTAGGCTTGTAGAACCTTCGTTTTTATTTAACTCGCTTATGAGGTAAGTATAATCTTTTTTATCTACAATAATTGAAACATCACTGAAATTTTTAGCTGCTCCCCTTACCATTGTAGGACCACCAATATCTATATTTTCAATAATTTTTTTAAAATTTTTAGTTTTTTGGATTGTTTCTTCAAAAGGGTAAAAATTTACAATTATCAAATCTATATAATTAAATTTTTTTTTATTCATTTCTCTTTTGTGTTTATTATTTGATCTTTTGCTGAGAATTCCTGAGTGAATTTTGGGATGTAAAGTTTTTACTCTCCCATCAAGTATCTCATCAAATTTTGTATATTTTGAGATCTCAGTGCAACTGTAGCCAAGTTTTTTTATTTCTTTATAAGTTCCACCTGAACTAATTATTTTTATGTTGTACTTCTTTAATACTTTTAATATTTTTTCAATGCCAGATTTATCAGATAACGATATTAAAGCATTTTTTATTTTTTGAGACATTAACCTAGCTGGCTTTTTTTAGTTTCCACTTAATATCAACGTCTTCATCTTTTGTATCTCCATAAATTACTATGCATTGATTATTTAATGCTTTATTACCCCCCAAAAATAGACTTTTCTCTATATTAATATTTTGATTTTCAGATGAAAACACCCAGGCTTTATTTTTGTTAACTTGTAAGAGTATGCTCTTGCCGCTAATAGTTTTAACTGTATTGATTCCAGGATACAGATGAAATCTAATAGAAAACCCAACACTTGAACTGCCATTTTTTTTGATTAAATGATCGTTTCCTTCTATTTGGTTATTTTTTTTAAAAAATTTAATAGTTCTTTTATGTAGATATCCAAACTTATCAAGGTAAGCATTGTGAGTTGCTGAAACAGTAACATTTGTTTTATCTTCTGTTCTATCAAAATCAAAAATTTTAAATGAATTACTAATAGTTGAGCCATAAGCTTTGTTAATTAAACTATTCTTTTTAAATTTAACAACCGAAGTGTTGTTAATACATAATGTTGATTGAGCAGAAGTAAATTTACTTAAAAGTTGAATTTTTTTTGATATTTTTCTTCCATAACCACAATTTGTAATTATTTTGTCATTATCATTTGAATACTCAAATGATAATGGACCTGATTGGTAATCTTTTGAAAGTTTGTGTGTAGGAGGTTCTCCAGAATCAAAATATAAGGTTGATTTTTTATTTTTTACAATTTGAATTTGGCCAACGGATTTTAAATTCTTTTTTAAACTATAATTAAGTTTTTCTAAGTATTCTAAAAAGTTCTCTAAATTTTTTTCGGTAGAACCATTAAATAAAGGTAGTTTTTTAAGCGGACTATTTAAGGAATTGAGGCAGACTAGATTTTTATCGATTATTTCTTCCAAATAGTCAGGTACTATTTCTTGACCATTTTTTATCCATTCTTTTATTAGAATAAAATATTGTAAAAATGTAACTAAATTTTCGAAATTCCTATTTTTAGGAAAACCATTTTTATCAAAAGAATTTTCAATAAATTTTTTAAGTTCCTTAAGACCCATTTTGTAATTATTATAGTATTCTCTGAATACTAGCCCAGACAATATTATTGCACTAATAGCAGATATTTTTTTATTTTCATTAGATATGTTTTGTAAATTTTTTTTTACAAAAGTTATTTGTCTCATAAGGCATTTATAAAAAAGCTGTTTAAAATCTTTTTGATTATTTTTTAAAATAAGGTCGGCATTGGAAATCCAACTAATAATTCTTATGCTAATTAAATTATTACTCCACGTATCTTTTTTGTATTTTTGATATTTTATTATCCATTCTTCTATAATTTTTTGAATTATTTCAAATTCATTTTTTCTATCAACTAAATTTAACCATAAAAAATTATGTATACTTTTTTTTTCTTTATTTTTAAGAAAATTAATTCGAAAATTTCTTACATCCTCATTTGATATTTTAATTAATAAATCTTTGTGATTTAATAAAGGTGACAATAAATATGGATTGGGGTAAAAGAAAAATCTTGATGGAATTTTTGAGTTCAATAATTTGTTATAAAAACCAGTAGTGAAAATAAACTCTTTGATTGATTTAATTATAAGTTTTCTTATTGATAAAAAATAAATATAAATACTTTTAACACTAGTCATTTATTATTTTTCACGAAGTAGATTAATATTTTTTTTTAAGTCTCCGTTATTTTCCTTAAATATCGTGGATCCTGAAACCAATATGTTGGCTCCAGCCTCCTTTACAGTTTTTGAGTTTTGAAAATTTATACCCCCGTCTATTTCTAAATCTATATTATATTTTTCTTTATCTATAATTTTTTTTAATTCTTTTAATTTTGGCAATACTTCTGGCATGAATTTTTGACCTCCAAAACCTGGCTCTACACTCATTATCAAAATTAAATCTATTTTATCTAAATAGTTTTTTATAATTTCAATTTTACTTTTCGGCTTAAGTGATACACCAACTTTTTTGTTAAACTTTCTTATCAATTTAATTGTTTCTCCAGTATCATTTGTTGCTTCTGGATGAAAAGTAATTATATCAGCGCCAGCATTTGCAAACTGTTCAATATATTTATCTACTGGAGAAATCATTAAATGCACATCAAAAATTTTCTTACTAAAAGGTCTTATTTTTTTTATTACATCAGGCCCAATTGTTAAGTTAGGAACAAAATGACCATCCATCACATCAACATGAATATAATCGGCGCCGGCCTTTTCCAAAGCTTCTACCTCTTTTCCAATTTTGCTAAAATCACACGCTAAAATTGAAGGTGATATCTTAATGGAAGTGGTCATATCTAATTTATTTATAGTTTTAAATAATTAGATGTCAAAAAAATATTTAATCACCTATAACTGCTACCAATATCATCTGTTTGTGAAATTATAGTTTTTGGAGGAGAAGTAGACATTTCCATTTTTATAGCCAAAAACCAAATCAATAAAACCCCAAGTATCCAAAATACTATTTGCCATACCCAAATAGATGGCATACCAAAGGACCAACTTTCCACATTAACTGGTTTACCAAACAATTCATTTCCCATTATAACCCCGGGTCCCAAAGCAAAAAATAGCCAGGCAATCAAAATTATCAATGCGCTTGGTTTTAAACTTCTTCTTGTTAAAGAATAGTTTTTATTTTCTTCAATAAAATCATGAAACTTTCTCTTATGGTTGGTTTCTTTAGTTTCCTGTGTGATGAAAGATATAATAGATGCACTAACTAAATTAAAAAATATTCCCCATGCAGAAGAGTGAATTGTCAGTGGCCACTTATTCCAAACTATAAGATCACCAAAAAGATTTTTACCAATACTTTCAGTAAAAATTACTGTAATTATTCCCACAATAATTCCACATGAGACGCCTTGTTTAGTAAACCACGAGAAGTAACATATCGCAATTAATGGTACAAGCATTTGGCAAGCTATAGATAGAGCAAAGCTTCCGAGATCAATAATTTTTCCACCAGATATAATCGACAAACTCAAGGAAGAAATAAAGACCAACATTAAAGCAATTCTAGAAGAAAAAATTTGTTGTTGGTTGTTCAAATTTTTAACAAAAAATTTCTTTAATATATCTCTTGTTACTATTGCGCTTGTAGTTAAATATAAAGAACTTGTTGCCTGAACAGATGCAATTGCGCAAAGTGCCAAAATTCCAAAAAAGACATAAGAGTATTCCCCAACAAGGTTAATTAAATTAGGAACTAAGCTTATGGCCTCGTTAGGATACATTGTTGGAGGTAAAATATTTGAAATATTATTCCCGCTTTCATTAATAAAATTATTCCCTCCTAGCAATGTTGCTCCAATACCAATTGCTGTTGTGAAAAAAATTAATAAAAATCCTATTAAAAAAGCAGAAAACCAGATTTGTTGTGTACCAAAATATTGAACTTCTTTGCTTGCAAAAGTTAGCATGGACATATTGGGAGACATTTGCATCCCAGTTAATGCAAAAACAAAAGTAAATATCATCGACGAAGTCCATATTCCATTATAGGATAAACTTTCGTTTAGTATTTCAACAATTTTTATTGTTCCTGGAATAGCGAGATAGGAATTATAAGTTTCTTTAGAATTAAATAAATTTACTTTTAAGTTTGCAATTCTTGATAAACTTTCATTTAAAAGACTCCAGCCCCCAACTAATTCATACACAACAAAACCGACACAAATTATCCCGAAAACTATTAATAAAAATTGAATTGAATCAATATAAATAATTGATTTAATTCCCCCGGTGCTTAAATAAACTGTAATTATTCCTCCTAATAAAATAGCCGCAGAACCAGTACCGATTAAATTATCTGAAAGAATATTTATCAATAATCCCCCCAGGGATAATTGCATTCCGATAAAAGGTATTGCAAAACCTAAAGTTATAATAACTATTAATACTCTCAAAATATCACTTTTAAAATATATTGAAATCATTTCTGAAGGAGTTACAAATCCAAATCTTTTTGATAGCATCCACTGTCTTTTAGAAAAAAGTATCCCAACTAATGGGATTGCAATTATGAATAAAGATGTGACCGAATAAGGAAATCCATTTGTAAAAATTAAACTTGGGTGTAAAAAAAATATCCAACCAGAAAAAACTGTACTTGTTGCAATAGCAAAGAAAGCCCAACTTGGAAGTTGTCTACCAAATATAAAAAAGTCAACTGGAGATATGATTTTTTTTTGATTTTTAAAACCTATAAGAAGACAAAAACCCCAATACAAGGTTAAAAAAATTCCCAAAATATAAAGTTTCCCTGTCATTTTAAATTATCTATTAAATAGACGATATATTTCTTTAGAAATATCACTTTCTAATGGAAATGAAAGCATACCCATTACATCATAGCCCAAAATATAAGGCATTGCATAAAATCTAATCATATAAAAGAACCATGCAACGTATAATGGTACAAAAATTGGTATTAAAAAACTAGGAGTAATAAATTCAAAGAGTTTTAGGATAGGGTTAGTTAGCTTAACAAAAGCTTTCATAAAAAAGAAATTCGAATCCTCTCTTTGGAAAATATTCATTGCGGATCTTCCTATTAGTGTCCACATAATGATTCCCAGGACATAATCTACAGTTAATACCCAAATTGGCATAAATTAAGTTAGCATGTGAAATTGACTGCTTAAAGCAAAAAAAAGGGGCGAATAAATCGCCCCTTTTATAATAAAATAATTTTATTTAGTGTTGTTTTCCAAGAATAGCTCTTCCGCTAGGTACTCTAACGTCATCAACCATCTTCTGAGTGGCAGCACTAGGTGCTTTAGTCATTAAGCTTACTACAACCATAGCAATTAAGCTTACTGAAGCTCCAATGATACCAAATCTTAAGTGGTCAATTCCAAGCCAAGGAGTGTTTGCCATAAATTTAGGTCCAACATAAATTAGATATGCTGTACCAGCAGCTAAACCTCCAAGTATTCCTGCAACCGCACCAGCTGTGTTAGCTCTCTTCCACCATACACCAAGTACAAGTGGGAAGAATAAGCCTGACATTGCAAAGTCGAATGCCCAAGCTACTGCTCCTAATATACCAGTAAGTCTCATTGATGCGATATAAGCACCTAGAGCACCGATAACTACTAGAAGTACACGAGCTACGATCAGCCTTTTTCTAACATCAGCTTTTGGATCGATTATTTTGTAATAGATATCATGTGATAAACAGTTTGATATCGCCAAAACTAATCCATCGGCAGTTGACATGGCAGCAGCCATACCTCCTGCAGCAACTAATCCAGAAATAACGTAAGGTAATCCAGCAACTTCAGGAGTCGCTAATACTACTACGTCACCTCTCATAAACCATTCGTTCAACTGTAATATTCCATCACCGTTGAAGTCAGCAATAAATACTTGTTTTACTGACATCCAGTTTTGAACCCATGCAATACTTTGAACCTCTGATATTGATTTACCAATAATCGCAGTAGGTAAGTTTGGATCCATTAACTGTAGTTTAGATAGTGTCGCTAACATAGGTGCTGAGAAATAAAGCAAGAAGATAAAGAACAGTGACCAAGCCACTGATTTTCTTGCTGATTTAACAGAAGGAGTTGTAAAGTATCTCATTAAGATATGAGGTAACGATGCAGTTCCAACCATCATACAGATCGCAAGCGATAAGTATTTCCATACAGCCATTCCACCAGCAGGTACAGCAGAGTGAGGATTAGAAATATATTTTAATCCACCTGGTACACCCGCAGATTTAATGTCCGCAGCACTGTTTTTAACTAGACCGTATTCTGCTTCAAGAGCAGCTAAACGCTGAACTTCATCACCTAACATTAAGTGTGGGAATATGTTTCCTAACTTATTACCCATCCAAAATATTGGGATTAAGTACGCTATAATTAAAACGATATACTGAGCTACTTGCGTCCAAGTTACAGCTCTCATACCACCTAACATAGAGCACAATAAAATACTAATTAGACCAACCCAAACTCCAAGTTCAAATGGAATTTGTAAAGCTCTTGATGCAATTGTTCCAGTAGCGTTAATTTGTGCAGTCACGTAAGTGAATGAAGCCAATACTAGCACTAGTGTTGCACAGAATCTCGGTAGAGTTCCGCCGTATCTAGTTCCAATAAAGTCTGGCACAGTATAACAACCAAATTTTCTTAAGTATGGTGCTAGAAGAGTTGATACTAATACGTATCCACCAGTCCATCCAACTAAGAATGCCATGTAAGTATAGCCACCAAAATAAATACCACCAGCCATTGCAACGAACGATGCACCTGACATCCAGTCAGCTGCTGTCGCCATTCCATTAAATACCGTTGGTACTTGTCTTCCCGCTACATAATAAGCGTCAACTTGAATAGTTCTAGATAAGTAACCGATCAATGCATATATACACACTGTAAAGGCCACAAACATAATTCCTATGTTCGCTGCGCTAACACCAGCTGATTCCAAAATTGCCATCAATAAGATGAAAACTATGAATCCACCAGTGTATAAACCGTAGATCTTAGGAAGGTTTTGTATAAAACCACCTTTAAACATTAGTCATCCTCCCTTTCGCCACCATATCCGTGATCGTCGTCGATTTTCTCCTGTTTATTAGCAAACCAAAAGATTAAAATTACGAACGCAAGAAGTGATCCCTGCGCTGACATATAATAAGCTAATGGATAACCAAGAAACGATGCTTGATTAACCGACTCACCGAACATAAATATTACTATTGAGAAGAAGAACCAGATCGCCAATGTAACCCACATATGGTTTCTAGTCTTCGTCCAATGCGCTTCTTTGTTTGACATGTCTTTCCTCCCTTGTTTATTAAGAGTTAATGGCGGGAGCATATCCAATACAGCATCAATTAAAAGTTAAAAAACCCAATAAAGGCCTAATATGATACCCTTTTAATAAGGAAAATAGTTTGATAGTTTTAGCAATACAACGTGAAATTGAATCTTAAAGATATACAAAAATACCTGTTTCCTCTAAAAAGGATGTTTGCAAAATATCGTCAAATAAAGTCCTTGGGACAGGTCAAAAATTTTATTCAAGAACAATCTTCCCTTGTCAGTCAAATGACCTTGTATGGATATTTAAAAACAAGAATGGGAGCAAAGCATGTATTGATGTTTGAAGATAAAGATTTTTTAAATTCAATCAATATCGCTAAATGGTATGTATATTCGGCTTCTTTAGTTGATTGTACATTTTTTTGTTTTTCTTTTTTATATAAAGAAAGAAATTTTTCCAAAACAGAAGAAGCAAACAAAGTTTTTTTTGAAATTTTAAATACAGAAAAAGCCAATGGGATGCATTCAGAAGCATACGAAAGGGCAACAAAAGAGTTTAATTCAAGGTACCAACAAATAAATTGGATGAACCATTGTAGTTTAAAACCCTTTGAGTACAGTAGTAATGAGCTTTATCATTGGTCACCTATTGCAGATGAATTAAAAAAATTAGATAAAAAAATTGTACTTAATTCAATGTTGTTAAAATGGAATAATGTACAAGATGATTTTAAAAGATTAACAAGTAGATTTAACTTGAAATAAAACTATTTAATTTTTCTGTTTTCTACCAATGAATCCACAACGGAAGGATCTGCTAAGGTTGTGGTATCACCTAAATTGTGATGTTCATTAGCAGCAATTTTTCTTAAAATACGCCTCATAATTTTTCCAGATCTAGTTTTTGGTAAACCAGATGAAAATTGTACATGGTCTGGTGTTGCTATTGGACCGATTTGTTTTCTGACCCAAAGTTTAAGTTCTCTTTCTAAATCTCCGCTAGGATTTTCTCCAGCATTCAAGGTGACATAGCAGTAGAGTCCATTACCTTTGATCTCATGAGGAAAACCAACTACAGCAGCTTCCGCAACTTTTGTATGAGCTACAAAAGCACTTTCAATTTCTGCTGTTCCTAAATTGTGTCCTGATACAATAATAACATCGTCTACTCTACCGGTAATCCAGTAGTATCCATCTTTGTCTCGTTTACATCCGTCTCCTGTAAAATATTTTCCATCAAATTGTGAAAAATAAGTATCTATAAATCTTTGATGATCTCCATAAACGGTTCTCATTTGGCCAGGCCAAGATTGCGCCATGCATAATCTTCCTTTGCAGGCACCTTTTAATATTCTTCCAGACTCATCAACGATTACAGGTCTGATTCCATAAAATGGCTTTGTGGCAGAGCCAGGTTTTAAATTTATAGCTCCAGGTTGTGGTGAAATTAAAATACCGCCCGTTTCTGTTTGCCACCAAGTATCTACTATGGGACATTTCTTTTCCCCTACGGTTTTGTAGTACCACATCCAAGCTTCAGGATTTATTGGTTCGCCTACTGTGCCTAAAAGTTTGAGTGATTTACGGCTAGTTTTTTTAACAGGAGCATCACCTTCTCGCATTAATGCCCTTATTGCTGTAGGAGCTGTATAAAAAATATTAACTTTATACTTATCGACTATCTGCCACCATCTGGAACTATCCGGGTAATTTGGTACGCCTTCGAACATTATTGTTGTAGCTCCATTTGATAAGGGACCATAAATTATGTAGCTATGACCCGTAACCCACCCAATATCAGCAGTACACCAATAAACGTCCCTATTTTTGTAATCAAAAATATATTGGTGAGTCATTGATGCATAAACCATGTAGCCACCAGTTGTATGTAAAACTCCTTTAGGTTTTCCAGTTGAACCAGATGTATAAAGAATGAAAAGGGGATCTTCCGCATTCATTTCCTCAGGAGGACACTTATCAGAAATTTTTGATGTTATTTCTTCGTAAGACACATCTCGTTCACTGTTCCAATCTACCTGATTTCCAGTTCTTTTAACAACAATACATTTCTTTACATTAGGACACTGCATCATGGCCTCATCAGCGATTTTTTTAAGAGGTATTATTTTACCGCCACGAACTCCTTCATCAGCTGTAACAACATAATCTGATTCACAGTCATTTATTCTTGTTGCAATTGAGTCAGGAGAAAAACCCCCAAATATTATGGAATGTACTGCTCCAATTCTAGCACAAGCTAACATTATATATGCTAACTCTGGAATCATTGTTAAATAAATAGTTACTCTGTCGCCCTTTTGAATACCAATACTTCTTAAACCATTAGCTGCTTTACAAACATTTTTGTGAAGTTCTTTATATGTTATTTTTTTGGAGTCACTTGGATCATCTCCTACCCAAATAATTGCAGTTTTGTTACCTTTTTTTTCTAAATGCCTGTC
Source organism: uncultured Pelagibacteraceae bacterium (assembly GCA_902634325.1). GTDB lineage: Bacteria > Pseudomonadota > Alphaproteobacteria > Pelagibacterales > Pelagibacteraceae > Anoxypelagibacter. The sequence goes on along the minus strand of CACPJP010000003.1, from coordinate 34,069 downwards.
TATACAGTTTGCAGAAGCATTTAAAGTTCCATCATAATACCATTTTATGTTTACTTCCTGCTTGCTGTACTTAACGTCTTTTACTTTTGTGTAAGGTTTTATCCAAGTTATTCTTTTTCCCTCTCTTTTCCAAAAACCCTCATTATCTCTAAGAGATAATTTATATTTTTTTTCGTATTGAGCTTTATTTACGTAGGCTTGTTTTGCCCAAGCTTCCGAAACTTTAAAGACAGAGTTACCATCAGAGTCTACAGTTTCTTTAGATGATTTCTTCTTTTTTACTACTTTAATTTTTTTTCGTGATTTTCTTCTTTTTTTCTTATTTCTCTTTTTTGTCTTCTTTTTTCTTTTCTTTTTCTTTCTTTTAGCCATGACTAATCCAATTGTAAATTCAGAGATTTATTTTACCCATCTTACATATAATTTTCCAGCTTTTTGAATCGATGTTCATAACAGATAATCTTGATTGTTTAACAAGGGATAGATGCATTAAAAACCTATGCTTTTTAATATCTTTCAACGTAACTGGTAGCTCAAATTTTTTGTAAGATCGAACCATTATGGACCCAAAGTTTCCTGTTTTATCACTTTTGTCATCGAAATATTTTTTAATGACTTTAACAACCCCAACAATTTTTTTTTCTTTTCCTGTATGATAAAAAAAACACAGATCATTAATATCCATTCCCTTCAGATTATTTCTTGCTTGAAAATTTCTTACACCATCCCAAACAACTCCCCTTTCGCTTTTCTTAACCTGATCTTTCCAAGACCATTCATCCGGTTCGGTTTTAAGTAACCAATATTTCATTTATAATTTTAAACCTGGTCCTTTTAAAAAAGGAGCATTATCATCTAGCGGCCACCTAGATCGAACGTTTTCGTTTTTAACACTAAAAAGTTTTTTGTTATATCTTTGAATGCCTGCCCAAGCAATCATAGCAGCATTGTCGCCACAAAATTCTTTTGAAGGGAAAATAGGATTGAAATCCATTTTTTTGGATAATTCTCTTAAATTTTTTCTTATAGTTTCATTTGCAGCAACCCCTCCTGCAACAACAAATGGTCTTAAAGAACCGTCTGATATTTCCATTCTAAATTTTTCCATAGCCACCTTAGTTTTTTTTGATAGAATTTTGTTTATTGTTTCCTGAAAAGAAGCGGCCAAATTATATCTTTCATTGTCTGAAGTAAGTTCTTTAGATTTTCTAAGAACAGCAGTTTTGAGTCCAGCAAGAGAAAGATTACATCCCGCTCTATTTATAATTGGTTCAGGCAAGTTATAAGTATCTTTATCCCCTAATTTTGCAAATTTTTCAATTTGTGGTCCTCCTGGATAACCTAAACCTAAAACTTTTGCAGTTTTGTCAAAAGCTTCCCCAACAGCATCATCAATCGTTGTTCCTATTTGTTTATAATTATTTACGTCTTTGACTATTAAATATTGAGAATGTCCGCCAGAAACTAATAACAATAAATATGGAAAAGACATTTTGTTTTCTATACCAGGGCTTAACGCATGTCCCTCAAGATGATTTATTGATAAAAAAGGTTTTTCACTAAAAGCTGCCAAACTTTTTCCAATATTATAGCCAACATTTAAACACACAATTAATCCTGGTCCTGCTGTTGCGGCTATGCCATCTATATCTTCAATCTTTTTTTTGCTCTTATCCAAGGCTTGTTGAATAATAAAATCAATATTTTCAACATGTGCTCTGGCTGCAATTTCCGGGACCACACCCCCAAATTTTTCATGCTCTTTGATTTGACTGGAAACTACATTAGACAAAACTTTTGCAACACTATCTCCATTTTCCTGTACTACTGATGCAGCTGTTTCGTCACAGCTAGTTTCAATTCCTAAAAAAGTAAGTTTTTTTTTCATTAAATTAGATATTATAAAATATATATCTTTATAGATAAATGAATAATAAAATAACTATAGGCTCAAGAGGTAGCAAACTTTCACTGGCTTATGCCAACAAAGTTAAAGATTTAATATCGAATATTGACCTAGCAGCAGGTAAAAAAATAACAATAGAAACTATTAAAACTTCAGGAGATTTATTTCAGAATAAAAAAATATCTGAAATTGGAGGAAAAAATTTATTTTGTAAAGAAATTGAAGATAAGTTGATCAAAAGAGAAATTGATATTGCTGTTCATTCTTTAAAAGATATGGACTCTATCGAAACAAAAGGGCTCATCATTCAGGCTTATATAGAAAGGAATGATCCAAGAGAGTCTTTTGTTTCCAAAAAATTTGAAAAATTATCAAAATTAGATAATGGGAAAATTGGTTCAAGTTCAAGAAGGAGAGAGCTTCAATTAAAGTTGTTTAACAAAAATATTAAAGTTGAGAATATTAGAGGCAATGTAGATACAAGAATAAAAAAAGTTGAAGCAGGAGAATTTGATGGCGCGATATTGGCTTTGGCGGGTTTAAAAATGTTGAATCTAGAAAAATATGTAAAAGAAACATTTTCAATAAAAGACTTTATCCCGACAGCTGGGCAAGGAGTAATTGCTGTTCAGTGCAGAGAGGATGATCAATATACTAAGAAAATTTTAAAAAAAATTAACCACAATGAAACAGAAATATGTGCTTTGGCTGAAAGGAGTTTTTTAAAAACTTTGGGCGGAGATTGTGATACTGCAGTAGGCTGCTCTGCAATTTTAAAAAAAGATAGCATAGAACTTAATGCACAGCTCTTCTCTGATGATGGGCAGAAAGTTTTTAATGTTATGAAATTAGGTAAATCAAATCAATCACAGTTACTTGGAAAATTAGCGGGTGAAGAAATTTTAAAAAAGTCTGGAAATAGTTTTACTAAAAAAAGATGAATATAATTTTTACTAGGCCATTAATAGATTCCGAGGATCTTATGATGAATTTTTTTTCATCAGGACACAAAGTAATTCATATACCAACTTTAAGTATTGCTTCTGCAAACATGGAACCAATAAATACAAAAGATTATAACGGATTAATATTTACCAGTGCAAATGCAGTCAGGTTTTTAAAATTAAAAAATGATGACAAAAACATAAAATGTTTTTGTGTTGGGAATCTTACAGAAAGATCCTTAAGGCTCAAAGGTTTTAACAATACTGTTGCCGCGTCTGGTACAGTGAATGCTCTTAAAAATATAATTATAAATTCAGAAAAAAATATTAAAAATTTAGCTTATTTATGTGGAGATATTATTTCCTACGAATTAGACAAGGAGCTTACAGAAGAGGGTTTTAAAATAAGTAAAATTATAAACTACACTTCTACCAAGATTACAGACCTCAACAAAGAAAATATGGACTTAATAAAAAAATATCCAGCAAATATTGCGCTTATTTACTCTAAAAGAAGCGCCGAAAGTTTTGATGAGATAGTTAGAAAATACTCTCTTGCTGAATTGATGACACACTGCATAGTTATGTGTATAAGTAAAAAAATTGAAGAGTTTTTAAAATTAAAAGGTTGGAAGAAAACTGAAATTTTTAATCCTGGCGAGGAATTGATAAAAATAGATCAAATTAAAAATGGATAAAATAGAACAATTTATAAGTTTGTTTGTTGAGGTTTGGAAAAATGGAATATCAGGAATTAATATTTCTGAGATTATCATTGCTCTTCTAATATTTTTTGCTTTTCTTTTGCTAAGAGGCCTATTTGCAAAATTTATTATAAAACGTCTTGAAAAGTATGTTTCCAAAACCACAAATCGTTTTGATAATTCTTTAGTTGAGTCATTAAAGGGCCCAACAAAATTTTTTCCAATTGTTATAGGTTTTTTTATAGCTACTAGCTATGTATCTCTTGGAGATAGTACTGAAAATTTTATTGATAATGCCAACAGAACTTTAATTACAATTTTAATTTTCTGGTCAATACATCAAATAATTGGACCTCTTTCCGTTCTAATAAAATCAATAGGAGATCTTTTATCAAAAGATTTGTTGAATTGGATTATCAAAGCAATTAAAATTCTAATTTTAATTCTTGGTGCAGCAGCAGTTCTGGAACTTTGGGGGATCAAGATAGGACCAATAATCGCTGGATTAGGTTTGTTTGGTGTTGCAGTAGCATTAGGAGCCCAAGATTTATTTAAAAATTTAATATCAGGAATTTTGGTATTAGTAGAAAAAAGATTTAAAGTTGGAGATTGGATTATTGTTGAGAATATCATCGAAGGCATTGTTGAAGGTATAGGATTTAGATCAACGGTTGTTAGAAAATTTGATAAATCAATAGCTATAATCCCAAACTTTCAATTTGCAGAAAATGCTGTAATTAATATAAGCCAAACAACCAACTGGATAATTAGTTGGGTTATTACTTTGCAATACAATACAACCATTGAGCAACTTAAAAAAATTAGAGACGAAATAGAAAAATATGTTACCACTCATAAGGATTTTAAAACTAGTCTGGGTCACGCTGTTAGGATTGATAAGTTTTCAGATAGTTCTATAGATATGTATATAAGATGTTTTACAGTTACAGATGATTGGGATGAATGGCTTGCAGTTAAAGAGAGGTTAGCAATAGAAATTAAACAAATTGTAGAAAAAAATAACGCTTCTTTTGCATTTCCAAGTCAATCAATTTACGTGGAGAAAAAATAATGAAATCTATTTTAATTTTAATTGATAGTGTTGTGACTATTTATATTTGGGTTTTAATTATTAATGCTTTACTTAGTTGGTTGATAGCTTTTAATGTTTTAAATACTTCAAATCGTTTAGTTTATTCTTTGCTGGATATAAGTTATAAAATGACTGATCCACTTTTAAGACCCATAAGAAATTTTTTACCTAATCTGGGCAGCATAGATATTTCTCCGGTAGTTCTTATTTTACTTTTAATGTTTGTAAGAAATTTAATTTTTGAATTTCTTGCACCTGCGATGTTCTGAATATGATTATTGATGGAAAAAAAACAGCTGCAGAACTGAGACAAGAATTAAAAAAGAGAGTAGCAGAACTTAAGTCTACTCATAATGCTGTTCCGGGATTAACCGTTATTTTAGTTGGAGAAGATCCCGCAAGTAAAATTTATGTAAAAAATAAAGAAAAATTTGCCAAAGAAGTTGGAATGAATTCTGAGGTCATTAGATATCCTGCGGACGTAGAAGAAAAGGTTGTTTTAAATAAAATTAATGAACTGAATGAAGATAAAAAAATTTCAGGTATTTTAGTTCAACTACCTTTGCCAAAGCATATAGACAAAAGAAAAGTTATTGAAACCATACTGCCTGGTAAAGATGTAGATGGATTTCACCCGATGAATGTTGGAAATTTATCATCGGGTTATGACAGTAGCATTCCCTGCACACCTCTTGGATGTAGTTTATTGCTTAAAAAAGCTGAAAAAAATTTAAGCGGAAAACATGCTGTAGTGATTGGGCGGTCAAACTTGAATGGAAAACCAATGACTCAATTACTTTTAAAAGAAAATTGTACTGTCACTGTTACCCATTCAAAAACAAAAGATCTAAAAGCAGAATGTCTTAGAGCGGATATAATTATTGCAGCAGTAGGAATACCTAAGTTAGTTAAAGGAGATTGGGTAAAAAAAGGTGCTATAGTTATTGATGTTGGAATTAATAAAACTGACTCAGGCATAGTAGGTGATGTTGATTTTGATCAAGTTTTAAAAGTGGCAAAAGCAGTAACCCCAGTTCCTGGCGGAGTAGGACCTATGACGATCGCTTGCTTACTTAGTAATACTGTCGAGTGTTTTAAAAAATTAAATTAATAATAATCCCCACCCATTTGCTTATATTTTTTTGCTAGCAACTGAGCTTTTCTAGCTGACCATTGGCCTGCTTTTGTACCATGGGTTTTTGTAGCTTTAATTTGTAAAAATAGTTTTTGTCTTAAATAGGGTTTTGTATAATTAACTGTTTTTTTTGATGAGGCTTTATATTTCCATTCCTTTCTATATTTTCTCACTTGTTCCACAATATATTTAGGTTGTTTAGAAAATTGTTTTCCTCTTTTTGAAGTTCTTCGTTTAGTTTTTGTTGTGATTTTGTAATCTCGATTTGATAAAACTTTAATTGCTTTTTCTGGCAAATATCTTTCTCCAGTAACTGAAGATTTTTTACCTGACTTTGTTTTCCATTTCTGTTTAATCCAAGCTATTAGATTAACTTGTTTTTGTGTTAAATTTTTTTTCATGATCTTTATGTTTTTCTAGGATCTTTAATTTTTTTTAATTTAGCTGAAATTCCAGATATTTTTAAAGTTATATAAACTACGTATGCAATGCTAAATCCTAGAGCCATTGTAGATAGGACACTAAAAATGGCAGATAAAAATTTTTCTTGAAACCAGTTTTCTATTCCTGAGCTAGATTGATACAATAAATTCCAAAAGAGTATAAATACGATTTCATATATTACTATTAGTCTAAACATTTTTATCCTATTAATATTTTCGAATTTTATATATAGGATAATTTTTTTTAAGCTCTAAGCCTTCTTGACGCACTTGATATAAATCTCTCAATTTTTGATTTTTTAAAAGATTTATTTTCTTCAAAAGAAACTTTTTTTACAGAATAAGCTTTACTTTTACTTTGTCTTGATAAAATTGTAACATTTCCTTTATACAGTTTAAGCTTAACTAAACCGTTGACTTGATTTTTTTTAAGATCAACAATTTTTTGTAACTTAAATCTAGCTTTTGAATACCAAAAACCATTGTAAATAAGTTCTGCATATTTTGGCATTATTTCATCTTTTTGATGCATGGTTTTTTTATCTAACGTGACCGATTCCATCGCTCTATGAGCAATCATTAAGAGAGTTCCGCCTGGAGTTTCATAAACGCCTCTAGATTTTATTCCAATAAATCTATTTTCAACTAGATCAATTCTTCCAATTCCGTTTTTTCCAGCTACCATATTTAATTTTTGAAGAAGTTTTGCTGGCGGTAGCTTTTTATTATTTACCGAAATAGGATCTCCCTTTTTAAACCCTATAGTTATATAGGATGGTTTGTTCGGAGCTTTTTCTGGCGATACAGTTCTTTGATAAATATATTCCGGAGCTTGTTTTTTTGGATCTTCTAGTACTTTTCCTTCGGTTGAAGTATGGTAAAGATTATCATCTACTGAAAAAGGTGGTGCACCTTTCTTATCCTTAGGTATTGGTATTTTGTTTTTTTTTGCGTATCTAATTAAATCAGTTCTTGATTTTAATTTCCAAATTCTCCATGGAGCAATGACTTTTATTTTTGGTCCAAAATAATAATATCCAAGTTCAAATCTAACTTGATCATTTCCTTTGCCCGTTGAACCATGAGAAACCGCAAATGCTTTAAATTTTTTTGCAATAGCAATTTGTCTTTTCGCAATTAAAGGTCTAGCTATGGAAGTGCCTAACAGGTAAGTTCCCTCATATAAAGCGTGTCCTCTGATCATAGGATAAACATAATCTTTAACGAAGGTATTTTTTAAATCTTCAATAATAATATTTTTAACTCCTAATCTTTTTGCGTTTTTAATAATTTTACTTTTATTTATTTCTTGTCCAATGTCTGCAGTGTAAGCAATTACTTCAGAATAATAATTTTCTTGAAGCCATTTCAGAATAATAGAAGTATCCAGCCCCCCGGAATAAGCTAGAACAATTTTAGTTTTTTTTTTAGTTTTTTTTTTAGTTTTAGGCACAACTTTTTCTTGCAACGTTATAGGCTTTTGTAAAACCCATCATTGAATAAAGATCTTTTGTTTTGCTGCCATTTTTTGCTACCGCGCTTACAGATAACTTGGATGCCTTTTTCATTGTTTTAATTAAATTGTATTCTTCTTCGCCATCTAACAACCAAGCAAAATTTCCTTGTGAGAAAAATGAAAACTCATTTTTCCCAGTTTTTGCTGTTACAGAAGAAGTTTTGTATTCGTAACCGCCTGTAACACTTATTTCATTTTTTATTTTTTCAGATTTTCTAAAAGTAACAAATAATCTAGATGGCTGTCTTTTAAAATTTTTTGGAGTTCTTTCTAGAGGTATAGTTTGGGCAAAACAAACTTTTCCTTTACCATCAGTATAGACAAAAGTTTCCCAGTTTTTATATTTTCCAACACTTTTGGGTTCAGCAGCAAGAATTGCTGAAGAGAAAAATCCAGCAAAAAATATAGAAATAAATAAAATTTTTTTAGTCATTTTTAATTTTGATTGATCCATGCAATTTATACAAATTTATTATCTTTTCAACAGTTCTTTACCTAGGGAGCAGGATTGGGATTTTTCTCATGAACTGAGTTTATTTCATCCACAATCTTTTGATTTAGAGAAATGTTAATACTATCAATGTTTTCTTTGAGCTGATTCATTGTTGTGGCACCTATTATGTTGCTTGTTACAAAGTCTCTTGAATTTACAAAAGCTAGAGAAAGTTGAGCCAAAGATATTTTATGTTTTTTAGCAATTTTAAAATATTCATCAACAGCGTCATAAGTTCTTTGATTATGATATCTAGGGTAATTCTTATAAAATAAATCCAGTCTAGAATTTTTTGGCACTTGTTTATTTCTGTACTTTCCAGTTAGGTAACCTACTGCTAAAGGCGAATAAGCTAACAATCCAGATTTTTCTCTCATTGAAATTTCAGACATTCCTATCTCATAAGTTCTATTTACTAAGTTGTAGGGATTTTGAACTGATATTATCTTCGGTAGGTTTTGTTCTTTTGCAGTTTGTAAAAATTTTGAGAATCCCCATGGAGTTTCATTTGATACACCAATGTATCTAATTTTTCCTTGATCAATAAATTTTTTTAAAACTTTTAGAATACTTTCAAAACTGTTCCAACTTCTTTCATTTTCTTTATGTTTGTAATTTAGATCTCCAAAATAATTAGTATTTCTTTCAGGCCAGTGTAATTGATACAAGTCTATATAGTCAGTTTTTAATCTTTTTAGACTGTCATGAAGCGCAGATTCAATACTTTTTTCTGAATATTGTGAGCCACCACCTCTAATCCAAGGTAGTCCTGGTCCTGCAATTTTGCTTCCCAAAATAATTTTATTTCTATTTTTTCTTTCTTTAAACCAATTTCCGATTATTTCTTCAGTCTTACCATAAGTTTTTTCTTTTGGAGGAATTGCATAAAGTTCAGCAGTGTCAAAAAAATTAATTTCTTTTTCAATGGCGTAGTCCATTTGTTCAAAACCTTCCTCTTGAGTGTTTTGTTCTCCCCACGTCATTGTGCCGAGACAAATTAGGCTTACTTTTAGATCGGTATCTCCTAAAGCTTTATATTTCATAAAAACGCAATATTTTTAGGCAATATATAGGGCATTGAAAATAAAAAAAAAGTGAATATATTTTAACTATGGAATTTAATCGTCAAAATACTACCACAAAGTCTTCAATAGCAGACTCTCACATAATTGATCAGGGTCTGAGAAGTTATATGCTTAAAGTTTATAATTACATGGCTTCTGGCGTTTTTCTTACTGGTGTTGTGTCACTATTATTGTTTAGATTGTCTGGAGGGTACGACATTCAGATTAGTTCATCTGGAATTACTGGGTTAACTGGAATTGGGCAAGCTTTATTTGCTTCTCCTTTGATGTGGGTTGTTATGTTGGCTCCACTCGGAATAGTTATATACATGAGTTTTGGTATTAGAAAAATGAGTGCAGCTAAAGCCCAAACAACTTTTTGGATTTTCGCAGCTCTTATGGGGGCTTCTCTTGCATCGATATTTTTAGTTTATACAGGTGCTAGCATAACTCGTGTATTTTTTATTACTGCAGGAACTTTTGGTGCGATGAGTATTTATGGTTACACAACAAAAAGAGACTTAACCAAACTAGGTTCATTTTTGATGATGGGTTTAATAGGAATTATAATTGCATCTGTCGTTAATATTTTTATGAAGTCTAATATGATGTATTTTGTGATTTCAATTATAGGCGTTTTAATTTTTGTTGGACTTACAGCATATGATACTCAAAAAATTAAAAATATGTATCTTGCAAGTGACGACAGTGAGACGTCAGGAAAAAAAGCTGTTATGGGTGCTCTAACTTTGTATTTAGATTTCATTAATCTATTCATAATGCTTTTAAGACTTTTTGGTCAGAGAAGATAAAGAAAGTTACCTTACTAATTTTAAGTTAGTCCACTCAACTTTATTTATTAAGCTGTATAGATTTTCAGACTTTTTTACTATTCTTCCGTTTCTATCTAAAATATAAAATTTTTCTGTTTTATTTTTTGGGCTCAAATTTTTTGATATTCTATAAATAGGCTTTTCAGACGTTCTTTGGTAAACGTCAAAAGTTATCTCCCTTTTATTTATTGAAAGCCCATAGTCTTTCCAATCTCCAGAAGAAACTTTTTTTGCATACAAGTTAAGTATGGCTTGCAGCTCTTTTCTGATAAAAAATTTTTCTTTTTTATAAAATTTGTTGTTAACTATCAGTTTTAATTTACTCTTCATGTTTTTTATACCTTTGTATTAATGGTATTTGAAAAGCTGTAAATATAAAAGTTAATGGCAATATTCCCCAAACTTTAAAATTAATCCAAACCTCCTCAGATTGTGTTCTCCAAATGATTTCATTAAGTATAGCTAGAAAAATAAAAAAGAAAATCCATCTATACATAAGCTTATCCCAACCTATATCTTCTAATTTCATAGAGCCTTTAAAAAATGATTTAAGAAAATTTTTATTAAAAATTAATTTTCCTATTAATAATCCAATTGCAAAAACAATGTTAATTATGGTTGGTTTTAAGTATATGAATATTGGATTGTTTAAAAAAATTGTTAATCCCCCAAAAATAGCAATCAAAATTGCTCCTACTAGGGGAATATAGGGTATTTTTTTTTCTAGGAAATATATAACTAATACAGCGAGTAGTGTTGCTACAATCAATGGAGGGATTGCTATTATTAAATTCTTGTCACTTTTATAATACACAATAAAAAAAATTAATAATGGGCCAAAGTCTGCTAAAAACTTAAGAAAAGATTTATTCACAGGAAAAGGCTATCATAAAAGAAATTTAATTTAAATTTAATATGTTGATTTTACCATAAATGTTATTATCTTTATTCAAATATGGATTCAAAAAAAGCTAAATTTTCGATTGGTGATATAGTAAAACACAAACATTTTAATTTTCGCGGCGTGATCTATGATGTAGATTTTGAATTTAATAATTCAGAAGAGTGGTATCAATCTATCCCAAAAGATGTACGTCCAAGAAAAGATCAACCTTTTTATCATTTGCTTGCTGAAAATAATGAAATTACATATGAGGCTTATGTATCAGAACAAAATTTAATAGCTGACGATTCTAACAAACCATTACGACATCCTTTAATCAACGAAGTTTTTTCTGAAAAAAGAGGATCAGGTTATTATAAACCTTCAAATTAAGTATTTTCTTAAACTTCGCCACAAATTTAACAAATTTAATACAAAACTCCGGCTAAAATGAACAATAGCCTTTTCGAGTTAGTGTCTAGTTGGAAATTCACTTACTTCCTTTATCTCCCTCTCAATTTTCAACTAGGCCGACAAAATAACCCATTCAAAGCCCATTCAAAATCAGTTAAATGAGTACATGATTAAATTTTTAAATCCTAGTTACATTTTCTATTTAACCGGAAAGATTCTTAACTTTATAAAAATTTTTATTATACCAATTATTATAATTGGAATTATTTTTTCATTATTTGTTGCTCCAAAAGATTATATTCAAGGGGATGCAGCAAGAATTATGTATGTGCATGTTCCATCTGCTTGGATATCTTTATTTTGCTTCGCTCTAATTAGTTTTCTTTCTATTGTTAATTTTATTTTCAAAATTAAAAGTTTAAGTCTAATTTATAAAAGCCTTGCTCCTATAGGATTAGCTTTTAATTTTATAGCCATTATAACCGGATCACTTTGGGGACAGCCAACTTGGGGAACATGGTGGGCATGGGATGCAAGATTAACTTCCATGCTAATTTTAATGTTCTTTTATATAATTTTTATTTTTTCTTATAAATTTATTAAAAACACCGAGAAGTCTTCTAAGATTTGTACTACTGTTTCTATTTTAGGATTAATAAATATTGTAGTAATAAAATATTCGGTAAATTGGTGGTCTACACTTCACCAGACTTCAAGTATCAATATAAGCGGGAAAACAACAGTGCATTTTTCTATGTTAATACCCCTTGGAATCATGTTATTTACATTTTTGATGTATTCTGCGTTAATTTTTCTAATGAAATATAGGATAGAAACAATTAGAGTGAAAAAGAAAGGTTTAAAAAAACTATGAATTTGAATTTTTTTCTGATGGATGGTCATGGAATTTATGTTTGGTCTTCGTTTCTATTGACATTTTCAGTTTGCCTATTTTTGTTTTTAAAAACTAGAAAGATCTTAAAAAAGCTTGAAAAAGATTTCATAGAAGAAACTGAAAATCTTTCCAAAGAACAATTTAGTGATCTTAAAAAACAAAAAATCATAAAAGAAATTTTAGTTTCACAATCAAAAAACTAATTTAGCATTTTTTAAATGCTCAATATTAAGACAAAAAACAGATTGTTAATCCTTGTAGCAATAGCTGTATTAGTTATTACAATAACAGTTCTGATTTTTAAAACATTGGAAGACAATGTTCTGTATTTCTATTCTCCTTCAGAAATAGAGAAAAGCAATGAAATTGTGTTAAATGATAATATGAGAATAGGGGGGATGGTTAAAAAAGGATCAATAGAAACCAATCAAAATGAAATAAGATTTATTATTACAGATTTTAAAAGTGAAATAATTGTAAGCTATAGAGGAACAGTCCCTGCTCTTTTTGCGGAGGGTAAAGGAGTAGTAGCAGAAGGAAAATTACAGGACAAAAAATTTTTTTTAGCCAAAAGAATTTTGGCAAAGCATGATGAAAACTATATGCCACCAGAAATTAAAGAAAGTTTAAAAGATAATGTTAAGTAATTTTGGTGTAATTTTTTCAAGTATAGCATTAATTACATCTTTTATATTAATTTATTTTTCTTTTTTAGAGTTAAAAATTTCAGACAGTAAAATTCCAAAAAAAATATATAATTTCTCATTAGCTCAATTGATTTTTTCTTTACTGAGTTTTTTAATTTTACTAATTGGCTATGTTTTTTCAGATTTCTCGATGATTAATGTTTATGAAAACTCTCATACTACGAAACCATTATTTTATAAGATTTCAGGAACCTGGGGAAATCATGAAGGAAGCTTGCTTTTGTGGACCAACATACTTGTCATATTTTCTTTTTTATTTTTAATATTAACTAAGAATAAAAATAAAAATTTTAAAATTTTAACACTAATTTTTCAAAATTTTCTTATTGCAACATTTTTTATATTTTTATTAACTAATTCAAATCCATTTTCTCCAATTTTCCCAATTCCGAATGAAGGAATGGGTTTAAATCCAATTTTACAAGATCCTGCTTTAGCGGTACATCCCCCATTGCTCTATGTTGGATTTGTTGGATCTTCAATTTATTTCTCTGCAGCTTTAGCAGCTCTAATTTCTAAAGTTGAAGCAAAATCTTTAGCTACAACAATAAAACCTTGGGTCTCTGTTTCATGGTTTTTTCAAACTCTTGGTATACTCGTTGGATCAATATGGGCCTATTATGAATTAGGTTGGGGCGGATATTGGTTTTGGGATCCAGTAGAAAATTCCTCCTTAATGCCATGGTTTTTAATGACTGCTTTGCTTCACTCAGTTTTGGTTTTAGAGAGAAGAATAGGTTTATATTCTTGGGTAATAATTTTAAGTATTCTAACTTTTACAATGACTGTAATTGGAACTTTTTTAGTTAGGTCAGGAATTTTAAATTCTGTACACACATTTGCGAATGATCCATCCAGAGGATTATTTATTCTTACTTTTTTAACTTTGATGGTCTTTTCATCTGTATTTATTTTCTTCAAATATGCTCCATCAGAAAAAAAGACTTATAGGATATTTTCAAAAGAATTTTTTATCTTAATTAACAATTGGTTTATGGTCTTCTTCTTAGCAGTTGTATTAATTGGAACCTTATATCCAGTTTTCCTTGATACTTTAGTTGGAGAGAAAATTTCTGTTGGGCCACCTTATTATAATTTTATTCTAGCACCATTCTTGATTCCATTGTTGTTTTTAATGACTTCTGGACCAAGACATAAATGGGTCGTTTCTGAACTTAAAAAAATTTTTAATGTTATTTTATTTTTATCAATATTTTTGTTTTTAATTATTTTCTTTATTATTCAAGAAAATAATTTTTTAATAGGTTTAATTTTGTTATTTTCTATATATCTTGTTGTTCAAACAATTTTTGATTTTTATGAAAATTTTAAAAATAAAAGTGTTAATTTTTCAAGAATTATATCTCATTTGGGTTTTGGATTATTAATTTTTTTCATATCAATTAACCATATATTTTCAACAGAGAATAATTTCAATATTAGAACCGGTGAAGAAAAAGATACTAAAGATTATATTATTAAATTTGAAAAATTAACTACTATGTCCACCACTAATTATAAATCTATTGTGGGAAACTTTAAAATTATAAATAAAAAAAAATTAAATACAAAAAATTTAAAACCTGAAATAAGGTTTTATAACCAACCCCAAACTATTACTTATGAAGCTTCTATTCGATCAAATTTTTTTTCCGATACATATTTAACTATGAGTAATATATCTGATACCGATGTTTTTAATATAAAGTTTGAAAAAAAACCTTTTATGAATTTCATATGGTTTTCAGTTTTACTTATTTCATTTGGTGGTTTATTAAATTTTTTTAGTAGAAAAAAACAAATATGAAAAAACCATATTTAATTATAATTTATTTTTTTTTAATATTCATTTTTACTACTTTCTACTTCAGTCTTGATAATAAGAAAATCTATGATACAGAAAGCATAATTGGAAAAAAGATTAATGAAGTAGAATTAACTCTATTTAATAATGATAAATTTAATATAAACAAAATTTCTAATTATAAATATACTTTAATTAATTTTTGGGCGTCCTGGTGTGCTCCATGCAGAAAAGAACATAAAAATTTGGTAAGATTAAGTAAAATTCAAAATTTGAAAATTGTTGGTGTTAATTTCAAAGACAGTCAAATAAAAGCAAAAGAGTTTCTGGAGAAAATGGGAAACCCATTTTTCATTTTGACAAAAGATCCTGAAGGCAAAAAATCAATTGATTTTGGTGTCTATGGCATTCCAGAAACAATACTTGTAAATCAAGATCTAATAATTTTAAAAAAATATATTGGACCTTTAGATCTTAAAGATGTGAACGAAATAAAAAAAATAATTAATAAATGAAAAAAATCTTTTTTTTACTAATAATTATATTTATGAGCACAAAACTTTTTGCCAACGAAGATGTAAATAATAAAATTTTAAAAAATCTCAGGTGTTTAGTATGCCAGGGTCAAACAATATCAGAATCAAACTCTGATTTTGCTCAAATTATTCGAGAAGTTGTTAATGATAAAATTCAAGAAGGCTTAACAGAAAAAGAAATATACAAATTCTTATCAGAAAAATATGGTGATTGGATTTTATTTAATCCTCCTTTTAAAAAAAATAATTACCTTTTATGGCTATTGCCATATCTGTTATTTATATTTGGTGGTATAATTATCTATTTGATGATCAAAAAAGGGTTAATTGGTAAGAAATAATAAATAAGCTATATACTTTTTTGCATTTAAATTGTACTTTTTTAAAACATGAAAACTAAATTTAAATTTTTATATATTTTAGTCAGTATACTCGTGATTAATACTTCCGTTTTTTCAGATGAAAAGAATAAAGGTTTAAATTTTTATACTGGAATGTTTGACTTTAGTGATGACGGGAAAAGAGCTTCTCTTTATGGCGTTGAACACCAAAATGAAAATCTCTATAGAGATACAATTTTTGGAAGAATTTCTCCGGTAACTGGAGCAATGATTACACAGGATAATGCAACATATTTCTATACTGGTGTAGAAACAAATTACTCTTTAGGACCTTTAAATGTGACGCCAAGCTTTACTCCAGGTTGGTACAGACAGGGGGATGGTAAAGATCTAGGTCATCCTTTGGAATTTAAAAGTGAAGTCCAATTGTCCCTCGACCTAAGCGAAGGGTCTAATTTGGGTATGTCTTATAACCACGTATCAAATGCTAGCTTAGGAGATAAAAATCCTGGAGCAAATAGCTACATGTTTAATTTTCTAAAAAAATTTTAAGCTAATTCAAAAAATTGATGAATCTGAAAGATTGTTACAACTTTGATGATTTTAGAAAATTAGCAAAAAAAAATTTACCAGCACCAATATTTCATTATATTGATGGAGGATCAGATGATGAGACAACTCTCAGAAGAAATACTGAGTCCTTTTCAAAATGTGATTTAGTTCCTGATATTTTAGCAAGTGTAGGAGAACCAGATTTATCAACTGAAGTATTTGGGAAAAAAATAAAAATGCCTATTTTTTTGTCTCCAACTGCTATGCAAAAACTGTATCATCATGATGGAGACAAGGCTAGCGCTCGTGCAGCAGAAAAATTTGACACATTCTACAGCATGTCGACTATGTCTACGTCTTCAATTGAAGAAATTTCAAATATTTCGGGGGGTCCAAAATTATTTCAATTATATATTCATAAGGATAAAAGTTTAACTGATAATTTAATTGATCGATGTAAAAAATCAGGTTTTAATGCTATGTGCTTAACAGTAGACACAGTTGTTGCTGGCAACCGAGAAAGAGATTATAGATGGGGATTTACTACGCCACCAAAATTAACTTTGAAAAGTTTACTAAGTTTTGCTTTACATCCGAAATGGGCAATTAATTATTTAACTCACGAGAAATTTCAGTTAGCCAATGTATCTCATTTCACAAAAAAGGGTAGCAGCATAGCCAAAGGCGTAATGGAATATATTAATGAACAATATGATCCAGCAATGAGTTGGAAAGATGCTGAGTATTGCATAAAAAGATGGGGAAAACCATTTGCCATTAAAGGTGTAATGTCAATTGAAGATGCAAAGAGAGCAGCGGAAATTGGTGCTTCAGCAATTATGTTGTCCAATCACGGTGGTAGACAACTTGATGGCTCAAGAGCACCATTTGATCAGTTACCAGCAATAGCAGATGCAGTAGGTGGAAAAATGGAAATAATTTTAGATGGAGGTATTAGAAGAGGAACGCATGTTTTGAAAGCTTTATCACTTGGAGCAACAGCATGTAGTTTTGGTAAAGGATATTTATTTGCACTTGGAGCAGGAGGACAAAAAGGTGTAGAAGCTGTATTGCAAAAAATGCAAGATGAAATTAAGCGTGATATGATATTATTGGGATGTAAATCGGTGAAAGAATTAAATAAGTCAAAAATTATTTTCAGATAATGAAATTAGCAAAAAGCTTAGAAAGATTAGGAACAGAATCTGCTTTTGCCGTATTAGCTGAAGCAAAAAAACTTGAGGCCCAAGGCAAGAAAATAATCCATTTAAGCTTAGGCCAGCCAGACTTTAAAACACCAAAGCACATAGTTGATGCTGCGAAGAAAGCTTTGGATGATGGTCATCATGGTTATGTTTTATCAAATGGAATTTTAGAATGTAGGCAAGCAGTTACTCGAAAAATAAAAAAACTTTATAATCAAGAAATTGATCCAGAGAGAATCACAATAATGCCGGGAGGAAAACCCACGATGCATTATGCCATACAATGTTTTGGTGAGCCTGGTGCCGAAATAATTCATCCTACACCTGGTTTTCCAATTTATGAGTCTATGATTAACTATACTGGTTCCACCGCAGTACCATATGATCTTACAGAGGATAAGGACTTAAAATTTGATCCTGAAAAAGTTTTATCATTAATTACAGACAAAACTAGATTATTGATATTGATTAATCCAAATAATCCAACTGGAAGTTTTGTTGAAAAACCTAAAATTGATGTGTTAGCCGAAGGTCTTAAAAAACATCCTCATGTTACAATTTTAAGTGATGAAATTTATAGTAGACAAATTTTTGATGGAAAAGAAATGCCAACTTTTTTTAATTATCCAGAATTAAGAGAAAGACTTATTGTTCTGGAAGGATGGAGTAAAGCATACTCAATGACAGGTTGGAGATTAGGATGGAGTTTTTGGCCCAAAAATTTAATTGAACATATTAATAAACTTTTAATTAACAGTGTATCTTGCGTAAATGCAGCAGCACAGTTTGCAGGAATTGCCGCACTAGATGGACCAGATGATTCTATTAACATTATGATGGAAAAATTTACTCAACGGAGAAAATTAATTCATGAGGGTTTAAATAACCTACCAGGTGTAGAGTGTAGTTTGCCAGGAGGAGCATTTTATGTATTCCCAAAAGTAATTGGAACAGGAATGAACGGTTCAGAATTTACAAAAAAATGTATACATGAGGCGGGAGTAGCTATTGTGCCCGGAACTGCATTTGGGAAAACTGCTGTAGATTATGTAAGATTTAGCTTTGCGGCATCCAGAAACGATATTTCTCAGGCACTAGATAAAATTAAAAAGATTCTTTAGTAAAAATCAAATTTATTAGTATATTTTGGGCATATAATTTTTTGACCAGAGTATTTTTAGATTATAGAATAAAATTATGACTACCTTAAAAATGCCTAAAGTTGATAGAAAGATTCTAAAAGATAAAGACCAAATAGTGAAAGATATTTATTCTTTTACAAATAGAAAGAATGTTTTATTTGAGCGTGAAGAATTAAAGCCATATGAAACAGATGGTTTAACAGCTTACAAACAAACACCAATGCTTGTAGTTTTGCCAGAGACTACTCAAGAGGTAAGTAAGATTTTATCCTATTGTAATAGGAGAAAAATAAAAGTCGTACCAAGAGGTGCTGGCACTGGTTTGGCGGGAAGTGCTTTACCTTTGGCAGACTGTATTTTATTAGGTCTTGGAAAATTTAATAAAATATTAGAAAAAGATTATGAAAATAGATGTGTTGTAGCTCAGCCAGGTGTAACAAATCTTGCTATTACACATGCTGTCCAAGATAAGGGTTTTTATTATGCCCCAGATCCTTCAAGCCAAATAGCTTGCTCAATAGGAGGTAATGTTGCTGAAAATTCGGGAGGAGTTCACTCATTAAAATATGGAACAACAACTAATAATATTCTTGGAATAGAAATAGTTTTAATGGACGGAACCATAACAAGAGTTGGAGGAAAGGTTTTCGACTCACCTGGTTATGATCTTCTTGGATTAATAACTGGATCTGAAGGTTTGTTATGCGTAATTACCGAGGTTACTGTAAAAATTTTAAAAAAACCTGGTACAGTCAAAGCTATTCTCCTTGGTTTTCCAACTATAGAGGATGGAGGAAATTGTGTTACGAAAATTATTTCAGAAGGAATAATTCCTTCCGGCATGGAAATGATGGATAAAGTCTTGCTTGAAGCAACTAATAATTTTTCTAAAGCCGGTTATCCTTTGGATGCAGAAGGAATGTTAATAGTTGAATTAGATGGAACAAAATCAGAGGTTAATGAACTAATTAATAAGGTGGCTGAAATTGCAAAACAAAATAAATGTTCAAGTGTCAAAATAAGCAAATCAGACGAAGAGAGATTAAAATTTTGGTCGGGGAGAAAAGCAGCTTTTCCGGCTTGTGGAGAAATGGCGCCGGATTATTATTGTGTAGATGGGACTATTCCCAGGGGTAAACTAGCCAAAGTTTTAAAAGAAATCAGAGAACTATCAAAAAAATACAAGTTGCCTGTAGCTAATGCGTTTCATGCAGGCGATGGGAATTTGCATCCAATTATTATGTTTGATGCCAATGATAAAAAATCATTGGAAAAAACAGAAAAGTTTGGTGCAGATATTTTAAAATTATGTGTGAAATTTGGTGGAGTTTTATCCGGAGAGCACGGTATAGGTGTAGAAAAACGCGAACTAATGTGTGAGATGTTTAACAATAATGATATTCAACAACAAATCAGTATAAAAAATTCATTGGATCCAAGCTCTTTATTAAATCCAGGGAAAGTATACCCCATTTTAAGAAAATGCGCTGAAGAAGGAAGGCTACACATTCATGGAAGAGACAAATCAAAATTCTCAGACATTCCTAGATTTTAATTCAGATATATTAAAACCTAATAATGAAAATGATCTTCAGGAGATAATAAAATATTGCTATAAAAAAGATTTGCCAATTGAAATAGTGGGAGCGGGAACAAAAAATCAAATAGGAAAAAAACTTCAATGTGCAAAAATTCTTGATATGTCTAATATTTCAGGGATTTTAGAATATAAACCTGAGGAACTTTACATAACAGTTAAAGCTGGAACCCCAGTTAAAACTGTACAGGATGAATTGAAAAAGAATAATCAATACTTGGCTTTTGAACCTATAAATTTTTCTGAACTATTTAAAACAGATTCAAACGAAGGAACCATAGGTGGAACTTTGTCATGCAATTTTTCTGGATCTAGAAGATTTAAAGTTGGTAGTGCAAGGGATCATATTCTTGGTTTTAAAGGATATAATGGAAAAGGTGAAAAAATTAAATCAGGAGGAACCGTTGTGAAAAATGTAACAGGATATGATCTATCCAAATTAGTTACAGGTTCTTTCGGGACTCTTTTGGTATTAAGTGAAATTACTTTAAAAGTCCTACCACTACAAACTGATACAAAGACTATAATCGTTAGTGGCTTGGCATTAGAGCATTCTCTGGGCATCATGGTATCTGCTATAGCTTCATCAAATGATCCATCAGGCGTAGTATTTTATCCGGCCAATTTCAGAAACAATTTCGTATTTAACGATCTCACCCATCCTGGTTCAATAACCGCTATAAGAGTCGAGGGTACAAAAACTTCAACAGAACAAAGAATAAATAATCTTATCGAAGACCTGTCTTTAATAGATAAAAATATCACAGTTTTGGATAGTATTCAGTCAGAAATTTTTTGGGAAGACACAAGGAATCTCAAAGTTTTTTCGAAAAATCAAAAAAATATTCTAAGAGCTGTAATCCCTGCATCAGAAACAATAAATTTAATAAGTAGACTAAAAACCTTTCATCCGACCTATTTTATTGATTGGGGAGGTTCATTAGTTTGGTTAGAATTAGATTATTTATCCAATCAAAAAATTGATCAAATTAGAAAAAGAGTGCTAGATATAGGGGGATATTTAACGGTAATTAAATCTCCAGAAAATCTTAAATCTTCCTCTGAAATATTCACTATTGATCCAATTAAATTTAGGATTTCACAAGGTTTAAAAAAAAGCTTTGATCCAAAAAGAATTTTTAATCCAGGCAAAATGTATACAGGAATATAAATGCAAACAAATTTTTCAGACGATCAACTAAAGGATAAAGATAACAAATCTACAGAAAAAATTTTAAGAAAATGCGTTCATTGTGGTATGTGCAATGCAACATGCCCAACCTTTAATCTTCTGGGAGATGAACTGGATGGTCCGAGAGGAAGAATATATTTAATAAAAGAAATGATAGAAAAGAAAAAAACTCCAACTAAAAAAGTGGTGTCACATATTGACAAATGTTTGTCGTGTTATGCTTGTATGACCACTTGTCCTTCAGGAGTTAATTATATGCACTTAATTGATCACGGAAGAAATTACATAGAGAAGAAATATAAAAGGTCATTTTCAGAAAGAACATTTAGAGATTTTCTCTCAAAAACTTTGCCAAAACCTAACATTTTTAAATTTTTAATTTTATTATCAAAGTTTGGAAAAATTTTTAAATTTTTAATGCCAAAAAACCTAAGGAGCATGTTAGATCTGGCTCCCAAGAAAATATATGGAAAGACGCTAAGATCTCAGAATATTTATAAAGCTGAAAGAAAAAAACCAACTGCAAGGGTTGCTTTATTAATTGGGTGTGTACAAAGAGTTGTTTCACCACAAATCAATGAATCTACTATCAGATTATTAACTAGGCATGGAGTTGAAGTAATTACAATGCCAGAAATAGAATGTTGTGGATCTTTAAATCATCATCTCGGAAAAGAAAATCTTGCAAAAGAAAATTTTAAAAAAAATATTAACTTATGGTATGACGAATATTTAAAAAATGGATTGGATGCTATTATTTCTAATACCTCAGGATGTGGAACTACTTTAAAAGATTATGGATTCATACTTAGAGAAGATAAAGAACTGAAAAAGAAAGCTAAAAAAATATCCGATCTAGCAAGAGACATCTCAGAATTTCTTGATGAAAATTTGAAACTTAATTTTAAAAAAGAAAAGAATTCAAAAAAATATAATATTGCATATCATTCTGCTTGTTCTATGCAGCATGGTCAAAATGTTCACAAACAACCAATAGATTTATTAAAAAAAACTGGAAACACAATTTTAGATATACCAGATGGACATATCTGTTGTGGTTCGGCTGGAACCTATAATATTTTACATCCAAATATTGCAAAACAATTGTTAAAACAGAAGGTCAAAAATATTAGTAAGGTAAAACCAGATTTAATTTCTACTGGAAATATTGGATGTATGGTCCAAATTGCTAATGGGATCAATATTCCAATAGTTCATACAGTAGAATTAATTGATTGGTACACTGGTGGACCAAAACCCAGAGGTCTTGGTAATATATGAAAAAAAAAATTTTAATTACTAGAAAATTATTAAGAGCAAATGAAGAAAGAGCAGCTAAACTTTGGGATGTTAAGTTAAATTTGAATGATGAAGTTTATTCACAAAAAAAATTAATTGAATTAACCCAAGGCTTTGATGGAATTTTAAGTTCTTTGACCGATAAGATTGATGAAAAAGTTATAAATAGTCTACCTTCAAGTGTTAAAATCATCTCTAATTTTGCTGTTGGTTTTGGGAATATTGATCACGAAGCAGCAAAAAAAAGAAATATTGCTGTTACCAATACTCCAGACGTTCTCACAGATGCTACAGCCGAAATAGCAATGTTATTAATTCTTGGTGCATGTAGAAGGGCTAACGAGGGTATAAATTATGCGAGGAATGAAAATTGGAAATGGTCAGCAGATTTTTTAATCGGGAAACAGCTTACGGGTTCTAGGCTTGGTATTTTAGGCATGGGAAGAATTGGAAGAGCTTTAGCAAAATTGGCTAAAAGTTTTGGCATGGAAATTCACTACAGAAATAGATCAAGATTAAGTCCAAAACTTGAAATGGGCGCAAAATATCATAAAGATATAAAAAGTTTATTTTCAGTTTCTGACGTATTATCTATTTGTTGTCCTGCAACGAAAGAAACTAAAGATATTATAAACAAGGAGACCTTAGAATATTTTCCAAGTGGAGCTATTATTACAAATGTTGCAAGAGGAGACATGATTGACGATGAAGCTATGGTTCAAGCTTTGATAAGTAGAAAAATATATGCAATAGGTTTAGATGTTTATAAAGGAGAGCCAAAAATTCACCAAGGTTATTTAAATCAACCTACAGCATTTATTTTACCCCATCTTGGTAGTGCTACAAAAAAAACTCGTACGGCAATGGCAGATTTGGCAATAAGTAATATAGATGAATTTTTTCGTATCGGTAAATGTAGAAACAGGATTAATTAATACAATTTAAAATTGAATCTATCAAAAATTTGTTTCTAATCAGCGAGACTCCCTGCATCATTTGTGTTTAAATAAAACAACTAGTTAATTAACTAAGGGGGACAATAATGTCTAAGAAAGAAAAAACGTTGAAGAGAGTTAAAACTCCTTCTAGACGTAAGTTCTTTAAAGCAGCAGCAGCAACTGGTGCAGCAGCGGCAGCAACTATTGCAATGCCGAATGTAGCGTTTGGTGCTCCTAAAACTTTAAAGATGCAAGCAGCTTGGCCATCAGGAGCTAATATATTCTTCGAAATGGCAGGCGACTATGTAAAGATGGTTAGCGACATGTCAGGTGGAGAACTGAAGATTGATCTTCAGCCAGTTGGTGCAGTTGTTAAAACATCTGAAATTGGTCAGGCAGTAAGTTCTGGAGTTCTAGATATGGGACACTGGGTAACTGCTTACTGGTACGGAAAAAATCCAGCAGCATCATTGTTTGGTACTGGTCCTTCGTACGGAATGTCATCCCAAGAAGTTATGGGATGGATGGAGTACGGCGGAGGAAGAAAACTATATGAAGAAGTAGTCTCAAAGGTTGGCTTTAACTATATAGGTTTCTTTCATATGCCAATGCCTGCTCAGCCATTTGGTTGGTTCAAAAAGAACGTAACTAAAGTGTCTGATGTTAAAGGTATGAAGTATAGAACGGTTGGTCTTGCGACTAACGTTTTAACAGCAATGGGAATGGTTGTAAGACAGCTTCCGGGCGGAGAAATTCAGCCTGCTATGAAAACAGGTTTGATTGAAGCCGCGGAATTTAACAACCCAACTTCAGACTCACAGTTTGGTATGCAAGATGTATCTAAGCATTATCACTTAGGTAGCTTTCACCAATCCCAAGAGATGTTTGAAATTCCAATTAATAAGAAGACATTTAACGGATTAGATCCTAAACACCAGGCTATTCTGAAAAATGCTGCTTATGCTGCGAATACAGACAACTACTTCAAAGCACTAGTGAGATACTCAGATGATTTATCTAAGTTGATGAACAAACACAAAGTAAATGTTTATCAAACTTCAGATGAAATTTTGGCTCAACAACTAAAAGGATGGGATAAAGTTATTGGAGATTTCAATAAAAAAGATCCTTTCTTTAAGAAAGTTGTAAACTCACAAAAGGCTTACGCTAAGAAAGTAATGAAGTACTTGTTGATGAATCAGCCTAATTACAGACTAGCTTATGAAAATGAGTTCGGTAATTTAGCAAAAGTTAAAATTTAATAGATTTTAAAAAATTAAAGGGGGCTCTCGTAGCCCCCTTTTTTATGGCAATTCAAAAGGAATTAGACTAACCTAATTTTCAGATACAATGAGGGTATACATACACTTTGCAGATACATTAAGCACTTCACTAGGTAAAGCATTTTCTTGGTGCATAGTTATACTTATGGGCGGAACTTGTTATGAAGTTATTATGGCCTATGCCTTCAATGCTCCAACACTTTGGAATTTTGATTTTAGTTTACAAATGTATGCAGGAATTTTTATGATGGCGGCTGCATATACTTTATCTACAGAAGCTCATGTGAGGGGAGATGTAATCTATAGACTTTTTAAACCACGTACCCAAGCTTGGATTGATTTAATTCTTTATTTTATTTTTTTCTTTCCTGGTATTATTGCATTGGTTTTTTATGGTTACGAGTATGCGGCTTTAGCTTGGAAAATAAAAGAAACTAGTTGGAATAGTCCTGCACAAATTAATATTTATATGGCCAAATCTTTTATCCCTCTAGCAGGCGTGTCTTTAGTCATCCAAGGTATAAGCGAAGTTTTTAGATGTATAATTTGTATTAAGGTAGGTCATTGGCCAGCCAGAATGGTTAGTGCAGAAGAAACAGAAAAGATTTTAATGAGAAAATCTCAAAAAGAGGACGAAACAGATGTTATTTAGCTTAACAAATCCTGAAATTGCAATAATGATGATGGGAGTTTTTCTTTTTGCTGTTCTTTTAGGATTTCCAATTGCATTCACACTGTTGGCAATGGGAGTGGGTTTTGGTTATTACGCTTATTACGACCCTTCACAGATGGAGCATCTGTTTGATAATAGAATTTTTACACTGTTAGTTTCTAATACTTATACAATAATGGACAATAATGTGTTAACGGCAGTGCCATTATTTTTATTTATGGGCTACTTAGTTGAACGTGCTGGTATAGTTTCACGTTTATTTTTTGCAATTAGGCTTGCCTCTCATAAATTACCTGCTTCAATGGCAGTTGCTGCTTTAGTAACCTGCGCATTATTTTCAACAGCAACAGGTATAATTGGTGCCGTAGTAACTTTAATGGGGTTATTAGCTTGGCCAGCGATGATTAAGGCCGGGTATGATAAAAAGTTTGCATCAGGAGTAATATGTTCTGGTGGCTGCCTTGGTATTTTAATTCCACCAAGCATTATGTTAATTGTTTATGCCGTTATAGCCCAATTATCACCATTAAGATTATTTGCTGCTGCTATCTTTCCAGGTTTAATGTTAGCGGGCCTTTACATTATCTATGTTGTAATTTTGGCTTATTTTAAACCTCATTTAGCTCCAAAACCAAAAGAAGAAGATATACCCCCAAGATCTGAAATTATTCGAGAAGTTATGGTTTCGTTTCTTCCATTATTCTCTTTAATCATTCTTGTTCTTGGAACAATTTTGGCTGGTTTAGCAACACCTGCAGAAGCCGCCGCTGTGGGTGCTTTTGGAGCTATTATACTTTCAGTTTTTTATAGAACCTTAAAGTGGAAAAATTTTAAAGAGTCGGTATTTTTAACTGCAAAAACTACTGCGATGATCATGTGGCTTTTTGTAGGATCATGGACGTTTGCATCGGTCTTTTCTTACTTAGGTGGCCACGAAGTATTCGAGCATTTCTTTAAGGCTATGAATCTACAGCCTTGGCAATTTTTGGTTATTACCCAAATAATTATCTTTTTATTGGGCTGGCCTCTTGAGTGGACTGAAATTTTAATTATATTTGTTCCAATATTCTTACCATTAGTTGAGTTTTTTGGGGTTAATCCATATTTCTTTGCAATGTTAATTGCACTAAATTTACAAACTTCATTTTTAACACCACCGATGGCCATGTCCGCATATTATTTGAAAGGTGTGCAATCCAAAAATGTTGAACTGCTTGATATCTTTAAAGGTATTATGCCGTTTTTATTAATTGTTATTTTTGCTATGTTTTTAATGTATATGTTTCCTGGAATAGCACTTTGGTTACCCGAAGCATTATTTGCTAACTAATAAATAAACGATGAGCAATATTCTTTCAATTTCAGGTGTTGAGATAGTTGAAAAATTAAAAAGTGGCGAAATTTCATGTGTGGATGTCTGTAAACAATATCTTAAAAGGGTGGACAAGTTCGAAAAGGATGTAAAAGCCTGGGCCTTTTTAGATAAAAAACTTTTATTAGAAAAAGCTGAAGAAAAAGATGAATACAGGAAATCTGGAAAACCAATGGGACCACTTCATGGTTTACCTATTGGAATAAAAGATATTATCGGAACCCAAGATATGCCAACAGAATGTGGAACAGTTTTAAGAAAAGGAATGTCCGAAAGCGCAGATGCTGAAGTGGTTAATCTTTTAAAAATTTCTGGAGCAATCATAATGGGGAAAACAGTTACCACTGAGTTTGCATATTTCGATCCGGGTAAAACTACTAATCCGCATGATAAATCAAGAACTCCAGGGGGGTCATCAAGTGGCTCAGCAGCAGCAGTTGCAGCACACATGACACCTTTATCTGTTGGAACCCAGACAAAAGGCTCAGTAATTAGACCAGCTTCTTATTGTGGTGTAGTGGGTTACAAGCCGTCTTTTGGTTTAATATCAAGGAATGGCATTCTAAGACAATCAGCAAAACTCGATCAGGTTGGAGTATTTGGAAAAAAAGTTGAAGATGTAGCTCTTCTATCTCAATGTCTTATCAAAAAAGATTTATATGACAAAGATACCGTTCATTATTCTGCTGATAAAATGTTAGAGGAATGTAGAAAAGGACCACATTTTGATCCTAAATTTATATTTTACAAAACTTCAAATTGGAAAAATATAGACAAAGAATCACAAAAAGCTTTCCAATTTTTGATGAAGAAGTTAAAAAAATATATAGAAGTTTTTGATGAACCATCTTATTTTAGAGATATTCATAAACATCATCAGGTAGTTCATGAAACTGACATGGCAAATAGTTTTCAAAAATATTATAAGAATTCTAAAAATAAACTTGGAAAAAAACTTGTTGAAGCTATTGAGCGCGGTCTTAAGTATTCTGCAAATCAATACACCGAAGCAAAAGATTTTATGGAACAAAGCTATAGATCCTACAGTGAAGTTTTTGAGGATTATCATGGTGTAATTACACCATCGTCAACTGGTGTAGCTGATAAAGGATTAAAATTTACGGGGAGTCCGGAGTTTTGCACAATCTGGACTTACATGGGTCTTCCATCAATTTCGTTACCTTTACTTACAGGAGAAAATAACCTACCATTAGGTGTTCAATTGGTTGGTAACAAGCTTGACGATCTAAGATTTTTGGGAGTTGCCAATTGGTTGGAAAAAAATTGCAAGGATGATGAATAGAATAACAACACTAATAGGATGTGGTTTGGCAATAGCCTTCTTAATTGGATTAGCCACAACTTTAACAAGATCAATGATGATCGGTTTTAAAGACGTTCTTCCAGTTTATATCCTTATGGGCTTAGTAATTTGTATGATGCTTTATGAAGCCTTCTTCGAAAAAAAATAAAAATTTATTTTTTCCCTATTTTCTATTATTTTTACAACCAGTATTTATGGCTAGTAACTTAATAGTTGCTAGAGGCGGTGTTGAATTTGTTCCGCCAATTTCTTTGGCTTTTTGGCGATGGACAACAGTGTTTCTTTTGCTCATACCTTTTTTTTACAAACCTATATTAAAAAAGATAAAAAATTTTAAAGGTGAGTTCTATAAACTTTTCTTTTTGGGTCTTACTGGTTGTGGAATATGTGGGGCATTTCCATTTATAGCTGGTCAAACTACCACAGTAGTAAATATGGCAGTGATATATACTTCTTCACCAATATTTATAATTTTATTATCTAGCCTTATTTACAAAGAAAAAATAAATTTAATACAAATTCTTGGGTTAGTCCTTTGTTTATTTGGAGTTTTTTCAATCATTTCAAAAGGGGATTCCTCAATTTTATCAAGTCTAGAATTTACTGTGGGAGATATTTGGATGTTAGGAGCTGCAATAAGCTGGGCTCTTTACTCTGTTTATTTATTAAATTGGAAATCAAAATTTGATTTATTAACCAGATTTGTTTTGATCGCAATGTTTGGATCAATATCACTATTTCCTTTTTATTTATTAGAGGAATTTCAAAGACAGAGTACAGTCTTTGATTTAAACTTCCTTTTTTGGGTAATTTTTGCTGCAATATCTCCTGCAATAATTGCTTTTACTCTTTATGCTAAAGTTCAAAAATATTTGGGTGCATCAATAACTGGACTTACATTGTATTTATTTACTGTTTATGGTGCTTTTTATGGGTTAGTATTTTTTAGTGAAACTTTGGAATATTATCATTTAATAGGAGCCTTTTTAGTTTTTATCGGTATTTATCTTGCAAAAAAAAATTAAATATATGTTCACAGCAATTACAGCAATTATTCTATGTTATTTGCTGATATTGGTTTTTGTGTTTTTTTATCAACGAAATCTTCTTTATCATCCATTCGAAAACAACTATTCCACTGACCAAGCAAATTTTTCTTATGAAGAAGTTTTTATACCAGTATTGAATGGAAATAATCTAAAAGGATGGTTCCATAAAAAGGATCTTAATAACAAAAAAACCTTAGTTTTTTTTCATGGAAATGCTGGTGACTTAAGAAATAGGATTTACAAGCTTAATTTGATCAAAGATTTTGATATTAATTTTTTGATTGTTGCTTACAGAGGTTTTAGCGGAAACAAAGGAAAGCCTACTGAGATAGGTTTGTACGAGGATGCCCAAAGTACACTAAGTTGGCTAACAAAACAGAAGATCAGGGAGGATCAAATTATAATTTATGGAGAATCTTTGGGAACTGGAGTTTCAATTGAAGTTGCACAAAATAAAAAGTTTGCTGGAATTATTTTAGAATCGCCATTTACGTCAATGATTGATGCAGGAAAATTTTACTACCCCTACTTACCCGTTTCCCTTTTACTGAAGGACAAGTATGAAACTATAAAAAAATTAAAAAATGTAAATAGTCCTATTTTAGTTATGCATGGAAAAAAAGATAAAATAGTTCCTTTTCATATGGGAAAAGAAGTTTTTCAAAAAGCTAATGAACCAAAATTTTCTTATTTTCCAGATAATGATGATCACATGATGGATTATAATGAAGATCTTTTAGAAACTTTAGATAATTTTTTTAAATCTATTTAATTTTAAAACCACTTCGTGGGATAATTTCGCTTTAAAATAATTTTATTTATAAAAACAGACATCAAAATTATTACAATCGTGCCAGTAATAACTGGAAATAAAACAAAGTCAAAAGATACATCCGTAAATAAAACTACCAAAGGATTAGAAGCAGCAGGCGGGTGCATTACTTTTAGATAAACCATTAATGCCACAGCCACACCAACTGATAAACCTAGCGAGTAAAAAGAAAATCCAATTGTTTCATTAAAAACAATTCCAACTAGGACGGAGACTAAATGTCCAAAAAAAATACTTTTTGGCTGCGCTGTTTCTAAACTATAAAGAACAAAAACTATAAAAACAGTCGCTCCAAAAGAAAACATTAGCCATACCCCAGCAGACGTTCTTAAAGTTAAAAATGCAAGAACTCCTATAACTAATGCTGCCGATATTCCTGATGCAATTGGTTCTATATTTTTTGATATTTTCATTTTTAATTTTCAACTAACATTTTAGAAAATTGGTTTGAACTAAAAGAATGTAAATCACTTTCCTTTTCTCCCATGCCAACCGCAACTATAGGTAAACCAAATTTTTTACATATAGCCAATAATATTCCTCCTTTTGCTGTTGTATCTAATTTGGTTATTATCAAACCAGTTAGATCAGAGATTTTTTTAAATTCTTCAACTTGATTTAAGGCGTTTTGACCTGTTGTGGCATCTAAAACCAAAATAGTTTCATGAGGATATTCTGGATTTATTTTTTTAAGAACAGTAAATATTTTTTTATATTCCTCCATAAGATTTTTTTTATTTTGTAATCTTCCTGCAGTGTCAATAAAGGCTATATCTGATTTGTTTTCCTCGGCAAATTTTGCAGTTTTGTATCCAACAGATGCTGGATCAGTTCCTAAGTCTGACTTTACAAAATCAGCACCAATTTTCTTGGACCAAATTTCTAGTTGGTCAATAGCAGCCGCTCTAAAAGTATCGGCAGCACCAAAGACTATTTTTTTTCCGTTATTTTTAAATAATTTTCCTAGCTTTCCTATTGTTGTTGTCTTTCCCACACCGTTTACTCCCGCTACAACTATAATAGAAGGAGAGGTCTTGTAAAGATTACCAAGTTTTTTTTCATAAGGACTAAGTATTTTAGATATTTGTTCCCCAAGAAAATCAAATATTTCTTTTTCATCTTTAATTTCTTTTCCTATTTTTTCTTTTTTAAATTTCTCTTTAAGATCTGATGCTATTTGTGTACCTACATCAGACTCAATAAGTAGTTCTTCAAATTTATCTAGTAAGCTTTCATCTATTTTTTTTTTACTAAATAAATTGTTAAATTTAAAATTTTCAAAGAACTTCATTATATTTCTAATTCAATCTTTTTAACATCTGAGACAGGACCAGTCATAAATATATTAT
Organism: uncultured Pelagibacteraceae bacterium; assembly: GCA_902634325.1. GTDB lineage: Bacteria > Pseudomonadota > Alphaproteobacteria > Pelagibacterales > Pelagibacteraceae > Anoxypelagibacter. The sequence continues at coordinate 2,551 of CACPJP010000003.1, read as the reverse complement.
CTGCTTTATCTATTTTTATATTTAAAGACCCTTCCTTAAATTTTATATCTACTTTATCACTAGCTAATTTATTCTTTAATGCGGCAACGGCTGTTGCACAAGCTGCTGTCCCGCAGGCTTTAGTTAGTCCAGCACCTCTTTCCCAAACATTAACAGTTATATTGTTTTCATCTATAACCTGAGCCATTGTTACATTGGTTTTTTCTGGAAATAGATCGTGGTTTTCAATTTTTGGACCTATCGTTTTTAAATCATGCTCAAAACAATTTTTAACAAAAAAGATTATGTGTGGATTTCCCACGTTTACACAAAATCCACCAGTAAATTTTTTGTTATTTATTTCTAAAGTTATATCAGCGGGATTTATTGTTTTTGATAACGGAATATCTTCAAAGCTAAATAAAGGTTTTCCCATTTCAAGTTCTACCTGTAAATTTCCTACTATTTTTGCATTTAGCAGTCGATTGTTTGTTTTTAATCTAATTTCTTTAGTATTTAAATTTTTACCCAAAAGATAAGCTACACATCTAGATCCATTTCCACATGCACTTATTTCACCTCCATCAGAGTTAAAAATTGTTATTGGAAAAGAATTTTCTTTTTCTTTTTCGATAAAGATTATTTGATCAAAGCCAATATTAGTTCTGCTTTTTAATTCAATAATTTTTTCTTTTGTTAAATCAATATAATTTTTTCTTCTATCGATAATGACAAAATCATTACCCAATCCATCCATTTTATAAGCGTTAATCGTTGCCATAAATGATTAGTATAATTATTCATTGACTTTTAAAACCCCAAACTGTACTTTCCTCGCACTTTCCGCAAATACACAAGTTTTTGCGGTGCCTTTAGAAATAAAGGGATCGACACTAGTCAGCGAGGGTTCGCCCACTAGTGCGATTGGTGTTGAATAAATGAAAAATGTTTGAAAATTTAACAAATAAATTAGAAGGAATATTTAATAAATTAAAGAAAGCTCCTTCGCTTAACGAAACCCAGGTAGAGACTGGTCTAAAAGAAATTAGACAAGCGCTACTAGCTGCTGACGTAGCATTACCAGTAGTTAAGAAATTTATAGAAGATATTAAACCTAAAGCTATCGGCCAAGAAATTATTCGATCTACCTCACCAGGACAAATGCTAGTTAAGATTGTTTATGATCAATTAGTCAAAGTGTTAGGCGGCAAAGCTGAAGAAATAAACTTAAAAGCTGTTCCCCCAGCATCTATATTGTTAGTTGGCCTGCAAGGATCTGGAAAAACAACCACAGCAGTAAAACTTGCAAAAAATATAGAAAAAAATTTCAAGAAAAAAATTTTACTAGTTAGTTTGGACGTCTATAGACCGGCTGCACAGGAACAATTAAAGATTTTATGTGAAAAGAATAATTTAAATGTTCTTCCAATCATAAAAGACCAACTTCCAATAGACATTTCCAAGAGAGCAAATAATGCAGCAAATCTTGGTGGCTCAGATGTTATAATCTTTGATACTGCTGGCCGTACTCAAATTGATCTAAACATGATGACGGAGATAAAAAATATTAAAGCAGAAACTAAGCCTGTAGAAACAATACTAGTAGCAGATTCTTTAACAGGACAAATTGCTGTTAAATTGGCTTCAGAGTTTGATAAGGCTGTTGAACTAACCAGTATTATTTTAACAAGAGTTGATGGAGACGGTAGAGGTGGTGCAGCTCTAAGCATGAAACAAACGACTGGAAAACCTATAAAATTTATAGGTGTTGGTGAAAAAATAAATGATTTTGAGCCATTTTATCCAGACAGACTAGCCAACAGGATCCTTGGGATGGGAGACATAGTTTCTTTAGTTGAAAAAGCATCACAAGATCTTGATGAAGAAAAAATTAAAGCAGCAGAGGAAAATCTTAAAAAAGGTGCATTTACTTTTGAGGATTACCTAACGCAAATAAGACAGATGAAAAAAATGGGAGGTATGGAAGGTGTTCTCTCTCTTTTACCGGGAGTAGGAAAAGCAAAAGAACAAATGCAAAATGCAAATGTAGACGAAAAACTTTTATCAGCAAATGAAGCGATAATTTTGTCTATGACAAAAAAAGAAAGACAGAACCCTGATATTATCAGCGGATCTAGACGAAAAAGAATTTCTTTGGGGTCAGGTACAGATGCACAAACAATCAATAGATTGTTAAAGCAATTCAAAATGATGTCAAAGATGATGAAGAAAATGTCAAAAGGAAAAATGCCAGAAGGCAAAATACCTGATGAACTACTAAACAACTTAAAATGAAAGGATCAAAATGTTAAGAATAAGATTATCAATGGGTGGAGCAAGGAAAAGACCAATATACAAGATCGTTGTTGCCGACAGTAGATTTCCAAGAGATGGAAGATTCATAGAAAAGCTTGGGTCATTTAACCCTCTTTTACCAAAAGAAAAAAAAGAAAGAATTAAAATAGAATCTGAAAGAGTTAAACATTGGTTAAGTAAAGGAGCAAGACCAACAGTAAGAGTTTCGAGAATTCTTGGTGAGGTTAACATTATGCCTATGCCAAAGCCTGGAAAT
>CACPJP010000002.1 GCA_902634325.1 uncultured Pelagibacteraceae bacterium | reverse complement strand
AAAATAACAATTAATCTTGAAAAGTTAAAAGCCAATATTCCAAGAAATGACAGTTTTGATATTACCGTTGCTTCAGAAGTCATGGCAATTTTTTGTCTATCAAACAACATAAAAGATTTAGAAGAAAAAATAGGAAATATTACTGTTGCTTACACAAAAGATAAAAAACCTGTCTATGCAAAAGATTTAAATGCTCATGGACCTATGACAGTGTTACTTAAAGAAGCAATTAGACCTAATGCGGTTCAAACTCTTGAAAATAATCTTGCTATTATTCATGGCGGACCATTTGCAAATATTGCTCATGGGTGCAATTCAATTCTTGCAACAAAAACTGCTTTGAAATTATCTGAATACGTTGTTACTGAGGCTGGTTTTGGAGCCGATCTTGGTGCCGAAAAGTTTTTAGACATTAAATGTCGTAAAGCGGGCATCCAACCTAGTTGTGTGGTTCTAGTTGCAACAATAAGAGCTTTAAAAATGCATGGGGGAGTAGAAAAAGATGATCTTAAAAAAGAAAACACAGAAGCACTTAAAAAAGGTCTCCCTAACCTTGAAAGACATATTGAAAATATAAAGAAATTTGGCCTAGAAGTTGTAGTAGCAATTAATCATTTTATTACTGACACCGACAAAGAAGTTAAAATTATTGAAGAACATTGCTCAAAACTTGGAGTGAAAGTAAGCCTTTGTACACATTGGTCAGATGGAGGCAGCGGAACAAAAGATTTAGCTAATAATGTAGTTGAATTGTGCAAGAAGAGCGACAAAAGTAAATTTAAACATTTATATTCTGATGAAACTCCTATTTTGGAAAAAATAGAGAAAATTGCAAAAGAAATTTACAAGGCCAAAGGAATTGAGGTAGACGACAAAACTAAAGAACAAATTAAAAAAATAGAGCGGGCTGGATTTGGAAGATTCCCTGTTTGTATTGCAAAAACACAATATAGTTTTTCTACAGATCCTAAATCAAAGGGAGCACCATCGGGCCATACTTTAGCTGTTAGAGAAGTAAGATTATCGAGTGGAGCAGAATTTGTAGTCGTAGTATGTGGATCTATAATGACTATGCCAGGACTTCCAAGAGTGCCAGCAGCTGACAATATTAAGTTAAATAAAAAGGGCGAAATAGAAGGGCTATTTTAAAGTTTATTTCTTTTTATATTTTGCAGCTTCTTCAGAACCACCTGTTGCGCTTCCTTTACTGTAAGAGTGAGCACCCATTCCAGCAAGCTGACCATCTTTAACGATTAAATAAGGATCTCTTATTGGTTTTTTCTCGAAGAAACATTCCAGGATTTCTCTAACTCCTGCAGCATATCTTGCTTGTGCTGACAACGAAGTTCCTGAAGTGTGAGGAGTCATACCGTGGTTTGGCATTGATCTCCAAATGTGATCATTTGGTGCTGGTTGAGGAAACCAAACGTCCCCTGCATAACCACTTAATTGCCCAGATTTAAGAGCTTTAGCAATTGCTTCTCTATTACAGATTTTTCCTCTAGCTGTATTAACAATGTAAGCACCTTTTTTCATTTTGCTTATTAATTTGTCGTCAAATAAATTTTCTGTTTCCGGGTGAAGAGGGCAGTTAATTGTCACTACATCACAAACTTTAACTAAAGATTCTACAGAGTCGTGGAATGTTAAATTTAGCTCTCTTTCAACTGAATCAGGCAATTTGTGTCTGTCAAAGTAGTGAAGATGAACATCAAAAGGTTTCATTTTTCTTAGTGCATCTAAACCAATACGTCCTGCTGCAACTGTGCCAACATGCATACCTTCCACATCGTAAGATCTGTGAACCGCATCAGCAATATTCCAACCACCTTGGTTAACAATATTATGTTGGTTGTGATAATCTCTAACCAAAGATAAAATCATCATAACTATGTGTTCTGCTACTGATCTTGAATTACAGTAAGTAACTTCTACAACATCCACTTTATTATCCATGGCAGCTTGCAAATCTACGTGATCTGAACCAATACCTGCGGTAATAGCCATCTTTAAATTTTTAGCGGATTTAATTCTTTCTTTTGTTAAGTAATAGGGCCAAAAAGGTTGAGATATTACAACATCAGCATCTACCAGTTCTTTATCCGCTTTACAGCCCTTTGCATCTTTATCTGAAGTTACAACTAATTTGTGACCATTAGACTCTAGAAACTTTCTTAAACCTAACTCTCCTGAAACACAGCCTAATAATTGACCTGGTTTAAAATCTATTCCTTTAGGAGTTGGCAACGCCATACCATCTGGGTATTTTTCTAATTTAGGTAAATTCGCTACAGGGTAGCTTTTTGGCATCCCCCCTTTAGGATCGTCGTATAGAACGCAAAGTATTTTCATCTTTTTGATATTTCCTCTTGGCTTATTTGACTATTATAGAAGGCAAAAGTCAAATCCTTACTTACATTAATTTTTCTGGACACCCAGAGGGGTCCCCTGATATATCCCGAGAAATATGCAATTTTCCTTAGAGATAACAATGAAGACAGATCTTTCGGTTTTGCCAAAGGTAAAAGATGTTTACATAACTATGCTACCTGGGGACGATTTTAAAAAAGTTGCTGACAAGGCAAAGGAGTTAGTTCAGTCTGGGTTTAATCCAGTTCCACATTTTCCAGCAAGATCAATTAAAAATTTAAATGATTTAAAAGACTATGTTTCTATGTGTAAAGATTTTGGCGTAAAACAGGCCCTTGTTATTGGGGGGAGTTCCGAACCCGTCGGGGACTACCACTGTTCCTTGCAGTTATTAGAGACAGGATTATTTAAGGGGCTCAAGTTAGGAATTGCTGGACATCCAGAGGGGTCTCCTGATATATCGGATTCCGATTTAGAAAAAGCCATGACCGACAAAAAACCTTTCGCTGATTACATTGTTACCCAATGGCTTTTAAATCCTGACCCAATAGCTGAGTTTATATCGAAACAGAGTTTACCTGTTCATGTGGGAATAACAGGACCTCTAAAAATAAGCAGCTTAATAAAATTTGCAAATATTGTAGGAGCAAAAAACTCAATTAATTTTCTTAAATCAAACACAAGCAAAGCTTTAGATTTATTAAAACCATCAGATCCAAATGATTTAATTAACAAGCTTAAAGGTTCAACTGAGAATTTTCATATCTATACATTTGGCGGATTAAAAGAAACAAACAGCTGGTTAACAAAGAATAATTATGCCTAAAAAAATTCCAAATTCATATAAAGTCGAAAAAGTAAACTACGATAAAGTAAGACACGCAACATCAGTAGATCAATCAGACAGACTGGTTCCATATAATTTAAGACAAAGTGGACCAACAAAAGTAGACATGCTAATTTCAACACGTGTAAGAAAATCTCCTTTTTGGCATCTATCAATGAAAGCAGGTTGTTGGAGAGCTACAGTTTATAACCGTATTTACCATCCAAGAGGTTACGTTAGACCTGAAAAAGGTGGAGCGATGGTGGAATATCAGGCTATCAAAAAACATGTAACTATGTGGAACGTAGCAGTAGAAAGACAAATTCGCGTTAAAGGTCCTGATGCAGAAAAATTTACAGATTATGTAATAACAAGAGACGCTACAAAAATTTCAACAATGAGAGGTCGTTACGTTATTCTTTGTAATTATAAAGGCGGAGTTCTTAACGATCCAGTTTTAATGAGAATAGCTGACGATGAATTTTGGTTCAGTCTATCAGACTCTGATATTGGTATTTATTTACAAGGTGTTAACGCTGACAAAAGATTTAACGTTGAAATAGACGAAATCGACTCATGTCCAGTGCAAATACAAGGCCCTAAATCAAAAGCATTGATGAAAGATTTAATCGGAGATCAAGTTGATCTAGACAACATGCCTTTTTATGGTTTGGCAGAAGCAAAAGTAGGCGGTAGAAGCTGCGTTATTTCTCAATCAGGATTTTCTGGAGAAGCTGGCTACGAAATTTATCTTCGAAACGCAACTCTGTATGCAGAAGATATGTGGAATGCTGTACTTAAAGCAGGAAAAAAACATAAGTTGATGGTAATAGCCCCAGCTCACCACAGAAGAATTCAAGCAGGAATATTATCTTGGGGACAAGATATGGATCATGAGCACAATCCTTTCCAGTGTAACTTGGGTTATCAAGTATCTTTATCTGGAAAAGGCGAGTGGAATAAGCAATCAGATTATATCGGCAAAGAGGCTTTGGAGAAAATGAAAGAACAACTCAAAAATGGAGAAAAGCCCTACAAGCTTCAACTTGTTGGTTTGGAATTAGTAGGGGGAAAACCAATAGAAGATTACGCAAATGATTTTTGGTTAATTTCAAATGGTAGTGGCGGAAAACCGGTTGGTTATATAACATCACCTTGGTATCATCCAGAAAAGAAAAAAAATATTGCAATGGGCTATGTTCCGTTCGAAGGTAACTTAAACAACAAAGGTTTTCCAATTGGTAATTTTGGAAAGAAGTACAAAATACACTTGCCGAAAAAGTATTCTAACAAACCTGTTGATGCAGTAGTTGTTCCAGTCCCATTTACTGAATCTTTTAACCCAAATACTAGAGAAGTTAAGAAATAATCTAGGCTACTTTTCCGTGACAATGTTTATATTTTTTTCCTGAACCACAGGTACACGGGGCATTTCTTGAAATTTTTTGTCTTTTTTGAACAGGCATGGATTTTAATTCATTATTTTTTTTTTCTTCAACTACAACCTTAAGGTTCATTAAAAATTTTATTGTGTCAGCTTTCACCTTGAATAATAAATCTTCAAAAAGCTCAAAAGCTTCCCTTCTAAATTCAGCAAGCGGATCTTTTTGTCCATAACTTCTTAAACCAACAACTTGTTTTAGCTGTTCCAAATATTGAAGATGTGATCTCCATAAAAAGTCGAGCATTTGTAAAAAAATTCTTTTTTCTACTTCATTGTTTTGTTCACTTCCCAGTAATTTTATACGCTCAGCTCTTCTTTCTTCAAATATACTATTGATCTTTTCAGTAAAAACTTTTTTATCCATTTTTGCGAATGACTCAACCGCATTTTCTTGAAAAATACTGCCAAAGTTTGTTTTCAACTGGTTAGAAAATGCTTTGAGATCATTGTTATTTTTATAACTCTGTAAAGCAGACTCCATATTTTTATTTATTTCATTTATAAAAGAATAAATCATCTCTGATACATCTTTTGTTTTTAGAATCTTTAATCTCTGACCAAAAATAACTTGCCTTTGATCGTTCATTACATCATCAAATTTAAGTAAGGTTTTTCTTATCTCAAAGTTTCTAGCTTCTACTTTTTGCTGTGCCCTTTCCATTGCTTTATTTATCCAGGGATGGTTAATAGATTCATTTTCTTTTAATCCTAATTTTTTAAGCATACTATCTATTGATTTTGCCCCAAATATTCTCATTAAATCATCTTCCAAGCTTATATAAAAGACAGAAGATCCAGGATCACCCTGCCTTCCCGACCTACCTCTAAGTTGGTTGTCGATTCTTCTACTTTCGTGTCTTTCAGTTCCTACGATGCAAAGTCCACCAGCACTCTTAACTTTTTCTTTATCAACTTTTATTTTATCAATTTTTTCTATATTTTTATTGCCACCCAGTTGAATATCAGTTCCTCTTCCTGCCATGTTGGTAGCAATTGTTACCATTCTGCTTTTTCCAGCATCAGCAATAATTTTAGCTTCTTTTTCATGATGTTTTGCATTTAAAACATTATGGTTAATTTTATTTTTTTTAAGAATATTTGATATTTTTTCTGACTTTTCAATACTAGTAGTGCCTACCAATACGGGCTGATCATTTTTATTACATTCTTGAATTTTTTTTAATATCGCAAAGTTTTTCTCTTTTTCTGTTCTAAAAATCTGATCATTTGAATCTTTTCTTATCATTTTTTTATGTGTTGGAATGGTAATTACATTTAATTTATAAATATCAAAAAATTCTTGAGATTCGGTTAAGGCTGTACCAGTCATTCCTGACAATTTCGAGTATAGTCTAAAATAATTTTGATAAGTTATAGAAGCTAAAGTTTGATTTTCTTTTTCAATCTCAACATTTTCTTTAGCTTCAATTGCTTGATGTAAACCATCACCAAACCTTCTTCCTTCCAAAACTCTTCCTGTAAATTCATCAATGATTTGAACCTTCCCATTTTTTACAATGTAATCTTTGTCGTTTCGGTACAAATGGTTTGCTCTTAAAGCCTGGTTAATATGATGAACCAAATTCATATTTTCGGGATCGTAGAAATTGTTATTTTTTAATAAACCAGATTCTTGAGACATTTTTTCAATTTTATCAATACCGACATCAGAAAGAATTGCATTCTTATTTTTTTCGTCCAGTTCAAAATCTTTTTTTTCTAAAACTTTTACAAACTTATTGGCTAAAAAATATTGGTTTGATTTATCTTCTATTCCTCCTGAAATAATCAAGGGAGTCCTGGATTCATCAATGAGTATACTGTCAACTTCATCTATAATACAAAAATTTCTATTTTTTTGTACCATTTCAGAAATATTATATTTCATATTATCTCTCAGATAGTCAAAACCAAGCTCGTTATTAGTTGCATAGGTGATATCTAAATCATAATTTCTTTTTCTTTCATTATCATCTAGTTCATTTGTAATGCATCCGGTTTTTAGACCTAACCGATTATAAATTTTTCCCATCCATTCCGAATCTCTTTTTGCAAGATAGTCGTTCACAGTTACTATATGAACGCCTTTACCTTCTAGTGCATTTAAATAGGCAGGAAGCGTAGAGACCAAGGTTTTTCCTTCACCAGTTTTCATTTCAGCAATGGACCCCCGATGGAGAACTACCCCCCCAATCAATTGGACATCAAAATGCCTTTCATTTAAAGTTTGTTTTGCGGCCTCTCTAACCAAAGCAAATGCTTCTGGAAGAATTTCGTTTAAGTCTCTGCCTTCAGATATATTTTTTTTAAGTTGATTTGTTTTTTCAGCAAATTTATCTGGAGAAAAATTTAAGAAATTTTTCTCTAAATTGTTAATTTTTTCAACGATAGGCCTAATATTATTTAATTCCTGTTGATTAGTACTTTTAAATAACTTATTTAGTGTTTTAGTTATAAAATTCATTTCTAGTTTATATATATTATATAGTAATGAATTGAGATATTAACATGACCATAAACCTTAAAAATTTTTTAAAAGATAAACCCAAAATGTCAAAAATGGGGGAATTTCAACAACTTCAAGAAATTGATGGTTTAGAAATTTCTGCTGTGTCAGCAGACTTATATGGAACTGGGAGGGACGATTTGTGCCTTTTTTATTTTAAGGATGGGGCAAATTATGGAGCGGTTTATACTAATAATTCTATTTGTTCGGAATCTATTTCTTGGAATAAAAATATTAGAAAAAAATTTGTAAAAGCAATTCTTGTTAACACAAAAAATGCAAATACTTTTACAGGAACTCAAGGTAAAGAAGGTTTAGACACAATATCAAAAGCTTTGGCAAAAAATTTAACTTTAAAAGAGGCTCAGAAGGAAGATGGAACAAAAAATGTTGTTAAATCCAATGAAATTTTATTTGCATCAACAGGAGTAATTGGTGAAAAATTTCCTACCCAACAAATTAAGGGAAGCATTCCAACCTTAGTAGACAAACTAAGAGAAAGACAAAATAAATTTGTTTGGTTCAAGGCTGCTTCTTCAATTATGACTACTGACACCAGACCAAAGCTTGCCTACGAGGAATGTAGAATTTGGAATAAAGATATAAGACTCTGTGGAATAGCAAAAGGCTCTGGAATGATTTCTCCTAATCTAGGTACGATGTTGTCTTTTGTTTTTACAGATGCTGATATTCCTTCGGTGTATTTAAAAAGTTTATTAAAAAGAACAGTAGCAAATTCTTTTAATTCTATCACCGTAGATAGCGACACTTCTACTAATGATATGGTTGCAATTTTTTCTACAAACAAAGTCAAAACTGGAAAAATATATAACGTACTAGATCCCAAACTAAAAGATTTTGAGAGAGCCTTGCAAAAATTATTACTTAATTTAGCAAAACAAGTTGTAGCCGATGGTGAGGGAGCAAAAAAATTTGTAACTGTTAGAATAATTAATGCAAGATCACAACAGATGGCAAAGAACGTAGCTTTTTCAATTGCCAACTCACCTCTATTTAAAACTGCAATGGCTGGAGAGGACCCTAACTGGGGAAGAGTAATTATGGGCATAGGAAAATCTGGTGAAAAAATCTCACCAGAGAAAATCGAAATAAAATTTGGAGAACTAAAAGTTGCGGAGAAGGGCAGAATTTCTGAAGAGTATAATGAAAAAAAGTTAAAAGAATATATGCGATGGGATTCAATACTAGTTGAAATTAATCTAAAACTTGGCCAAGGATCATTCGAATGCTATACTTGTGACTTTACTAATGATTATATAAATATTAATGCTGATTACAGAAACTAATGATTAAATATAATTTAAAATGCAAAAATAAGCATGAATTTGAAAGCTGGTTTTCAGATTCAAAAGAATTTGAAAAATTAAAGTCAAAAAAGATGATCGAATGTACTCTCTGTGGAACGAAAGTGATTGAAAAATCAATCATGTCTCCAAATGTTTTAAGCAAAGAAGAAAAAGAAAATAGAATAAAGTCTTCTAAAAATCTTAGAAAGATCAAAGAGGATTTGTTGAAAATGAGAGATTTTGTTGAGAAAAATTTTGAGTATGTAGGAAACGATTTTTCGAGAGAGGTAAGAAATATATATTACGATAAGAGAAAAAATAAAAATATATACGGCAAAGTAACAGAAGAGGAAACTGAGGAACTAAAGGAAGAAGGCATTGAACTTACAGCAATTCCCTGGATAGATAAAAGAGAAAATTAGTTTTTTTTTGCAACTATTATATAATTTACTGAACAGTCACTACTTAAACTCCAGCTATTTGATAAAACATTAAATTTTAAACCATCTAATTCTATTTCTCCAAAGTTTAATTTAGTTAGTTTCCCTTTCATCTCTTCTGGTTTAAGAAATTTTTGCCAATCATGAGTTCCTATTGGCAACCATCTTAACAAGTATTCTGCACCCAGAATTGCCTTTATGTAAGATTCGAAAGTTCTATTAATTGTTGCAACAAACATTATGCCTTTTGTTTTTAACAAATCACTTGCAGATTTTAAAAATAAATCTAAATTTTTTACATGTTCAACAACCTCAAGGTTTAATATTACATCAAACTTCTCATTAATTTTTTTTTGCTCGGGGGATGTATGTAAATACTTTATTTTTAGACCGCTTTTTTTTGAATGAATTTTTGCAATTTCTATGTTTTTAAATGATGCATCGATACCTGTTACATCAGCTCCTAGTCTGCTTAGTGGTTCGCTAATCAGACCACCACCACAACCAATATCTAATATTTTTATGCCAGATAAGGGCCTATCTTTTATACCGTCCAATTTAAAATGATAGGTACATTTTTTAACTATGTATTTAAGTCTAACCGGATTAAACAGATGTAAGGGTTTAAACTTTCCATTTGCATCCCACCATTCATCGGCCAATTTTGAAAACTTTTGAATTTCTTCCTTATTTATTGTAGTCATTAATCTCATTATTATATTTTAATAAACTTAATTTTAACTTATTTATTTTTATAATAAAATCTAACTATGACAAAAAAAGTATTGAAATTCGGCGGAACATCTGTGGGTTCAATCCAGAGGATTGTTCATGCGGCAAAAATTGTTAAAAAAGAACATGATAGTGGCAATAAAATTATCGTGGTTGTTTCTGCAATGGCAGGAACAACTAATAATTTAGTTGCCTATTCTCAATCTATATCAAAAAAATTTAATAAAAGAGAGCTCGATGTTTTATTGACTTCTGGAGAACAAGTGACAAGTGCGCTTATGGCAGGAGCATTAAATGATTTAGGTATTAAAGCAAAATCTTGGATGAATTGGCAAATACCTATACTTACAGAAGGCGACCATACAAATGCAAGAATTATTAACATGAACGTTGAAGGTATAAATAATTATTTATCAGAAGGCGGTGTGGCGGTTATTCCTGGGTTCCAAGGTGTTTCGAAATCAGGAGATATTACATCAATCGGAAGAGGAGGCTCAGATGCAACTGCAGTTGTTATAGCAAAAATATTTCAAACAGATAGCTGTGAACTTTATAAAGATGTTGATGGAGTATATTCTTCCGACCCCAACAAAATACCTGTTGCAAAAAAAATAGACAAAATATCCTATGAAGAGATGTTGGAGCTTTCATCTTTGGGCACAAAAGTTATGCAAGCTTCAGCTGTTCAAACAGCGATGATGAATGATGTTCCAATTCAAGTTAAATCAACTTTTGCGGAAAGAAAAGGAACCGAAATAAATAGTCAGGAAAATATAGATTATAGCAAAGCTGTCACGGGTGTGGCTTACTCAAAAGATGATGCAAAAATTACTTTAATAGGAGTAGAAGATAAACCCGGTGTAGCAGCAGATATATTTGAACCGCTTTCTAAAAACGAAATAAATGTCGACATGGTAATTCAAAATATATCTGCAGATGGAAAAAAAACAGATTTAACATTTACTATAAAGAGACAAGACAAAAATGCTGCATCTTCATTACTAAAGGGTAATAAAAAAATAACGTATGAAACTATGCAGATGAATGATAAAGTTTCCAAGGTATCAATAGTAGGCGCTGGGATGGTTGCAACCCCGGGAGTAACCTATAAAATGTTTAGATCTTTAGCAGAAGAAAAAATAAATATTCTTGCCATTTCAACTTCAGAAATAAAAGTTTCTGTAATTATTGACGAAGAATCAAGCATACAGGCTGTAAAAAAACTGCACAAAACTTTTAATTTGGACTAATAGAAAATATGGAAATCAGACCACATAGAATTATTAATAGAAGAAAGACAAAAAAAATTAAGGTTGGAAACATATTTGTTGGCGGAGATTCTCCTATTTCTGTTCAGTCTATGACAAACACTATTACTTCTGATGAAATCTCAACTACAAAACAAATTAATGAGCTACAGGAGGCTGGCGCAGATATAGTTAGAGTTTCATGTCCCGATGAAGAATCTACAAAGGCTTTAAAAAATATAGTTAAGTCAACCAATGTTCCTATAGTTGCAGATATTCATTTTCATTACAAAAGAGCAATTGAGTCTGCAAAGTCAGGTGCAAGTTGTTTAAGAATTAATCCCGGCAACATAGGATCAAAAGATAGAGTACAAGAGGTAATTAAAGCAGCCAAGGATCATGGTTGTGCAATCAGAATAGGAGTGAACGCTGGCTCATTAGAGAAAAAAATATTAGAAAAATATAAAGAACCTTGCCCAGAAGCTTTAGTTGAGAGCGCAACACACAACATCAAACTTTTAGAAGATAATGATTTTTTTAATTTTAAGATTAGTGTTAAGTCGTCAGATGTTTTTTTGTCAGTCAAAGCCTACGAAAGCTTATCCAACCTATATGATTATCCCTTGCATCTTGGAATTACTGAAGCAGGGGGATTATTTACTGGTAGCATAAAATCTTCTATAGGAATCGGAAGGCTTTTAATGCAGGGAATTGGAGACACAATAAGAGTTTCTTTATCTGCAGACCCGATAGAAGAAGTAAAGGCAGGTTTTGAAATATTAAATGCATTAGGTATTAGATCAAGAGGCGTTCAAATAATTTCATGTCCATCTTGTGCGAGACAAGCATTTCCTGTAATTGATACTGTGAAAATTTTGGAAAAAAAATTATCTCATATAAAAAAACCCATGACACTCTCTATAATAGGATGTGTTGTGAATGGCCCAGGTGAAGCGGCTCAGACAGATATCGGTTTAACTGGTGGAGGAGATGGAAATAATTTATTATATTTATCCGGCATTCCCCACAACAAAGTTGTTGGCAAAGATATTATAAATCAAGTTGTGGACCTAGTAGAATCCAAGGCCAAAGAAATTAACAACTAAACTCTATGATACCCATTGATAAAGTTAAAAAAATTATAGAAAGGTATACTTCCCTAGAAAAAGAACTTTCAACAGGAAAGGTTGAGCCTAAACTTTTGGCCGGAAAGTCAAAAGAATACTCAGACCTGAAAAACATAGTTCCTTGTGCCAAGGAGTACATTGAATTTGAAAAAAATAAAAAAGATTTAAAGAACATTATCGAAGATAAAAAGAGTGACAAAGAAATGATCTCTCTTGCTGAAAAGGAGCTAAAAGATATGGAATTAAAGAAAGAGATAAATGAAAAGAAATTAAAAATTTTCTTACTACCAAAAGATAAAGATGATGAAAAAAATACTATTGTTGAAATTAGAGCAGGAACCGGAGGTTTGGAGGCAACACTTTTTGTAGCTGATTTATTTAGAATGTATGAGAAAGTTTGTTCCAAGAAAGGATGGAAAATTGAAATAATAAGTATTTCGAAAAGTGAGGCCGGAGGTTTTAAAGAAGTTATATTTTCTGTAACTGGAGAAAATATTTATTCTTATCTTAAATATGAGTCAGGAGTTCATCGAGTTCAAAGAGTTCCAACAACGGAAGCCCAGGGTAGAGTTCATACGTCGGCTGCTACAGTTGCCATTCTTCCGGAGGCAGAAGATGTGGATATTAAAATTAATGATAGCGATCTTAGAATTGATGTTTTTAGATCAAGCGGTCCCGGGGGACAATCT
This sequence comes from uncultured Pelagibacteraceae bacterium, assembly GCA_902634325.1. Taxonomy (GTDB): domain Bacteria; phylum Pseudomonadota; class Alphaproteobacteria; order Pelagibacterales; family Pelagibacteraceae; genus Anoxypelagibacter. The sequence goes on along the minus strand of CACPJP010000002.1, from coordinate 88,487 downwards.
GTTAATACCACAGATAGTGCAGTAAGAATAACACATGCACCATCTGGAATCGTAGTTACCCAACAAGACGAAAAGTCTCAACACAAGAACAAGGCAAAGGCTCTTAAAATTTTGAGAGCTAGACTTTACGAATCTGAAAAATTAAAAAAGGAAAAGGAAAGGTCTAGTGAAAGAAAAAGTCAAATAGGTACAGGCGATAGGTCCGAACGAATACGTACCTATAATTTTCCACAAGGAAGGATAACGGATCATAGAATTAATTTTACATTACATAAACTTACTGATTTTCTAAATGGAGAAATTCACGAAGAAATGAATGAAAATTTAAGACTAAAAGACCAAGATCTAAAATTAAAAGCGCTTAACTAAATGAAAACTCACGAACTTATCAATTTTGGATCTAATTTTTTAAAATATAGTAGAATTTTAAGCAACAGAATAGACTCAGAAATTATTCTTTCTCATATAATGGGAGTTTCAAGAGAAAGACTCTTGATTGACGAAAAGGATATAGAGAAAAATAAAATTAGAAAATTTAAATCTTTAATTTTAAGACGGTCTAAAAATGAACCGATTGCCTATATTACAAAGAATAAAGAGTTCAGAAGTGCAAACTTTTTTGTTAACAAAAATTCTTTAATACCTCGTCCGGAAACCGAACTTTTGATTGATCCCATAGCCAAAATATTTAAGGACAAGAACTTGTTTTTTTTAGACGCCGGCACAGGAACAGGGTGCATAACTTTTTCTATTTTAAACGAATTAAAACATAGCAGAGGTATTGGTATTGATGTTTCTAATAAAACTTTGACCAATGCAAAAATAAATTTAAAAAAGTTTAAAAATAGGGTTAAGCTTTTACGAAAATCCATTAACGAGGTAAGAAATATGAAGTTTGATTTGATCGTTTCAAACCCTCCTTATGTCATAAAAAGAGAGATAAATCGCTTATCTGAGGACATAAAAAAATTTGAGCCAAGAATTGCACTAGATGGGGGAAACGATGGTCTTGACGTTGTTAAAAAAGTTATTTACAAGTCTAGGTACATTCTTAAATCTAATGGTATTTTGGCTTTAGAAATTGGTACCGGACAATATCTTTCAGTTATGAAGCTTTTAAAAGCGAGTAATTTTAGAAAAAAAGTATTAATAAAAGATTATAGAAACAATGTTCGTTGTATTTTTAGCACGATATAAAAAAAAATTTTTGAAAAAAAAATAAAAACTTAAATAATAATATTATAATTTAGTAAAATGAGAAAATTATATGAGAAACGATAAAGTAAGAAGATTTAGGCCAAGAACGAATAGGTATCGTTCTAGAAGACCCAACAATGGAATGAAAAGCAACGGCATTGTTCACCAAGTTCATAACCAAAGAGATGGCTTATCAAGAAACAACATAAGTAGGAATCCTCACAATTTAGAAAGAATTATAGAAAAGTATAAAAATTTAGCAAAAGAAGCACTAAGCGCTGGCGATAAAATTCTTCATGAGAATTACATGCAGCATTCAGATCATTTTTCTAGAATATTATCTGAAATAGGATTAGAAAAAGCAAAAAATACTATTGATGAGAACACAAAAAATGCTCAAGAAACAAACGTCTTGAATAAACAAAGTTAATTTCTTAACTCAGCTACTTTAACATCTAGTTTTATTCTTTCGATTTCAAAAGATTTTCTCTCTTCACCTTTTAAAATTTTTCCAGATGGAAGTTTTAATTTTTGAGAATTAATAAATTTTCCGTTATATTTAACGGTGTAGTGTAAATGGGGGCCAGTGGACTCTCCCGTGTTTCCAACATACCCAATAATTTGTCCTTGTCTAACTCTTCTTCCGGTCTTAGTTGCAAATTTTGAAAGATGACCATAGCCAGTTGTGTATGATGAGTTGTGTCTTATTCTTACACAGTTGCCACCTTTACCACACCATCCTGCTTTAATAACTGTACCATTTCCCGAAGCCATTATAGGTGTGCCAGTAGGTGCAGCAAAATCTGTTCCATTGTGATGTTTTGTAAATCCTGAAATTGGATGTTTACGTTTACCGAAAGGAGAAGAAAGTCGTGCTCCATTAATTGGTGTTTTCATTAAAGCCTTTTTAATACTTCTTCCTTTTTCATCATAAAAGTCATAATTATTTTTTTTTCCAAATCTATAAAGTTTTATTTTTTGATTATTTACATTTAGATAAGCGTATAAAATTTTTCCAGTTTTTACTTTTTTGTTTTTATCATCTAAAAATCTTTCATACATTAATTCAAATTCATCACCTCTTCTAATATCTCTTTGAAAATCTACTTCAAAACCAAATATTCTTGCAAATTCAACTATCACATTAGGTTCTATTCCTACATTTACAGCCGAGCTGTATAAATTATTATTAATATTTCCTTCAACAACTACGGTTTTTTTAAAAAGTTGAGTGATATTTTTTTTTACTTCAAGTCCATTTTGTCTCTTATCAATATTTACAAAAGTAGTTTTAGAGAGAGGGTATTTAATTTTTAAAACCTCCATGTCCTTTTTGTTTTTAGTTCTTTTTAGAACAAATCTCATTTTTTGTTCTGGAATTATATTAGAAAGTTCTTTTTTTTTAATTTCTTTTACAATTAAATTAATTTCACTATTTTTTACACTGAATTTCTTTAATATTGATTCGACTGTATCGTTATTTTGAACTATATAGTCATACTCTAAATAGGGTGATCTTAATTGGTTTAATAGATAATTTTTTAATAAAATAGTTTGGTTATTAGAAAGAAAAGAATCGATTTCTTCCAATCTTTTTTTTTTAATACTTGTGTTGTAAGAAAAGGTTAGGATAGCTATGATCATAAACAAAAAAGAGAAAACAAAAAAATTTTTTTTATGCTGAATAACAGCTGGAAATTTTTTGCTTAAATCGCTTAGATTCTTGACCAAATTTTTACTTAGATTCTTGAACGAATTATTGTTTAGATTTTTGAAGAAATTATCAAAATTTTTTATCTTCATAATTAGTATTTCCTATATTAAAAAAATGATAATAGTACAATGCCAAGTAGTAAAAAATATGGTGATTTTGCTCAGTTTTCATCAAAAAAGCAGTAAATATACGCCTTGATTAATTCCTATTATTTTGTATAACGGCGTCTCGCACTAATCGGCAAAAAATCAAAGCTTTTAGCGGATTTTACATCTGGTTCTGCGGGATAGTTTCGCAAGAATTTTGGGAAACTCAGCTTTTTTAAATTGTATAAAATAAGAAGAGAAGTGTGGACGGTTAGGTTAACAAAGAAATTTAGCGTACACACTTTAACGAAAGTAACCTTAGTTTTTACTAAGGTTATTAAAGCTAGTGTGCGCCGTTATTAAACTTGAGAGTTTGATCATGGCTCAGAACGTACGCTGGCGGCACGCCTTATACATGCAAGTCGAACGCAGTAGCAATACTGAGTGGCAGACGGGTGAGTATGATGTGGGAATCTGCCTTTTGGTTTGGAATAACTCGGGGAAACTTGAGCTAATACTGGATAAGCCCTCACGGGGAAAGCTTTATGCGCCAAAAGATGAGCCCGCACTTGATTAGCTAGTTGGTGAGGTAAAAGCTCACCAAGGCAACGATCAATAGCTGTTCTTAGAGGAAGACCAGCCACATTGGGACTGAGACACGGCCCAGACTCCTACGGGAGGCAGCAGTAAGGAATCTTGCACAATGGAGGAAACTCTGATGCAGCGATGCCGCGTGAGTGAAGAAGGCCTTTGGGTTGTAAAACTCTTTCGTTGGGGAAGAAAATGACTGTACCCAAATAAGAAGGTCCGGCTAACTTCGTGCCAGCAGCCGCGGTAATACGAAGGGACCTAGCGTAGTTCGGAATTACTGGGCTTAAAGAGCTCGTAGGTGGTTGAAAAAGTTGATGGTGAAATCCCAAGGCTCAACCTTGGAACTGCCATCAAAACTTTTTAGCTAGAGTGTGATAGAGGAAAGTGGAATTTCTAGTGTAGAGGTGAAATTCGTAGATATTAGAAAGAACATCAAAAGCGAAGGCAACTTTCTGGATCACTACTGACACTGAGGAGCGAAAGCATGGGTAGCGAAGAGGATTAGATACCCTCGTAGTCCATGCTGTAAACGATGTGTGCTAGACGTTGGAAATTTAATTTTCAGTGTCGCAGCAAAAGCGTTAAGCACACCGCCTGGGGAGTACGACCGCAAGGTTAAAACTCAAATGAATTGACGGGGACCCGCACAAGCAGTGGAGCATGTGGTTTAATTCGAAGATACGCGCAGAACCTTACCAACACTTGACATGTTCGTCGCGAGACCAAGAGATTGGTTTCTTCATTTAGTTGGACGAAACACAGGTGCTGCATGGCTGTCGTCAGCTCGTGTCGTGAGATGTTGGGTTAAGTCCCGCAACGAGCGCAACCCCTACGTTTAGTTACTAACATTTAGTTGAGTACTCTAGACGAACTGCCAGTGATAAGCTGGAGGAAGGTGGGGATGACGTCAAGTCCTCATGGCCCTTACGTGTTGGGCTACACACGTGCTACAATGGCACTTACAATGAGAAGCGAAGAGGCGACTCCAAGCTAATCTCAAAAATGTGTCTCAGTTCGGATTGTACTCTGCAACTCGAGTACATGAAGCTGGAATTGCTAGTAATCGCGGATCAGCGCGCCGCGGTGAATACGTTCCCGGGTCTTGTACACACCGCCCGTCACACCATGGAAGTTGGTTACACCTTAAGGCAAAGTTTAAAACCTTTGACCACGGTACGATCAACGACTGGGGTGAAGTCGTAACAAGGTAGCCGTAGGGGAACCTGCGGCTGGATCACCTCCTTTCTAAGGATGACCAAAAATTTCTTTTGGTCACAAAAAATTAGTTAATGTGACCGTCCTCATTTCTCTTCTTTAAAGTGTCTCTATAAAATGACTTTAGGGGCCGGTAGCTCAGGTGGTTAGAGCGCACCCCTGATAAGGGTGAGGTCGGACGTTCGAGTCGTCCTCGGCCCACCAACAGTTTAGGGGGATTAGCTCAGCTGGGAGAGCGCCTGATTTGCATTCAGGAGGTCAGCGGTTCGATCCCGCTATCCTCCACCAAAATTGACACTTTTAGCATTTTTAAATCGTAAATAATTTTATCAATATCTATATCCGATTGTTCGAATAGATGAACAATCATGAATGTTCGAATAGATGAACATTCCAACAAAAATTTAATTTTTACAGAAAATTTTTTTCTGTGCATTAAATCAAGCGTTAAAGGGCGTATGGCGGATGCCTAGGCACTGAAAGGCGATGAAGGACGTGGTATACTGCGATAAGTTTCGGGGAGCTGTATGCAGGCTTTGATCCGAAAATTTCCGAATGGGAGAACCTAACTCTTTATGAGTTACTTTATACCGAATTCATAGGTGTAAAGAGCAAACCCGGAGAACTGAAACATCTAAGTACCCGGAGGAAAAGAAATCAATTGAGACTCCGTTAGTAGTGGCGAGCGAACGCGGAACAGGCCAGTAAAGTTGATAAGTTAATTTGAATAGTCTGGAAAGACTAACCACAGAAGGTGATAGTCCTGTAGAAGTAATACTTGTTAATTTTCTTGAGTAAAGCGGGACACGTGTAATCTTGCTCGAATACAGGGGGACCACCCTCTAAGCCTAAGTACTCTTCAGTGACCGATAGTGAACAAGTACCGTGAGGGAAAGGTGAAAAGAACCCCTATTAGGGGAGTGAAATAGAACCTGAAACCGTATGCCTACAAACAGTCAAAGCTCTTTTTAGAGTGATGGCGTACCTTTTGTATAATGGGTCAGTGACTTAATTTATCCAGCAAGCTTAAGCCGATTAGGTGTAGGCGCAGCGAAAGCGAGTCTTAAATGGGCGAATTAGTTGTATGAATTAGACCCGAAAACGAATGAGCTTACCATGAACAGGTTGAAAGCAGGGTAACACTTGCCGGAGGACCGAACCAGTTGACGTTGAAAAGTCTTTGGATGATTTGTGGTAAGGGGTGAAAGGCCAACCAAATTCGTAGATAGCTGGTTTTCCGCGAAAACTATTTAGGTAGTGCGTTGAATAAACATACTTTTGGAGGTAGAGCACTAAATGGGCTAGGGGGTGGAAACACCTACCAAACCTAATAAAACTCCGAATGCCAAAAGTAATTCCTCAACAGACAGACTGTGGGTGCTAAGGTCCATGGTCGAGAGGGGAACAGCCCAGATCACCAGATAAGGTCCCTAAATCATGATTAAGTGTGAAAGGATGTGGAGATTCCTAAACAGCCGGGAGGTTGGCTTAGAAGCAGCCATCCTTTAAAGATAGCGTAACAGCTCACCGGTCTAATAGAGTTTCTGCGCCAAAGATGTAACGGGGCTCAAATCATGTACCGAATCTGTGGGTGTGTAATGTCTTCGGACTTTGCACGCGGTAGCGGAACGTTCTGTAAGCCTGCAAAGGTGTACCCGCGAGGGACACTGGAGGTATCAGAAGTGCGAATGCTGACATAAGTAACGATTAACAGAGTGAAAAACTCTGTCGCCGAAAATCCAAGGTTTCCTGCGCAAGGTTAATCCGCGCAGGGTTAGTCGGCCCCTAAGACGAGGGCGAAAGCCGTAGTCGATGGGAACAAGGTTAATATTCCTTGACCAGATGAGAGTGACGGATTTCGTAAATTGTAAGTTCTTAATGGATTGAACTTGCCGTGAAGAAGTCCCAGGAAATAACCTCATCATAGACCGTACCCTAAACCGACACAGGTGGATTATTAGAGTATAATTAGGCGCTTGAGAGAATGATGTTGAAGGAACTCGGCAAAATGCCTCTGTAACTTCGGAAGAAAGAGGACCTATTTTAAGGCAACTTAATTTAGGTGGCACAAGCCAGGGAGAAGCGACTGTTTATCAAAAACACAGGGCTCTGCTAACACGTAAGTGGATGTATAGGGTCTGACGCCTGCCCGGTGCTGGAAGGTTAATATGGTTGGTGCAAGCTGACTGTTGAAGCCCCAGTAAACGGCGGCCGTAACTATAACGGTCCTAAGGTAGCGAAATTCCTTGTCGGGTAAGTTCCGACCTGCATGAATGGCGTAACGATTTCTCCGCTGTCTCCAACATCAACTCAGTGAAATTGAATTCTCCGTGAAGATGCGGAGTTCCCGTGGTTAGACGGAAAGACCCCGTGCACCTTTACTGCAACTTTACATTGGTATCAGAAGCGACATGTTTAGCATAGGAGGGAGACTTTGAAGTGGTGGCGTCAGCTGCCATGGAGTCGCCAGTGAAATACCTCTCTTGTTATTTTTGATATCTAACTGCTAGCCGTAATCCGGCAGCAAGACACTGTATGGTGGGTAGTTTGACTGGGGCGGTCGCCTCCCAAACAGTAACGGAGGCGTGCGAAGGTAGGCTCAGAACGGTCAGAAATCGTTCGTAGAGTGCAATGGCATAAGCCTGCCTGACTGCGAGACTGACAAGTCGAGCAGAGTCGAAAGACGGTCATAGTGATCCGGTGGTTCTGAGTGGAAGGGCCATCGCTCAACGGATAAAAGGTACGCCGGGGATAACAGGCTGATACCCTCCAAGAGTCCATATCGACGAGGGTGTTTGGCACCTCGATGTCGGCTCATCACATCCTGGGGCTGGAGCAGGTCCCAAGGGTTTGGCTGTTCGCCAATTAAAGTGGTACGTGAGCTGGGTTCAGAACGTCGTGAGACAGTTCGGTCCCTATCTGCCATGGGTGTAGAAGAATTGAGAGGAGTTGTCCCTAGTACGAGAGGACCGGGATGAACATACCACTGGTGGACCGGTTGTAGCGCCAGCTGCAGTGCCGGGTAGCTAAGTATGGAAGAGATAATCGCTGAAAGCATCTAAGCGAGAAACTCACCTCAAAACTAGTTCTTCCTATAGAGCCGTGGTAGACCACCACGTTGATAGGCTGGATGTGGAAGCGCGGTAACGCGTGTAGCTGACCAGTACTAATAGCTCAATTGGCTTGATTTATGCACTGAAAAAAATTTTTGAATTGATTAAAATTATTAATAATACAAAGCGTCATATGAATTCTATCCGATTCTTTGTAAATATCCTTTGGATAATGTAATATCCTATCCAATGAATGAGGATATATCGAAAATAGCCAACCAAATTAAAAGCACAGGATTTATCTCAATAAATAATTTTTTAGGAAAAAAAAATCTAAATTTAGTTGAGAAAATCTTGTCACACAAAAACCTTAAAGGCAAAGATAGTACTTATCCAATTTTTATTAGTCAATATTTGATTAAATTTTTAAAAATGGATATTGGTATTTTAAACAAATCTTTAATTTTAAAAAATATAGCAAAAAATCTTCAATTAAAAGCAATTGCTGAGAAAGTTTTTGAAAGCGAATGCGAACTTCATATGATCGACAGCTATTACAGCGAAAGATCGGATAAAGATATTTTAACTTGGCATAATGATATTGGTTTAAGGGAAAATTATTTAACAGAAAACTTTTATGAAGAGTCAGAGGCCACTTTAAAAAATAAAAAAAGCAAAGTTTCTTCCCGAGGAATTAAATTTTTTATATATATGACTGATGTACAAAGTAATAATGGCGCACTAGCTGTAATTCCATTTAGTAACCAGGTGGTAAAAACACTTACCTCTCTCATTTTAGATAGAAAAATCGATTTAAAACCATATTGGAATTTAAAAAATCTTAGAGATCTTGTTATAGATGAAAAAAATAAAAATTTAATCTCACAAAAATTAGGTTCAGAAATGGTTGAATCATTTTTACATAATACCGATTTCATTAATCAAGAAAGAAAAGATAGCAATGCTTTTGATCTTGAAATGCAAAAAGGTAGTGCTGTGATATTTGACGAATTATGTGTGCACAGAGGTGCTGCTCCAAAACATAATAGCCGTATTGTTTTACGATATTTATACAGAAGGAAATGAAAAAGTAACGTATTTTTTATATCTATATTTTTATCAAAAATAGAAAAACTCTTTTTTATAAAAGTAAAATTTATATATGAACAATAGACTGTCCCTATGTACCATCTTGACTACCGGAAGAACTGGGAGTGATTATTTGCAGTGCTGTTTAGATAACGTACCAGGTATAATTACATTAAGTGGCAAAACATATTTTAAAAATTTTTTCAAAAAATCAAGTTTTGAAAATATAAAAAACTCAAAAACAAAGGTAATTGATGAATTTATAAAACAATATGAAAATTTATTTGTAGCTGATGAGATTGAGAATAAAAAAGTTAATCTTAGTAGAGAGAAATTCAAAGAAGAATTTTTAAATGAAGTTAAAAATTTTGAATTAAATAAAAAGAACTTTATTCTTTCTATTTTTTCAACGTATGAAAAAATTACAAGAAATAAAATTGATGAAGCAAAAATATGCGTTAACCATTCGCATTCGATTATAGAAACTTTATATTTTTTAGAATTATTTCCAGAAAGTAAGTTGCTTGTTACTGTAAGAGACCCTCTTTCAAATTTAATGTCCGGAATAGAGAATTGGAAGAAATATACAAACGGCGCAACAGGACAGAGCCACAACTATCGATACACAAGGAGAATTTTGATTGATCTTAAATTTGCAAAAAATTTAAAAGTTAAAAAACACTATGTAAAATTAGAAGACTCTTTTACGCTTAATGAAAAACAAAAATTACTAAATTTTTTAGGGGTAAAATACTCTGAAAATGTAAATTATGCCACGTACAATGGAAAATTTTGGATAGGAGATAAATTATCAACAAGTCGCACAATTGATGGGACATTTAATAAGCAGGTGCTAAATAAACCTATAAAAAATTTTTATACAAACAAAGATATTATTTGCCTTAAATATTTTTATAAGGATTACAGTCAATTTAATTACATTAAAAAAAAATTTAACTTTATGGATAAATTAATATTTTTATTTTTATCAATTTTTCCATTATCATATGAAAAAAAAGAAATTTTTTCTAAACCACTGGAATTTAAAAATTATTACTTTTATATAAAAAGAGTTATTCTGTTTTTATCAAAAATATAAATATAAAAAATATAAAATTATAATTATTTTTTTTTAGGAATTAAAGATATTACCGCTACAAACTTACGTTTTTTTTCTAAACAATTGCTACTAGCATCCAATCTTTTAAAAATTAAATCAAAATTAATTAAACCTTCTTTTTTCAATTCATTTAAAGTTTCATACGCTGCAACTGAAGAATACATTTTATCAGAAACTATATTGTTAATCCAAACATCATCACACATAATAATACCTTGGTCATTTATTAATCTGATAGAATTTAAAATATCCATGGATACCATTGGATATCCGTGGGCACCATCTATCCATATTAAATCATATTTTTTTTTATAATTAATTAAATTTATTGAATTAATTTCATTGAAACTAATTCTGTCAGATTTTGATAAATAATTATTTCGTAATTCTAAAAATTTATTTATATCGTCATTTCTATTATAAAAATTTTTAAAATCATCTTTATTGCTTTCCAAATCAATAGTTTCAATATTTGAATTTTTAAATAATAAAGACAATAAAAAAGCATTTGCCCCATCATAAGTTCCTATCTCAAGTATTTCATTTATATTGAGCATGGAATTACAAGATAAAGAAGAGAATAAAACCTCATGTTCTGAAAATGGGATCCCTCTATTATTTAAAGCTTTGTAGTTTTTCTTTATTTCAGTTAATTTTTTTTGACCCAAATCTCTATCTAAATTTAATTTTTTAAAAATTTGATCTTGTTTATTTATAAAAAGGTTTTTATCATATTTTTTTTTATTTATTGCTAATTCTATTTTAGATAAAATTTTACCAGGTATTTTTTGAGGTTTTTTTAGGTTTCTTAAAATTTTTTTTATCATATATATTGAAAATGAACATACCTTGTTAATTATTGTAACATAACAATAAAAATATAATTTATTATTTATAATTTTAAAATGTGGAATGTGGTGAGAGGCATGTATTTTATTAAAATCTGGGAAAAATAGCATATTAATGTTCAATAATTGAACATTGTTGTTGACATTATTCAAATATTAGGTCATTAGTGTTCAATTATTGAACGTTATGATAGATGAAGAAAAACAGTTCGAATTATTAAGAAAAATTCAAAAAAAACCAGGCACATCCCAAAGAGAACTGGCTAAGGACTTGGGTTTCAGTTTAGGTAAATTAAACTATTGCGTCAAAGAACTTCAAAAAAAAGGTTTAATCAAGTTAAAGAACTTTAAGAAACAGTCAAATAAATTAAATTATTTACAATATGTTCTCACTCCTAAAGGAATTTCAGAGAGAACACAATTAACAATTAATTTCATGAAAAGAAAAATGCATGAATATGAAGAGCTCAAAAAAGAATTAGAGAAAAATAAATAGTGTATGTGGGCAATAATTAAAATAAATAAAAAAAAGTTAGGCTTTTTTAAACAAGATTTTTCTAAGTATCTTGGCTCAGACTTTAAAATCTATACTCCAAAAATAAAAATTAGAAACTTTAAAAAAAATAATTTAAATATTTTTAAGGAAATTCCAATTTTAGGTGATTATATTTTTTGCTTTCATTCCTCATTAAGTGCACCGAATAAATTAAATTTCCTTAGAAAGTTTAGGGGACTCAAACTTCTTATAAATGGACATATTGAAAGTCAGAAAGAAATTATTGGTTTTATAGAAAAATGTAAAGAAAATGAAGACAAGAATGGTTTTTTATTGCAGGATTTTTTTGAAACAGAAATTAATAAATCTTATGAATTTGTATCTGGACCTTTTGCAAAAAAAATTTTTAGCATAATTAGTTTACAAAAAAATAAAATACAAACAACAATAGGTAATATTAAAACTACAATTTATAAAAAAGATTTTTTGTTTAGACCTATTTAAATATTATGGTTAAATATAATTTAGCAAAAAAGGTATTTTTGCAAAGTGCGGAGCTGTGGAAAAAAAACTAAAATTTCTTGATTGTACCCTAAGAGATGGGGGCTACTATAATCGTTGGGACTTTAGTGAAGATCTAATTAAATCTTATCTAAAAACTATGTCTCTAATAGGCATAGATGTTGTTGAGATAGGTTTTAGAGGCACATCAAAAAATAGTTATTTAGGTCCATTAGCTTACAGTTCAGATGATTATTTGAAGCAATTGAAAATAAGCAATAAAACAAAAATTTCAGTTATGGTAAATGCGAGCGAAATTTTAAGCGGAAATGTCAGAAAAAATATCGGAAATTTATTTTCAAAAAAAAAAAACTCTCCCGTTACTTTTGTAAGACTTGCTTGTCATTTTAAAGAAATAGATAAAATTGGGGCAGTGTGCAATATTCTTGGAAAGTTAGGTTATAAAGTTATTGTCAATTTAATGCAAATTTCTGAGAGGACTAATGATGAAGTTAAATTTGCGGCAAAATATTTAAATGATAATAAAAATGTATCTTGCATGTATTTTGCTGACAGCTTAGGCTCAATGAGCCCGGCAGATGTTCAAAAGGTAATTAAAATTATAAGGCAAAATTTCAAAAGAGAAATTGGTATCCACACCCATGACAATCTAGGTAAAGCTTTGTCAAATACAATTGCGGCCACATCAAGCGGTGTAAGTTGGATTGACTCAACCGTTTATGGGATGGGTAGAGGTCCAGGAAACTTAAAAACTGAAATTGCACAAATTGAAATAGCAAAATCTCAAAGATATTTGAACAACATAGATTCTATGATGTATTTAATTAATAAACATTTTATGCCGCTTTATAAGAAGTATTTATGGGGCACTAATCCATTCTACTATATAGCCGGAAAATCAAAAATTCATCCCACTTATATTCAAACCATGTTATCAGACAACTCGTATAATTATTCAACAGTTAAAGAGATCGTAAATAACCTCAAAAAAATAGACTCTGCCAAATTTAATCCTAAACATTTAGACTTTACAGTAATAAAAAATATTAGAAAGATTAACTGGAGTCCCGAAAGAGTTTTTAAAAATAAAGATGTTTTAATTTTAGGAAATGGTAAAAGCTCAATTGATCATAAAAAGTCTATAGAATTATTTATTAAGAAGAAAAGGCCTATTGTTTTAGCGTTAAATTCCAAGAAAAATATAAATGAGAAATATGTGGACTTTAGAATAGCGTCGCACCCATTTAGAATTTTAACAGAAATTAGCTCTTTATCTAAATTAAGAAAAAAAATTATTCTCCCTTATTCTCAACTTCCTGAACACATAAAAAATAAAATAACTAAGAAAAAAATTTTTGATTTTGGCATAAAGGTTAAAAAAGATGTATTTGAAATTCACAAAAATTTTTGTGTTGTGCCTAATAACTTAGTCTTTTGTTACGCTTTAGGAGTAATTAATAGCGGCAAAGTTAAAAATATTTATCTAGCTGGATTTGACGGCTATGACAAAAATGATGCGAGGCACATAGAAATGAATAATTCAATTAACACTTACTTTAACTCAAAAAACAAAAAGTCTTTGCTGTCTATAACCCCAACAATTTTTAAAATAAAATCTAAGTCTATTTATTCTTATATTTAATGAGAAGTTTTGTTATAGTTATTCCTGCTAGACTAAAATCTAGCAGACTTCCCAATAAACCTTTGCTTAAGATAAAAGGGATTCCAATGATAGTTAGAACTTTTCAGCAATGCAATAAAGTAGTTAAAAAGGCGAATATACTAGTTGCAACGGACTCTTATAAAATTATAAAGTTATGCGCAAAATATAATATTAATACTATTCTAACATCCAAAAATTGCAAAACCGGAACAGATAGAGTTTTTGAGGTATCTAAAAAAATTAAAGCAAAAAACTATATAAATGTACAAGGAGATGAGCCAATTTTTAATCCAAAAGATTTATCTACAATTATTAAAAATTTATCAAAAAAACAAAACAAAAATAAAATTCTTTTAGGTTATTGTAAATTTAATAGTAAAAAAACTATGTTAAACAGAAATATTCCTAAAGTTGTTTTTGGCAAAGACAGTAACCTTTTATATGCAACCAGATCACCCGTCCCATCTAAAAAAGGCAGATTTATATCAACAGGTTACAGGCAGATCCTTGTTTATGCTTATCCAAAAGCAATATTTAAAAAATATAACAGAATTTATAATAAAAAAAGTTTTTTAGAAAAAAATGAGGATATTGAAATATTAAGATTTTTAGAAAACACAATAGAAGTAAAACTTATTAAAATGTCTAATCAGTCAAAATCTGTCGACACAATTAAAGATCTCAGAGAAGTCGAAAAATTAATAAAAGACTGAAATCATTTAAAAATGAAAATTAACTTTAATTTTTTGAAGCCAAAAAAATATTTAATTTATGATGAAGAAAATAGCAAATTTTTTAAAAGTTATTTAGATCCTAAAGATACAGAAATTCTGCATTGTAGAAAAGAGCAATTTAATTTTTGGATATTGGTAAAATGTATATTTTTTTTAAAGTTAAATTATAAAAATTATATTTTTTTTTATATTCAAAAAATTAATCCAAAATCAATTTTTACCTTAATTGATAATGGAACCTTATTTTACCAAATTAAGAGCAAAGTAAATTGCAAAACTTACTCAGTACAAAATGGCCTACGAACAGAGTTTGAAGATTTCTTCTCTAAAGAATTTCATAAACCAACAAATTTATCTTGTGATAAAATTTTTGTATGGAACACCAAAGTCGGTGAAAAGTTTGCCGAATACATTAATTGTGAATATGTACCAATTGGTTCATTCAAAAATAATATTTCAGAAAAAATTAAAACAACAAAAGAGGATTTACTTTATATATCAACATACAGAAAAACAAATTTGGATAAAAAAATATATAAAAATTTAACTTGGGGAGAGTTTATTAAAAATGAAGTTATATTGATTTCACATTTAAAAAACTATTGCATTAATAATAATTTAAAACTTTCAGTTTTAGGAAGATATGATGAGGCTCGAGGAGAGAAGAAGTATTTCGAGGAAAAATTTGGCAAAGATTTCAGTTTTAATTATATTAGAAATTACCCAACCAGACCCACCTACAGTATAGCAAGCAATTCAAATTTGATAATCACAATAGACTCAACATTAGGTTATGAAATGTTGGCGACGGGAAAGAAAGTTGCATTATTTGGTATAAGACCGGAAATATATCCGCTAAGTACAAGAAATTATTTGTGGCCAAATTATCAGAAAGGAAAGGGAAAGTATTGGTTAAACACTGAGACAGTAACGTTTGATGATTTTTCTAACTTAGTAAATAACCTGAGAGATATGAAAGAAGAAGAGTGGAATGAAGAATTAGTGAATATTAGAAAAAAAATCATTAACTATGATCCAGGTAATAAGATTTTTTTAAAAGAAACCAATTTAAATTAGAAAAAATGAAAAAAAAAATTAAAATTTTTTTAACAATAGGCCCATCTTCTCTAAATAAACAATTTCTTGCTTTTGCTGAGAAGAAAAAGAATTTGATATCACTAATAAGAATTAATCTTTCACATGTAAGTTATAAAAATTTACTTAATCAAATTATTTTCATAAATAAATATTGTAGCATTCCTATTTGTATTGACACCGAAGGAGCACAGATAAGAACTAAAGTTAAAAATAAACTTTTTATTAAAAAGAATAAAATTTTTTTTCTTTATAAAAAAAAGAATAATTTTAACCTATATCCAGAAAATGTTTTTGAAAAATTAAAAAAAAATGACAAGCTCAATATAGGTTTTGAGGGTTTGGTGGCAAAAGTTATAAGCAAAAACCAAATCTATATAAAATTAAAAACTTTATCACCAGGAGTCCTTGAAAATAATAAGGGAGTTCATCTTGAGAACAGAAATATTAAACTAAATTATATTACAAAAAAAGATATGGATTGTATTTTTATGGCAAAAAAGTTAAAAGTTAAAAATTTTGCCCTGTCATTTACCAATACTATTTCGGACATAATTAAATTCCAAAAACTTCTACCTCATGAAAAAAAAATTTATAAAGTAGAATCTTCTCAGGCAATTAAAAATATTAAGTCATTTTTTTTAAAAGAAAATAACTTTCTTATTGATAGAGGAGATTTGTCTAAAAGCATAGGAATTGAAAATATTCCAATAGCTCAAAGAAAAATATTAAATCAAGCAAAAAATAGAAAAAATATTCATGTAGCTATTGCTACAAATTTTTTAGAAAGCATGATTACAAAGCCATTTCCTACTAGAGCAGAAGTAAATGATATTTATAACGCTTTAGAGTTAGGTGCTGACAATCTTGTTTTGGCAGCGGAAACTGCCATAGGAAAATATCCTAAAGAATGCGTTATTTTTTTAGAAAAAATAATCAATACATATAAAAAGTTTAAAGGTTAATTGTGAGTAAAAAAATAAAAATTTTAATAATGGGTTTACCCGGCTCAGGAAAGACAACTCTTGCAAAAAAACTTTATAGGACTTTAAAAGCAGATTGGTTTAATGCGGACAAGATAAGAACTAAATATGATGACTATGATTTTTCTTACAAAGGTATTATTCGTCAAGTAAAAAGAATGAAAACTCTAGCTGACAATTCAAAAAAAAAATATGTAATAGTCGATTTTGTTTGCCCCTTAAAGAAACAGTTAAAAATTTTTAAACCAAATTTTGTAATTTGGATGGATACAATAAAAAAAGGAAGGTATCCAAGTATGAACAGAATGTTTAAGGCCCCAACTAAATTTGATTTAAGAATAACTAAAAAAAATATCAAAATTAATGAAATTAAGTCCTTAGATAAGATCTTAAAATATACAGGAAAATTAAGGTGATTTCTCAATTACGTGATTTTAAAAGATTAATATTTATTTTAAATATTAAAAAATTAGATCTTGCAAAGATCTTAATATTTATTTTGGTTGCAACTGTTGTTGAACTTTTAGGTTTAAGTCTTATTATTCCTTTTGTTAATCAGACTTTTAACATAAGTGATCAAAATTATTTCCAATTTTTAAACTTTGGTGATCTATCAGAAGACAACTTATTATCATTTTTTTTAATAATTTTAGTAATAATTTTTTTCTTAAAAGCAGCAATTTCTATATTTATTAAATGGTACATCGGAACTTTTTCTGCTAAACGACACGCTCTTTTTCAACAAAAATTAATCACTTTATATCAAAATATGAATTATGAAGATTATATTTTTAAAAATAATTCTGAGTATATTAGAAATATTAGAGAACTCGGCACCGATTGTTTATCAAACCTTGATTTATCTTTGAAAACAATAGCTGAAATAATAATATTTTTTTTCATTATCTGCTTTTTAGCAATCATAAACTTTAAGGTTCTATTAGTTTTGTCAACTTTATTTCTGACAATATTATTTGTTTACCAACATTTTCTTAAACCAATAAGTGTAAAACTGGGAAAAATTAGGAATATTTCGCTTGGAAATATTCATAGATACATTGACTTAGGTATTAGAGGGATGAAAGAAACAAAAATTTTGGGGAAAGATAAGTTTTTTACTAAAAACTTGTTTAAATATGCAAATATTATTACGGAAACACGGAAGAAATCAATTTTGATCAATGATAGCCCCAGACATATTTTGGAATTTCTTTTTCTTTTAACCGGAGTATTATTCGTCTACTATTTAAGTGTTAATAATCAAGATTTTAAAAATTATTTTCCAATAATTGGTGTTTATTTATTAGCCTCAATAAGACTACTTCCTAGTATTTCTTTTATAATTTCAAGTTTGAATAGAATTGCTGGGCTATATAGTTCAACCAACATACTTTATGACGATTTAAAAAAATTTTCTGATATTAAAAATTATGAAAAAAGAAATTTAAAAAGCAACGAGGATTCATTAATTGATATTAATTCAATTAAAATGGAAGATGTAAATTTCAGTTACAAAAATTCAAAAATTAAAGTTTTTGAAAAAATAAATTTTAGTATTAAAAAAAATGAATGTATTGGAATTATAGGGGAATCTGGTTCTGGCAAAACTACCTTTGTAGATATTTTACTTGGTTTGTTAAAACCAACAGAGGGAAAGGTATTTATCAATAACGAGTTGTTATCTGAGAAAGCTTATAATTTTTCAGGAAACATAGGTTATTTACCTCAAGAACCATTAGTTTTAGAAGAAAGTATAAAAACTAATATCGCTTTAGAGCAAGATGAAAGTAAAATAGACGACAAAAAAATTCAAGATTGTATTCAAAAAGCAAATTTAGAAAAAGTGATTTCTAAACTTCCAAAGGGCACCAAAACTTTAATAGGAGCAAATGGAGTAAGATTGTCTGGTGGGCAAAATAAAAGATTGGCTTTAGCAAGGACTTTTTACCATGGTAAAAAATTTATAATTATGGATGAGGCCACTAGTTCTTTGGACATAAATGCTGAAAATTATATTGCCAAAGAAATAGAAAGCATAAAAGGCAAAGTTACAATTATCATAATTAGTCATAGTAAAAATATAATGAAACATTGTGATAAAATTTATGAAGTTAAAGACAAATCCATTTTTTTATCAAAATAACATGATTAAAGATTATAAAATATTGTTCAAAAAATACCGAAAATCGTTATTTAATTATTATGATAATTCTTTTTTTACAAGCGTTTATAGACTTGGTGGAATATTTATTTTTCCAGTTTTAAAAAATGTAAATCCTAACTTAATATCACTTTTAAGTCTTTTACTTGGTATTTCTGCATTATTTTTATCGTCCTTTTTCCAAGATTTAAGTTTGGGCATAATAGTAATTTTTTTCTTATCTTCCTTCATACTTGATTTTTCTGACGGAATTGTAGCTAGGTACCAAAAAAATACATCGTTTAATGGAAGATTCATGGATGGGCTATTTGATATTATAGTAGGTGGAATTTTACATATAATTTTATTTACTAAAATTACAAATTTAAACACAAATCTTCATACATATTTTTATTTAATAACTATTCTTTTGTGTCCAATGCAACATCTTGTAATGGATAGATATTCAGCAATGGCTAGATGGATTAATGAAATTACCAAGAGAAAAAAACTTAAACCATACTATAGAAATGATTTTTTAGGTAAGTATGCAAAACTATTTTATGATTCCCAACATCTTTGCATCTGGTTGTTAATTTTAGAAAAAATTGATTATAAACTAATTATAGAAATATTTTTTGTATTATCATTTATTGCGTCCATACTTTCGTTAGGAATTCATCTATTTTTAAGTAGTAAAAATTTTTCTTCAACAAGTAATCAAAAAGATAATTATGAAAAATAATATTGAGCAAAAAGAAATTAAAAGATGGTGGGAGGCAAAGAGGCAGTTAAGATGGGATAATATTTATAAAGGTAAAAATTATGCAGCATTAAAATTAAATAATAGAATGAACAAAATTCTCTTTTATTTTAATCAGTTAGAAAAAAAAAAAATTAATATTTTAGAGCTAGGTTTTGGTGGTGGACACCTTGCCTATAACTTAATAAAAAAAGGTCATACTTATAAAGGAATAGACGTTTCAAGCAATTTGGTTAGAGCAGCCAAATCTAGATGTAAAAATTTAAGAAATAGAAATTTTTCTTTTTTGTGCAAAAGTATTGATAAAAAATTGAAATTTCCAAATAATCATTTTGATGTGGTCATTGTGTGCGGTGTCATGCAATACGCAACGAAACCATTATTTACATTCAAAGAGATTTTAAGAGTTTTAAAAAAAGACTCAATTTTTATTTGTGCACAAAGCAATTTTATCGTGTTAAGGAATTTTTTTAATTTTAGATCACTAATAAATAGAGTTTATTGTTTATTTGCAAATGAAGAATATGAAGTTTCAAATTCTTTTAGATCATTACTTTTAGAAACAAAATTAAAAAGAAATTTTAAACAAAGTTTAAAGAAAAAAATAATAGAAAGTAAGTTTTGTAATAAATATTTTATAAAAGTAAACTTTAAGTTCAAGAAAAGAATTATTTTTCCAAAAAAAATAATTAGTCTTGGAAAAAAAGCTGGATTTAATGTAACTAAAATTGACTCTTCTGGACCTTTTTTTAACATTGGTTATAAAAATAAATTAGCTCTTTTTGTTAGTAAAGTTTTACAAAGCATGACTAATATTTTTTTCTTTAGTTTTTTAAAAAAAGTAAACAATTCTTTTATTATAATTTTCAAGAAATAAAATGTTAAAGTTAATTTTTATTGGCGCAATTAATAGAAGCGGCGGATCTCTACTATCTAGATTATTTGATGGACATGAAAATATTGTAAGTTATCCTCTTGAACTTCCTTTTCCTCGCGATAATTCATTCTATAAAATAACAGATAATTTTGTTGGAGTGCCAATGACTGTACCTTCAATGCAAAACGGTAAATTAAGTGATACTTCTAAATTTTTATATCCTGGTTTTTCTCGTTCACTTACCCCAGAAGAATTTCAAAATAGTTCAGAATTTGATAAATACGATTTACTTGACATTCCAAAAACAAAGCCAGGCATACCCACAAAATGGGGTAAAGAAAAAGCCGATATTATTGGAATTAGAAAAAATTATTTAGAAAAATCGTTCTATGATAATGTGAAAACTGATTTTGATTATGAAAAATATATAAATAATTTTGAAAAATATAGTAAAGGAAAATTTAATTGGAACGAAATACACAATGCTAGGCATCTAGCCTATTTTGAAAGTTGGGATCAGGGAAAATACATTACAAAAAAGACATCTCATGTCGTGATGCATACTAGTAGCGGTCTTTATTTAACTAATATAGATAAATTTTTTGAAATTTATAAGGACTCAAGGTTTATTATTCCGGTCAGAGATGTTTTAGGTTATGTGGCCTCTGAAAAAGTAAGAATGGCTAGAATTTACTTTGGATCCAGAAGATATAATAAACCAAAACTTCCTTTATTTTTTATAAAACATTTTAGCCACTATGATTTAAAGGCCAAAATAAGAAATTGGACTACTGCAGCTACAAGAATAAGACTGCTACAGGAAAAATTTGGAATAAATAAAAATTTAATAGTCTATAGTAATGAAAGATTGGTTCAAAATACTGATAAAGTGATGTTTGATTTTGCGAAAAATCTAAATATCAACTTCAACGAAATTCTTTGCAAGCCTACTATAGGAAAATCAGCATGGGGCGGTAACTCACATTACGGAGCATCAAAAGGAGTTAATAAAAACACTTTAGATAATTATACAAGAGTTCTTTCAAAAGATGAGATCGACACAATATTGAAAGAAACAAAAAACTTAAGAAGCGCTATATTGGAACAAGATAATTCATTTTTAGATTTAACTAAAATTAATTCAAAATACTTTAGTGATTATTATTATCAAAAAAAATATTTTGAAGATAAAGAAAAATTAATGCTCTATTATTCATTAGTTAACTCAGGAGGAAGAAAAGTGAATGTAAAAAAAGCAGGATGGTTAGCAATAATTTCATTAATGTTTTCAGTTTACGCACATTTATTTAATATTCCTCGATTAATAAAATTAAAATATTTTCCAGGTCTTGGAAAACAAAATTATACTTAATGGTAAAACGACTTTCGAAAGCTGAAAGTTTATTGTTTTTAAAAAAAAAACAAGAAAAACTTTCAATAAAAATTCCAAGATTTTTCTTTCTAAAGAAATATAATTTTTTAAAAGATCCAGACTCTTTTTATTTAAAAGTAAAAAAAAATTTTAAAAATAAAAAGATTATTTTAAGATCTTCTTCAAAAGATGAAGATTTATTATTTAAATCAAATGCTGGTAAATTTAAATCTTTTGCAAATATAAAGGAAAACGAAAAATTAAAAATTTTACAGAAGACAAAAGAAATTATTAAAGATTTTAAAAATTCAAATGATCAAATACTTATTCAGGAATTTATAGAAAAACCCAAAGTATCAGGTGTTATATTTACAAGAAATATAAATGACAACTCTCCCTACTGCACAATAAACTACGATACATCTGGAAAAACAGATTTGATAACTTCAGGAAATATTAATCCTACAATGAAAACTTTAAGTATATTTAAAGATAATTTAAAAAATTATAAATTTTTTGGAAAAAAATTAGACTTTATTCCTCATTTACAGAAAATTTATGATAATAACAGATTAGACATTGAGTTTTGTATAAAAAATAATAAATTTTATATTTTTCAATGTAGATCACTTAAACCGCTAAAAAATGTCAACGATGATTTAATCAGAGAAACTTTAATAAATATTAAAAAAAAAATTATCAAATTAAACAAACCAATCCCCAATCTGTGTGGAAATCATACCATATTCAGTAACATGTGTGATTGGAATCCTGCTGAAATGATAGGAATAAAACCATTCCCACTAGCTACAAGTCTTTACTCAGAATTAATAACAGACAACATTTGGTCAAAACAAAGGTCTGATTATGGGTATAAAGATGTTAGTCCTAATCGTTTAATGGTCAATTTAGCAGGATCACCATTTATAGATGTAAGAACAGATTTTAATTCTTTTTTGCCCAAAGATTTACCAAAAAAAATACAAGATAAAGCAATCAAATTCTATTTATCACAACTTAAAAAATTTCCTTCAAACCATGATAAAATCGAATTCAATATTGTAGAAACTTGCTACGATTTTGATACGAAACAAAGACTTAAAAAATTCTTAAATGTCAAAGAAGTTAAAATCTATTCAAATTACTTAAGAAAACTAACAAATAATATAATAAATAAAAAAAGGAAAATATTAGATAAGGAAATTGGAAAATTATATTATTTGGAGAAAAGATTAAAAAATTTAAAGAAAACTTCTTTAAGTGAAATACAAAAAATTTATTTCATAGCTGATGACTGCAAAAAATTTGGATCTCTGCCATTTGCCGGAATTGCAAGAGTTGCATTTATATACACTAAGTTAATAAATACCCTTAAAAAAAGAAAATATATAACGGAGGAAGATTACGAACTATTTTATGAAAATTGTGAAACAATAACGAATAAGATGAATATTATTTTGAATAAAATAAAAAAAAATCCGAGAAAAAAAGCTGCTTTTTTAAAAGAATTTGGTCATTTAAGGCCACTAACCTACTCGATCACTACTAAAAATTATGAGGAGAACTTTAAAAATTATTTTTCAAAAATTCCAAAAATTCACTTTAAAAGTAAAAAAAAATTTAATCTAAAATCAAAAAATGTAAAAAAAATTAATGATTTATTTAAAAAACACTTTTTGAATATAGATGCGATTTCATTTTTTAAAGAGGCAAAAAAATCAATTGAATTAAGAGAACTTTCAAAGTTTATTTACTCGAAAGCAATAAATGAAATCTTTAATAATTTGATAAGTTTGGCAAAAGAAGTAAAAATTGATAGAAAAGATTTGGATTATCTGTCTATAAAAAATTTAATAAATCATTATAACAATCTTGATATTCAAAAGCTCAGGAAGTCATTACAAGATGAAATTAAAAAGAGTAAATCAGATCAAAAAATATTGAACTTGCTACAAGTTCCAGATTTCGTAAGTAAAATTGAGGATGTTTATTTAAAAAAAGATATTATTAAAGAAGGCAACTATATTACGAGCAGGAGAGTCGAAGGAAAGGTAATTAACCTGGACAAATTAAAAACTTTTGATTCAATTGAAAATAAGATTGTTCTCTTGGAGAATGCAGACCCAGGTTACGATTTTATATTTTCGAAAAAAATAAAAGGACTTGTCACCTGTTTTGGCGGTGCTAACTCACATATGTCAATAAGATGTTTAGAATTAGAAATTCCAGCAATTATTGGAGCAGGGTCAAAAAATTTTAAAAATATAATGCAATCAAATTATATTCAAATTGATTGTAAACAAAATTTCTTCAAATTAATAAATTAATGAAAAACATAATTATAACTCAAAAAATTCAAAAAGATAAATTTGGTGCTTTGAATTTTATAATTGAAAAAAATTGGTATGATTTATTTAAAACAAAAAATGTAAATCTTATTCCAGTTGGTGAAACCATTGATCAAAATAAAAATAAATTAATTAATGCAACAGGTTTAATTGTTCATGGAGGAAACGATCTACCGTCAATAAAAAATACATATGAAAATTTTTTGAGAAAAAAAAATGATATTTCAATAATTAAATTTGCACTAAAAAAGAAAATTCCTATTTTGGCTGTATGCTACGGGTTTCAGCTACTAGCTAATATGTATGGCTATAAAATTAAAAAAAAAGATTTTCATGTCAAAATCACTCATAAACTAAATACTTCCCAAATCTCCAAAAAGAATAATTTTTTAAGTGTAAATTCATACCATAACTATGTCGTTTATAAACTTCCAAATTTTTTTAATAAATTAGTTAAACATGATGACGGAAGTATAGAATTGGCATTTTCAAAAAAGAAAAAACTTTTATGTACAATGTTTCATCCTGAAAGAAATAACATCAATCAAAAGAAAATTAATAAAATTATATTTAAACATTTTAATCTTTAAATTTATGAATGTAATAATTTTGGCAGCTGGAATTGGAGCACGGATGAAAAATCTAACAAAAAAAAAACCTAAATGTTTTTTAAAAATTAATGGCACGACTTTAATTGAGAGATTAGTCACTCAACTAAAAAAACTAGGATTAAAAGATATTTCGATTATTGTTGGTTATAAAGCTGAGAGCTTCCTTTTAAAAGATGTTAACTATTTTTATAACAAGAGATATTCCAATACAAATATGTTTTATTCATTAATGAAAGCTAAAAAAAAAATGAAAAAAGATACTCTAATCATTTACTCTGATATTCTTCTATCAAAAAATATTTTAAAAAAAATGGCTAAAACTAAAAAAGAATTTGCAGTAGGAGTAGACGTAAATTGGAAAAAATATTGGAAATTTAGGTTCAAAAAAATTAACAGTGATTTAGAAAGTTTGAAAATAAATAAACAGAATCATATTCTGGAAATAGGCAGAGAAACAAAAGATTTAAACAACATTAACGCAAGATACATAGGAATTATAAAAACATCTAAAAATATTAATAAAAAAATTATTTCAGTTTGGGAAAAAGAAAAGTATAAAAGCAAACCTAATTGGGGAATTTCAGGAAATAGTTTAAAGAAAGCTTATATGACAGATTTAATAAATAAAATTATTAACTCAAATAAAAAAAAAATAATATGTCATGCAATCAAATTTAAAAATGGATGGTACGAATTTGATAACAAAAAAGATTTTTTTAACTTTAAAAATTATAAATTTAAAATTGCGAAATGAAAGACAAAACTCTTGTGATAGCAGAGGCGGGCGTAAATCATAACGGCAAATTGGCTCGTGCAATTAAAATGGTTGATTTAGCAGCTAAAGCAAAAGCTGATTACATAAAATTTCAAACATTTATTCCAGAGAATTTATCTCAAAAAAAAATGAATTTAGCCAAATACCAAAAAGTCAATTGTCAATTTTCTGATCAATTAAAAATGTTAAAAAAATATTCTTTAAAGTATGAAGATTTTAAAAAAATTAAAGCAAGGTGTATCAAGAAAAAAATAAAATTTATGACAAGTCCTTTCGATGAGGAAAGTATTAAAATTATTAAAAAGTTAAAGGTTGAATTTGTGAAAATACCCTCAGGTGAAATAACTAATGTTCCACTTTTAAGAAGTATTGGAAATTTAAAAAAAAAAATTATTCTCTCTACTGGAATGAGTAATTTACAAGAAATTAAAAAAGCAATAGAAATTTTAGTAAAAAGTGGTGCTAAGAAAAATAATATTTCAGTTCTTCATTGCAATACACAATATCCTGCTGATTCAAGCAAATTAAACTTAATGTCAATAAAGTACTTAAAAGATAAACTAAAAATGAAGATTGGTTTTTCAGATCATAGTTTAGGAATAGGTGCATCAATTATAGCGGTATCATTTGGAGCATCTATACTTGAAAAACATTTCACTTTGAGTAAAAAATTAAAAGGGCCAGATCATAGTGCAAGTTTGTCTCCTAAAGAATTGATTGAATATGTGAAGGCAGTTAGAATATTTAAGAAAAGTATCGGTAATTATGAAAAAAAACCCTACAAACAAGAATTAATAAATCTAAACATTGTTAGAAAACAAATAGTTGCGAAAGAAAGAATTTTTAAAGGCCAGACATTTACACCAAAAAATATTACTACCAAAAGAGCAAAGCAAGGTATACCAGCTTCCAAATGGGACCAAGTTATTGGAAAAAAATCAAAGTTTAACTTTGATTTTGATCAAAACATTAAAATCTAAATCATGAAAATTTGTGTAATAACTGGATCAAGATCGGAATTTGATCTATTAAAAAATCTAATTTTTGAAATAAAAAAAGATAAGTATTTTAAATTAGAATTTCTGGTTACGGGCTCACATCTTTCAAAATTTTTTGGCAAAACTGTTAAATATATTAAAAAAAATAAATTAAAAATTAGTAAATTAGTTGATTTATCGATAACCAAGGATGATGTAAAACACATCTCTAAATCATTCAGTACGGGTATAGAAAAATTTTCATCAATTTTTTCAAAGTCTAAACCTGACATGATTCTTGTTTTAGGAGATCGTTATGAAATTTTCTCATGTGTTATTTCTGCAACTTTAAATAAAATACCAATAGCCCACATTCATGGAGGAGAAAGATCCGAAGGTTCTATGGATGAGGGGATTAGGCATTCCATTACAAAACTATCTCATGTTCATTTCGTATCTACCGAGATCTATAAAAGGAGAGTATTGCAGTTGGGAGAAAATAAAAAAAATGTTTTTAATGTTGGTTCTCTTGGAGCAGAAGCTATTAAAAAGGTTAAATATATTAATAAAAAAGATCTTCAGGATTTATTAAGAATAAATTTTTTAAAAAAAATAATTTTAGTTTCCTTTCATCCTGAAACATTAGAGAAAACCTCAAACAAAAAAAATCTCAGTAATTTTTTACAAGCTTTAAAAACTTTACAAGATTACACTATAATATTTACAATGCCGAATGCAGATATTGGATTTAATTTAGTATACAAAAGTATTAATAACTTTGTAAAAAAAAACAAAAACTCTTTTTTAATAAAATCATTAGGCCACCAAAAGTATTTTTCACTATGCAAACATATAAACTTATACATAGGAAATTCATCTAGCGGTATAATTGAATTACCAAGTTTTAATAAACCAACAATAAATTTAGGAACAAGACAAACTGGCCGTCTTAAACCAAAAAGTGTAATTGATTGCAATTATGACAAAAAAAATATTTTAAAAAAAGTTAAACTTGCTTCTTCAAAAAAATTTTTAAAAAAAATTAGAAATTTAAAAAATCCTTATTTTAATGGTTTTACCTCTAAGAAAATTGTAAAAAAATTAAAAAAAATAAATTATAAAAAAATTTTATATAAAGAATTTTCTGATATAATATAAAAATATACTCGTTTAAATAAATTTCATGAAAAAAATAAATGTACTTTGCACAATCTGCGCCAGAGGAGGTTCTAAAGGATTAAAGAGAAAAGCACTTCAGCCAATTTATGGTAAACCTTTAATATCATATACTGTAAGACAAGCGATAAAATCAAAAGTTTTTAAGGAAGTTGTTGTCTCAACTGATTCCAAAAAAATTCAAAAAGTTGCACAAAAATTTGGAGCAAAATCTTGGTTTTTAAGGCCAAAAAGATTTGCTAGTGATAAAAGCGCAAAACTACCGGCAATCAGACATGCACTTATTGAATCCGAAAGATATTTTAATAAAAAATTCGATATATGTGTTGATTTAGATATAACTTCTCCTTTGAGAAATATGACAGATATTAAAAATTCATTAGTGAAATTTATTAGGAATAAAAGATGTCATAATTTGATATCGGTTTGCTCAGCTAAAAAAAATCCTTATTATAATATGATAGAAAAAAATAAAAATGAATATAAAATGGTAAGAAAAAAGCAAAATATATTTCGAAGGCAGGATGCTCCCGAGGTTTTTGAAATAAACGCATCAATATATATTTTTAAAAGACATGTTTTATTAAAAAATTATAATTTAATAAACAAAAAAACTATCACTTATTTGATGCCAAGAAATAGATCGGCAGACATAGATGATGTTCATGATTTTAATTTTGTTAAACTCTCTATAAAAAAAAATGAAAAATTATTTAAATAATTTTAACCTAAAAGGTAAAAAAGCCCTTATTTTTGGGGGATGCGGCTTGATTGGAGAAAAGGTTTGCGAGGCTTTTTTGTCAGCTGGAGCGAAAGTAAATGTCTTGGATTATGATAAAAAAAAAGGAAACGAATTAAAGAAAAAGTACAAAAAATTTAAATTTAACTACAATTACTTCGATTTATCAAATTTAAATACGTTAAATCAAAATATTAATAAGTTACTTCAGAGTTATGGATGTCCAGATATTTTTGTGAACTGTTCTTACCCTGTAACAAAAGATTGGAAATTAAGCACATTTAAAAAAAATAATTTAAATATTTTAAGAAAAAATATTGATATAAATTTGAACTCAGGATCTTGGTTGGCATATCAAATTTGTGAAAAAATGAAGGAAAAAAAAATTAAAGGAAGCATAATATTATTTGGATCAATTTATGGCTTTCTTGGTCAGAATATGAATCTGTATAAAAATACTAAAATGGATGAAAATATGAACTATTCAATAATAAAGGGTGGAATTATAAATTTTTCAAGACAACTCGCCTCTTATTATGGAAGGTTCGGACTAAGAGTAAATGCAATTTGTCCAGGAGGAATTAAAGGTCATGTAAAAGGTTCAGCAAAAAAACAAGATAAAAAATTTTTAAAAAGATACACTGAACTCTGCCCTTTAAAAAGATTGGGCTTTTCAGAAGAAGTAGCTAATTCAACTTTATTTCTCGCATCAGACGCATCTTCATATATCACCGGAACAAGTTTTGTTGTCGATGGAGGATGGTCCATTATTTAAATACTTTTACGTTCAAAAATTGCAATAGATACCAAAAGTTTTTATGAAAAATATTCTCATTTTAGGAGGAGAGGGATACATAGGTAATGCACTTCATGAATATTTTTCAAAAAAGAAATTTAGATTAACTTCGTTTGATAACTTGATTTATAATCAAAAAAATAAAAAAAAAAATTCTAATAAATATCAATTTATAAAAGGTGACATAAGAAAAAAAAAAGATCTGAAAAAAATTAACAAAGAATATGATGCTGTTATTTTTTTAGCAGGTTTAGTGGGTGATCCAATTACCAAAAAATATAAAAAAGTATCATCTGATATAAATGAAACAGCAACAAAACAAGTGATAAAAGAAATTTACAAAAAAGGTAATGCAAAAAAATTTATTTTTATATCTACCTGTTCAAATTATGGAATGTCAAAATCTAAATATCTTACCGAAAATCACAAACTAAAACCTCTATCACCATATGCAAAATCAAAAGTAAAAATTGAAAAGTTTATTCTTGGGCTTAAAAAAAAAAGTAACTTTAACCCAACAATATTAAGGTTTGCCACAGCTTTTGGTTATTCAAACAGAATGAGGTATGACTTAACAGTGAATCAATTTACTAAAGATCTTTTTATAAAAAAATATTTAGAAATTTATGACTTTAATACTTGGCGGCCTTACTGCCATGTAAAAGATTTTGCAAGGTTAATTGAGTTAGTTATATTGTCAAAAAAAAATTTAACAGCATATCAGGTGTTTAATGCAGGAAGTAATAAAAACAATTTTACCAAAAAAAAAATTGGAACAAAAATAAAAAAATTAATTGGTGGAAAAATTAAGTATTTAAAAAAATCTCAAGATAAAAGAAATTATATTGTAGATTTTTCAAAAGTAAAAAAAATATTAAAATTTAAACCAAAATTTTCTATAGAATTTGGAATTAGAGAAATTTTAAAAAAAATTAAAACAGATATTAATTTTGAGAAGCTTGGAAATTATAAAATAAAATCATGATAGACCTTCATTCTCCTTCAATAAACAAAGATGCAATTGGCTATTTAAGAAAGTGTGTAAAAAGCGGCTGGGTATCAACTGGTGGAAATTTGATTAATCAGTTTGAAAAAAAAATTGAAAATATTACTGGTTCAAAATATGCTATAGCTTGTAATTCTGGAACTTCCGCGCTTCATTTAAGTTTAAAATTAGCAGGTGTTAAATCTAAAGACGAAGTGATTGCTCCAACACTCACATTTGTAGCCTCAATTAATGCAATTTTATACAACTCTTGTTCACCTATTTTTATGGATAGTGATAATTTTTATAATATAGACGTAAACAAAACTATTGAATTTTTAAAACAAAATACAATTAAAAAAAAAAATTTTTCTTACAATAAAAAAACAAAAAAAAGAATTTCAGCTATCTTAGTTACCCATGTATGGGGTAATGCAGCAAATTTAAACAAATTACTTAAAGAATGTAAAAAAAGAAAAATTAATATTATTGAAGATGCAAGTGAGAGTTTGGGTACAAGATATAAAAAAAACAAGAAACACACAGGCACTTTGGGTTTATTAGGTGCCTTATCTTTTAATGCAAATAAAATAATTACAACTGGTAGTGGGGGAATGATTCTTACAAATAATTCTAAATTAGCAAAAAAAGCTAGATACCTTACTACACAAGCTAAAGATGACCCTATTTATTTTGTTCATAATAATGTTGGATACAATTATCGGATGTCAAATATATCGGCCGCATTGGGACTAAGCCAACTAAAACAACTTAACTATTTCTTAAAAAGAAAAGAATTAATTAGAGATTTTTATGTTTCTAAAATAAGTAAAATTAAAAATTTAGAATTAGCAAAAACTCCCGAATACTCAAAAAACAATAATTGGTTAAATATTTTAAAAATAAACAAAAAATTTAAGTATTCAAGAAATCAGCTTATTAACAAGATGATACAAAATAATATTTCAGTCAGGCCCGTATGGAAGCTTAATCACTTACAAAAACCTTTTAAAAAGTTTCAACACTATAAAATTAAAAATGCAATTAAGTTAGTTAAATCAAGTTTGTGTCTGCCCTCATCTCCTTCTTTAACCCAAAAGGAACTAAAAAAAATATTTTTGAAATTAAGTGCGTAAAATAATAATTATTGTCAAAAATTAATAAAACCATTAGTCTTTAAAAAAATATTATGAGTTTGTCCGTAAAAAAACTTTTGATCAAAAAAAATTCATCGTTAACAGATGCACTGAAACAGCTTGGCAAAACAGGCTTAAGATGTTTGATTGTAATAGATAATAAAAATAAATATTTAGGAACAATTACCGATGGAGACATTAGAAGAGAAATTCTAATTAATAAAGATTTCAGAAGAAAAATTGACAATGTTTACAATTCAAAAAGTACTTTTTTAACAACTAGCAACTTTAATAAATTAACTGCTAATAAATTAATTGAAAAAAAATCTTTAGCACTAATTCCAATAATAAATAAAAACTTTAATGTCGTTGATTATTATAATTTTTATAATATTCCACATGGTATTGATGAAAAAAATTTAGTTATTATTATGGCTGGTGGGGAAGGTAAAAGACTACGACCACTTACATCTATATTACCAAAACCATTAATACCTGTTAAAGGCAAACCAGTTATACTCCATATTATGAATTTATTTAAATCAAATGGATTAAACAATTTTTTAATTTCTATTAACCAAAAAAATAAAGTTTTAAAATCTTATTTGAGTCAATTAAAGTCAAATTATGAACTTGACTTTATAGAGGAAAATACTCCTCTTGGAACAGCAGGTGCATTAAAAAAAATTTCAAAAGTGAAAAAACCATTTTTTATAGTCAATTGTGACAATTTATTTAAAATTAATCCCAAGGATTTTCTTAATTTTCATAATGAAAATAAAAATAGTTTGACTTTAGTTGCATCAATCAAAAAATTTAATATTCCTTACGGTGTTTGTACCATAAACAAAAAAAGGGGGAGGTTGCTAAAAATGGAAGAGAAGCCAAGTCAGTCTGTGTTAGCTAATACCGGCTTTTATATATGTGAGCCAAGTGTTTTAAACTGCTTACCAAAGAAGAATCGCTTTGGCATGAATGATTTAATAAATGTCCTTCAAAAGAAAAGAAAAAAAATAGGTGTATTTCCTATAAAAGATATTGAGTGGCAAGATACAGGAAATTGGCCTGACTATATGAAAACTATTAATACAAAATAATTCAGTAACAAGAAATGTATAAATCTGTCTTAATAGTTGGATCAGGCAATATTGCCAAAAAACATAGGAAATCATTAAGATTAATTTCTAATAAAATAAAAATTAAACATGTTACCTCTAGAAATTTTCAAACTTTTTTGAGGACAAATCATAAAAAACTCAACTTTAACTTTATAATAGTTTGTTCACCTTCTTCTGAACATTACAGACATATTAATTTAATTGAGAATAATTTTAAAAAAATTAGGGTTTTAATAGAAAAACCATTATTTAATAAATTTATTAAAATTAAAAAAAGATTAAAGAATTATTATTTTGTTGGATATAATCTTAGATTTCATCCAATTATAAAATTTTTAAAAAAATATTTAAGAAAAAAAAACATATTTTCAATTAATGTTATATGTACTTCTTATTTGCCTAATTGGAGAAAAAGAAAAGATTACAAAAAAAGTGTTTCAGCTCAAAAAAAATTTGGAGGAGGCGTTTTGCTAGAACTAAGTCATGAAATTGACTACTTAGATTGGATTTTAAAAAATTTTAAAATCTTAAATTCTTATAATAAAAAAATTTCGAATTTAAAAATAAATGTTGATGATGTTCTGAATCTAACAGCTGAAAAAAGTAAAAAAACTTTTTTAAATTTAAATATTAATTTCTTTTCAATGAGCAAAAGAAGAAAAATATTAATTGACGGTAAAGATTTTTCAATTGATGCTGATTTGGTTAAAAATCAAATAAAAATTTATGAAAAAGAGAAAATAAAAACAATTTCTTATAAAAAATTTAAAACGATAGACTCATATAAAAATCAAAATAATAGTTTAATCAAAGGTAAATTTGAAGATTTGTGTAATATTCAGCAGGGATTAAAAGTTTTAAAAATAATTTCAAAAATTAAAAATAAAAAATAATAATCTTTCATAAAATGCTTTTATTTTTGTTTCCCTATAAATTTACAGAATCTTTTTACTATAGACATCAGATAGATGTTTTGAAGAAAAGACTAAAAACAAAAGTAGAAATTCACGACTTATCAAACATTTTAAATAAAAAATGGAATAGAGCTTTTTTGAACAAAAGCCACAAAGCTGCAAAAGTTTTTAATTCAGTTAATGAATGGAATTATTATTTTTACAAAATGCTAAAAAGAGAAAAAAAAATTTATGTAATAAATCTTTTAGACATCAATTCTTTTAATTCAATTTTAATACACCTAACTCTAAATAAGTCTAAAGTTAAAGTTTTACAGTTTTGTTCCCCCGAAGTTTGTGTTGAAGCAAATACCAAAAAAACAGTCTTTTTAGAAAAAATCAAAAAATCTTTGAAATTATTTTTTTTTAATCCATCTAGATTATTTTTTTTAATGAAGGCAAACATCTACAATAAAATTGTTAACTTTTTAAAATATGATGATTTATATATTTTTTATACAGGAAAAAAAAAATATATTAAGCCTCATTTAAATTCAAAGAAAAAAAAATATATAAATTTTAATTCTCAAGATTACTCGAGTTATTTATTTGATAAAAAAAAATCTTACACTAAAAAAAATTACATTTTGTTCTTAGATGCGCCAACACCTTATTTTATGGGAGATAAACATCTTTTTAAATATAAAATAAAATACAATACCAAAAAATGGTATGATGACTTGAACATTTTCTTAAAAAATATTGAAAAAAAATTTAATTCTAAAATAATAATAATTCCTCACCCAAGAGTAATGAAATTTAAAAATCCATATTATGATAAAAGATTTGAAGTAAGAACTGACATTGGTGCTACTAGTAAATTAGTACCAAATTCTAAATTTGTTATTGCTATATCTTGCACTATGGCAGTAAGCTATTGTGTATTAAATTATAAAAAAATACTTTTAATATTTAATGATCAAATAAGATCAAAAAACCCTAGCATGATGTCGAATTTAATCTATATGTCCAAAGTATTAAAAGTTAATTTATTCAATATAAATAATGATTTTAAAAAAGAAAAATTATTATTTTCTTTAAACAGGAAAATCTACGACAAATATAAATTTAACTACTTAACATCAAAAAAAGTAAAAAATGAAATGAATGTAGATATTTTCAACAAACTTTTTACCAATTAACTATATAAAAGATTTTGAAAAAATATTGATTAGCAATGGAAACTAGAACAGCAATTATCTTATGTGGAGGCAAAGGTTCAAGACTAGGTAACATAGGTAAAAAACTTCCAAAAACTTTAGTAAAAATACATTCTAAGCCAATACTTTGGTATGTAATAAAAAATTTAGAAAAAAATAAATTTAATCATTTGATTTTACCAGTTGGGTATAAAGGCAAAATGATCAGGGATTATCTTAATAGAAATAAAAATGAATTTTCTAAATTAAAAATTGATATTGTTAATACAGGCATTGACACATCAATTGCGACAAGAATATTTAAAGTGAAGAAATATATTAAATCTAAAAACTTTATTCTTTTAAATGGAGATGCAATATTTGATTTTAACATTTATAAATTATTTAATAATCATATTTACAAAAAGATCGACATTACCTTTTTAGGTAATCCCGCCCAACTCCCATATGGTGTTGTGATTTTTGAAAAAAATAGAATATCTGATTTTAAAAGAGATATTATTTTTAATTCAGTGAAGAAAAATGAAAAAAAAAACTTTATTGGCTATGTTTACTCAGGCATTTCAATTATAAATAAAAAAATTATGAATTTATCATTTAAAAATTATAATAATTTTGAAAAAGAGTTTTACCCAAAGATAATAAAAAAATTTAAATCTGACTTTCGCCACATTAAAGGAACATGGTATTCAATTGATAATCAAAAAGATATAGATTCTCTTAATGAAAAAAAAACAATAAAGTATTTATCTGTGAGCAAGATCTTAAAAAAATTAAATGCAAAAAAATTTTTGGAAAAATAAAAGAGTTTTAATAACAGGTCATACAGGTTTTAAAGGTAGTTGGCTTGTTTTAATGATGCATACACTTGGAGCGAAAATAATTGGTTATGCTATTGATCCAATTTCTAAACCCAACTTTTTTGATGATCTGAAATTATCTAGATTTTTAATAAAAGATTACAGAAAAAATATTAACGATATTAGTTCTCTAAAAAAAGTTATAAAGATCAATAAACCAGAAATAATCTTTCATATGGCTGCACAATCAAGTGTTTTAGTAAGCTATAGCGAACCCATTGATACAATTAAAACAAATGTAGTTGGAACAGCAAATATTTTAGAGGCAATGAAATACTCTAAAAGTGTAAAAGTAGGAATCATAGTAACGACAGACAAAGTTTATTTAAACCTCGAACAAAAAAAGAAATTTTTAGAAAAAGATCATCTCGGAGGTCATGATGTTTATAGTGGTAGTAAAGCAGCATCAGAAATAATTTTTCAAAGTTATCAAAAATCTTTTTTTCAGTCAGATTCCTGCAAAATATCCACAGCAAGGTCTGGTAATTGCATTGGAGGCGGGGACTGGACAAAAGATAGAATAATGAAAGATTGTGCAGAAAAATTAATATTTAACAAAAAACTTGTAATAAGAAGTCCAAATGCATCAAGGCCATGGCAACATGTTTTAGAACCTCTTGCTGGTTATGTGAAGTTAGCGGAAAAAATGTATTCTAGAAATGGATACTCAGGATCATGGAATTTTGGGCCAAATCTTAAAGACAACATGAAAGTATTAAAACTTGTAAATTATTGTAAGAAAATCTTATTTTCAAAATCAAAAATCCAAATTGAAAAAAAAAAATATTATGAGTCAAATCATTTATCATTAAATAGTGAGAAATCCTTAAAAAAACTTAATTGGAAAACAATTTTGAGAGCAAAAGAAGCTATTAAAATGACATTAGATTGGTATAGCTTTTATTTTAAAAACAGAAAACAAAATAAAGATAAAATTATTAAATTTTCCATAGATCAAATTAAGCAATATAATAAAATAATCTTAAAAAGAAAATTCTAATTTAAATGAATATTTTTGTAACCGGATCCAATGGTTATATAGGTTCAGAATTTATAAAAAAAGCTTCTAGCATGGGTTATAAAATCTTTGCTGTTACGAGAAAAAAAAAAAATAAAAAAATTAGGAACGTAAAATGGTTGGTCGGACCTATTGAAAAAAAATGGGATCAGTTAGAAAAAAGTGATGCTTTACTTCATTTAGCTACTGTTGGTGGATACGAGCGATTTCCTAAATTTAAAGATTGTTTTAAGTTTAATTTTATTAAATCTAAAAAATTGATTCATAATGCATATTTTGCAGGCTGTAAAAAATGGCTAATTATAACTACAAAAAAAGAAAAACAATTTAAAAAATTTAATTTTAATAATAAGCTTATTAGAGAATATGGAAAAAAACCTGATTTGACTTATGCTTTTTCAAAAGCACTATTCTCAAATTATTGTTTAAATTTTTCTAGAAAAAAAAAAATTAAATGTAGAGTAATAAGATTATTCCATGTTTATGGAGGAAAAGAAAAAAAAACTCGACTATGGCCATCTTTAATAACAAAAGCTAAGGCCAATCAAAATTTTACTATGAGTTCTGGAAATCAAAAAACTGATTTTAATTATATCAAAGATGTTGTTGATGGTTTGATTGAAGTTTTAAATTTTAAAAATAGTCATAAAATATATCCACAAGTTTGGGATCTTGGTTCTGGAAAAAATTTATCGGTAAAGAAATTTGCTGAAATAATCTGGAAAAAACTTAAACCTAAAAGCAAATTAATTTTTTCAAAGAAAAGAATATTTGATAAAACTAATTATAGAATAAATAAAAAACAATTATGGAGAATCAATTATACATATCCATCAAAAACTCTTGGAAAATGATATGATCGAAGGTGTAAAAATTTCAGATTTAAAAATAATAAGTGATAAAAGAGGGAAAATAATGCACATGATGCGAACTGACAGCCCAACTTTTAAAAAATTTGGAGAAATTTATTTTTCAACTATTTACCAAAATATTATTAAAGGATGGCATTTGCACCTCAAATCAACACTTAATTATGCATGTATTAAAGGTAAAGTTAAATTAGTTTTATTTGACGATAGAAAAAACAGCCAAACCAGAAATCAATATCAAGAAATAATCCTAAGTCCTGAAAAATATTTTTTGGTTTCTATTCCTCCTAATATTTGGAATGGTTTTAAAGGTCTGGATCCAAGTGAATCAATCGTGGCAAATTGTTTAGATAATCCACATGATGAAAAAGAGATGGTCAGAAAAGATATATCTGATAAATATTTTAATTTTAATTGGCAATAAATTAATCAACATTCTTACTATATGAAATGTATTATTCTAGCCGGCGGTAAAGGATCAAGACTTTCAGAATTAACTAAGTCCATCCCAAAACCTATGGTAACAATAAATAACAAACCCATAATATTTCATATTATGTGTCATTATAGAAAATATGGAATAAAAGATTTTATAATAGCAG
The DNA here is from genome assembly GCA_902634325.1 of uncultured Pelagibacteraceae bacterium. Classification (GTDB taxonomy): domain Bacteria; phylum Pseudomonadota; class Alphaproteobacteria; order Pelagibacterales; family Pelagibacteraceae; genus Anoxypelagibacter. The sequence continues at coordinate 50,806 of CACPJP010000002.1, read as the reverse complement.
CTGGTTATAAAAAAAAAATAATCAAGAATTACTTTAAAAAAAATTTTTTTGATTGGAATGTTAAAATAGTAGATACCGGTTTGAAAACAATGACAGGCGGAAGATTAAAAAGACTTGAAAAATATATAGATAAAGATGAAGATTTTATGTTCACTTATGGAGATGGTGTTTCTAATGTTAACATAAAAAAACTTTTAAATTTTCACTATAAAGAAAAAAAAATTTTGACTGTAACTGCTGTTCATCCACCAGCAAGATTTGGCGAAATTGTATTGAATAAAAACTTGGTAAAATCTTTCAAAGAAAAACCACAAGTTAAAAATGGATGGATTAATGGTGGTTTTTTCGTGTCTAATTATAAATTTTTTAAATTCATAAAAAAAGATCAGGATATTTTGGAAAAAGATCCTTTAGAAAATCTCTGTAAACAAAAGCAGCTAGCGGCATATAAACACGATGGTTTCTGGAAATGTATGGACACCATAAGAGACAGAGATGTGCTTAGAGAAATATATAAAAAAAATGAAAATTTGTATAAACTGTAAAAAAAAAAAATTGGAACGTATTGTCTCCTTGGGCAAACAACCCTTAAGCGGAATCTTTCTTTCAAAAAAAAAAAATAATCTAAAAAAATACTCTTTGGATCTTTTCATGTGCAAAAAATGTAAATTAGTTCAACTTGGTGAAAGAGCAAAACCAGAAAAAATGTTTGGTGAGAGTTATGAGTATAGTACATCACTCAGCAAACTTATGGTGAACCATATTAAAGAAAAGGTAGAGTTTTTCAAAAAAGAAAAAATAATTAGTAATAAATCGAATATTTTAGATATAGGAAGTAATGATGGAACTTTTTTAAATCAATTTAAAAAATCAAATTATTTGGTAGGCATAGATCCATCTGCAGAAAAATTTAAAAACAAATATAAAAAAAATATAAATGTTATTTTTGATTTTTTTTCTAAACAAATTATAAAAAAAAATATAAAATTTGATTTAATCACCTCTTTTGCAATGTTTTATGACGTAAAAGATCCAGGTTTGTTTTGTTCAGATATTTTTAATTTATTAAAAAAAAATGGTATTTGGGTTTTAGAACTTTCATATTTACCGCTCATGTTGAAAAATTTAACATACGATCAGATTTGTCATGAACATGTTGCATATTATTCTCTTACAACATTTAAAAAAATTGCTAATAAAAATGGTTTAAAAATAATAGATTATAAACTCAATGAGATAAATGGAGGTAGTATAGAAATTTTTTGTTCAAGAAAAGACAGTAAACGAAAGATTAAAAAAAGCAAAATTAACAAACTGATAACTGATGAAAGAAAAATCAATATGGCTTCATATTCGAATTTTAATGAAAGAGTGAAAAAAGTAAAATTGTTGTTACAGATGTTCCTCAAATTAAAATCAAAGAAGCATGTAATTGCATATGGGGCTTCTACGAAAGGAAATGTTGTTTTAAATCATTGTGGAGTAACTGATAAACAAGTCAAAGAAATTTGTGATGGTAGTAAAAAAAAACTGTCAAAATTTACACCAGATTCAAATATTAAAATAATATCTAAACAAAAAATGAGAAAAAAAAATCCTGACTATTTAATCGTTTTAATTTGGTCGTTTCGAAACGAGGTGATCAAACAGGAGTTAAAATATATCAAGTCAGGAGGTAATCTTGTTTTTTTATTACCGAGGTTCCATTTAATAAATGAAGATAATTATAAACATTATTTAAACCAAGACTTTAAAGAATTATCATATAATTATTAATAAAATTTCGAATGCTATTGTCAATTTGTATACCTACGTTTAATAGGTCGGAAAAACTTGACAACTGTTTAAATTCAATTTTAATTTCAAAACAACAGTACAAAGAAACTGACTTTGAAATATGTGTTGCCGACAACAATTCAAGCGATAATACAAAAAAAATAGTCGATAAATATAAAAATTTATTGAATATTAATTATCACAAAAATTCTGAAAATCTTGGTTTTGCCAGAAATGCAAAAAAGGTAGTAGGTTTAGCAAAAGGAAAATACACATGGTTAGTTGGCGATGATGATTTAATTCTTCCCGGGGCTTTAAAAAGTTTACTTAAAATTTTAAAGTCAAACTCAGATATTGAATTGTTTTTTGTTAATTCATACTATCTTAATTCAGAATATTTAGAAAATTTCCCCAAACCATTTGATACTCAAAATATTAAACTAAATGAACTTAATAGCCTTTCTAAAGTAAAAAGCAATAAAGTAGTAAGCTTTTGGAATTTAATTGACCCAGACGTATCTTGGGAGTTTTTGATTGGAATATTTTTAATTGTATTTAAAACCTCTAAATGGATTGAGTCTAGCAAAAAGGTAGATGTCAAAAAATTAGAGGAAAAAAGAATTTGGTCTAATTTTGAAAACACCTGTTTTTTTCCAATTGTGAATGCATATGCATTCAAAAATTCAAAAGCCTTCATATGTGCCGATCCTCTAAGTGTAAATATTGTTGGTTTTCGAGAATGGAAAAATTATTACGAATTAGTAGAAATTATTAGACTACCCGAGTTGATAGATTTTTATAGAAAAGAAGGTCTTCCACTAATTAGATATTTATACTGTAAAAATTTTGCTTTGAGAAATTTTTTTAGTTATTTTTTAAAAATTCTTATTTCACGTCAAACTAAAGGTAGGGAATATTTAGATTTAAAAAAACATCTGATCAATAATTTATTTTTTCCAAATGTGTATTTTTCATTTTTTACTTTTTTCTTTAGAAAATTGAAGATTTACTCAAAAAAAATATTTAAATGAAAATCTTTCTAACGGGCGCTTCAGGTTTTATAGGAAAAAAATTTGCGATATTAGCTGCAAAAAAAGGAAATTATGTTTATGCTCCCACAAGAAAAAAGAATCAAAAAAACTTTAAACACAAAAATATAAAATGGTTAATCGGAGATTTTGATAAAGATTGGAAAAACGAACTAACTAAAAGTGATATTTTGGTACATATAGCCGCTGATGGTGTTAATAAAAATTTTTCTAAAAATATTTATGAAGTAAATATTTTTAAGTCATTAAAACTTTTTAAAAATGCAATTAAGGCCGGATGTAAAAAGTGGTTGATAGTAAGTACATCATCTGAGTATGGAAATAAAAAAGACAGACAAAAACTAACTTTAAACACAAATAGAATTCCAGACAGTGATTATGGATTAAGCAAAGCAATTTTTAGTGATCAAAGTCAAAACTTAGCTAAAAAGTTTAATTGTCAGGTTAGAATTATGAGAGTATTTCCAACTTTCGGAATTGGAGAAAATACCAAACGACTTTTTCCATCTTTATTAAAAGCTATAAGAAAAAATGAGGACTTTATTATTAAAAACCCCTTTGAAAAAAGAGATTTTTCTAATGTTAACTTTGTTTCTAAAATTATATTAGATTCTTTAAATTTTGAAAAAAAAAAATTTAAGAACTGTCAGATTTGGCATATTTCACAAAATGAACCAAAATATGTAAAAAAATTTGCCAAAGTTTTATGGAAAAAACACCGAGCAAGAGGAAGGCTTATTTTTAAAAAAAATTCAAAAAGATTTTTCACACATATTTCTGATATTTCCTCATTATGGAAACTTTAATATTTTCTTTATTATTTTAAAAAATATGAGATATAATGTATAAACTTAAAGCGATATTATGATAAATAAAGCAAAGTATAATTGTATAAAAGAATTAAATAAAAAAGGCGCCCCAGTTGTAATTGTTGCGGTTACACAAGAGATCGAGGCTATTATAAATGCTTGCAATGAAAACGGGATAAAAGTTGAAGGGCTAAGTGATAACGAAACTAGAAAAGTTAACAAAAAAATAAAAGGCTTGGACGTAATTCATACAACAAGTTTGCCCAAAAAATTTCCTAAAGCAAGACTTATAATTGCTTATCACAATATTCAAGAAATCGTTGATCAATTAACATCCATGGGGTATGAGGACTTTTATTCACCTTTAGAAATATTAAAAAATTATGATGTAAGCAAGCATGAACATAACTTATCTCAAAGCTATATTAAAAATAAAATATTAATTTCTGTTAAAAGTCACGAAGCTTATTTTGATGAGTCATTAGTTCATCTAAGAAGTTTGGATATTGTTATAACGACTAAATGTTCAATGAAATGTGAAAGTTGTGCTAATTTAATGCAATACTATACATCTCCACAAAACACTGATGATAAAATATTAACAGCAGTAGATAATCTAAATAAAAATGTTGATGAGATATCAGAATTCAGGATAATAGGTGGCGAACCATTAGTTAATAAGAATTGGCACAAAATTGTTAATGGTGTTGCAGAGCAAGATTCAAATCACAAAATTTTTGTTTATACAAACGGAACCATACCGGTAAAAGACGATATATTAAAAAGTTTCCATGGAAAAAATATAAACTTTTATATAACAGACTACGGAAAACTATCGCTCAATATAGACAAGTTAGAACAAAGTCTTAAAAGTCATAAAATCAATTATTACAGAAGACCCGTTGGTAACTGGGTAGATTGTAGCAGCATTCGAAAACACAATAGATCACCCAAAGATAATGCTATTATGTTTAAAGAATGTTGTGCTAAACAATTCTACACTTTATTAAGTGGAAAATTATATACTTGTCCTTTCATATCAAATGCTTATGAACTTAAGGCAATACCAAACAACCCAATGGATTATGTTGATTTGCTAGAAAATAATGAAAATTTAAGAGGAAAGATCAAAAGACTTGTTAAAATGGAAAAGTTTTTCCCCGGTTGCGACTATTGTGATGGACGTCCATATGATCCTACGACAGCAAAGGTTTATGATGGAAAGGGTTTGATAGTTGCAGGCAAACAAACGCAAAGTCCAATGCCTTTCAAGAAAATTGAAACTTGAAATTAAAAATAAATAATTAAAATTTTAATAATCTTAGCTTTATCTTTATGAAAGAAAATTATGCTATTAGTGTTATTGTTCCTTTCTTTAACTCTAAAAAAGATGTTTTAAATTGTTTAGAAACATTAAAAAATCAAGACATAAAAGAAAAAATCGAAATAATATTTATAGATGATTGTTCATCAGACGAAACAAGCAGTATTATTAAAAAATCAAATTTAATTAATTCTAAACTAGTAACTTTAAATAAAAATCTGGGTCCGTCTGCCGCAAGAAATAAGGGGATTACAGAGTCAAGCGGAGAGTACATTTTTTTTTTAGATATTGACGATTCAATTTTAAGAAGCACTCTTAGCAAATTATATAATACGGCAAGCACTGGAAATTATGATTTAGTTTTTTGTGATAAAAAACGTGTTCATAATAAAGTAAATTTTAGAGAAAATATTTTTGCTTTCGATTCAAACAAGGTATTTAATTATGAAGATATAACTTCCGAGATTAAAAAAAGAGTTACAGATCCCGAATATACAGTCGGAGTTGCTGGATGTCACGGCAAACTAATAAAAAAATCGATTATTGAAAGAAATAATATTTTTTTTGAGGATAAGCTGAGATTTTTAGAAGATGAGATTTTTATAATAGATATTTTAGGATTTTCAAAAAAAATTAAATATTTGAGAGAACAACTGTATATTTATAATATCAATCCAGACTCACCAACCGGGAGATCTAACGCCTTTAATCATAATTTTCCTGTTTCTAATTTTAAAATAATGAGAGAACATATTAAAAATAGTCTTAAAAATAGAAGGTGTGATCAAAATGAGACCATGAAATATGGTGATCAAGCGTTAATCTATTATTTAATTTATACTTTAATATCTTATAGTTTATGTATTTTCCGGGGCAAAGTTGACTTTAAAACTGGAATTAAAAATAGAAAAAAAATTATCAATGAACTAATTAACGATGAGGATATTATAAATGCATCTAAAAATTATGTAAAATCAAAAAATGAAAGTTTTTGGATACCAAAAGCAATAAAGTATAGATCAAAAAAAATTCTTGAAATAGCTTGCAATATCAGAACAAAAGATCTTCTTAGTAAGGTAAGAAAAAAATAATTTTACAATTATATAACAATGAATTTAGTCAGCATTATAATGAACTGTCACAACGGTGAAAAATTTTTAGCTGAAAGTTTAAAAAGCGTATTTAATCAAACATATAAGAACTGGGAAATAATTTTTTTTGACAATGTTTCTAATGACAATAGTAAAGAAATTTTAAAAAGATTTAATGATAAGAGAATCAAATATTTTAGAACCAATAAATTGTTAGATCTTTATAAGGCTAGAAATTTAGCTGTTGAAAAATGTAATGGGGATTATATTAGTTTTTTAGATACGGATGATCTATGGACCCCAGATAAGCTTGAAAAACAAATAAGTTTTGTAAAAGAAAATACTAAATTTAGAATTGTTTATTCTAATTATTATGTTTTAGAAAATAAAAAGAAAAAGAAATTTATTAAGCACAAAATGCAATTGCCTTTTGGCTCGATAACACAAAAACTTTTAGACTACTATAGTCTTGGAATTGCTACAGTTCTTTTAGAAAAAAGCCTTTTTGAAAAGTTTAAATTTAATGAAACTTATAACGTTATTGGTGATTTTGATTTTTTCATAAAGTTGAGTCAAAAATTTGAAATTGGATCTATACAGGAGCCTTTGGCTTTTTACAGACTACATGGAAATAATTTTTCAACCAAAAGATCAAATATTTATATAGAAGAACTTGAACACTGGATAAGTCAAAATGAAAAAGAATTTTTACTTTCCAAATTATCTTTAAGGCAGCAGAAAACTTTACTAATAAAGTTAAAAATTAAATATTTTTTTAATAGATTTTTTGGGTTTTAAGTCATATAAGCCACAAAAAATCCCGATAAGAAAAAAAACATAGCTGGCATTCCAAACCGAAAAAAAACCGCCCTGACTCCTAATTGGAAAAAATTCAATAATTAGAGAAACAGATATTGCATAAAAAGTTAAGAGAAAAATTGAATTAAATTTTTGCTTTTTTTTATTATATTTTTGATAATTTTTAACCATTAACAAAACAATTGCAGCAAAAATTACAATAAATCCAAAAATTCCTACATCATTCAATATATCTAAATAATAATGATGAGGATGGTTACCACAAGTTCTATTAGGTATATGAATTTTTTCAGTGCATGCACGCCTAAAAGATCTCATACCCCTGCCTAACAAAACATTTTCCCCAAAAATTTCTATTGAAGTAAGATAAAGCTGGGTGTGACCAGTATAATTAGCAATAATTTTAATTTTATCTTTATTTTCTTTAAAAGTTTTGGTATGAAAAAAATAAGTACCTGTACTTTTATATTTTTCAAATTCCGGATGTTTGTTTTTAAGTTCCTCAACAATTTCTGATAATTTTGGTATTCCAGCATAAAAACTTCCATATCTAATTTTAATTGCATCAATACCACTAGCCCACCAAACAATAACAAAGATTGATAAAAATATAAGTATTACATTTTTTAAATCTGATTTTTTAAATAATAAAAATAGCGCCGAAATAAATAAGAAAAAACAAAACATTATTGTAGGAATTCTATTGTTTGATAAAAGAGTTCCTAAAAAACAGATTATTAATAAGGAAAATGCAATATAAATAAATTTTGAATTTCTATTTCTCAACAACAAAGGTAATGAAAAAAAACCGATTATAGCAAATTTTTGAATGTAACTTCCAGCAACAGCCTCACTACCGAATACTCCTGAAAAAAAAACCCCTCCTACTGGCTTATTCCCAAAGATATCTACCCCAACAACGTATTGAAATATTACATCACAAGCAACAAAACTTGAAAAGAATAAGAAAAAAAATAAAGTTTTTTTCAAGTCAAGATCGTTCTTTAAAATCATATATCTTAAAATCATAAGAAAAATTAAATATCTTAAGAAAACAAAGGCTTTTACCAAATAATCTACTCCAATATTGTTTGTTAGATATTCAATGGATGTGGAAAATAAGATTAATACAAAAAAAAGAATTATTAAACTTAAAGGGTTATATTTTTCGAAAATAAATGGTTCTTTTTTATAATAAACAATTCCCAAAATAGAAAACAAAAATACTAAAATATTTATAAAAAAATTTCCTAAAATAAAAGCAAGTGGAAATGAATAGATTAGTAGATTCAAAGTTTTTGGCATAGATAATTTGAAACTTTTCATTTTAACTAGATTAATTTTTTTTAATTTTTTTCATAAAAAACATGATATATCAAACAATTAGTTAAACAAAAATTCTAAAACGGGCGTGTAGTTCAATGGTAGAACGCTACGTTGACATCGTAGAGGCCATAAGTTCGATTCTTATCACGCCCACCAAATCAAGAACATTTGAACTTTTATTTATAACTATCTTTCAAACACATAGTTATAAATTTTCATCATTCTCTCATCTTTATAATCATCCAAAGTATCAGCTCGCTTTTTATGTTTAAAATTGAAATTGTTTTCCTTCATTATATTAAAAACCGAATCAAACTGTTCTTTAAAATTTTCATTTAATTCTATAGATAAACTTTTAATATTAGGTTTTTTAAGATATTTAGATGCTCCTCGCAATATTAAGTGTTCAATTCCGTCAACATCAATTTTTATGTAATTAGGAATAGCTAGAATGTTATTATCTAAAAGATAATTTATTGTTGTACCATAAATCTTATAATTATTTGTATGGTTAAAAGATTTGCCCTCGAAATTATAATTCTCTCCCCATGTGTGTAAACCTACCCCTTCCATAAATTTGTCCTCTTTAAACACCAGATATTTGTTTTCAATGTTTGATAATGGAAATTGATTAACTTTTACCTTTTCTTCTAATTTATTTATAGAAATATTTCTGGTAAGTATCCTAAGATTACTAGTAGATGGTTCAAAACTCACAACCTCTATATTTGGATATTTTAAAGCAGCATAGATAGAATAGAGGCCTATATTTGCTCCTATGTCCCAAAAAATAATTTTGTTTTCTTCTTTTTTAAAACTATCAATCCACTCTATAGTTTCAGGTTCCTTTGTATAGAATTCATCTATTAGAAAATTAGTAATATAATTTGGTGTAAAAAATTTTACATTCCTATCTAAAATTTTTATTGTTTTATAGGAATCACTTTCAATAAATTCTGAAAACCATATTAAAAAACTTCTACCTGTAATTTTCCGTAAAAAAATATCTAATATCTTTAGTATTTTATAGATTAGATATGAAAGTTTTTTTACCATTTTATTTTAAAATACACATTATATTAATGAGCATCTTATATTTAATATATTATTTAATGTTTGTTAACATAATTGTTTTATTTAAAACCGTATTTTTTTATAGAATTAAACGAAATGGATAAAAGAGATTTAAAATTATTTAATAAACTTAATTTATTAAAATTTTTATTAATTTTCCAAAGCCAGAATAAAGCTCTTAACTTGCTACTTTGTAAAGAATTTTTAGAGATACAATAGTACATCAATGCATCATCACATTTTACAGCTTTATTGTTTCTTAAAATCTCACATTTAAACAAATAATCTTCGCAAACCTTTAATTTTTCAAATCTGATATTTTTTATTAATGATTTTTGAACTATCACTGTACTCATTGCTATAGAAGTATTATGAATAAATTCTTTAAAATTGAATTCTTTTTTTACGATAATTTTTTTTCTAAATTTTTTATTATTTCTTACAAAACTGAATGGAATATAGTCCGTGTAGGTAAAACCACAATTAAACTTTTCCATAAATCTTATCTGATTTTCTAGTTTATTTTTATCCCAATAATCGTCAGCGTCTATAAATGCAATATACTTTGATTGAGCAAACTCGAGTCCCAAATTTCTACAATAGTATGCTCCTTTGTTTTCTTTAAGAGCAGTTAATTTAATCCTGTTGTCCGAGTATTTTTTGATAATTTCTAATGAATTATCATTTGAAAAATCATCAATGATATACAGTGTAAAATTTTTAAATGATTGGTTTATTATAGATTTTATCGTTTCATCTAAAAACTTTGCTTTATTGTAGTTTGGTAAAATTATATCAACTAAACTTATTTTATTTTCCATTATTATTTCTATTATAAATTATCGGCAAAATATGGCAAAAACCGTATTTACTTTGACTAAAAAACATAATATATAAGCATGCCTGGTGATTATTGCGAAGGGGCAATACCCGATCCCATTCCGAACTCGGAAGTCAAGCCCTTCAGCGCCGATGGTACTTTGTCTTAAGATATGGGAGAGTAGGACGTTGCCAGGCTTAAAAATTATGAAAGTAGCTAGCTCTTTAAAATCATTAAAAAAGCGAGATCTTGATTCAAAATTAGTCAAGAGAAGAGGAAAGCTTTACATTATTAATAAAAAGAAGCCAAAATTTAAAGCTCGACAAGGCTAAATCTTTTAATGAATGTAGGGTCAACAAAAGAAAAAAATCCAGAGAAAAGAATTTCTATTACTCCTGATACCTCAAAAAGCTTAAAGGGTTTAGGGTTAAACGTCCTTTTGGAAAAAGGATACGGAGAAAGTTTGGGTTATAAAGATCAAGAATATAAAGATAAAGGCGCCCAGATTTTAAATGATGCAAAGGAAGTTTTATCTAAATCGAATTTAATATGTAAAGTGAGCTTACCTAGCGAAGAAGATTCAAATTTAATTAAAGAAAATTCTCATTTAATTGTTTCAAATTATAATCCTGAAAAGGAAAAAAATTTGTTAAAAAATAAAATAAATATTTTTGCTTTAAATTTATTGCCTAGAATAACAAGAGCACAATCAATGGATGTTCTTTCATCCCAAGCTAACCTTGCAGGATATAGGGCGGTTATAGAGTCAATCTACGAATATGAAAAGGCAGTACCCATGATGATGACTGCTGCGGGTACTGTGCCAGCAGCCAAAGTTTTAGTGATTGGTGCTGGAGTAGCTGGTTTGCAGGCTATTGCAACCGCTAAGAGGCTAGGTGCAATAGTTTCAGCTACAGACGTTAGATTAACAGCGAAAGAACAAGTTGAGAGCTTAGGGGGTAAATTTTTAACAGTAGAAGGCTCAGAGAATCTAGAAACTAAAGGCGGCTATGCCAAAGAAGCTGGGGAAGATTTCAAAAAAAAACAAGCACAAATGTTAGAAAATGCTGCTTCGAAGAGTGACATTATTATTTGTACAGCACTAATACCTGGAAAGCCAGCGCCTAGAATTATTAATGAAAAAATGATTGATAACATGAAATCAGGATCAGTTATTTTTGATTTGGCTGTTACACAAGGAGGAAATGCTGCTTATTCGGAAACAGACAAAATAGTTGTTAAAAAAGGAGTTAAGATAATTGGAATAAGCAACGTAATGAATAAATTACCTCTTACCGCATCAAATTTATATGCAAAAAATGTATTCAGCTTTGTTAGAAATCTATACAACAAAGAAAAAAAAGAATTTGTTATAAACATGGAAGACGAAATAATAAAAAATACTTTAGTGAAAGGAAATAATTAAAATGGAAATTGATCCATTTATTTTTAGGTTCAGCATATTTATTTTATCGATTTTTGTTGGATATTATGTCGTTTGGAGTGTAACGCCATCTTTACACACTCCCCTCATGTCAGTAACCAACGCCATTTCTTCAGTGATTATTGTTGGTGCAATAATTGCGGCATTAGCAAGTTCATCAGGCAATATTTTTGAGACTTCAAATATTTTTGGATTTTTAGCAATTGTTTTGGCTGCCGTTAATATATTTGGCGGTTTCTTGGTTACCCAAAGAATGCTTCAAATGTACAAAAAAAAGAAAAAAGATAAAAAATGATTTCAGCCAATTTATCAGCAATATTTTATTTAATTTCTGGAATACTTTTTATTCTTGCACTAAGAGGTTTGTCTTCACCCGAAACATCTAGACAAGGTAATTTTTTTGGAATTTTAGGAATGATAATTGCTATTACTGTTACATTTTTAACAGTAGATAACCTTTCAACTGCCATAAATTATGTACTACTATTTTTGGTAATTGGAGGTGCTATAGGAGCTTTTATTGCCTTTAAAATACCAATGACTGCAATGCCAGAACTAGTAGCTGGCTTTCACAGTCTTGTGGGTCTTGCAGCAGTTTTTGTGGCCATATCAGCTTTTTTAAATCCTCAGGCCTTTAATCTTGGTTCACCAGGAGATATTAAACTTGCAAGTTTAATTGAGATGTCAATTGGTGCTGCAGTAGGTGCAATTACTTTTTCGGGATCGATAATAGCTTTCTTAAAACTTAGAGGAATAATGTCTGGTTCACCAATAACTTTTATAGGACAACATTTTGTTAACCTAGTACTAGGAATATCAATTTTTGTATTGATTTATTATTTATGCACAACGCAATCAGAAAGTTTCTTTTGGAGCATGATCGCAATATCTTTCTTAATTGGAGTTTTATTAATTATTCCAATTGGTGGAGCAGACATGCCCGTAGTTATTTCAATGCTGAATTCATATTCAGGTTGGGCTGCTGCTGGAATTGGATTTACTTTAGAAAATACCGCGTTAATTATAACTGGAGCTTTGGTTGGATCCTCAGGGGCGATATTGTCATATATAATGTGTAAAGGTATGAACAGGTCTTTTTTTAGCGTCATCCTAGGTGGATTTGGAGGAGACTCAACTACTGGCAAGGAAAAGAAAAAAGATCAAAAACCAGTTAAGAGTGGCAATGCTGAAGACGCAGCTTTCCTACTTAAAAATGCTTCTTCAGTAATTATAGTTCCTGGATATGGTATGGCTGTTGCACAAGCTCAGCATGCATTGAGGGAAATGGTTGATGCTTTAAAGAAAAATGACATTAAAGTCTCTTACGCAGTACATCCCGTAGCTGGAAGAATGCCAGGACACATGAATGTTTTGTTGGCTGAAGCAAACGTTCCTTACGATGAAGTTTTCGAATTAGATGATATTAACAATGACTTTGCAAACACTGACGTTGCATTTGTAATAGGCGCTAACGATGTAACAAATCCTGTGGCCAAAACTGATCCCCAAAGCCCTATTTATGGAATGCCAATTTTGGATGTTGAGAAGTGCAAATCTGTTTTATTTGTAAAAAGAAGTTTATCACCGGGTTATGCAGGGGTGGATAATGAGCTTTTTTATAGAGAGAATACCCTTATGTTATTTGCTGATGCTAAAAAAATGACAGAGGATATTGTTAAGAATATATAAATATGGTCAAAACAAAAATATTTTGTGATATTGCTGACAGCAAAACAATAAAGAAGTTTAATAAAAAATCAATTGTTGACGGCTTTACTACCAACCCTAGTCTAATGCGAAAAGCAGGGGCTAAAAGTTATCAGAAATATTCAAAAATTCTTTTAAAAATTTGTAAAAAAAAACCAATTTCATTAGAAGTTTTTGCAGACAATTTTATTGAAATGGAAAAACAAGCTTTAAAAATTAATTCTTGGGGCAAAAATATTTATGTAAAAATTCCTGTGATTAACAGCAAAGGAAAATTTACCGGACAACTTATAAAGAAATTAAATAAAAAGAAAATTAAGCTTAATATTACGGCAGTTTATACTGTTGCTCAGGTGAAGAAAATTAATAAATGTCTTGATAACAAAACTAAGTCTATAATTTCGATTTTCTCAGGTCGTATGGCTGATGTAGGTAAAGACCCCGTTCCAATTGTTAAAAAAGGAGTTCAAATGACAAGGAGAAAAAATAAAGTTGAGATTCTGTGGGCTAGCACAAGAGAGCCATATAATTATACACAGGCCAAGCAAATTGGATGTCAAATTATTACTATGCCACCAAAAGTGATTGAAAAAGTTTCCAATTTTGGGAAATCATTTGATCAACTAACCAAAGATACTGTTAAGGCTTTTTTACAAGATAGTAAAAAATCAAGATTTAAAATTTAAACAAAGTCTAAATTTATTTTTCCTAAAGTCTTAAAGTCAACTTTAACTTTGTCACCTTTATTTATTTTTATCGGTTGAATTATTGATCCAGTCATAAACCAATCTCCCTTTTTAAAAGTGACGGGATTATCTTTAAATTCATTGACAATACATTTAATCGCTTCAGTTGGATGAGCTCTTTTTTCCCAAGCACCTGTTATTTTTTCATTTAAATTAACCTCGATCTCTATTGAATTTAAATTAACATTATCAAGATTTTGAATTTTATCTCCAATAACAATAGCTCCGGCCCCACCATTATCCGCAACATTTAAAAACATTAGTTCTCGGCTATTTAAATTTTTTTTAGAATCAGGCTTAATGCGTGTTGAGACTAATTCAAGAGAAATAAAGATTTCATAATTACCTTTTTTATTTTCAGCGCCATGCACCATTTTAGTGTCTTCTAAGAATTTCAAAGCAAATTCACATTCAAGAATGCAGTGCGGAACTTTGCTATACTGAATTTTTAAAGGGTTCATCAAAACAGTTTCTTCTATAATTTTTCCAATCATTGGCCCATCAACTTTTGCACCATCTTGTAAATTCTTGGTTACCATACCTATTTTCCAGCCAACAGTTTTTTTCTTTAAAACTTGATGAAATTGTTCTTGTATTAAATGTGAATCTCTTCTGTTTTTTGGGAATTCTTCAGATTTAACATCTATTAAATGTTTTTTTACCCATGCATCTGCTAATTTTTTTGCTAATGTATTCATAATTTTTAAACCTCAGGTTTGTTTTATTTTCCAACCTGAATCTTTTTTTAAACCAATACGCTTAATTCTCAGGGCGTATTTTGATAGAATATTAATTAATTTATAAATGGAACTATTATTCACTTTTTTTAATGCTTCGTCGTAAGTAATTATTTTATTTGAATTTTTTTTAACAAATTTTTCAAAAGATTTAAAATCATTTTCTTTCCACGAATGTAAATGCAATTTGGTCGATTGTATTCCAAAAGGTAACAAAATAACTCTATCAAATAATTGAGGAATAAATTTTATTTTATTTTCGGTGTAAGGCATTAAACCATAGCCATCTATAACTTCTGTGATTCCACAATTTTTTAAAGCTATAAATGTATTTCTGTCATATGTTTGATTAGGAGCAAAAAAAGCTCTAATATTTATTCCTTCCTGTTTAAATTTCTCTAATCCCATTTTTATTCTTGACTCTTGAGTATCCAGCGGATGTCCAAAAAATTCTGATCCACCCCCGTAATTAAAATAGTCTGATTTTTTTCTACACAGCTTGTCATAAATGTGTGTGTATCCATGTTGAACAATTTCCCAACCTTTATCTTGCCATTTTCTAACCTCATCCCAAAAATTATCATTTCTCGCAAATTCTAAAAATTCTTGATCTTTATTGTTTGGTATAACGCCCAAAACTGGTTTTATCGAATATTGATCGAATAGAGCCTCTAATTTTTTTATTAGTTCCCAGTTCATATTTTCACAAACATCATCAATACGAATTAGAATTCCAGTATTATTTTTTATATAATTATTCATTTTAAAACATTATATATTAAGAAACTTTTGAGTTGTAATAAAAAATGAATATTAAAAGCATATGAATCTTAAAAAAAATAAAGCCAACTTTACCCCCCTCACGCCAGTAGATTTTATAAGAAGGACAGCAAAGATCTTTCCAAATTATCTCTCTTTAATTTCTGAAAACAAAAGATTCACCTGGGGAGAAACCTTTAAAAGATGTAATTTATTTGCTTCATCTTTAATTAAAAAGAAAATCAAAACAGGAGACGTTGTTTCAATTATGGCCCCAAATACCTATGCAATGTACGAAGCTCATTTTGCAATACCGATGACTGGAGCAATAATCAATACAATTAATATTAGGCTAGATGCCAAAACAATTAGTTATATTATCGGTCATTCAAAAACTAAATTTATTTTTGTTGATACTGAGTTTTTACCAATCATGAGACAGGCTTTAAAAATTGGAAAATATAAAATTCCTATTGTTGCAATTAAAGATGATAAAAAATATTCAAAAAATATTCATAAAGAACAATTATACGAAGATTTTTTAAAAAAAAGCTCAAAAAGTTTAAGTATTAATTTTAGTATTAAAGACGAATGGTCTCCGATAAGTCTAGGGTATACATCTGGCACTACTAGTAAACCAAAAGGTGTACTCACACACCATAGAGGTGCTTATTTAAATGCGGTTAGTAATCAACTTGCCTGGAACATGAAAAAAAACCCTACCTACTTATGGACGCTACCTATGTTTCACTGTAACGGATGGTGTTTTCCATGGACGATAGCTGCCTTAGCTGGAAAAAATATTTGTATGAGAAAAATAACATCAAAAGGAATTTTTAAACTTATAAAAAAACATAAAGTATCTCATTTGTGTGGCACAACAGTAATAATAAATCTTTTAATTAAAGAAGGCACTAAACTTAAAAATAAAATTGATTTTATGACAGGTGCAGCCCCTCCACCATCTTCTGTTCTTAAAAAGATTGATGATCAAGGATTTAATATCACACACACGTATGGTTTAACCGAAGTGTATGGACCTGCAGTTATCTGTGAATGGCAAAATGATTGGGGGAAACTAAACAAGGAGAAAATTGCAGAATTAAAATCTCACCAAGGAGTAAAGTATCCAGGAATTTCAGAAATAAATGTTTTTAATAAAAAAACGAAAAAAGAAGTTAAACACAACGGAAAAGAGTTAGGCGAAGTATTTATGCGGGGGAACACTGTGATGATGGGATATCATAAAGATAAACTAGCTACGAATAAGGTTTTTGATAAAGGATGGTTTCACACGGGTGATATCGCTGTAATTCATAAAAATGGCTACATTCAATTAAAGGATCGTTCAAAAGACATAATAATTTCTGGAGGCGAAAATATAAGCAGTATAGAAATTGAAAATGTACTTTTTAAACATAAAGATATTATTGACGCTGCAGTTGTAGCAAAAAAAGATGAGAAATGGGGAGAGGTGCCATGTGCTTTTGTAACTTTAAAAAAAAATTCAATACTAAATGAGGTTGATATAATTGAATTTTGCAGGAATAATATGGCGAAATTTAAAATTCCAAAAAAAATTATTTTTGGAGATATTGATAAAACACCCACAGGAAAAACTCAAAAATTCTTGCTTAGAAAAAAAGCAAATCAAAAATAATTACTCTTCTCTGAATTACTAAAATAATGTAAAACAGATTAAAAGAATTATATATATGCAAAAAAAATCTGTTAATTGGATCGACCCTTTTTATCTAGAAACATTGTTGACTGATGAAGAAAAAGCAATACAAAAAACCATAAAAGATTATTGTAAATCTAAACTATTGCCCGGCGTTATAGAAAATAACAAAAAATGTTTTTTTGATAAAAAAATTTACAAAGAATTTGGATCTATGGGTTTTTTGGGTTTAAACATAGATGGATTTGGTTCAGCAAATGCTTCAAGCATAGCTTATGGTTTACTTGCAAAAGAGCTCGAGTCTGTTGATAGCAGCTATCGTTCAGCAATATCAGTACAGTCTTCTCTAGTAATACATCCCATATTTTATTTTGGATCAGAAGAACAAAAGAAAAATTACCTACCAGATCTCGTAAAAGGAAATACTGTAGGATGCTTTGGGCTTACTGAAAGTATTTCGGGTTCAGATCCATCTTCAATGAAAACAAGTTTTAAAGAAGTTTCTGACGGCTATATCTTAAACGGTACAAAAAATTGGATAACTAATGCTCCCATCGCAGATGTTTTTATAATTTGGGCTTTAAACAACGAAAAGAATATACACGGTTTTATAGTAGACAGAAAATCTAAAGGTTTAACAACTTCAACGATAGAAAAATCGAGTTTAAAAATTAGTCAGACAGGACAAATAATTTTAAGTAATGTAAAAGTTCCAAAAAAAAATATTTTACCCAACACAACAGGTTGGAAGTCCGTTTATTCTTGCATAAACAAGGCTAGGTATGGAATTGCATGGGGAGCAATGGGTGCAGCAGAATCTTGTTGGTTAATTGCAAAAGATTATGTTGAAAGCAGAGTCATAAATAAAAAACAACTTGCCTCTAAACAGTTAATTCAAAAAAAATTAGCTGATATGCTATCTGAAATTTCTCTTGGTCTAAGTGGTTGTTACCATACTGGGAGAGCAATGGATAAGAAACAAGATATGAAAGTAGCAATCAGCATATTGAAGAGAAACAATTGTCGTAAGGCACTTAATATAGCTCGAGACGCAAGAGACATGCTAGGAGCCAATGGAATTTTGGATGAGTATCATATTATAAGACACTTGGTTAATCTTGAGACGGTAAATACTTATGACGGAACAGAAGATACCCATGCTTTAATTCTTGGAAAGTTTCAAACAAATATTGATGCATTCTAAAAATAATTTATTAGATAGATATAAAATAAATAAAATTTCCGAAGTAGATATAAACAAGTTATCTGATTTTTATAAAAAAACTTATTTTCAAAGATATAAATCTTTAACTAATAATTGGCGGTGGTGGTATAGATCAGGACTAAATGAATCAGAGCCAATAATTCTTTCACTTGATGATAAAATAATTGGACAGGCAGCTTATTTGCCCACTGAACTAAATGTTTTAGGAAAAAAAATACCTGCAATTTGGTTTCAAGATTATGCTGTTTTACCAGAATTTAAGGGAAAGGGTCTTGGTAAGCTTTTGAGCAAGGAATGGATGAAGATTTGTCCGAACCAAATGGCTATTTGTAGCCCTGATTCTTTGAGAGTTTTAAAGAAATTAGGATGGAAGGATAACTTTGATACCAAAAGATTAGCAAGACCAATTAATCTTACGAAATTTGTTCCTATTTTAAGAAACTTACAATTAAACTTTTTTGATTCAGGAATTAGGTATTTTTTAAAAAAAAAATATAACAAAAATAATTCTTTAAATTCATATAAAATTGAAAATAATTTTAAAATTATAAATGATTCATTTAAGCTTAGAAAATCCAAAAAGGATATTAAATTTGCAGAAATTATAAGGGATGAAAAATGGTTAAACTGGAGATTAATGGAATGTCCTTATAAGAAAGATATATTTTTCTTTGAATACAAAAACAACTTTTCAATAGTTCATATTTACTCAATAAAAAATATTAAAAGACTAAATATTCTCTACACTTATCATACCGATGAGTCACACGAAAATGCCATGACTATGATGATAGTAAAATGGGCAATAAATAATAACATAGACCTTATGTGGGCAATCAATAGAGGCAAGGAATTTGATAATATTTTTCCAAGAATATTTAGTAAACCAATAAGATATGCCGCATGGAGTTCCAATAAAGAAATATTTGAAATATTGCAAAAAGGATTGTTGGATTTTCAGGGTATAGACTCAGACAAGGAAAGTTCCGCGTTTATAGAAGATTAAAAGAAGGTTAGAAATTTCAATAATAACGCAACCTAAAATGACTATTATTCCAAAATGACTTTTTTGCCATGAATATACATATATGGTTTAAATTTAGTGGTATTTGTGGCACGTATTTTGTTTATTAAATCTCTCTCGCTAATGTTTTTTTTAATTTCGTAAAATCTGTTTAGATATTTTAATTTTCTTATTTTTTTTGACCATTTAGTATTTTTATTGTTATTAATCCATTTTTTAATATTTTTTGGATTTTTATTTATTTGATTTATTACTGAAATTGCTTGTTTAGTCATAATTTTATAAGTTTTTAACAATACTTCATGAACACCGTCTTTTTTATTAATCCTAAATCTTTTTATATTAATAATTTTTCCACTATCAATTTTTTCATTTATTAAGTGAGAGGTGCAGCCATAAAATTTTGAATTTTCGTATATAGCGTAATTTACACAGCCAATGCCACGGTATTCTGGTGGACCAGGATGAAAGTTTATTGCTTCCTTATTTACTTTTTTTAATAGATTTTTTTTTAAAATATAAAAGCTTCTGAAACAAAAAATGTAATCATATTTCAATTTAAAATATTTTTTTCTAATCTTTTCTCCTTTTTTTTTACTTTGAATAAAATAAAATTTTTTGCTTTTTTTCTGTAAAAAATTTTTGACTCTTTTAGAGTACAAGCAATCTTTTCTACCAAAAAAAAGTACCGTACCTAAATTCTTAATATTTTTACTCATTAAATATTTTTAACGACCTAATTGGTTGTGGGGGTAGGATTTGAACCTACGACCTTCAGGTTATGAGCCTGACGCATGTACCTTTCTGCTCGTAAAATTATCATAACACATCAAAAAAGCTATATCAAATTTTGAAATTTTAGAATCTTTACGTCTAGCTTACGTCAGAGATTATTGTAGAATAAAATCTTGAAATTTACGGCAGGAATTTATGAAATTTTTAGAGTCATTTAATCATCCAAAAAATATTAGGTTTGAAAGCTTCAAGACTGCCATGAAATTAGCAGACGAAAGAAATCTTAAGACAATAGTAGAAACTGGTGTAGCTAGAGGAAAAATTAAATTTTTTTTTATAAAAAAATTTAACTGGAAAGATGGGATGAGTACACTTTTGTTTAGCGAATATGCACGATATAAAAATGGTCATTTGCATACATGTGATATTGAGAAAAAAAATGTTTCAAATGCAAAATTTTTCTGCAAAAAAAATAAAGAATTTTGCTCTTTTTATATTGATGATAGTCTTAAATTTCTTGCTGAATTTAACCAAAAAATTGATTTTTTATATTTAGACTCACTTGATGGACAATTTGAAGGCGCCAACAAACATCAATTAGAGGAGTTTAAACTTGCTGAAAAAAAACTTAATCCTAATTGTTTAGTGCTACTTGATGATAAAGGGTCAAAGACAAATTTATCTATAGACTATATGATTAATAACGGTCTAAAAATAATAAATGAGACTAATCAGCAGGTTTTACTCTCTTATTAATTAAGTTAAGATTAACATATGAAAAAAACAATTATAACATTACTCGTATTGGGTTTTATTTCAGCTTGTAGTACTTACAGTCACACACCCATTATTGATAGCAGAGGATCTCATTTAAAAGGTGCGGATCTTAAACGTTTCCACGATGATCTTTTTACATGCCAGGAAATTGCAGCCAACCAAGATGTAAATAAAAAGAAAACTCGTATCTTTACTGAAAGATGCATGGAAGGAAGAGGATATGTCATTCTGGACAAAGATATGTAGTTTGATTGTCCTATTATTTTTTATCTCCTCTTGTGCCGACTATAAACCTGTTATCGATTTTAGAGGTTCTGAAAAGAAAGGTGCAGATCTAGAAAGATATGATGATGATCTTTCTTCCTGTAGAAAACTTGCTGAACAAACAGTTCCTGACTCACAACATAAAATAGAAAAAACTTTATTATTACCCGAAGAAACAGACAGAGGGTTAATCATAAAACGTTGTTTAACGGGAAGAGGCTGGTCAGTTGTACGTTAGAAAAATTATTATATTATTGAGTTTAATTATTGTTGTATCTTGTACAAGTTACAAACCTGTCGTAGATCATCGAGGATCTAAAGATGGAGTTTCTAAACGCTACAATGACGATTTATCTACTTGCAGAAAGATTGCTGAAGAAAATATTAATCAAGCATGGGAAGGATATAAAGTAGTTCATAACTGGTACATTCGACCAGGTATGCTTTGGCTTCCTGACAAAATGGAAATGCGATATAAAAAATTAGTCAAGACCTGTTTGGTAAACAGGGGACACAACGTATTAGATTAATGAGTGATAAAAATATATCTCCAAAAGTTCAAAGGGTTTTAGATCTTATACAAACACAAGAAAATTCTAAAGCAGGACTTATAAATTATTTTAATAATATTAATAATGACCCATCCATAAGCGATTATGAAAGGGAAACTCTAGTTAAAGCTGTTGAAACAGAAATGAGAACTAAATTTCCCAAGAGTGCAAAAAAGATTTTAGGTGGAAAAAGTGCAAAAGCTCAAGAGTTTCTCGAGGAGATTTTTCATACATTAGAAAAAGAATTTGATTGGTCAAAAAATTGTGTTGGTAGCAAAGTAAAAGTGGGCGGCAGTATGATTAGTGGAAAAGAATATGTTTGTTGGTATATTTCGTATAAAAATGATGATGGATATTCAACGGGTTTGCACTATCGACAAAAAACACCAAAAGATGATCCTTATTTAGACGTTGATTATAGAAAAGTAGGCAAAGAGTTTGAAAAAGATAAAAAAGTGAAAATATTTCCAGTTGAATTAAAAGATGATGCCTTAAATCTTTATAAAAATTTCTTAACTAAAACAATAAAATAATTAGATTAAGATCTCAATAAATTATGTTTAAATGTTTGACTTGGAATTTAGGATATAGATTAAAAAAAATTTCTTCACAAATGAAAGTTGTGTTGGATAGAAATCCTAATATTATTGCATTTCAAGAGATAACATTAGAATCATCAAAAATAATAAAAAAAATTCTATCGTCGAGTTATAAAAACATCGTAGATAGCTTTGAATTAATGTCAGACCAATCTTTATTGAAAGGACCTAGAAGATTGGGCGTATTGATTGCTACTAATTATGATTTAAAACTTAGATCACAAAATGAATTTGATATACCTTGGCCTGAAAGAATTTTAGCGGCGGACATTACTATTCTCCATGAAACAATCGAATTTTATAATACTTATATTCCTCCAGGCTCTTCTAATAGATGGAAAAAGATAGAAACACTTGAGGGTCTTTATAAAGGTTTGGCTAAACATACAGAAAAAAAAAGAATTTTATGTGGTGACTTTAACACTCCTCAGGATGAATTATTAAAATATGGAGTTTGTACTTTTGCACAGAAAATTAATAAGAAAGGAGTGCCAAAACTTAAAAAAATATTTAGAAGAGGAAGTGGAAATCGTTGGGACCAAGGAGAGAGAAATATATTGGAAGGCTTAAAAGAATTTAATCTCAGTGATGCTTATAGACGGATTCACCCTGTACCAGAGAAAGCTTACAGCTTTGTTATAGAACGAAGAGGCAAAGTGGTTGCCAAAAGACGGTTTGATCATTTTTTTTCATCAAGGGAATTAATAATAAAATCTATAGAATATCTTCACAAATATCGAGAAAATGGATTGAGTGATCATTCTCCGTTAGAATTAGTAATTAAATGAAAAAATTCACCTCACGTTACGGCAGGAGTACGGCAGAAAAACTTTCTACAAAACATCTACAATAAAAAAACGTTGGTATGATTGGTTGCGGGGGTAGGATTTGAACCTACGACCTTCAGGTTATGAGCCTGACGAGCTACCAGACTGCTCCACCCCGCGATAATTATTTCTTGGGCCTTTTCAAGTCTATTGCTTGTAATTTACCCCGTTCCTCTTTTATTTCAAATTGTATTTTCTGGTTTTCTTTTAAAACTCTAAACTTTGACTTTTCAAGTGCAGATACATGTAAAAAAACATCCTTTTCACTATTGTCATCTAATGTAATAAAACCGTATCCTTTTTTAGAATTAAACCACTTAACCTTTCCTGAAGGCATAATACTCTCCTATAATTTTTTGAAGATTATATTCTGTTTCTTAGACGCTGAAATTTTTTGACTCTCTTAAGATTTTCGAGCCTGATTCTTTTCTTTTTTTCAGAAGGCTTTTCGTAATTACTTTTCATTTTAATAATTTTAAAAAAACCTTCTTTCTGAAGTTTTCTTTTAAGAATTCTTAAAGCCTGTTCAACATTATTATCTTTTACGTCTATTTTAATAAATCCTCCGTAATTTCAATGTGCTAGTTATCACGATGTAATGGTATTGTCTAGATCTGATTCAATTAATAAGGTCTTTTTGGAATTTTGTTTTCAAATTCGGATCTATATTTTTTTAGTTTGTGTTTAATTTCTGGATATTTTCGACTTAAAATAGCAACAGCAAATAACGCTGAATTTTTGGCTCCCGCCTTCCCAATGGCTAAGGTTGCTACCGGAACACCAGCTGGCATTTGTACTGTTGACAGAAGGCTGTCTATACCATTTGTGACACTGGGCATTGGTACGCCTAGTACAGGTATAGTTGTCAAGGCAGCTGTTACACCAGCGAGATGTGCTGCTCCACCAGCAGCCGCAATAATCACTTCGTAATCTTTTTTTTCAGCTTCATAAATAAATTTTTCTAATCTTTTGGGTGTTCTATGCGCAGATATCACTCTTACATCAAACTTTATTTTAAAAAGTTTAAAAATATCACAAGTATTCTTCATTATTTCCCAGTCGGATTTGCTACCCATTATTATACCAACAGTGGGCTCTTTAATTGATGTCATTCGTTTTTTCTATTGCTTCTTCTTTTTCTTTTAATTTCTTCTCTTTTTCTTTTAATTTTTTTTCTCTCTTTACTCTTCTATCAGCTTTTTCTACAGCTTTTTGAAATTGTAATTGGCTACACAAGCCTAAAATCACAGGATCTCTAGCTGTCAAGTTTGAAAAGTTCCAGTAGGTTCTATTTCTTATTAAACCAACAGTACCTTTGGTGCTTCCCACCAACTTGGCTATCTGGCCATCGGAAAGTTGAGAAAAATTTTTAACAAGCCATAAAACCGAGTCTGGCCTATCCTTCCTTTTTGATAATGGTGTATAGCGAGCCTTCTTTCTTTCTTTTGATACAACAACTTCTTCTTGATTTTTTTTTATTAATTTTAAGGGTCTACCATGGTCTTTAGAGCAAAGATCAATCTCTTCTCGAGTTAGTTGGCCAGCTAAAATTGGATTGTAAGCTTTTATACCCTTTGCGACATCCCCGTCAGCGATGCCTTTTACTTCCAATTCATGCAGATTACAAAAATTTGCAATCTGTCTAAAACTTAGTGTAGTGTTTTCTACTAGCCAAACAGCAGTTGCCTTCGGCATAAATGGTACTTCTGACATAATTATTTAATTCTTCTTTTTTCTTAGGTTAACAAATTTTTTGTTATATTTACTTACTCTTCCTTTATCTAAAATTTTTTGAGTACCACCTGTCCATGCAGAATGAGACTTGGGGTCAATATCTAGCTTCAGTGTATCACCCTCTTTACCCCACGTTGACTTTGTTTCAAATTTTGAACCATCAGTCATTACAACATTTATCTTATGATAATTTGGGTGGATTTTCTTTTTCATTTCAACGATTATTATAATACTATTTTAATTTGCTCAATATTTTTTTATAAAAAATTTCTCAATTCTTTATGTATTTTTGAGTTACTTGCAATGATATCAACTTTTTCTTTATCAAAACCTTCTTCTTTGAGGTTTTCTACAAATCCCCCAGATTCTTTGACTATAATTATACCTGCTGCTATATCCCAATAGTTTAATTCTCTCTGCCAGTAGCCATCATATCTTCCTGCTGCTACATAGGCGAGATCTAGTGCGGCACTTCCAGATTTTCTTATGTTAGTATTTGTTTTCATAGAGATTTTTTTGTATTCATCTAATATAGATTCTCTTGCTTTGCTAGTACCTTTGGGCCCACCATGTACTAAGCATGCATTTTTAAAATCAGATTTATTTGAGACTCTAGTTCTAAAATTATTTAAATAAGCACCCGATCCTTTATGAGCAGAAAACATCTCATTTTTTATAGGATCGAAAATTATTCCAGAAACTATCTCTCCATTTTCTTCGTAACCAATCGAAATAGCAAAATGGGGTAAGCCATTTAGAAAATTAAATGTTCCGTCTATTGGGTCAATGATCCATCTTTTATCTTTATATTTTCCTTCTATTAATCCGGTCTCTTCAGTTAAAAATGAATATTCTGATTTCTCAAGTTCACCTATTATTATTTTTTCTACACGTTTATCCGAAGCTGTTACAAAGTCTCCCAGACCCTTTTCTGAAACTTGAAGTTTTTCAAGTTCACCAAAATCTCTGATTAAAACTTTTGAAGCTTTCATGCAGGCTTTGTACATCATGTTAATCTGGGGAGAATTGATCTTCATTAATTTATTTTTTTTATATATTCTAGAGTTCTTGTATCTAATATTATTTTATTTCCTTCTTCCACAAAAGGAGGAACCATAATATCCAAACCATTTTTTAGTTTGGCAGGTTTATACGAAGAAGCTGCAGTCTGTCCTTTAACCACTCCTTCTGTGCTTTCAATTTCACATTCAATATTTGTTGGCAAATCTACGGAAAGCGGTTTCTCTTCAAGAAAAGATATTGTTACTTTTAGATTTTCACTTAAAAGTTTCAACTTTTCTCCTAACAATTCTTTCTTAAGAGAAATTTGTTCAAAATTTTCCGGGTCCATGAAAAAACATCCACTATCATCAGAGTATAAAAAATTAAATTCCTTTTCCTCAAGTTGAGTTCTTTCAATATTTTCGCTAGATCTGAATCTCTGATTGAGCTTCGTTCCTTTTGTAAGACTTTTTAATTCCACTTGATTAAAAGCACCGCCTTTACCAGGCTTAACATGTTGGGCTTTAAGAACTGTCCAGTGATCATTATTAAGCTCAATAATCATTCCAGGTTTGATTTCATTTCCTTGTATTTTCATTTTAATTAAATTTTTTAATAGCTTTTTCCGGTTTTAAGCGTGGGTTATTCCAAATATAACTTGATATTGCAAGATAATTTACTCCAAATTTCATCAAACTTTTGTAATTTTTATTATTTATTCCTCCAATAGCAACAATAGGCAAATTAGTTCTTTGTTTAGTCCATTTCACCAAAATTTTTTGAGTTCTCTTTGCTCGAGGTTTTAATTTGGATTTAAAAAACGATCCTAGGGCTATGTAATCAGGCTTCTGTTTAATAGCATTTAAGATTAATTTTTTTGAACCATGGCATGTTATTCCAATTATTTTATTTTTTTTTAGTAAGCTTCTTGCATTTTTTATTGGTTCATCAGATTGACCTAGGTGACATCCATCTGCATTAATTTTTTTTGCCAACATGGGAAAATCATTGATTATTAACTTAACTTTATATTTTTTTGTAATGTTCTTAACTCTTCTTGCAATCCTAAGCAGTTTTGAATTTGAATGTTTTTTAAGTCTTAACTGAAAGTATCTTACTTTTCTCGAGGAAAGAACTTCTGCCAAGTCTTTATAGAAATGTTTGTTAATTTTACTGGGCGATATTAGATATAAAAATCTTCTCAATTTTAAGCCGCAAAACTTTGCTCAAGCTTTTCATTCCATTTTGCTTCTGTTGAAGCACCATTCATTTTAGCTCTATGGTCAAAAACTTTTTGAATTTTATCTATGTCTTTCATTGACTTTGCCCATGTTTTCAAAGCTGACTGCTGTAAGGCCCGACCATAAGAAAATGTAAAATGAAAAGAAGTGTCATTAATTTTATTAATTTCATTTAAATTTTTTGTTGCCTCTACTTCACTTTGTCCACCAGAAAGAAAAGCAACCCCAGGAACTTCGCTTGGCATATTTTTTTTAAGACATTCTAACGTTTTCTTAGCTATCTCTTCTGTAGTAGCTTTTTGTTTGCAGTTTGCACCCGGAAGTATCATGTTTGGTTTAAGAACCGTTCCTTTGAGATTAACATTGTGGATTGAAAGTTCTTTGTAGCATTCGGCCAAAACTCTGCTAGTAACATCGTAGCATTTATCAATTGTATGGTCTCCATCCATTAAAACTTCAGGTTCTACTATTGGAACCATTTTTGCTTCTTGTACCAACGCAGCATATCTTGCTAGAGCGTGAGCATTAGATTTTATGCACTGTTCGCTTGGATGCTTGGAAGAAATTGAATAGACAGCACGCCATTTAGCAAATCTTGCCCCTAACTTATAATACTCTTCCATTCTTCCTCTCAAGCCATCCAATCCTTCTGTAATTTTTTCTTTATCTGAACCAGCTAGAAGTTTTGCGCCTTTATCAACTTTGATGCCAGGAATAGATCCGCTTTTTTTTATTAATTCCGGAATGGAAATTCCACTACTTGAAGTTTGCCTTATAGTTTCATCAAACAATATAACGCCGCTTATACAGTTTTTCATTGAACCTGATGCAAACAACGTTTCTCTAAAATGAAGTCTATTTTTTTCAGTACATTCTACGTTGACACTCTTTAATCTTTTTTCCATTGTGCCAGTGCTTTCATCGGCAGCAAGTATTCCCTTGCCTTTAGCTACCATTTGTTTTGCTATTTCTTCTATACCCATAAATTTTAACTTTTCTTTAATACTTTTATACCAGGCAACTCTTTGCCTTCAAGAGATTCTAAGAATGCACCGCCAGCTGTTGATAAATGTGTAAAAGTCTTTTCTAGCCCAGTATTTTTAATTGCAGCAACAGTATCTCCACCACCGACGATTGATATTAGAGACTTTGATTTTGTATTTTCAGCAATTTTTTTTCCTATGGATAGGGAACCAGCTGAAAAATTTTTATTCTCATAATATCCTGCTGGTCCATTCCAAAATACTGTATTGGAGCCATCTATGGTTTTATTTATTAAATTTATTGTATTTTTTCCGATGTCTAAAATCATATCCTCCGAGCCTATATTTTTTAAGGATTTATAGGTCGGACTTCCATTGACATGGGAAGAAGTGTTGCAGTCTACAGGAATAATAATGTTGCATTTATTTTTTTCTGCCAATGTGTTTATATTTTTTACAGTATTTTCAGATCCTTTCTCAACAAGAGAAGCACCAACGTTTATGCCTTTGAATTTAAGAAAATTATTTGCCATCGCCCCTACAATTACAAGATTATCTGCGCTTTCTAATAAACTTGATAAAATATTTATTTTAGTCGACACTTTTGAACCACCAATTATGCAAGTAACCGGTTTTTTTTTATTCTTTATTATTAAATTAATTGATTGAATCTCTTTTTCTAAGATAGGACCTCCATAACTATCAATAAATTTAGTTATTTTGTGTATAGATGCTTGTTTTC
The DNA here is from genome assembly GCA_902634325.1 of uncultured Pelagibacteraceae bacterium. Classification (GTDB taxonomy): domain Bacteria; phylum Pseudomonadota; class Alphaproteobacteria; order Pelagibacterales; family Pelagibacteraceae; genus Anoxypelagibacter. The sequence continues at coordinate 21,940 of CACPJP010000002.1, read as the reverse complement.
TATGTGAGCAAGAGAAGGCTTCATTTATATAAATGTCACCAAGCTTTGAAAGATTTTTTGCAAAAGTTTCTTCATCGTTTTCTTCTTCTTTAAAAAAACGAATATTTTCAAACAACAAAACTTCGCCAGATTTCAATTTATTAGAAGCATCTATTGCTTTAGAATCAATTCTTTCTCGGTAAAAATGAACTTTTCCATTCAATTTTTTTTCTAAATAATTAAATATTGGTTTCAACGAAAGCTTCGAAATCACTTTTCCCTTTGGTCTTCCGAGATGTGATAGTAAAACAACTTTGGCTTTATTTTCTATTAATTTATTTATAAAAGGTTCAATAACCTTAATTCTGGTATCATCATCTATTTTTGAATTGTTAATTGGCACGTTAAGATCTAGTCTAACAATAACGCGTTTACCATTAATAGGAATATCCTTAGAAAAAATTTTTAAATCAGACATTTGTCTAATTATTTTTTAACCTTTGCTTTTACTGTTTTGACGATCTCATCACTGGTTAAATTAAATAATTTATAAATGTCTTTATATGGGGCACTTTTTCCAAATGTAGACAGCCCAAATGTAACACCGTCTTTGCCAACCATATGTTTCCAACCTGATTGACTTGAAGCCTCAATTGAGATTTTAAAAGTATCTTTGCCAAGAACTTCATTTTTATAATTCTCAGTTTGATTTTGGAATAAATCATAACAAGGAATGGAAATGACTTTTGAGTTTATATTTAAATTTCTAAGTTTTTCTTGAGCTTCTAAGGCAATTTCAACTTCAGATCCCGAAGCGATTAACGATACATCAACATTGTCAGAAGTTTTTTTCAAAATGTATGCACCTTTAGAACACATGTTTTCGCCAGAGCTATGTTCACTAAGATAAGGCAACTTTTGTCTGGATAGAGCTATTGCACTCGGGTTGTTTTTACTTTTTAAGGCAATTTCCCAACATTCAAGAGTTTCATTAATATCGGCAGGTCTGAATACATTTAAATTTGGTATTGCCCTTAGGTGTTCTAACTGCTCTATAGGTTGATGAGTTGGCCCATCTTCTCCCAGTCCAATAGAATCGTGTGAAAAAATATAAATTACTCTCAATTTCATAAGAGCCGATAATCTCATTGAAGGTTTTAAGTAATCTGAAAAAATCAGAAAGGTTCCACCGAACGGAATTAAACAACCATATAAGGCTAAACCATTCATAACACCGGCCATCGCATGTTCCCTGACACCATAATGAATATAATTTCCTGAAAAATTTTTAGAAGTAATAACTTTTGAGTTTTCAGTTTTTGTGTTATTTGATCCGCTCAGATCTGCAGATCCACCGATTAGTTCTGGTAAAACATTAGATACACTGTTGATCACAGAAGAGGAGCATTGTCTTGTTGCCATTTTTGGTTTTGTTTGAAAAAATTTTATTTTTTCATCACCAAATATTTTATCTAATTCTACTGGCAACTCTCCTTTTATTAACCTCTCGTATTCTTCTTTAATTTTGGTATTTTTTTTACCTAAAGTATTATTCCATTCATCTTCAAGCTTTTCTCCTTTGCTGCCTATTTCTCTCCAAGATTCAATTAGATTTTCAGGAATATCAAAAGGCTCATGTTTCCACTTAAGTTTTTTTCTTACTAATTTTACTTCATCATCCCCTAAAGGAGCACCGTGAGAAGATTCTTTTCCAGATTTATTTGGAGAACCAAATCCTATTATAGTTTTACAAGATATTATCGATGGTTTTTTTGACCTAGTGGTTTTTTTAATTGCATCAAAAATCTGCTTGTAGTTATGACCATTAATTTCTTGAAAAGACCATCCGTAACTTTCAAACCTCTTTTTATAGTTATCGGAAACACTTAATGAAGTTGGTCCATCTATTGAAATTTTATTATTGTCAAAGAAAACGATTAAATTTTTTAAATTTAAATGACCAGCTAAACTCATCGCTTCGTGACTAATACCTTCCATTAGGTCACCATCACTAGCAATAACATAAGTTTTATTATTGATGAGGTCTGAGCCAAATCTTTTTTTTAAAACTTCTTGGGCAATTGCCATTCCGACCGAATTAGTTAGACCCTGACCTAAAGGGCCGGTTGTTGTTTCAATACCAGAGTCTTTTTCGTATTCTGGATGGCCAGCACAAATTGAATTTAGTTGTCTGAAATTTTTTATGTCGTCCAATTTAATTTTTTTATAGCCGGTAAGATAAAGAAGCGAATACAAAAGCATCGATCCATGCCCTGCAGACAAAATAAATCTGTCCCTATTTATCCAACTAGGATTTTTTGGATTAAACCGGAGGTAGTATTTAAATAGCACAGTTGCGACATCAGCCATTCCCATTGGCATGCCAGGGTGTCCAGAATTTGCCTTCTGTACAGCATCAATTGATAAAAATCTTATAGCGTTTGATAAATTTTTTAATTTTGGATCCACTTATAAAATACCTATATAGACTTCAATCAACGATATCAATAATATGATATAAACAAAAAAAAGTTACGATGGAAACTTTATACAACAAAGAAAAACGGCTTGAAACAGTTTTAGAAAAACTTAAAAACTTAAATAGCTTGCCCAGTGTCCACACCAGAGATTTGGAACAGCTTTATGTTGAAAAGAATCAATTACAAAGCGAAAAAATAGAAATTGAGACAAAGTACAATAATTTGGTTTTAAAATACAATGAGCTCAAAAATCATATAAAAAAACTAGAGAAAGAACAGAAAAAGTCAAAAGAAATACACGATCAGTTTAATCAAGACATTGAAGAGTTGGGCGAGGAAACCGATTCCTTAGTAGATGAGATAGAAAAATGGCAAATATAAATATTAAATTTAATAATAAAGACTACTTGTTGTCTTGTGATGATGGCCAAGAAGAAGATTTAAAAAATCTTACTAAATTTTTGGATAAAAAATATTCAAGCCTTAAAGAAAAACTTGGCAATATTGGAGAGAACAAGCTTTTGCTTATAACCACAATTCAAGTTATAGATGAATATTTTGATTTAAAAAAACGAGTTAGTTCTCAAAAAGAAAATTTTGAAAATTTGTCTAAAAAATTTAAAGAAATGAAGTCTTTAGTCATGAATTATAAAGATGGCAAAGAAACAGAAATATCAAAGCTAAATACAGAGCTAGACAAGTTCAAAAAAATGGTAGAAGAAAGCCAATCCATCTATGAAACTATGCTAGATAAGACCACCAAATCCTTGGAAGAAATAATCAAAAACACTGAAACCAGTTCTAAGGTTCAGTAGATGCCGTCAAAGGAAAAGGTCAGAAGAAAACTCATTTTAATTAGAAAAAAGAGATATTTTTCGGTAGATACAAATTTTTTTAAACCTTTAATTCGTATAATAAATAAAAAAAAAAAAAGAAATATTTATTTGTACTATCCCTCAAATTATGAAGTAGACACACTTAAGTTATTTAATGCTATTAGACAAAGGAGAGATGTGTCAACTTCTCTACCAGTAATATCTTCCAACGGGAAAATGAAATTTTTTAAATGGAAGTTAAACGAAAGTCTTAAAGTTAATAATTATGGTTTTTTGGAGCCAGTTAAGAAAAATAAAGCGAATGCACCAGATTTGATTCTGGTTCCTCTGGTAGCTTACGATAAATTTCATAATCGTCTAGGGTATGGAAAAGGTTACTATGATAGATTTCTAAAAAAGCATACAAAAAACAAGAAAAACCCCTTAACTATTGGTCTTGCATTTTCTTTTCAAAAATATAAAAAAATTCCAATTTCGAAGCACGATGTAAAATTAGATTATGTATTAACAGAGAAAGGTATTTTTTAATTTATTATGAATATATTGGTTTTAGGAGATGTTGTGGGACCTTCTGGTGTAACGGCTGTAAAAGAAAAATTACCTAAATTAATAAAAGAAAAAAAAATAGATTTTGTAATTGTGAATGGGGAAAACGCTGCTGATAGCGGAGTGGGAATTAATAAGCAAAACGCAGAAGATTTATTTAATGCTGGAACAGATGTAATTACATCTGGAAACCATATCTGGGATGAAAAAGAGACAATGCAGTTTATTTCTAAAGAGAAAAGATTACTAAGACCAGAAAATTTAATAAAGCCATCTCCTGGCGAAGGTTTAGGTATTTTCAATTCAAAAAATAATAAAAAAATTGCAGTTGTCAATTTAATGGGCAATATTTTTATGAAAAAGAGTGAAGATGTTTTTCAAGCAGCAAAAAAATTTATAGCAAATATTAAGTTAAAAAAAGATGCTGATTTTATAGTTGTTGATATGCACGGAGAGATAACTAGTGAAAAAATGGCAATGGGATATTTATTTGATGGAAAAGCTACAATAGTTGTTGGTACTCATACCCACGTTCCTACCTCTGATTATAGAGTTATGGAAAAAGGTACCGCTTATCAAACAGACCTAGGCATGTGTGGAGATTATAACTCTGTAATTGGAATGAATAGAGATAACTCTTTAAAAAAATTTTTTAGAGACCCTTCGGCTAAAAAACACTTTCCTGCCTTGGGAGAAGCAACAATTTCAGGATTAATGGTAACAGCAGATGACAGTACTGGCTTAGCTAAAAAAGTTCAGCCAATCGTTATAGGTGGATCTTTGCGGGGGAGAACATAATAAATGGCTGGTCACTCACATTGGGCAGGAATTAAACACAAGAAAGGAAGGCAAGATAATTTAAGATCAAAAATTTTTTCAAAAATTTCTAGAGAAATTACAGTTGCTGCAAAGCTTGGTTCAAAAGATCCTGACACAAATCATAGATTAAGAGCAGCAATTGAATCTGCCAAAGAAGCCAATATGCCCAAAGATAATATTAATAGGGCAATTAGAAAATCTGAAACAAACAAAAATGAAAATTTTGAAAATTTAAGATATGAGGGTTTTGGTCCAAAAAATATAGCTCTAATAATTGAAGCTTTAACTGATAACAAAAATAGAACTGCCACTAAAATAAGAACGGCCCTACAAAAATTTGGTGGTAATCTGGGAAGCTCTGGATCAACAACTCATTTTTTTGATAATTGTGGAATAATACAAATTTCCAAAAAAAATATATCAGACGAATACGCATTAGATTTTGCCGCAAAAGCGGGGGCTAGAGACTGCCTTAGCTATAAAGACTTTCATGAAATAATTACTAATAAAGGGGATTTTTACAGAGTTAAAATTGAAGCAGAAAAATTAATAAAAGATATAACTTATTCGGATATAGAGTGGAGACCCAAAAGCTCAATAAGTTTAAAGAATGGTGAAAAAAAAGAAATAGAGAGTATGCTTGAGTTGTTGGAAGACAATGATGATATTCAAAAGATTTTTCATAACTGCAAATTTTTTTAAAGGATTTTAAGATGAGAATAATTGGCATAGATCCAGGATTAAGTGGCGGTATTGCGATACTAGACAATTTAAAAATTTTCGATGTATTTGATATGCCAATTATGTCAGAAGGAAAAAAAAGTAAAAATCAGTTAAATAGCGCTCAATTAGTTAACATAATAAAAAAACATATAGTGTCAGAGGATACCTTCGTAATAGTCGAACAAGTTAGCGCAATGCCCGGACAAGGGGTTACAAGCATGTTTAATTTTGGACAAACTTTTGGATCAATCAAAGGTATTTGTGCAGCATTAAACTTACCTATTTTTTATGTGAGACCAGCCAAATGGAAAAAACATTTTGAGCTTATTAATTCTTCCAAGGATGCTAGCAGAACAAAAGTGATTGAAATGTATCCTTCTATATCATCTAGATTAAGCAAGAAAAAAGATGTCAACAAAGCTGACGCTATTTTAATTGCAAGATACTTTAGAGACTGTCGTGCCCAATTTAATGAGTAAATTTATCAAAAATTATTAAATTTAAGTGCCAAATTGATGACACATTCTACACGTAATTAACCTCAATGGAGCAAGAAATAGCAACTCAAGTTGTTGGCCTAGGTGGTGCAAACGATTTTTCACTTTGGAAACTTTTTATAAGAGCTGACTTTGTAGTTAAAGCTGTGATTTTAATTCTTATCGCAAGTTCAATTTTTTCATGGGCATTAATATTTGATAAAATAAGATTATTTAGAAGAATAGATCAGTCTACAAAATCTTTCGAAGATAAATTTTGGAAGTCGAAATCTGCGGAAGCCTTCTACAAGAGTTTACCAAACAAAACCGACGATCCACTAACTTCAATTTTTAAATCAGCAATGTCAGAAGTAATTAAAACTAGATCAAAATCTTCAGCCGTTCAAAGTGCGCGCGTTGAAAGAACACTCGAAGTATCAATTGATACTCAGTTAAAAAATATTGAAAAGAATTTTACTTATCTTGCAACTATAGGATCTACAGCTCCTTTTATAGGATTGTTCGGAACGGTTTGGGGCATTATGAATTCCTTTCAATCTATAGCAATTTCTAGAAATACAAGTTTAGCTATCGTTGCCCCAGGTATTGCAGAAGCATTATTTGCAACAGCACTTGGTCTGTTAGCTGCTATACCAGCTGTAATTGCCTACAATAAGTTTAACAGCGACTCACAAAGATATTTTGCTAGGGTTGACAATTTTTCTAAAAGATTTTTATCAATAATTTAATTTATATATGGCTTTCATAATGAACCGCTCAAAAAAGGAACCAATGAGCGAAATAAATGTTACTCCATTCGTCGATGTTATGCTTGTTCTTTTAATTATATTTATGGTAACAGCGCCACTATTAACCGTTGGAGTACAAGTTGATTTACCAGAATCAGCGGCAGATTCTTTGCCTGATGATCAGGAGCCTTTAACTATAACTATTAATTCCAAAGGAGAGATATTTATTCAGGAACATCAAGTAACTTTCCAAAAAGTAGTTCCCAAGTTATTAGCAATATCTAAAAATAGAACGGACACTAGAATTTATGTAAGAGGAGACAAAACTATAAACTACGGAAGAGTTTTAGAAGTTATGGGAAGGTTATCTGGTGCAGGTTTTTCAAAGGTTGCACTAATATCAGAACCTTATAAAAATTAAAACTTTATGAGTAGAGGTCTACTATTTTCATTTTTGTTTCATACGCTAGTTATATACCTTACGATGTTAACAATGCCTTTTATGATGAGAGAACCAATAGATCTGCCCCCTATAGTTTCTGTGGAACTTATTGAAATTAAAGATATAACCAGCATACCTTTTGCCCCAAAAGCCAGAAAAATAATTGAAAAAGTTAAAGAGGAGAAAAAAAGGGTTGTTTCTGAGCAGGCCCCTCCAGCATCAAAGGCAAAAGAAAAACCTGATAGAATTCCAATGCCAGAAGATAAGGAAGAAATAAAGAAATTAATAAAGAAAAAACAAAATCCTGAAGAAATTAAACCTAAGATTAGACAAGAATCAGAATTTGAAAAAGAAGAATTATTTGATACCAACGAAATTGCAGCTTTAATTGATAAGGCTAAAGAAGAACAAGCCGAAACACAAAGAAAAAAGGATGAGCTAACCCAAAGCAGCGTTAAAAATTCTTTTGCCAGAGGACTTTCTTTGTCAGAAGAAGATGCTTTAAGAGCTCAAATTTTTGGTTGTTGGAGTGTTCCGCTAGGTTTACCTTACGATAAAAATTTGCTTGTGAGAATTAAGCTTAAATTGAAACCTGATGGAAGAATACTTAAATCTGAAATTTTAGATCATGCAAGAATGAATACACCCGGACAAAGCTTTTATAAAATTTTAGCTGAAAGTGCTTTAAGAGCAGTTAGAATTTGCCAACCACTAAAAGTTCCACCCACAGGTTATGAAAGATGGAAAGATTTACAGCTGAATTTTGATCCAACGGAAATGTTAAAAGGTTAGATATTATGAAAAAATTAATCTTAGTTTTTTTATTTTTTATACTTGTTTCTGGAAATGCAAACAGTCTAATTAAGGTCGATATTACAAGAGGTAACCTTGACCCGCTACCTATCGCAGTTTCCCCTCTCCATATTGACACTAAGTCAGAAGATCTTAAATCATTAAAAGAGAGAAAGCTGGGTGAAGAAATTTCAAAAATAATTGAGAAAAATTTTAAGTCTACAGGATTATTTAATCCATTAAAAAAAGACTCGTTTGTTCAAAAACCAGATATAGCTCACCTAAAACCAAGATTTGAAGATTGGAGACTCATCAAAGCTCAAGCGCTAGTTACTGGAAAAATCTTTGTAAAAGATAAAAAATTAAAAGTAGAATTTAGGCTTTGGGATTTAACAGCCGATAAGGAAATGACGGCTCTTTCTTTTACGACTACGCCTAGCAATTGGAGAAGAGTTGCTCATATTATATCGGACAAGATTTATGAAAGACTGACTGGAGAAACGGGTTATTTTGATACAAGAATAATATACGTTTCTGAATCTGGACCAAAAGATCAACGTATAAAAAAGTTAGCTATAATGGATCAGGATGGTTATGGGACAAAATATTTAACTTTAGGTAATGAGTTGGTTTTAACACCAAGATTTAATCCAACTAATCAACTAGTCACCTACATGTCCTATTTTAAAAATATGCCAAGAGTTTATCTGTTAGATATTGAGACCGGAATACAAGAGGTCGTAGGAAACTTTCCTGGAATGACTTTTGCCCCAAGATTTTCTCCAGATGGAAAAAAAGTTATCATGAGTTTCGCAAAAGACGGTAATTCCGATATTTATTCAATGGATTTAGAAACAAGAGTGGTAGAAAAAATAACAGAACATTCTGCAATTGACACATCACCTTCCTACTCGCCAGACGGCAAATATATATGTTTTAATTCAGATAGAAGTGGACTACAGCAAATTTATGTTATGAGAAGTGATGGGACTGGAGTTAAAAGAATTACTTTTGGAAAAGGCCTTTACGGTACACCTGTTTGGTCGCCAAGAGGAGATTTGATTGCATTTACAAAAGTTCGTAAAGGAAGATTTTATATTGGGGTTATGAGATCTGATGGAACGGGGGAAAGGTTGCTTACAGAAAATTATTATCAAGAAGCTCCTTCATGGTCGCCTAACGGAAGAGTTTTAATATTTTATAGGGAAACCAAATCAGATAGCCAAGGCAAAGGGTTTTCTGCCAAGCTTTGGTCTATAGATATAACGGGATACAATGAGAGAATGATAAAAACGCCAACTGATGCTTCTGACCCATCCTGGTCCTCGTTGCTTTCAAAATAAGCGATTTTTAAGTACAATTTCTACTTGCAAGATTCCTCTAAATTTGAAATATTACAAAAACCTTAAATATATTTAGGAGATGAAAATGAAGTTTAATAGTGCACTAAGAAATTTTGTTTTAGTTCTATTCAGTACATTGCTTATCTCTGCATGTTCTACTGCTAAAAAAGCTAGCGTAGATACTGTAGATGATGTTTATACTGGGACAGATACAGTTGAGTATTTAGCAAAGGGCGTTCCTGATAGAGTTTTTTTTGCAACTAACAAATCAAAATTAACTACTAGATCTCGTGACACTTTAAGAAAACAGGCAACTTGGTTAAGAAAAAACAAAGATGTAACTGTTACAGTTGAAGGTCATGCAGACGAAAGAGGGACTAGAGAATATAACTTAGCTTTAGGTGAAAGAAGAGCAAATGCCGCTAAAGATTATTTAATGACTTACGGTGTTTCAGGAAAAAGAATTACTGTAATTAGTTATGGTAAAGAAAAACCTGTAAATCCAGCTTCAACACCTCTGGCATGGTCTCAAAACAGAAGATCTGTTACAGTAAAAACTAACTAATAAGTTTTGAAGATTGAAAGACCCTGTTATTCTTGAAGAATATCAGGGTCTTTTTTTTGCCATTTTGTACAAATAAAAACTACTCAATGATTCTAAAAAAATTTAATTTTCTAGTTAAGGTTTTTTTTATAGTTATACTTTTTGTATCTGTATTCTTCTCCAAGAATATTAAAGCTCAAGAAAATAAAGAGTTAATCACAAAGATTGAAGCAATTAGTAAAGATCTAAAAACTTTGGAAAACGCATTTTACAAAAGTTCAGAAATGAAACCTTCCTCAGTTTCTTCTGATGGTCTAAACGAAGATATACTTACTAGGCATTTACTTAAATTAAATGAGATAGAAGAACAATTCAGAGAACTAACAAATAGATATGAAGAAATTAATTTTAAGATAGATAAATTATCAAACAGAATAACTAAAATGCAATCTGATAACCAAATGCGGTTTAATGATTTAGAACAATCAGGTGTAGCCATGGCTGACACATCACAAGAGAAAGAAAAAAAGAAAAAAAGACTTCCCGGCACTGATTTGCCTCAAGACTTGGGAAGAGTATCTGATACCGATTTAGAAAACACAAAAGAAGTTCAAAAAACCCAGTCAATAGAGTCTGCTGGATTAGTGGTGACGGAAAGGACACCAAGCAAGTCTTTGTTGCCCAATAAGTCTGCCAAAGAACAATATGATTTTGCAGTAAGCTTTATAAAAGTTGGTGATTATGAGACAGCCGAATTTGCTTTGAAAGAATTCATAGACAAAAACAAAGACAATGAGTTAGCCGGAAGCGCCCAATATTGGTATGGGGAAACATTTAGAATTAGACAACTCTACCAAGATGCTGCGGCCGCATATTTGGACGGATATCAAAATTATCCAAAAAGTAAAAAGGCACCCATAAATTTGTTAAAATTGGGTACCACTCTAGTACAGCTTGGAGAAAAAGATCAAGGTTGTTTAATGATACAAGGTGTAAAAAAACAATATCCAAAAGCGAACAAGTCTGTGCTACAAAAAGCCGAATATGAAAACAAAAAATTTAAATGTATTAAAGAATCGTGATATTTTTATTAAAGATAAAAAAATTGCAGAAATATACTCTAAATTTAAAACAATTCTCTTAAAACATAAAAGAAACAATTCTTTCGGAATAGCGGTTTCAGGCGGACCTGACAGTATGGCGCTTGCTTATTTGTCAAGAAATTTATTGGCCGAAATGAAATATAAAATATATTTTCTTTTAGTTGATCATGGAATAAGAAAAGATTCTAATAAAGAATCTCTACAAGTAAAAGAAATTTTAAAAAAAAATGATATAAATCTTAAAATTTTAAAAAATAAAAAAAAAATTAATAGAAATTTTCAAAAAAACGCAAGAGATGTAAGATATGAGCTTTTATCTGGTTTTTGTAAGAAAAATAGAATCAAAAATTTGGTAACCGCGCATCACAAAGATGACCAAATTGAAACATTTTTAATCAGATTATCCAGAGGAAGTGGCGTAGAAGGACTTTCGTCTATGAGCGAGGTAACTAAATTGCAACACGGAATCGTTTTGATCAGGCCTTTTCTAGGATACAAAAAAGAATACTTAAAATATATTTCAAGAAAGATATTTAACACGACTATAAAAGATCCTAGTAATAACGATAAAAAGTTTCTTAGAACAAACATTAGAGATCTAATTAAAATATTAGAATCCAAAGGACTAAATTTTGATCAAATTACTCGATCCATCAATAACATTTCATCAACCAAAGATGCTATTAATTTTTATGTGAACCAATCTTTGAAAAAATTTGTAAAATTTAGAAAGAAAGACGCCATTTTGGATCTTAAAATGTTCAATAAAGAACCCGATGAAGTAAAATTTAAAATAATCAATAAAATTGTAAAAAATAGAACTGCTTCATATTATCCTCCAAGATCTAAAAAAGTAATTAATTTGATTAATGGTTTTGAAAGAAGTCATCTAAAAAAATGTACTTTAGGAGGCTGTATTTTTGAAAAAAAGAATAATTTGCTTCATGTGAGCAAAGAGTTCTAATAACTTATTAAATTATGTCTAATTTTGCTAAAATATGGTAAATTTGTTACATTTAGAAAATAATTATTATTTGATAAGACTTGTTAAAATTATAAAAATACCTATTTATTTATTATGAACTTTAGAAATTTTCTTATGTGGGGTTTAATAGTCCTTTTGTCTATAGGGCTGTTTAACCTTTTCCAGAATCCAAAACAAAATGCTGCACAAAGTGACAAAATTGCTTTTTCTAAGTTCTTGGAAGAAGTTGACAGTGGAAGAGTCGTTGAGGTCAGCATACAAGGAAATAATATTTCTGGAATTTTATCAGATGGATCAAGGTTTAATACTTATTCGCCTAACTATCCTGGTTTAGTTGAAAAATTATCAGATAAAAATGTCAGCATCATAGCTTCGCCTGTAGATGAGAAAATGCCATCATTGCTTGGTGTATTATTATCTTGGTTTCCTATGTTACTTCTTATTGGTGTATGGATATTTTTTATGCGCCAGATGCAAGGGGGAAAAGGAGGCGCAATGGGTTTTGGAAGATCTAAAGCAAAACTTCTTACAGAGGCACAAGGAAAAGTTACTTTCAACGATGTTGCTGGAATTGATGAAGCCAAAGAAGAAGTTGAAGAGATAGTTGAATTTTTAAAAGATCCAAAAAAATTTAGAAGACTTGGCGGAAAAATACCAAAAGGAGCTTTATTAATTGGTCCTCCCGGAACAGGAAAGACACTTTTAGCAAAAGCTATAGCTGGAGAAGCCAACGTTCCTTTCTTCACCATATCTGGATCAGATTTTGTTGAAATGTTTGTTGGTGTTGGAGCGTCAAGAGTTAGAGACATGTTTGAACAAGGAAAAAAACATGCTCCATGCATAATTTTTATTGATGAGATAGATGCAGTAGGAAGAAGTAGAGGCGCAGGGCTTGGCGGCGGAAACGATGAAAGAGAACAAACTTTAAATCAATTACTTGTCGAGATGGACGGATTTGATACTAATGAAGGAATTATTTTAATTGCCGCAACTAATAGACCAGATGTTTTAGATCCTGCACTTTTAAGGCCTGGCAGATTTGATAGACAAGTTGTAGTACCTAATCCTGATATACTTGGAAGGGAAGCAATTCTTAAAGTTCATATTAAAAAAATTAGTGTAGGTCCAGATGTTAAACTTAGAACTATTGCGAGAGGAACACCTGGTTTTTCCGGCGCTGATTTAGCAAATTTAGTTAACGAATCAGCTTTGTTGGCAGCTAGAAAAAACAAAAGAGTTGTTACAATGTCAGATGTAGAAGAAGCAAAAGACAAGGTAATGATGGGCGCTGAAAGAAGATCAATGGTAATGACCGAAGAAGAGAAAAAATTAACTGCTTATCACGAAGGAGGACATGCAATAGTTGCTCTTAATGAGAAAGCATCTGATCCGATTCACAAAGCTACCATTATACCAAGAGGCAGAGCTTTAGGTATGGTGATGAGACTGCCTGAAAGAGACCAATTATCAGTTACAAGGGAAAAAATGTATTCAGATATTGCTGTAGCCATGGGAGGCAGAATTGCAGAAGAATTAATTTTTGGATATGAAAAGATAACTTCAGGAGCATCATCTGATATTGATATGGCTACTAAAATGGCAAAAAATATGGTTACTAGATACGGGATGAGCAAAGATTTAGGAACTGTAGCTTACGGGGAAAACGAAGACGAAGTATTTCTCGGAAGACAAATTGCAAGACAACAACACATGTCAGAAGAAACTGCTAAAAAAGTAGACACAGAGGTTAAAAAAATTATAGACAGTAGTTACGATAGAGCAAAGAAAGTTTTAACGGAAAAAATAGATGATCTTCATAAAATCGCAAAGGCATTACTTGTCTACGAAACTTTGACAGGCGATGAAATTAGAGACTTGATTTTGAAAAACATACAACCGGGAAAACTATCTAAGAACGAAGAAGAATCTGAAAATAAAGCATCATCAGCTATAGATTCTATTGGTTTAAAACCAAAACCAGCATTATAATAAATAAGTCATGAGAAAATATTACACTAGGGCGTGTAATTTTTATCATGGAAGAGCCGCAAAAAGTCTCATTAAATCAAGCAAAGCTTTTCCATTAAATGGTAAAAAAGATATAGCCTTTGATAAAATTGAAATTTTTATTAGAGAAAAAGGCAGAGTAAAAAGTAATTTAATTCACTGCAAAGATATAACAAAACTCAAAAAAAATATAAAAAAAGTTGTTAAACAAGATCTAAAAAAAATAATCTCAAAAAGAAAGAATTTTCTAAAACATATTAACTTTTCCAAACCCTCAATAATGGGGGTTTTAAATTTAACCCCAGACAGTTTTTCTGACGGAGGTAAATTTAATAAGAGAAGCAAGTCATTCAAACATATATCAAACATGATCCAATTTGGTGCCGATATTATTGATGTAGGAGGGGAGTCGACTAGACCAGGTTCTAAAACAGTAGATCCAAGAATGGAATGGAAGAGAATTGAGCATGTTCTAAAAAATTTTAAAAAAAAATATAAAAAAACTTGTTTATCAATAGATACAAGAAAATCTGATTTAATGATCAAAGGTATTAAATGTGGAGTGGATTTAATAAATGACGTATCGGGATTCAATTATGATCAGAGTTCCTTGTCAAAATTGAAAAGATACGACATCGCAAAGGTTTTACATCACATGCAGGGGACGCCCAATACTATGCAAAAAGATCCTAAATATAAAAATGTTCTCTTGGATATTTATGATTTCTTTGAAACAAATATAAATAAAAAATTTAAAAATGGGAAAATTGTCTTAGATCCGGGTATCGGTTTTGGTAAAACTTTGAAACATAATTTGACTTTAATTTCAAAAATATCTTTGTTTCATAGTCTTGGCTTTCCTATTTTGATTGGAACTTCAAGAAAGAGATTTATCAATCAAATATCTGGAAAATATGATAGCAAAGACAGAACAGGGGGAACGTTAGCTTCAGTTCTTTTTTTACTTTCACAAGGTGTGCAAATTTTTAGAGTACATAATGTTAATGAAGTAAAACAAGGAATCTTGGTATTTGAAAAAATATTATTAAATTGATGAAGAACAAATATTTTGGCACAGACGGAATCAGAGGAACTGTTAATCAAGGTAATATTACTGGAGAAAAATTTTTTAAGTTTGGTTTAGCATCTGGAACCTATTTTAAAAATCAAAAAAAATCTAAACAGATTGCAATCATAGCGAAAGATACAAGATTGTCAGGTTACACTTTAGAGCCCGCTTTGGTATCAGGGTTGGTTTCAGGTGGAATGCATGTTTTTACTCTAGGTCCTTTACCAACTAATGGGCTCGCCATGTTAACAAAAGTAATGAAGGCCAATATGGGTATTATGATTACGGCATCGCACAATCCTTATTACGACAATGGTCTAAAATTATTTGGACCAGATGGTATGAAGTTATCTGACAAAATAGAAAAAAAAATTGAAAAATTAATAGACACTAAAAACACAAAACAACTAACAAATCCAAAGTTATTAGGCAGAGTTAAGCGATTAGAAGATGGAAATGACAGATACATTAAAATATTAAAAAATAATTTTCCAAATAATTTCCATTTAAGAGGTACGAAAATAGTTTTAGATTGTGCCAATGGAGCTTGCTATAAAGCTGCTCCAAAGCTACTAAAAGAGCTCGGAGCAAAAGTTATCTCAATCGGAGTAACACCTAATGGTTTGAATATTAATGAAAAGTGTGGATCAACCTATCCATCCAAGATCAAGTCAGCTGTTAAAAAATTTAAAGCAAACGTGGGCATCTCTTTTGATGGAGACGCAGACAGAATAATAATGTGCGATGAAAAAGGTAAAATTGTAGATGGAGATCAAATCATCGCTATGCTTGCCCGTAGGTGGAAATCAAAAAGAATTTTGAAAGGTGGAGTAATCGGGACTTTAATGTCCAACTATGGTTTAGAAAAATTTTTAAAAAATGAAAAAATAAAGTTTTTTAGATCCAAGGTAGGCGACAGATATGTTAAAGAAAAAATGAAAAAATTCAATTTTAACCTAGGTGGTGAACAATCCGGGCATATAATTTTAGGAAAATTTGCAACAACAGGCGACGGTTTGCTTGTAGCATTGGAAGTTTTATTTTCTTTAAGGAAGGGCAAAAAGGCCAGTAAGTTATTAAGTGTTTTTAAACCTCTGCCTCAAGTTTTAGAGAATGTTGTTGTTAGAGAAAAAAATATAATTGATAAAGTCAAATGCAAAAATGCAATCAAAAAAGCCAATAAGCTTATGGGTCAAAAGGGAAGAATTTTAGTTAGAAAATCTGGAACCGAACCAAAAATTAGGATTATGGCCGAGTCATATGATAAAAGTTTAATTTTAAAATGTATAAAAATAATAAAGAAATCGATAAAGTAAATTGAGACCCAAGTCTAAAATTTTAATAATTGCAGGATCAGATTCTTCCGGAGGAGCAGGGATTCAAGCAGATATTAAAACAGTCACAGCATTAGGCGGTTATGCTATGACAGCAGTTACTGCCATTACAGCTCAAAACACAACAGGTGTAAGTTCAGTAGTTCCTACACCTCCAAAAGAAATAGAAAAGCAAATTGTGTTCACATCCAAAGACATAAATCCTGACGCTATAAAGATCGGCATGCTTCATTCATCGGAGGTAATTTTTTCAGTTATAAGAGCTTTAAAGAAAGTTAAGACAAAAAAGATTATTTTAGACCCAGTTATGGTTGCTAAAGGAGGATTTAAATTGATAAATGAAAAAGCAATTAAAACTTTGAGAGAAAAATTAATGAGAAAAGTTCATCTGATAACACCAAATATTCCTGAAGCTGAAGTTTTAACAAAAATAAAAATCAAAAGTCTAGAAGACATGATACATGCTGCCAATATTTTGCTTGAATTAGGAGTTAAGAATGTTCTGGTAAAAGGTGGCCATATAAACACAAAAACTATGAACGATGTATTTTTAAGCAGGAAAGAATTAAGAATTTTTAAAAATAAAAAAATCAAAACTAAAAATACACACGGAACTGGCTGTACCTTATCTAGTGCAATCACAACTTTTTTTGCGTGTGGAAAAACTTTGAATAAATCCTGTGAGCTTGGAATTAAATATGTTAATCAATCCATTAGATCTAATCTTAATTATGGAAAAGGTCATGGACCAATTAATCATTTAAGCTCTATTAAAATAGACGGGAAATTAAAATAATGAAAAATGTAGTTATTGTAGGTACCCAGTGGGGTGATGAAGGCAAAGGAAAGATTGTTGATTGGCTCTCAAGTGAGGCAGATGTAGTTGTTCGTTTTCAAGGAGGTCATAATGCTGGCCACACTTTAGTTATAGACGGTATTACTTATAAACTTAGATTGTTACCATCCGGAATAGTTAGGAAAAATAAAATTTCAATAATTGGAAATGGTGTTGTCGTAGATCCCTGGGCACTACTTGATGAGATTAAAGAAATCAAATCAAAAGGTGTTAATGTTGATAAGAGCAATTTAATCTTATCCGAATCTGCAAATCTTATTCTTCCTTTTCATAAGGAGATGGACGAGATAAGAGAAGATGCTGCTGGAAAAGCCAAAATTGGAACAACGAGAAGAGGAATTGGCCCTGCCTACGAAGATAAAATTGGAAGGAGATCAATTAGAGTAATGGATTTAGTCTCTGAAAGTAATTTAGATCATAGATTAGAAACTGTTCTTATTCATCATAACGCAATAAGAAAGGGTTTAGGAAAGAAGATTTTTGAGAAAGATCAACTAAAAAAAGATCTGTTAAAAATAGCTCCAGAAATATTAAAATTTTCTCAACCTGTTTGGAAAAAAATAGATGAATACAAATCAAAAGGTAAAAAAATATTATTCGAAGGTGCCCAAGGTATTCTATTAGATGTAGATCATGGTACATATCCATTCGTTACATCTTCTAATACCGTAGCTTCATCTGCTGCAACAGGAACAGGTTGTGGACCGAACACAATAAATTATGTTTTAGGCATAACAAAAGCCTATACTACTAGAGTTGGAGAAGGACCTTTTCCCACCGAACTTAAAGATAAAACCGGAGAATTGTTAGGTACTAGAGGAAAAGAATTTGGTACCGTTACCAGTAGAAAAAGAAGATGTGGTTGGTTCGATGGAGTTCTTGTGAGGCAAACAATAAAAATTTCTGGCATTAATGGAATAGCACTAACAAAACTAGACGTTTTGGACGAGCTAGATGAAATTAAAATGTGTATTGCTTATGAACTTAATGGAAAAAAAACAGACCACTTGCCAGCAGCAGCGGATGATCAATTAAAAGTTAAGCCGGTATACAAAGTATTTAAAGGATGGAAATCTTCTACTAAGGGAATTAAAGAATTTGATAAATTGCCAGAAAATGCAAAAAACTACATAAAAGATTTAGAAAAATTTGTTGGGGCAAAAGTATCTAGCATATCAACTAGCCCCGAGAGAAAAGATACCGTTCTTATAGAAAATCCCTTTAATTAGAAGGAAGAAGATTTTTTGATTTATTAGAGTTAAGCATTGCTTTTTGAAGTTTTTCAAAAGCCTTTGTTTCTATTTGTCTAATTCTTTCTCTACTAATTTTGTATTTTTTACTTAATTCTTCCAAAGTTTTTGGATTATTTGATAATTGTCTTGCTGTAAGAATATTTCTTTCTCTATCGTTTAAAATTTTTATAGATTCATGTAAAAGGGATTTTTTTTCATCCAATTCTTGTTTTTGAGCTACATAAAGCTCTTGATCCATACCTTCATCAACAACCCAGTCTTGCCACTCTTCTTTTTCTCCAGTTTTTATTGGTTCGTTAAGAGATTTTTCTTGCCCCATCATTCTCCGGTTCATTGAAATAACTTCCTCGGATTTTACACCTAAACGATCAGATATTTCTTTAACCTGTTCTTTTCTTAAATCCCCTTCTTGTGCTGGAGCAATCTGTTTTTTTAGTTTGTTTAAATTAAAGAACAGTTTTTTTTGAGCTGCAGTGGTACCCATTTTTACCATACTCCATGATCTCAAAACATATTCTTGTATTCCTGCTTTTATCCACCACATAGCATAAGTTGCAAGTCTAAAACCCTTATCAGGATCAAATTTTTTTACAGCCTGCATTAACCCGATGTTGCCTTCAGAAATTAGTTCACTTACAGGCAAACCATATCCTCTGTAGCCCATTGCAATTTTTGCTACTAACCTAAGATGACTCGTGACAAGTTTGTGAGCTGATTTTATATTTCCTCTTTCCCTCCAATTTTTTGCAAGCAAGTATTCTTCTTCTGCATCAAGCATTGGAAATTTTTTTATCTGCGCAAGGTACAGAGACAGGCCACCCTCTCCCGAGAGAATTGGTAGGTTTGATATTTCAGTTTTTGTACTCATTTATTATGTATATATATTTCTAAATTAAAATTTTTCAATTGGCAAATTTTTCAAGAAAATCTAGCATTTTTTTGAAGTCTTGAGGTAATTTAGAGTCAAAATTGACTTGATTATTTTTTGTTGGATGGATGAATCCAAGACTTTTTGCATGTAAAGCCTGTCTTTCAAAATTAGAAAGAATTTTTTCAAATTTCTTATTTATTTTTTTAAATCCTAGTTTTTTCTTTCCATATTTTTTGTCCCCAATAAGTCCATTACCCTTATGAGAGAGATGAACTCTTATCTGATGAGTTCTTCCTGTTTCTAAAGTACATTCTACCAAACTTATTCTTGGTATTTCTTTATTACTAAAAACTTTAAGTGTTTTATAATTTGTAACAGCTTTTTTTCCAGATCTTTCACTTACAGACATAAGTTGTCTATTTTTTTTGCTTCTTGATAAAAGTGTAGTAATTTTTCCATTAAGAGGTCTTATTACACCCCAGGCTAAAGCTAAATATTTCCTTTTAATAGTATGATCACTAAATTGTTTGGCTAAATTTGCATGTGAAAAATTATTTTTTGCAATTACAAGAAGTCCACTTGTCTCTTTATCAATCCTGTGAACTATGCCCGGTCGAGACGAACCATTTAAAGTCGATAAGTTTTTTTTACATAAATGCAAAAGACCATTTACCAAAGTTCCTTCTCTGTTTCCTGCTCCAGGGTGAACTACCATACCGCTAGGCTTGTCAACAACAATCAATTCTTTATCCTCATACACAATATTTAAATTCATTTTTTGAGGCCTAATATTCTCAATTTTTTCTTCTTTAAATAAAATTTCTATATGATCTCCCTGCCTTATTTTTTGGGCAGGCGAGTAAATAACCTTTCTATTTATACTCACGTTTTTTGATAGGATAATTTTTTTAATTTGAGATCTTGTAAGTATTTTTAATTTAGAAGCTAAATATTTATCTAATCTTAAATTATTTTTATCCTTTTCTGCCAAAAATGTTGTTGTTTTATTCATTTTACAGTTTAAAACATATTATATGCGCTCGTAGCTCAACTGGATAGAGCGTCTGACTTCGGATCAGAAGGTTGAGGGTTCAACTCCTTCCGGGCGCACCACAATTCAGACAATCCATTTTTTTAATTCATCTTTATTTTTAAGAATATACTGCGGAAATGATGAATCAACTTCTACTTTTTTTAAGTTATAACCTCTTTCAAAAATATCCTGTCCTTTTTCAATCTTCAATCTTATACTTTCTTCATTCACAATATCAGATCTGTTAAATTCTCCATGTGCGAATGATTTTATTTTTTTTGATATATTTTCAGGAGTTTGAAGATAGGCAAAGTGCCAACCACCATCCTTAATTATCTGTAAATTTCTTACTTTATCAATTCTCCAAAAAGGATATTTTTTAAATTTCAAATTTCTTAACCACTGTGGAGAATTAAAATTTTTTTTTAAACAAATCTTGGATCCATGCCAGTTATCTTCGTTCAAGTTCAAAAGATTAAGTTTATACATAAACATTTTTTGGGAAAAGACTGCATAATTATTTCTATCAAATTCATTAAGTTTATTTAGATCTGGTATTTCATCCACATCAGACAAAATAACCAAATCATTATCACCACAATCCTTCAATCCTTTCATGATCGAATTTCTTTGGTGTTGTTCAACCAGAGATTCTCCACCTTCATGAGGCTTTTTTATATTTTCGGGAGTATCATCTACAACAATATAATTTATTTTATTTTTAAATTTTTTATATTTACCAATATCAAAATGTAATTTTTTTGGTTTACCTTGGTGGTTCACTGTGGATTCAACTATTACAAAAGTGTCCACGAATTCATTTAAAATATTAAATCTTAAATCTGCTATGTGTTCTTCGTTAAAATACTGAAAACAGTCAAAAATTGCCATATATTTTAATAAAAGTACTTATCTTCAATTCTCATATATTGTTCAGAGTATTTTAAACCAACAACTTCAGATATTTTTTTTAATAATTCTATCTGACCACATATTAACATAAGACTAACAAATTCTTCTTGCCTATCTATAATTATTTTTTTTCCTTCGTTTTTAGAAAAATTAGGTATGAAGATCATGTCCATTTCTACCGGGGTTCTTGTTACGTGTGAACCTATTACTTTCCAGTCGCAGATCATATAATTTAATTTGTCCAAGTAGTTCAGGAGTTCAGTCCAAGAGGGAACATTTTTGTACATGGGATAAATCTGGACCTCGGATTTAATTAATAAAGGCCTATAATCTCCCAAACCTTTTATGATTTCTAGCTCTGCACCTTGTGTATCAATTTTTAAATAATCTAAGGAATTTATACTTAGGGATTTTAGGCTAGAACTGATCGTTTCACACTCAACAACTTCTGTTTTAGTTATATCAAAAAGATGGAAATCTTTTTCTTTAAATCCATGAATATTTAAAGATTTTTTATCAGGCTCATACATCGAAGAACTTCCAGGGCGTTTACCCAAGATGTAAAGTTTTTTATTTTCCTTGGAACTCCATAGACCTTTATTTATGTAATAATGCCCTTCTTGTTTTAAAGAGTTCTCTAAAGGATCAATTAAAATAGATTTAAAATACTTGTTATATTTCTTTGAAAAAAAAGCATCAGAATTAAAACCTCCCTGCGAACCAGCATCAAGAGCAATTAATTTTTTATTTTTAAGTAATTTTTCGACATTTGTTTGAAAACTATAAGC
>CACPJP010000001.1 GCA_902634325.1 uncultured Pelagibacteraceae bacterium | reverse complement strand
TCATGTCAGGTATTTTTCTTAATTTTCCGGTATCCACAATTACCGCATCAGGGCTTTTTAGTAAAGGACTGTTTTTACGGGAGACATCTCTAAAATTACGTATTTGTAGTTGTTTTCTGACAGCACTAAATTTAATTTTTTTATTTTTTTTCTTTAACTCTTTAAATCTTCTTTTTGCAGCAGTATTTAGATCACATTTAAAAAAGAATTTAATATCCGCTTTAGGCAGAATCACTGTGCCAATATCTCTTCCTTCGATGCAAACTTTGTTAAATCTTGTGGAGAATTTTTTTTGGAAAGACTTTAAGATAAGTCTAATTTTTTTCTCTTTTGCAATAATTGATGTGTGTTCAGAAATTTTAGTAGAATGTAAGTTAAGATTTTTTAACTTATTTAGGTTTAAATTTTTAAAGCTTTTTTTTAAAAAAGATATTTTATTTTTTGGTTTGTATTTTAGTATTTGGTAGCTTGCAAATCGATATAAGAGCCCTGAGGAGAGAAACTTACAACCATACTTTCTGGAAATTTTTTTCGCCCCTGTTGTCTTTCCACTAGCTGCAGAGCCGTCGGCAGCTATAATTAGTTTATGATGTTTTCTTAATTTCAAATTTTCCTCCCAAGGTAGTAATCGTTGATAAAAAATTTGGACAGCTAGTTCTAACCTGTTCAAAATTTTTAAGGTTTGCTTTAATACCGGTCAATAAACTTAAAATTGCCGCAGACATTAAAATTCTATGGTCAAAAACTCCTGAGACAGCAATTGTTTTGTTGCCAATATCTAAATTTGGATTACCGTAAATTTTCATTTTATTTTTCGAAGCAAAGCTTTTTATTCCAATTTGTTTTAAAATCTTCTGCATTTCTTTAATACGATTACTTTCTTTGTTTGCAAGATCTTCTATACCTTTAAAAGTTGAGGTTCCAGGTAAAAGAGATGCCATTACAAACATCAGAGGAAATTCATCTTGGCAACTTACAAAAAATTTCTCGCTTACATTTAACGATCTTATTTTACTGCTTGCAACATGAACATCAGCTACTATTTCATTTCCTTGGTTTTTTTTATTTTTGAAACTTATTCTTCCTTTATGCTTTCGAATTATATTAAAAAAACCAATACGCGTAGGATTAATATGCACTTGCTTTAATATCACTTTTGAATTTTTACTTAAAAGACATAATGCTGCATAAAAGCTTGCAGACGAAGGATCTCCTGGAATCGAGATATTAATTGGCTTTAAACTTTCTTTGCCTCTAATTTCGATAAGATTTTGTTTGCCTTTTTTTACTCTGATTGTTTGAACGTTATGTTTTAACATTCTTTCAGTGTGATCTCTGCTCTTTATCTTCTCGACTATTAAAGTTTTACCGTATGAATTAATTGCAGCAAGTATTACAGCTGATTTAATCTGACTTGAAATACCGGCGTTAAATTTAAATCCAATTGGCATTTCTGATGAAATTAAAGTTAGAGGAAAATGAAATTTATTTTTAGGTAAGAATTTAGTACCAAAAAGCTCCATTGTTTTAATAATTTTAAACATATTTCTTTTGTTAAGACTTTTATCACCAGTTAGTCTTACTTGAATATTTGGGTTTGTGCTGCATGCTCCCAACCCCAATAATCGAGCAGCGGTACCCGAATTACCAAAATCTAATGTTGTATTTTTTTTGCAATAAAAACTTCCTAAGCCTTTACCATAGATCTCATACTTTCCTTTTTTAATTTTTTTTATTTTTACGCCTAATTTTTTAAGAACTTTAATTGTTTGTAAAACATCAGTGCTTTCAAGGACATTGTTAGTTTTTGTAATTCCTTCCGAAATTGAACCTATGACAAAACTTCTTATACTTATACTCTTGTCCGTGTCTGGAAATATACTTTTATTGAAGCTCTTAATTTTTTTTTGGAAAATTACTTGCAATTTTAACCTTCATAGTCACCAAAGTACATTTCGCGAGCAACAGCGCTACGTAGAACTTTTTGAGGTGAGCCTTCTTCGATAACTTTATGATCTCCCAATACATAAAGTTTATCACAGACCTTCATCACATCCCCAACTATGTGTGATGTAATAAGCAGTGATACATGATGAAAAGATTGTAAGCGTAAAATTAAGCGAGAAACTTCTTGTACTGTTAAAGGGTCCAATCCTGATGTTGCTTCATCTAAAAGAACGAGTCGGGGTTCATTAATCAAAGTTCTCGCAAGACATAGTTTAGCACGTTGACCACCAGATAAATTTCTTGCTTTTTGTTTTCTTAAACTATCAATTCCAAATTCTCTTATAAGTCTTTCAACAATTTCTTTTTGCTTCTGTTGTCCTTTAACTGAGATTTCAGCAATTGAGTATAAATTATCTTCACAACTAAGATCAAATAAGGAACGTTCTTGCATCATTACGCTGATTCCTAGTTTGCTTCTAAGAGTTACAGGCTCATTTTGAATTTCTTTGTTATTATAGATAATCTTTCCACTATCTACTTTTATAATACCCATAAGCAGATTAAAAATTGTGGACTTGCCACTTCCATTAGGCCCAAGAAGACCAACTATAGAAGCCGGCATTACTTGCATGTTAATTTTATCTAATACGGGCTGTGACCCATAACTTTTGGTAACATCTTTTATAATGAGCAAAGGTTTGATGCTTTTTTTATAGCTTTTAATTCTAAATCTTTTTACTCTTATTACACTCATTAATAATTTACTTTTATATTCACTTTACCTTCATTGTACATAGAAATTTTCATTTTTTTCTCGATAAGATCAATATTTAGCTTGTCAGCTACCAAATTTCCTTGTGGACCTGTTCCTACCACATTTTCTTGTATTAATAAATAATTTTCAGAATTTACAAAACTTGCTCTATCTGAAAAAAGTCTATTTTCTAAATAATACATTTTAACATTTTCTTCAAATTCCATATCGTTTGTAATATTATCATAGATGCCCTTATCGCTAGTAATTTTTAAAACTGTACCATCTTTAAAAAAAAATCTGCATAAAATTTTTTTCATGTATATTATATTTGCTTTATCTACAAAAAATTCGGCATCTTCGGAATTAATAACAAAATCATTTCCATTTACATCTGTACCCTCATACTGAATATTTTTAAAAGTACTTAAATTTTCTTTTGTATCCTCTATTTTTTTTGGCTCTTTTTTTTCTATCAAAGCAACTTCTTTATTTTTATAAAAATATGTAAAAAAAATTATTAAAATTCCTAATAAAAACAGACCAATTTGAAAAAATTTTCTTGGAGTTAATTTTGACTTATTTAATGCCATATTTTAATAATGAATGTACATGCAATATGCCCGTAGGTCTAAAATACTTTTTGTTTTTTCTATAGTCTTTATCCGACGATACCAAAAGACTTGTAATTTTTTTTTCACTCATAATAGACAAGGCTTTAGCAGCCGATGAACTTTCGCTTATATATAAGGGTTTTTTTGTCATCAATACGTTTATTTTGTTATTTCTAGAAAATTTTTTAGCTCCTCTACGTATGTCTCCGTCAGTAACAATACCTATAGCATTTTTATTTTTAATTATTATTCCAATACCTAAATTTTTTTTAGTAATTACCTGAATAGCTTTTAAAATATTACTATTATAGCTTACCAAAGGCAGTTTGTTTCCTGTAAGCATAACATCTTTAACCAAAAGTAAATTTTGACCAATAGCGCCACCAGGATGAAATACTTTGAATTTTTCTTTTGAAAATTTGAATTTATGCATTAAAGCTGCGCACAAACAATCGCCAAATAAAAGTGTTATGCTTGTAGATGTTGTTGGAACCATGCCGGTAGGATCAGATTCTTTCACACTTGGTAATAATATTGGTACATCCGATGCATTTAGCAACATGCTATTTTTTTTTGATGTTACACCGATAATTTTGATATTAAATCTGTTGGCGTATTTAAGCATGTTTGTCAGCTCAAGCGTATTACCCGAATAAGAAAAAACTAGCAGTATATCTCTTTTGTCTATTTGACCCAGGTCTCCATGATTGGCTTCGCCCGGATTTAAATAAAAAGATGGAAAGCCCACAGAAGAAAGTGTTGCGGAAACTTTTCTTGCTATCAAACCACTTTTTCCTACGCCTGCAGCTATAACTTTTCCTTTACAATTCCCAATTAATTCTACGGTTTTAATAAACGATTTATTAAAAGTTTTATTTATTTTTTTTAATTCTCTAATTTGTATACCGGCAGATTTTTTTGCTATTTTTATATAATTTATTTTAGCCATTTTTAATGTTCGTAAATAGTGGGATCTTTAAATCCAGCCTTGTCTAATTGAATTCTGCTTTCCAAACCTTTCATAGTGCTTAAAAATAAATCAAACCTTTTTTCACGTTCTAAAATAACCTGTAATTTTTCTTTTATTGTTCTTAAATATCTGACATCATTTGCAGCATACGTAGCTTCTTTATCAGATATTTCTGTCAAATCTTTGTTCCAATCAGTTGAACTACCAACCTTTTTATCCAATTTTACTTTACACAAAGATTCGCAGAGATCTTTTAAACCATGGTTTTGAGAAAATGTTCTTGCTATCTTGGACATTAGCTTGGTACACCAGTAATTTTTCACACCTGTCTTAAGATAAAATTCTAAAAAATGAACATCCATTCTGGCGAAATGAAAAATTTTTAGCAGTTTGTTGTTTTCCAAAATCGATACTAAATTTGGTGCAATGTAAGTATTTTTGTCAGGCTGGATTATGTAAATATTTTCATCGTCACTTGTTAAAGAGATTAATGAAAGTTTGTCCCTCCCAGGAACTAAGCCTTGCATTTCGCAATCTATCGATACAGAAACTTTAAATGATGACGCAACTTCTTTAGATATGTCGCCTTTTATTTTGTGTATTTTCATATATTATTCTAATTACCATGAATAATTACCCGGTTGCAACGGTATTTGGCTTTTCAGGCAACATAGGTCTGTATTGCGGCAGAATTTTAGCAAAACGTAATTATAGATGTCTTGCGCCAGTTAGGAATAGCTTTACATCGGGAAATTTAAAAACTCAGTTCCCTCCCGGAGTCTTAGAATTTATTCCTTTTGATATAAATAATTTGGATAAAGTTAAAGATGCTATTGAAAATAGCTCATACGTAATAAATCTAATTGGTATTTTAAATGAGTCAAGACGAGAAAAATTTCAATCAATTCACGTAGATTTTCCCGAAGTTATAGCAAAGATATGTCAGAATTCAGGTATAAAAAAATTTATTCATGTATCGGCTCTTGGTTGTTCACCAGAATCTCGATCAAGATATCAGCAGAGTAAAGCTTTAGGGGAAGAAAAAGCATTGAGTAATTTTAAAAAGACAGTGATTATTAGACCTAGCGTTGTGGTATCAAGTGAAGATCGATTTAGCAATTTATTTGCCCAATTAAGTTTTTCACCCATCATACCAATTCCTAAATTAAATTATAAGATACAACCTATTTTCGTTGATGATGTTGCAAAAGCTATAGTGAGAGCTATCGAAATAAAAAATAATGAAGGATCTATCTACGAACTTGGAGGAGAAAAAATATTTAGTATGGGAGATATGGTAAAATTAATTTTAAGAATAATTGGAAAAAAAAGATTAGTCGTAGAAATGCCAATGACTCTTGCTAAAATACAAAGTACGCTTTTAGGCTTACTTCCCATTCCTCCAATTCTAACAAAAGATCAATGTTTAATATTATCAGAAAAAGACAATATAGTTTCAGGTGATTATTTAACCCTTGAAGACTTAAATATAAAACCAACAGACGTCGAAAAAGAAATGGAAACGTGGCTCTGGCGCCACAGATCAGGAGGCGAATTTGCCAAAGTTTAAATAGGCAATTATAATTAAAGAATGGATTTACTTTTTATCATTATTGGTATTGGACTGGCTATTTTTGTTATTTTAGTTTCTTACAAGTCCATTTCTCGAGGCATCAAAGCAAAGTCAGAGGTAACAAAAAACAAAGCAAGCAAAGAAGAAGAGATACTTAAAAAGCTGAAAAATAAAAATTTAAGTACAGAAGATCTTAAAAAGATGCATGAGGATCTTCAGAAAAATAAAAAAGACGATCTATAAACCAATTCGGTTAGGAATTATGACGTAATGTATGAGTAGCACGATCGCTACGCTAACCGATAACCCGAAGATCATTTTAATAAAATCTTTACCGATAAGTGGAAACACGTATTTAAATTTATAGTCTTTATTCATTTGGGCGATTGCGATTTCTCTACCCGTCAAGAGTCCCACAAAGACCCATGTTGTTGACATAGGCAGGTCATTTATTTCTTTGAAGTAATAAAGTACTGCTGCATAAACCGTATTAATAATAGTTGCTGATCGGGCATATCGTGTTCCAGTTTTAGTTAAAACTACTTTTTGTATTGGTCCGCCTTGTATGTAAAAAATGTAAAAAAGAAGAACTGTAAAATAAACAAGAACAATTATTAGCAACCAAAGATCAAGTTTTCTCGGAAGAAACACAGCGATATTCGCGACGTCGTGAGCGAGCCAAGCTGCCCAAAGATAAGCTGAACTTATCCACACTGCGTTACGCCAGAAATTGATTTTCCATGGAGTCGTAATTTCATCAAATTTTTCATTAATAAATTTGGAAATACCAATCCAACAAATGTAAGCAACAACCGCAGCAAGACCATAACCAACAACGCTTTTTACTAGCATTTTTTCTAAAACAACCGTTGAGGCAAAAGCAGATAAAACCAAGAAAGTCGTTGAAACTGGAATTCCAATTCTTGTTAGTAGTAAAAGCATCCCAGGAGCTACGGCGTGATACCATTGAATTTCTTGGTAAGGAATTCTTGTTAGTCTTTGAAAACTTATGTCACCGTCATTAACAATCCACCCGTAAGTTATTACAATAATCATCATTAAAGATGCAGAGCCGGCTAGGGTATACCAGCGAAAATGTTTATTTTTACTTGCGATGAACGTACCGAGAGTCTGGACGCTGTCATTGGCTATCACACTATACCCAGCTAGTGCAAAACCGGTAATTGTGTAAATTAATGTTAGCTCCATAAGACGACTCACTTATATCTAATTCACAAATCGAGTCTAGAGGTTAAATTTATTATTTAAAATTTTGGTTTGGAGTATTTGTCTTGTATAAATTTTATTTTATTTAAATCAACATTTGTTTTTATTAAGTTGTTGATTTAAATTTCACGCTATGTTTCACGCTATTTAGAGGCTTTAACTTTCTTTTCTATGAAAGCCGGAACATCATCCTCTTTATCAATGAGCTCTTCCTTTGTGTCCCGAACCTGGAAGGCATATAAGATATGCAACTTGCAGTAAGAGAAACCTTCAATAGGCGATCTGCCGCAAAAATAAAAATTTTCTTCATCCGGATGACCTATGGGCCATCTGCAATTTTTATCACCTAACTCTTCTAATTTTTTTGGATTCTCAGCGGGAAAAGATTTGTCCAATAGTAGAGATTTAAATCTGCTTCTTCGGCTTATGTATCTTTCTTCCTTAGTTTGTCCGCCTACAACCTGTGTTTTTTGCTTTTCAGACCTTCTTGATTGTGCTCTACCAGCAAGTTTGAGCCTGTGTGCCTTCCCGATCACACTGTTACGCGTGACGTTCCCACCTAACATTTTAGCTATTTGGCTAGCGGTATGGCCTTTTCCCCACAATTCTTTTAGCTTTGCTTCGCGTGCTTCGTCCCAAGTGCTCATATCAGATAAAAACTACATATAGTTTTCTTATTTCAAGGTATTACATTATTTAGTAGTGTTAAAATAAATAAAACCGAAAATCTGTTTAAAACAAAAGTTTTTCACAGAAAATTTAATTTGAAGTTATAAGACTACGTATGGTTGAAATAAGTAAAAAATACAAACTAGGAGTAAGGAGATTTGGTTTAACAAACTGGATTGGCACGATGACCCTTTATGAGAAAGAGGTCAAAAGATTTCTAATAGTTTGGATTCAGACACTTTTATCCCCAATCATTTCTTCATTGCTTTTTCTTTTAGTTCTATCCGTTGCTATCGGAAATGGTAGATCTGATATGCTGGGCTTTCCTTTTATCACTTTTCTCGCGCCAGGATTGATTGCTATGCAGGTAATTCAACAAGCTTTTTCCCATTCTTCCTCTTCTTTTATGATAGGAAAAATTCAGGGAAATATTGTGGATATTTTATACGCACCTCTCTCAGCCGGAGAAGTAACATTTGCTGTAAGTTTGGCCTCTGTAACAAGAAGTTTTATGATTGGCGCTGTATCCATATGTATATTTTATTTTCTAGTAGATATAGAAATTAGAAATTTCTATGCTCTAATTTTTTACACTTTTATTTCATCATTTATTCTTGGTCTGATCGGCATTATAGCAGGTTTATGGGCCGAAAAATTTGACCACATGGCTTCTGTAACGAATTTTGTAATTATACCTCTTTCTTTTTTATCAGGAACTTTTTATACAATTGATAATCTTCCTCAATTTCTTCAGGTTATAAGCAAGTGTAATCCTTTCTTTTATATGATTGATGGATTTAGATATGGTTTTTTAGAACAATCTGATGGATCAATTTTTGTGGGATCAGTTTATCTAATTATACTAGCCACAGGACTATGGTTTGTGACCTACTTACTTTATAAAAAAGGATACAAAATAAAATCTTAATCAATGAGCGCTCTAGTTAAAAATTACAACAGAAGAAAAATTGCTTTTAAAAGAGGTAAAGGTAGTTTTTTGTATTCAACTAATGGCAAGAGATATTTGGATTTTGTTCAAGGCATAGCAGTTAACTCTTTAGGCCATGCAAATCCCTATTTGACCAAAGCAATGAACAAACAAGCCAAGAAAGTTTGGCACGTTTCAAACGCTTTTATTATTCCCGGAGGAGAAAAGCTTGCTAAAAGATTGACGCAAAAAACTTTTGCAGATTATGTAATATTCCAAAATAGTGGAGTTGAAGCAACAGAGGCAGCTATAAAGGCCGCAAGAAGATACTTTTATTCAATTGGAAAACCTCAAAAAAATAGAATTCTTTGCATAAAAAACTCTTTTCACGGTAGAACTTTGGCCACTATTTTTGCGAGTGGATCAAAAAAAATGACAGAAGGGTTTGGACCTAAAGTGCCTGGATTTGACCATTTTAATTTTGGTGATCATAAAGGCTTGAAAAAATCTATTACAAAAAAAACAGCTGCAATAATGATAGAAACAGTAATGGGAGAGTCAGGCATTAAAGTTATACCTAATTGGTGCTTAAAAGATTTAAGGAAAATTTGTAACAAGAAAAAAATCTTATTAATTTGTGACGAGATCCAAGTTGGCTGTGCTAGGTCAGGTAAGTTCTTTGCTTTTGAACACGCAAAAATAAAGCCTGATATTGTGCCAATTGCTAAGGGAATAGGAGGCGGTTTTCCAATTGGAGCAGTTTTAATGAATAAAAAAGTAGCATCGGCTATGACACCAGGATCACACGGAAGCACCTTTGGTGGAAACCCTTTGGCTATGAGCGTAGGCAATGCAGTGTTAGATCAAATATTTAAAAAAGGTTTTTTAAAAAATGTGCAAAAATCTTCCAAACACTTTATCTCTGAACTAAATAAAATAAAGGAAGATTATCCGGAAATAATCAAAGAAGTGAGAGGAATTGGTTTACTGCTAGGTTTGCAGCTTTATAATGATCAAAGCAAATTTATAAAAAAATTGGAGGATAATAAATTGCTTACAATGAGAGCAGGAGAAAATGTGGTCAGAATCCTGCCTCCTTTGAATGTTAAAAAACAAGAAATAGATCTTGCAATAAAAACTATAAGAAAAGTTTGTGATAAATTAAATTATGAATAATTTTATAAATATTTCTGATTTGTCAAAGAATGAATTAAGAGCCATTATTGATGGTGCTAAAAAGAGAAAGTCTGAAAGAGGAAAAAAACCTAACTCTCAACCTGATTCAGACCAACCAATCCAAGGAAAGACCATGATCATGTTTTTTGCCAAACCTTCAACAAGAACAAGAATTTCTTTTGATCTAGCAGTTAAACAATTGGGTGGATCATCCATTATACTAAATCAAGACGAAATTCATTATGGCAAGGGAGACGAAACAATAAAAGATACAGCGAAAGTTCTTTCCCAGTACGGAGATATTCTTATGATAAGAACAGATTCACATAAAGATATTAATGAATTTAAAAAATATTTAGAAATACCAATCATTAACGGACTTACTAACTTGAGTCATCCATGTCAGATTATGGCTGATATTTTAACCTTTGAAGAATCAAAGGGAGACATAGAGGGAAAAACTATTGCTTGGCTTGGAGACGGAAATAATGTTGCCAATTCTTTTATTGAAGCAGCTACTAAATTTAAATTTGAATTAAAGATTGCGTGTCCTAAAAAATACCAGCCTGATAAAAAAATAGTGGAAACGGCTAAAAAAAATAATTGTAAGCTTTTAATTACAGAAGATCCTTACAAAGCAGCGAAAGACGCAGATTGTATCATGACAGACAAATGGATATCTATGAGTGATAAAGGGGACAAAAAGAAAAAAAAGAAAATCCTTAAAAAATATCAGGTAAACAAGAAAATTATGAAGGCTGCCTCACCCCTTGCCATCTTTATGCATTGTCTTCCCGCAAGTAGAGAAGAAGAGGTGACAAGTGAAGTTATGGATGGCAAACAATCTGTTGTTTGGTTGCAAGCCTTTAACAGAATTCATGCTCAAAAAAGTATTATCGAATGGTGTATGAAATAAATCAGGGTTTAGGAAGCGGATTATCACTTTTACTATTCATATAAAGTATTACTGAGGCTCTATCTTTTTCTTTTTTTAATCCAGCAAAAGCCATTTTTGTACCTTTGACATGTGCCTGAGGTTTAATCAAATATGAATTCATTTCTGCAAAAGACCAAACTTTTCCATGAGCAATCAAAGCTTTCGAGTATTTATAACCTGGTACTGAAGCAGACTTTTTGTTTAAAATACCATACAGAACAGGTCCTATTTTATTTTTACCACCTTTAGCAATAACGTGACATGCAGAACATTTTTTAAATACTTTTTCACCATGTTCTATAGTACCCAAAGCCAGAAGAGCCTTTATATCTATATTTCCAGAACTAGATGATTCCGCGCTTGCTGTTTTTACGGCTGGAGCTTCTATTTTGTAAGCAGCTTCAGAGGGTTTTTCTACATGGAATATTAAATCTGTGATT
Source organism: uncultured Pelagibacteraceae bacterium (assembly GCA_902634325.1). Lineage (GTDB taxonomy): Bacteria > Pseudomonadota > Alphaproteobacteria > Pelagibacterales > Pelagibacteraceae > Anoxypelagibacter. The sequence goes on along the minus strand of CACPJP010000001.1, from coordinate 97,981 downwards.
TTATCTATTCCAAAAACAACCAAAACTGTAAAAATAACTGCAGCTATAATTTTATTTATTTCAAAACCGTTCATAAATTTGATAACTAATGTGTTAAATATATCACGAGTTAATAAAAAAAACTTTAAGTAAATTAAGTAACATTGCGTCTTTGAGCCGCACAAATATTTATGAGCAATACAGTCGTTATTATTCCTTCACGTTTAGAAGCCCAAAGATTTCCCAACAAACCTCTAGAATTAATTAATGGGAAGGAGATGATATTGCATGTCCATGATTTGGCAAAGAGTTCTGATGTGGGAGATGTTTTGGTTGTTACACCAGACAATGATATTGATCGATTGATCAAAAAAAATGGTGGAAACTCATTTCTTTCGGTAGATCATCATGAAACAGGTACAGATAGAGTGTTTGAAGCATTTAAAAAATTTTATTTTACCAAACCTAAGATCATAATAAATTTACAAGGTGATATGCCAAATTTAGATCCAAAAGCCATTATACAATTGAATGAGTATATGAAAAAGGATCTTTGTGATTTGGCGACTTTAGCTTCATCTATAAAAAAAAAAGAAGAAATCCAAGACGATAATATTGTAAAAGTAATTTCAAATAATGATATCAAAAAATCAGGTTTTTCAGAGGCGTTAGATTTTAAAAGAGATTTAATTAATCAAATAGATAAATTTATTTATCATCATATTGGTATTTATGCCTTTACTAGGCAAGCTTTAATGCGGTATGTAAATCTGAAAAGAAGCAAATTAGAAGTTAAGAGAAGTTTAGAACAGATGAGAGCTTTAGAAAATAAAATGAAAGTTCATGTTGGCTATACGTTTTCCAGTCCGCTGAGCATTGATACGAATGCAGATCTAAAAGAAGTTAGAAAAATTATGGAGAAAAAATAATGGAAAATATAAAAATAGCTTTTCAAGGAGAGATGGGCGCGTACTCACATATTGCCTGCCAAAAACTCTTTCCAGGAGCTTCAATCAAGGCCTGTTCAACGTTTGAAGAAACTTTCAAAACAGCTTATGAAGATGAAAATTTTAGAATAGTTATTCCAATAGAAAACTCCTTAGCAGGCCGAGTTGCTGATATTCATTACTTGTTACCCAAATATGGGCTACAAATTTATGCAGAGCATTTTCAGACTGTTGAACACAATCTTTTAGTTAAGGACAATGCTGAATTAAAAGACATCAAGTACATAAGGAGTCATGCGCAAGCTATAGATCAATGTCAAAAAATTATTCAAAAACACAATTTTAAAACAATAATTTCAGCAGACACTGCTGGATCAGCCAAAGAGCTCTCAAAGGGAAGTGATAAATCGATAGGAGCAATTGCTTCAACACTTTCAGCGACAATATACAAACTTAAAGTGCTGATGAAAAATATTGAAGATGAAAGTAATAACGTTACTAGATTTTTAATAATGGGAAAAAAAATTGAACAACCGCCATATGAAAAGAACAAAAAATATATAACTAGTTGTATATTTAGATTAAAAAGTATTCCTGCGGCACTGTACAAATGTCTTGGAGGATTTGCTACTAACCAAGTGAATCTTACAAAGCTAGAAAGTTTTTCTGTAAAAAATACATTTGATCAGACGAATTTTTATTTAGACCTAGAAGGGCATATCGAAGATACTAGGGTTCAAAAGGCTTTAGAGGAACTTGGATTTCACACTCAAAATTTGAATATTCTAGGAGTTTATGAAGCTTCTCCATTTAGACAAAAAAAATAGTCCACAAATTTAAGATTCCAGGCTTGTAGAATTCAATTTGATATTGATATAATAATTTGGAGGCCATTCAGGCGGTTTCAATGTGTTTAATGTGTCAGGGTGTAAAAACAGCAGCACGAACTTTTGAAAGCGGGTTGTCTGGTCTCCTTGTATGAAAAATAATAGTAAATCAAAAATTCTAGCTTTAAAGTATAGGCCCCGAACATTTCAAGATTTAATCGGCCAAGAGACAATTGCTGAAACTATTTTTAATTCTATAAAGATTGGTAAAACTCCAAATGCTTATTTGCTAACAGGCATCAGGGGAGTCGGAAAAACTACTACTGCTAGACTTATATCCAAAGCACTAAACTGTACAAAAAACTCTGACCAAGGATCAGATTACGATGAAAAAAATTTATGTGATCATTGTAGACAAATAGAAAATTCAAATCATATAGATGTTCTTGAAATGGATGCTGCATCAAGAACAGGAATTGATGATATTCGAGAATTAATAGAAAATTCTAAATATAATCCAACAAGCGCGAAGTTTAAAATATATATCATTGATGAAATTCACATGTTATCCAAACAGGCTTTTAACGGAATGTTAAAAACATTGGAAGAACCTCCAGAAAAACTTAAATTTATTCTGGCAACAACAGACGTTAGAAAAATTCCTGTAACAATTCTGTCTAGATGTCAAAGATTTGATTTGAGAAGAGTAAGCTTAGAAAAAATTTTTGAACATATAAAAAAAATTTCAAAAATAGAAAATGGCAAAATATCCGACGAAGCTTTACAATTGCTTGCTCGAGCTTCCGAGGGTTCAGTAAGAGATGCAATTTCACTATTAGATAGAACGCTGATGTTTCAGAGCGTAGAAAAAAATAAAACCATACAAGATTTTGACATAAGAAAAATGTTGGGATTGGCTGATAAAACTAAGCTCATCCATCTAACAGATTATGTTTTTGAAGGAAATGAAAAAAAAGCTTTAGATCTACTTAGGGACTTAATTAATAATGGATTAGATGCCAGGAATTTTTTAAATGACTTTTTGGAATTACTTTATCTCTATAGCAGGAGAATAAATCTTGGGCCTATCGAAAAAGATTTATTTCTTTCAGAGGCAGAAGTAAAATTAATTGAAAAAAATAGCGGTAATTTGAGCATGCAGGATCTAGGTTTATTTTGGCAATTAACCTTAAGAACAATAGAGGATTTGAAAGTAGTTTCTAATGAGGAAGTAGCACTCGAAATGTTTTTGATGCAACTTATGCATTTAAAAGGTTTAGAAGATTATTCTCACGAAAAAAATTTTGAAAACGTAGACCAGATAGACTCTAAGACAACAAAAAAAAAAATTGAAAATAATATTACAAAAACAAAACCAATAAATTTTACAAAAGATCAAATGAAAAGCACTGAACAAATTAAGACACTAACAAATAAGCAAGAACAATCTGTTGGAAACTTTCAGGTTAAATCTTTTCTGGATCTTATAAATTTATCAGAAAAAAACAAAGAGTTAGAACTTAGATATGATTTAGAAAGAAATGTAAAATTAGTTAATTTTCAAGATGGAAAAATTGATATAAATTTTAATGAAAATTTAAATAAAAACTTTATTAAAAAGTTATCTATTTGTTTGTATGAATGGACAGGTAAAAGATGGATTATAAGTTTAAGCAAAGACAAAAGCTCAAAGACTTTTCACGAGCAAAACATTGAAAAAAAGAAAAAATCAGTTGAAGAGGAAAAAAATAGTGAAATTTTTAAAGAAATGTCTCGGTTTTTCTCTGACGCAGATTTAATTGATGTAAGGAAAGATGATGAATAATTTTTCAGATATGTTGAGCAAGGCCAAAAAAATGAAAGACGAAATGCAAAAGGCCCAGGAAAGTATAAAAAAAATTCAAGTCGAGGGTATTTCTGGGGGGAATTTGGTTAAAGTTATTCTAGGAGGTGATTATGAGATGAAGTCAATTTTTGTTGATCCAAAAGCAAAAAATGAAAAAGAAGAAATTATTAATGATTTAATTATCGCAGCCTATAATGATGCTAAAGACAAATTAAAGAAAAAAACTTCAGAAGAAATTTCTAAGGTTACAGGAATTCAAAATCTACCTTTTGATATTAAGATGCCTTTTTAAATGGATAATCGTATCGCAGAAATAGAAGAACTAGTTAAACAATTTTCAAAATTACCTGGTCTTGGGCCAAAATCTGCCAAAAGGATAATTTTAAAACTCATTAATAATAAAGATAGTATGATCAAACCTTTAGCAAAGTCGTTAGCCAATGTTTATAAAAGCGTAGTTAGGTGCACCAATTGTGGAAATCTTAAAGTTATAAATAATAAATGTGTATGTGAAACCAACACGAATAGTTATGACAAGATTTGTGTGGTTGAAAACTTAGCAGATATGTGGGCTATTGAGTCTTCAAATATTTTTAAAGGTCATTTTCATATTCTAGGCGGGACAGTTAATCCCAATGAGGACTCCGGACAAAAGAATTTGCTAATAGATTCTCTAGCTATAAGGATAAAAAAAAATAATTTAAGAGAAGTTATTATTGCTACAAGCGCTACTATTGAGGGTCAAACGACCGCTCATTACATAGAAGATACAATTAAGAGTGATAAAATTAAGATTTCAAAACTTGGGCAAGGTTTACCAGTGGGTGGAGAAATCGAACAGTTAGATGATGGTACATTGATTTCGGCTTTTAAAAATCGAGTTCCAGTTTCTAGCGATTAGCTTTTTTTTCTAGTCTTTTTTTGTGCAGCAAGGGCTCGGTATATCCAGATGGTTGTTCTCTACCTTTAAATACTAGGTCACAGGCTGCAGAGAAAGCTGTTGATTTTTCAAAATTTGGAGCCATTGGTAAATAATTTTTATCTCCGCTATTTTGTTTATCTACAATCGTAGCCATTTTTTTCATAACATTCATAACTTGATCTTTGGTGCATATATTGTGGTGTAACCAATTCGCCATATGTTGTGATGATATTCTCAAAGTTGCTCTGTCTTCCATTAAACCTACATTATTTATATCGGGCACTTTTGAACAACCAACTCCTTGATCAATCCATCTGACCACATATCCTAAAATTCCCTGAGCATTATTTTCTAATTCTTTATTAATATCATCAACCGACCAATTAGGCCTATCTGCTTTTGGTATTTCTAATATGTTTTCAAGCGCAGCTCTTTTTCTAGATTTTATTTCAGAATGTTTTTTGAAAACATCTAATTTGTGGTAATGCATTGAATGAAGTGTTGCAGCTGTTGGAGAGGGTACCCACGCGCAATTAGCACCCGCTTTAAGATGATCTATTTTTTGTTGCATCATGTCAGCCATTTTGTCAGGCATAGCCCACATTCCTTTTCCTATTTGTGCTTTACCAGAAAACCCACATGACAAACCAACATCAACATTCCAATCTTCATAGGCACTTAGCCAAGTAGATTTTTTCATTTCACCTTTAAAAATCATTGGTCCAGACTCGAAGGACGTGTGCATTTCATCACCAGTTCTATCTAAAAATCCAGTATTAATGAAAACAACTCTTTCTTTAACTTCTCTGATACATTCTTTTAAATTTACTGTTGTTCTTCTTTCTTCATCCATTATTCCAACTTTAATAAAATATTTTTTTAATCCTAAGATTTCCTCTACTTTTGAAAAAAGATCATTTGTAAATTTAACTTCATCTGGCCCATGCATTTTGGGTTTAACTATATAGAAAGAACCTGTTCTAGAATTTTTTTTATTTTTCAAATCATGTATTGCACAAAGCGTGGAAATAAAAGCGTCCATTATTCCCTCAGGAATTTCTGAGTCATCTTTTAAAATTATTGCTGGATTCGTCATAAGATGACCCACGTTTCTATTTAACAATAGGGCCCTACCGTGTAACACAATCTTCGATCCATCCACCCCAGTGTAATTCCTGTCGGGGTTTAGTTTTCTAGTAAATTTTTTTCCATTTTTTTCAATTTCTGCCCACAAAGTACCTTTCATCAGACCAAGCCAATTTCTGTAGCATTTGATTTTGTCTTCAGCATCTACCGCAGCAACGGAGTCCTCATTATCCACAATTGTTGATATAGCTGATTCGACAATCACATCACTTATATTTGCCAAATCATTTTTTCCAATTGAATTATTTGGATCAATTATAATATCTATATGGAGGTTATTATTTTTTAGTAAAATTGATTTTGGCTTATTTTTATCTCCACTAAATCCAATAAATTGTTTTTTATTTTTTAGATATCTATTTTTATTATTAATAATTATTATTAAATTTTTTTCTTCTATTTTTAGTTTAGAAATATCCTTCCAACTTCCTTGGTCAATTGGTAATATTTTGTCTAAAAAGTCTCTAACATAATCTATAACCTTTTTTGCTTTTTCTTGGTTTTTGTTTTTTTTTGATATAGCATCTGTTCCATAAAGTGTATCATACAAACTTCCCCAGCGTGCATTAGCAGCATTCAAAGTATATCTAGCATTATCTACTGGCACGACCAATTGTGGACCAGCAATAGTTGTGATCTCCTCGTCAACATTAGATGTTATAATTTTAAAATCTTCTTTTTCTTCAACAATATAATTTATTGATTTTAAAAAACTTAAATACTTATTTTTATCAAAAGCAGCACCTTTATTTGATAAGTGCCATTTATCTATTTTTTTTTGAATTTGATCTCTTTTTTCTAACAATTTTTTATTAATAGGCGCCAAATCATTAACAGTTTTAGCAAAACCATCCCAGAAATTATCAACATTTATATTTGTGCCCGGAATAATTTCTTCATTAATAAATTTGAGCAACTGTTCATCAACTTGTAAATTATTAATATTAATTTTTTTCATTTAATATATAATAGAGCAAATAATAAGTGCTTTAACAACACTTTATTGACACATTTGAATTTTATTAGAGTTAATAATATTATTCTTGCTTTAAAAATTTATGAGAAACTACTTAGAATTTGAAAAGGAAATAAAAGCTCTAGAGGAAGATCTTGAGTCTTCAAAAAATCCATTTGATAAAGAAGGAATCTCCGAGGTTGATACGGATAAGATTCAAAGAATTCAAAAAGAAATTAATGAAAAACTAAAATCTACTTACTCTGCTCTTAATAGTTGGCAAAAAACTATGGTTGCCAGACACGAGGACAGACCAAGAGCTAATTTTTATATTCAAGAAATATTTTCAGATTTTACTTTGCTATCTGGGGATAGACTTTTTGCTGATGATAAATCTATAATTGCAGGTTTTGGGGTGATTGAAAATAAATCAGTTTTAGTTTTGGGCCAAGAAAAAGGAGAGGACCTTAATAGCAGAATGGAAAGAAATTTTGGAATGATGAGACCAGAAGGTTATAGAAAATGTATAAGACTCATGAGGCTTGCCGATCGTTTTAGAATTCCAGTCATTACACTTATCGACACACCCGGTGCGTATCCTGGTATAGGAGCTGAACAAAGAGGGCAAGCATTAGCAATAGCTAACTCGATAGAATGTTGTATGTCTCTCAGTGTTCCAAACATCTCTGTGATAATTGGAGAAGGCGGATCAGGAGGAGCAATTGCATTAGCTTCATCTAATAAAGTTATAATGTTAGAGCATTCAATTTATTCAGTTATATCACCAGAAGGATGCGCTTCTATTCTGTGGAGAGATCCAAGCAAATCTTTAGAAGCAGCAGAAGCTATGAAACTAAATGCCAAAGAACTTTTGAAATTAGGTGTCGTAGACGAAGTAATTGAGGAACCTTTAGGAGGAGCACATCGAGATAATAAAGAAATGGCAGCAAAAATTAAACAATCAATATTAAAAAATCTAGAAAGTTTCAAAAATTTATCTGGAGAGCAAATTTTTAATCAAAGAAAAACAAAATTTCTAAAAATTGGTAGAGATCAAGGGTTTAAAAAACCATCAGATGCTACAGGAGAGAAATTAGCCTATATTCAACCAAGTATATCTAAAATTACAAGATTTATAAAAGAAAGAAAAAACTTATTCGCAAGTGCCACAATTATTCTAATATTGGCTATAATACTAAGTATATTAATGTAGTAAATATGTAATTTTATTAATTTTTTTATTTAAAAGCTGATCATTCACTTGACATTTAATCTATAAATCTATTTAAGGGCAATATTAGTAATTTTTACTAATGTTACGTTAACAACTAAGCAAGGAAGAACAAATGAGTCTAAAAGGAAAAGTTAAGTGGTTCAATGGAACTAAAGGATATGGTTTTATTGAAAGAGAAGATAAGGAAAAGGACGTTTTCGTTCATTCTTCAGCAGTAAGAGCAGCTGGTTTAAAATATTTAAACGAAGGTGATGAGCTTACTTTTGATGTAGAGAACGGAGAAAAAGGACCTGCCGCGGTAAATCTACAGAAAACATCTTAAATCTTATTACCAGCACATTGAAAATTGGGGCAATGGTTACCTAGATTTAGGTTGTTGTCCCAATAATCTGGGGTTGAAATTAATTTTTAATTTGTTAAAAGAACCACAAATGTTGAAGAGAATAAACATCGCTATATCTCACACACACTCCCACAGAGTGCACGCTAAGCTATTGCTTAGCTAAATCACTACATATTTAAAATATAATTTTATAAACAATTAATATAAAAAGGAGTTATGCAGCAGTAGCTCAGTTGGTTAGAGCACTAGTTTGTGGAACTAGGGGTCGGTGGTTCGAATCCACCCTGCTGTACCAAAAAATGGTAAAAAATAAAAAAACAAAACCTTCTAAGGAATTACCTTTAGGTTTTGCAGATAGACAAGAAAAAGAACTATTAGTCCGTGACTTTGTAATTTCTAATATCAAAGAAGTTATGATTAAGTACGGTTTCCAATATCTCGAAACACCAAGTTTCGAGTATACGGATAGTATTGGAAAATTTTTGCCCGACAAAGAAAGACCCGATGCCGGAGTATTTTCTTTTAAAGATGAAAACAAATGGTTATCCCTTCGGTACGATCTTACTGCCCCACTAGCACGATATGTTGCAAAAAATTATCTTGAACTACCAAAACCTTTTAAACGTTACCAACTGGGCTCAGTTTGGAGAAATGAAAAGCCAGGACCCGGAAGATTTAGAGAATTTTTACAATTTGATGCAGACTATGTAGGAACAAAAAATCTACAAGCTGATGCAGAACTTTGTGTATTAATATCTGAAATATTAGAAAAGTGTGGATTAGATAAGACGGATTACACTGTGAAAATTTCCTCTAGAAAATTTACAGATAAATTATTCGAACAATTAAAAATTAAATCGAAAGACCAAATATCAAAAATACTACGTGCACTTGATAAAATAGATAGACTTGGTTGGTCAGAAGCAAAAAAACTTCTTGGCGAAGGTAGAAAAGATAAATCTGGAGACTATACAAAAGGCGCAAATCTTAAAAACGACAAGATTAAAATAATCGAAAATGTTTTAAAGAGCAAAACGCCCGAGACAGAAGATGTGTTAGAAATTACAAAAATATTTCAGGCTTATAACTTTAAAAATTATAAATTCGATCCATCAGTTATACGAGGATTAGAATATTATACAGGAGCTATCTTTGAGGTTAACTTAAATTTTGAGGTAAAAAATTCAAAAGGGCAGGCTATTCAATTTGGATCAATAGGGGGAGGAGGAAGATATGATAATCTTGTGAGTAATTTTGGAAATTTTGATTGTCCTGCAACCGGGATATCAATTGGTCTTGATAGACTTGTGTTTGCTTTGATGCAAAAAAAAGATTTTAAAATAAAATCTACACGACCAATAATCATATGTGTTTTCGATAAAAACAGAATAAAAGAATATATTGAAATATTAAATAAACTTAGAACTTCAAATATCAGCTCTGAGATTTATCCAGGAGAAGGCAAGTTAAAAAAACAAATGGAGTATGCAAATAAGATAGGCTCTCCGGCTGTTATTTTGTATGGGGACAATGAAATTAAATCAGGAAGAGCCACTTTAAAAAATCTTGAAACTGGCAATGAAAGTCCCATTAAAATTGAGGATCTAGCAAATGAAATCAAAAAATTACTCTGAAAATATAATAAAAGTTTTTAAGAAAGATGGTTTTATCCTGTCAGAACCAGATGTTCTTTTAGATTCAGATTATATTATTCAAAGATCAGGTGAAAATTTTAGAAAGTTAATGCTTACTTTTGAAGATGATACTGGGAAAAGTATTTGTTTAAGGCCAGATTTGACGGTTGCTTCCTGCATAAAGTACCTAAAAGATAATTCTAAAGCAAATTCAAAAATTTTTTACTCGGGCCAAGCCTACAGAAGGTCAAATAGTCCAAAAGACAAAGTTATTAATGACCAGCTAGGAATAGAGATTTTAGGTTCTAAAAATAAATCTATTGATGATTTGAAAGTTTTAAAAACTATTACCAATTCAATTAAAAAAATAAAAATAAAAAATACCTCCATCAAATTTGGTGATGTCAGTTTATTTCAAAAATTAATAAAATCTTTAAAAATACCAGAAAGATGGAAAATGAGATTAACGAGGCACTTTTGGAGGCCTCAATACTTTGAGGATCTACTTAATAGACTTGAGACTAACTCAGATATAGATCCTGCTGGTGTTGAGCTAGATAAAAAAAAGTTTTCTGAGATGAAAAATCTAGATCCAACAAAAGAGATTGCAGGCCGTAAGGTTTCTGAAATTTTATCTAGATTTGATAGAAAAATAAAAGACCCAAGATCATTTAGAGAAAACAAGAAAATTGTAAAAATCATTAGAGATTTTTTGAAAATTAATTGTCCAATTAACAAATTAGATAAAATTTTAAAAAATTTTGTTAAAAAAAATGATTTAGGCAATAGTGTTTTTAAAGATCTATCAACCATAAAGAATCTATCAAAAATAAATTCAAAAGTGATTTTTTCTACAAACTTTGGTAGAGACATTGAATATTACACAGGAATAGTTTTTGAAATATACGATTCCTCAAAAAAAGAGATAGCAAGAGGTGGAAGATACGATGGCTTATTGAAAAGCCTAGGATCTAAAAAAAATATTTCAGCGGTCGGAGCTGCAATTAATTTAAATAATTTAAAAATATGAAAAATTTAATAAAAATAGGTTTGCCAAGTAAAGGCAGGTTAAAAGAAGACTCAATAAATTTTTTTGAATCAAATAATTTTAAACCAACTTCTAATGGAGGTGAGAGAAATTATTTTGCCCAAATAGATAATTTGCCTAATGCACAAATTATTTATCTTCATGCAAAAGAAATCATACAAAGGCTTGGTGACGGGACTATAGATGTTGGAATATCAGGACTAGATCTTTTAAGGGAATCCACAATCAATTTGCAGAAAAAAATTGTAGTGAAGAAAAAATTAAATTTTGGTTTGGCGAATGTTGTAATTGCTATTCCAAATGATTGGATAGATGTTCAGACTGTTGCTGATTTAGAAGAGGTTTCTTTTGACTTTAGAGATAAAAAAAATGCTAGACTACGTGTTGCAACAAAGTATCCAAATCTTACAAACAATTTTCTTGTCTCGAAGGGTATTACACAATACAAACTAGTATCAAGCCTTGGAGCCACAGAAACATATCCTTTTATTGGTTCTTCAGAAATTATAACAGATATCACTTCTACCGGTAAAACTTTGAAAGATAACAATCTCAGAGTTCTTAAGGATGGAATGATTTTAAAATCTCAAGCATGTATACTATTTTCAAAAGAAAGATATGCTAAAATCAAATCATTTTTAAATTCACTCAAGTTTTAATGAAAAAATGTTTTATACACATAGGCAATTTTAAGACGGGAAGCACATCTTTACAAAGGTTTTTGTATATTAATAGGGAGACATTAAATTTGCACAATATTAATCCCATCTATAACAAGAATTGGTTTGGAGAAACAATAAACCATCAGGACTTGTACAAAAATTTTTATGAAAAGAATTTAAAAGAAATTGAAGCTTTTTTCTCAAAAATAAATAACAATGAAGATATAATTTTAAGTTCAGAATATTTTTCATCTTTTTCAAATGATCATAATAAAATTAAATTTTTAAAAGAGACCATTGAAAAATTTGGCTATAAAGTGATTGTTATATTTTATTACAGAAAAGATAGTGATTCTTTTTACTCTTTATATTCAGAAATGTTAAAACAAAGGAGTTGGACTAAAATTGAAAATGTATTTAAATTTAAGGACAAAGTTTTTAAATATGGCCACTATTCTATAAATAAAAAATCAATAAATTGGTATGTAAATTCAAAATACTTTTTGGATTATAAAATGGTATGTGAAGCATGGGAAAAATTTTTTAAAAGTGATTTTTATTCTTTAGAGTGTAAATTGGGAGTCGAGAATGGTATTTTCGAAGACTTTTTAAAAATTTTAGGGATAAAAAATATATCAAAATTTAAAATACCATCTAAAAAAAATGTTACACCTAAAATTAAATTTTGGAAATTAAAAAGAATGTTGATTTATTTTTATTTAAAATTTTACTCTAATAAATTTTTTAACAAATAATATTATACTTTTAAAGAAGTTTTAAAATTATAATAGAGTTTTATTAAGTCAAAATTCTTATAGTGAAAAATATTTTTGTAGCTCATTTTAAAAAAATCATCAATAACAAGATTATTGTAATTCTTCATTAAATTTTCATATTGATTTTTAGTTCTAATATATTTTCCTCTATCAAATTTTAACATTATGGTATTTATAATTTTATTGTTATCGTATATTGGGTCTACAGACAGGAAAATACTTTCTTTAAATTCATTAATAAATTTATTTATATTTTTAACTGTTCCATCATCTAAATGATGAATTGCTCCATTAATAAAAATAAAATTAGGTTTAAAACTCTTAAATTTTTCTATCGAATCATTTTTATTTAAATCTAATTTAAAAAATTTAAATTTTTCCCATTTTTTTTTGGAAAAATTTATATATTTATCACTATTGTCTACTCCCAGATAATCACTTATGTGGTCTTTAATAAAATCTAATATATAACTATCTCCACAACATAAATCTAAGACTCTAATATTCTTTACCTCTAATTTTGAAAAAATATATTTAAAAAAATCATATTCACTATAATGCGTTCTCACTGACTTTTGATATATTCTATAAAGAAGAGGGTATTTTAATATCTGTTCTATCATTTTTGATTTTAGATAGCTTTTATAACTTATTTTTTATAAGTTTCACTAATGATTGAATCATTATCAATTATCATACCTTTTTACAATGAAGAAAAACGAATACAAAATGCTTTGCAGGAAATCGATAATTTTTTAACTAAAAAAAAATTTAAAACAGAAATAATTTTTGTAGATGATGGAAGCAATGATAAGACAAAAAATTTAATTGAAGAATATATCAAACAAAAAAAATCCGAAGATGATTTATTTCAATTGATTTCTTATAAAGAAAATAAAGGCAAGGGCTATGCACTCAAACAAGGAGTTCTAGAATCCAAACTAGATTGGGCGTTAACTACCGATATAGATTTTTCTGTTCCTTTATTGGAAATTTTAAAATGGGATAAAGACAATTTGATTAACAAAGATTGCAATGTTTATTTTGGATCCAGAAAACACCCCAAGTCTGAAGTTAACTCAAAATTTTACAGGGAATTTTTAGGGTTAATAATGCGAATTATGAACTTTATTTTAGGTATAAAAATTAAAGATACTCAATGTGGCTTTAAACTTTACAAATCAAAAATAGCCAAAATATTGTTCAAGGAGATGGATGTTGTTGGATTTGAACACGATCTTGCAATAGTTTTGATTTTAAAAAAAAATAAATTTCAAATTCAAGAGCTGCCAGTTACTTGGGTACACAAAGATTATAGCAAATTAAATATCTTGATTGATCCTATCAAAATGTTTTTTGGTATTTTGATTTTAATAATTAAAAGGTTTTTTTAAATTAAGATAAATTTTGATAGTAAATATTTGCAGAAATTAAAAAAAATAAATAATAAAAATATAAAGAAAATATACTTTTGTAATTTATTTTAAAGTTTTTTGAAAAGAAAGCAAAAATGAATATGAATATAATTGGATCATAATATTCTTGCATAAGCGGTAATATAAAAATTGAAGCTACTAAAAAATATAATATAAAAATTAAATGATTTTTATTTTCATTAAAAAAGATTAATAAAACAAAAAAACTTAATAAAAATATTAAGTAAGTAAAAATTTCTTGGATTAAAATATTTTTAAATAAAATAATAACAATTTTATTTGCTACTCCTCTTCCGTATGGCCAAGAATAAGTTGAGCTAAAGTCATTAAATAGAAATAGCAAAATTAAATAAAGGATAAATATAAAAAATAAATTTTTATTAAAGTTAGATTTAAAAAACTCTTTTATAATTATATCAATTCTTTTTTCTTTAAAAAAAATTAACGGGAATAAATAAAAAGCAATGATGGAGATCACGTATCCAGGATGTATAAAATGTAAAACTTGACCCGCTAGTCTTGGTGAATTAGCTGTAGGGAGAATGCCTCCCCAAATTTTAATAAAATACATAAAAGGTAGAGATAAAATTAAATATAAAAAAACAGAAAAAATCTTGTACCTAATATCTTTTTCTTTAAATAGTATGCTGAAAAAACATATCAAGGGTACTATCAACAGTTTATGATCAAAATAAACACACAGAGAACTAAAAAGAATTAAAAAAAAATATAATATTAACTTTTTACTATTTTTTTTCAAAGGTTCATTAAAAATTATTTGCAAAAATATAAAAGAAGCTAACGATGATATTAAACCATAATTTTCTTCCAAGCCCCAATAAGAGCTAGTTCTAAAATATGGGCTAAACAAAATAATACTAGAAATTAATAAACATAGGATAGGGTTGATTTCTTTAAATTTTGTTTTAACAAAATAATAAAAAAGAACAGGCAGAGTTAAAGAAAAAACAAAAATACTTAACAAAAACTCTGGCTTGGTATTTACAAAAGGATTAAATAGTGTGTTTAAAATATAGATTAAAGGCGTACGGCTAGAATAATAAAAAGTGGAATCATCAGCATAAGAATCGCTAACAGCTGTTAATCCTATCCCTTCAATAATACCATGATTTAAAAATGTATTAAGACTTTTCCATACATTTGAAAAATCGCCACTGTATGACCCTGCTCCTGCAGAATTTTCACCTAAATAGAAACCCAAAAAAAATAAAAAAATCGATAAAATTATCAATAAAATAGATATTAAATTGTAATTTTTGACAATAAACGATCTCTTCATTTCTTATTGCTGTGCAGAATATATGAAGATTTACTTTTTGTCTTTTAATTTTTTAAAAAGGGTAAGAAGATTTAAATTATTTATTCTAATTCATCTGCTGGGGTCTTACATTCTCATACTGGCATCGAATAAGTATTGATTTATCTAACATATCCGAAAATCCTTCATCACTTTTCATCACTATTTAAAGCAATTATAAAGTAATTCAAAAGATGACTTCATCGAGGAGTGGGGTTAAATTTGGGTATGAAGAAATATGATGCTTTAACTAAAAGTAAAATTACAAGCGGACTCCAGTGTCATAAAAAACTTTGGTTTGATATTCATCAACCGATAAAAAATAAATATTCAAAAAAAGTTATAAATTGGATACGAGATAATTTCTAATGAAAAAACTATTTCTATACGTCTTTCTGGTTTTGATGTGGCGCAATGTTGGGTATGCAGATGCTATTTCGGAATTTGAAATAGGAAGTGCAAAATTAGGAAAAAGTATTTTAGAAGTTATGACCGTTGATCAGGTGACCGAAAATATTGTAAATAGAAGAGATGATGTAAAACAATATGTAATGATTAAATATATTCCAGATGCTTCTATTTACCAAAATTTAGAGTTTGATGAATATTATCTAACAATTGATGTTAATGATGAAATTTTTCCAATTGTAGGCATTACTGCATTAATATGGTTTAAAACTGATTTTGACGCTTGTATAAAAAAACAAAATCAATATGCAAATAAATATGAAAAAATTTTTAAAATTAAAAAAGAAGTTCTCCCCATACAAGATTTTTCTGATAAATATGGTTTAAACGCCAAATGGAGACCAATAATTTTTGAACATCCAAATTTTCAAACAATAAAATCAAATACTGCTTCTGTACTTTGTTACCATTATGGAACCTCTCCAGAAAATGATATGTTTGGAGAAGACAATCTAAAAATCAATGTTTTGACAAGAGAATATGCTGACGCAATAACTGTTAAATAAACGGGTTTAAGTTGGTTTTGATGAAAACACTATCTCTATACATCTTTCTGGTTTTGATGTTTAATAATGTTGGTTTTGCTATGGAAAAAAAAATCACTTGTAGTCTGCATGAAGGTTACTCACATTTTGCTTCTGACTCATTGAATAAATCACTTATTGGAAAAAAAATAGATATTGATTTCAATGTTGATAACAAAACAATTAAATTTATTAACAATTACGATTATGATTTTACTTATCTTTTGCCAACAATGGGAGAATTAATACCATTAACTTATATACACGAACATATCAAAGAAAGAACTGAACTTAAAAAAAAAAATTTACTACCAGAAAAACCAGTTCAAATAGATCAAGCATTATTTATATTAAGTTTTAATCCTCAAACTGAAGAACCTACGAATGTTCGTAATGATGATTTGTTTTTTGAATCAAGAAATGTTTGGAGTTATCCAGAAATTGATGAAAAAACTAAGGAAACTAAATTCAAAACAGAAGCATTTTCGTATGTCTCAAAGATAACTTTAGGGTCTGATAAATTTTCAGTTGTTATTCAACCTATGGAATATGATAGAAAAAACTTAAAAATATTACCTACTGAGGTCAGCGGTTTTCAGTTAGTTGATTTTATTTGCGAGAGTAAATTTTAAAAAAAACCCCCGAAACTTTCATTCCGAGGGTTCTAATTTTGTTTAGTGTATGTTTTTAGAGTGTTCTGGTCGGGGAATCGTATTACATTCCCATACCACCCATTCCTCCCATACCACCCATTCCACCAGGAGGCATAGCAGGACCAGAGTCTTTTTCTTCTGGTTTGTCAGCAATCATTGCTTCTGTTGTAATTAATAGACCTGCAATAGAAGAAGCATCTTGCAAAGCTGATCTAACAACTTTCATTGGGTCAATAATACCTTTAGAAAACATATCAACATATTGTTCTTCTTGAGCATCAAAACCTTGAGTTACTTTTTTTCCTTCCAATAGTTTTCCAACAACTACTGAACCATCAACACCTGCATTAGCAGCAATTTGTCTAATAGGTGCTTGTAGAGCTTTCTTGATAATATCTACACCGGCTTTTTGATCGTCACCTTTAACTTTTACTTTATCTAATTCCTGAGAAGCATAAAGAAGAGCACATCCGCCTCCAACAACCACACCTTCTTCTACAGCTGCTCTTGTGGCGTTTAAAGCATCTTCTACTCTATCTTTCCTTTCTTTAACTTCTACTTCGGTCGCACCACCAACTTTGATTACTGCGACACCACCAGCTAATTTAGCTAATCTTTCTTGAAGTTTTTCTTTATCATAATCAGAAGTAGTCTCTTCAATTTGTTTTCTAATCTGATTACATCTTGCTTCTATATCTGCTTTTTTTCCTGAACCAGCAACGATGGTACTGTTTTCTTTATCAATCTTTACTTTTTTGCATGAACCTAGGTTATTAATCTTAACATTTTCAAGTTTTGTACCTAGGTCTTCAGATATAACTTGTCCACCCGTTAGGATAGCAATATCTTCCAACATTTCTTTTCTTCTGTCCCCAAATCCAGGAGCTTTAACCGCAACTACTTTTAAACCTCCTCTTAATTTGTTTACAACAAGAGTTGCTAAAGCTTCTCCTTCTACATCTTCAGAAATTATCATTAAAGGTCTGTTTGCCTGAACTACAGATTCGAGCAATGGAACCATTGGCTGGAGATTAGTTAATTTTTTTTCGTGAAGTAGAACAAGAGGATTCTCTAACTCTGTTGTCATTTTATCTGCATTAGTAACAAAGTATGGAGACAAATATCCACGATCGAACTGCATACCTTCAACTACATCAAGTTCAGTTTGAATTCCTTTTGCTTCTTCAACAGTTATAACACCTTCATTACCTACTTTTTGCATGGCTTTGGAGATCATGTCTCCAATTTCTTTTTCACCGTTTGCAGAAATTGTTCCTACCTGTGATACTTCTTCATTTGCTTTTACTTTTTTTGATGTTTTTTTGAGATTTTCTATTACATTTTCTACAGCTTTATCTATTCCTCTCTTGATATCCATAGGATTCATTCCTGCAGTGACGTATTTAATTCCTTCCCCAACAATTGCTTGGGCTAAAATACTTGCAGTTGTTGTTCCATCACCAGCATTATCATTTGTTTTGCTAGCAACTTCCTTAACCATTTGAGCACCCATATTTTCAAACTTATCTTCTAACTCAATTTCTTTTGCTACTGTAACACCATCTTTTGTTGTTCTTGGAGCACCATAAGATTTATCAATTACTACGTTTCTTCCTTTTGGACCAAGAGTTGTCTTTACTGTGTTTGCAAGAGTGTCCACACCCTTTAACATTTTTGCTCTTGCTTCATTGTTAAACTTTATAATTTTTGGCATTTAGATCTCCTTTTAAATAATTTATTTACCTTTTGAAACTCCCATAATGTCTGATTCCTTCATTATGTTATATTCTTTTCCATCTATTTTTACTTCAGTCCCGGACCACTTTCCAAACAAGACTCGGTCTCCAATTTTAACATCCATTTTTATGATTTTTCCATCTTCAGTTTTGGCTCCAGGACCAACAGCAACAACCTCTCCTTCTTGAGGTTTTTCTTTAGCTGTGTCTGGTATAATTATACCACCCTTGGTTTTTTCCTCGCCATCAAGCACTTTGATCAAAACTCTATCGTGCAAAGGTCTAAATTTCATGAAAACTCCTATAATTTATAATATTGAGAAATATGGTATGTATTTAGAATATTTCAAGAGTATGATAAAAAAAAAGTTAATCAAAAAACCTTGAATTTCCTATGAAAATTAAAAAATTAGACCATCTATACAAAATTTACAACGAATATGATGCCTTTCTAATCGATTTGTGGGGGGTTATGCATAATGGGATTAGGCTAAACGCATCTGCGATAAATGTGGTTAAAAAACTTGAAGAGAAAGACAAAAGAATTATCTTTTTGTCAAATGCTCCTCGTCCAACAAAAAAAGTTGTAGAATTTTTGAAAAAATTAAAAATGGAAGAAAAATTTCTTAAAAATGTTTTAACTTCTGGAGAAGCAGCGCTGAACTCTCTTAAGAAAAAAAAATTTGGTGAAAAATTTTATCATTTAGGTCCTGAAAGAGACGATTCTTTATTTTTTGATATGAAAAAAGATGAAACCACACTTGAGAAGTGTGATTTTATTTTGTGTACAGGACTATTTGACGAAGAGGAAGAAAATTTAAAATATTATGAAGACCTTTTAAAAGATTTTACAAAAAAAAAATTAATATGTACAAATCCAGATTTAACCGTTCACAGAGGAGGAGTAGAAGAATATTGCGCAGGTAAAGTTGCCGAAATTTTTGAAAATTTAGGTGGAGAGGTAATATATTTTGGAAAACCTCACAAAGAAGTCTACCTTTCGTGTCTGGATGTGAATCAAAGAACTTTAGTAATTGGGGACAATCTTGAAACAGATATTAAGGGTGCGAATAGTATGAATCTAGACTCTATATTTATCACTAGCGGAATACACAAATCTAAAATAAATAATGAAGAGGGTATAGAGGAATTACTAAAAAAACATAATGTTTCAGCTAACTACTTTCAAAACGAATTAACTTGGTAGATGAAAATTTATAAAAATTTTAATATTGAAAAAAAATTTCAAAATTCAGCAATTGCCATAGGTAACTTTGATGGCTTTCATTTGGGACATCAGAGAGTGATAAAAAAAGGAAAGCAAATCGCAAAAAGAAATAATCTTAAATTTGGTTTAATGGTATTCCAACCTTTGCCAGTAATGTTTTTTAATAAGAAATTAAAAAATCATAGAATAGATTCTTTGTGGCAAAAAATTAATTCATCAAAAAAGTATGGAATAGATTTTTTAATAGTTAAGAAATTTGATAAAAAATTTTCAAATATAAGATCAGAAGATTTTATAGAAAAAATTCTTTATAAAAAGTTGAAAACAAAATTAATTTTTATAAGCCAGAACTTTAGATTTGGAAAAAATAGAGCCGGGAATATAAAATTACTCAAAAATAAAGAAAAATTTTTTCAATACAAAACTAATACAATTGCTCCTTTAAATAAAAAAGGTTCTGTAATCTCATCAACACTAATAAGAAAAAATATTACAAAAGGCAAAATTGATTATGCAAATAAGCTGCTTGGTAGATTTTGGACAATAGAAGGTGTCGTCAAGAGAGGTGAAAAAAGAGGAAGAAAAATTGGTTTTCCAACATGTAATTTAGATTTTAAAAACTACATAATACCAAAACTTGGAGTTTACTCTGCCAAAATAGTTATAGATAAAAAAACTAAAAAAAAGGGCATAGTAAATATAGGTTATAGGCCAACTTTTGGAAAAAATACACTTCTGTTAGAAGCTCATATTTTTGGTCTGAAAAAAAATTTATATGATAAAAGAATAAAAGTAATGTTAATTAAATTTATTAGGAAAGAAAAAAAATTTAAAAACATTATTCAATTAAAAAAGCAAATTAAAAAAGATATTAGAAACGCAAGTAATTTAGATGTCTGAAAATAACTTACAACTTCCTAAAACAGCTTTTTCTATGAAAGCGAATCTTCCTTCTAAAGAGCCAAAAATTTTAGAATCTTGGGATAAGACAAAACTTTACGAGAAGTTAAGAAAAAAATCAGAAGGAAAAGAAAAATTTATACTTCATGATGGTCCGCCCTACGCAAATGGTCATATTCATATGGGTACGGCATTAAATAAAATTTTAAAAGATATTGTTACAAAATTTCATCAGATGAACAACAAGGACTCAATTTATGTTCCGGGTTGGGACTGTCATGGATTACCTATAGAATGGAAAATTGAGGAGGAATATAAAAAAAAGAAAAAAAATAAAGATGAAGTTCCAACAAAAGAGTTTCGAAAAGAATGTAGAGAGTTTGCAGAAAAATGGATTGGTATTCACAAAAAGGAATTTAAAAGGCTAGGTGTCATCGGTGACTGGGAGAATTATTATTCTACCATGAGCTTTGATGCAGAGGCTCAAATTGTAAGAGAGTTGGGAAAATTTCTTTTAGAAGGCAGTCTTTATCGAGGATTCAAACCTGTATTGTGGTCAACGGTAGAAAAAACAGCGTTGGCAGATGCTGAAGTGGAATACAAAGATCATAAATCAAACACCATATACGCAGCGTTTCAAATAAAAAAATCAGATAAAGATTTTTTAAAAGATGCTTCAATTATTATTTGGACAACTACACCCTGGACAATTCCAGCAAATAAGGCTTTGGCTTACAACAAAGATATCAACTATTCTGTTTTGGCGCTTGATAACAAAAAGATCATTGTTGCTGAAAAATTAGTCAATTCTTTAGCAGAAGATTGTTCACTGGGTAAATTCAAAATTTTAAAATCTTTTAAAGGTGATGCATTCAAAAATACTTTGTGTTCCCATCCTTTTAAAAAATTAGGATATAACTTCGACGTCCCAATGTTTGAGGCAGATTTTGTTACTTTAGAACAAGGCACTGGGATTGTTCATTGTGCCCCTAGTCATGGTCCAGATGATTTTAATTTATGTTTAAAACATGGAATGAAAGCTGTTGAGACAGTTAATAATGATGGTAGATACACAAAAAACATACCTGTTTTTGAAGGAACACATGTTTTTAAAGCAGATGAAATTATTATAAAAAATTTACAAGAACAAAAAAATCTCTTAGGAAGCGGCACTTTAATTCATAGCTACCCCCATTCTTGGAGATCCAAGGCTCCCCTTGTGCATAGAGCAACGCCACAATGGTTTATTTCAATGGAAAGTCATAAACTTAGAAAAAAAGCATTAGATTCCATTGATCAGACCGCATTCTATCCGGAAAAAGGAAAAGCAAGAATAAGGTCCATGATCGAAACTCGTCCTGATTGGTGTATTTCGAGACAAAGATCATGGGGAGTTCCATTACCAATTTTTGTAAACAAAAAGACAAATGAACCCTTGAGAGATTCTGAAGTTGTGGAAAATATAGCTAAGATTTATGAAAAAGAAGGATCCGATTGTTGGTTTTATGATGACCCTCAAAAATTTTTAGGGACAAAATATAAAAAAGAAGACTACATAAAATCAAACGATATAGTTGAAGTTTGGTTTGATAGTGGTTCAACACACTCTTTCGTTTTAGAGAAGAGAAAAGATTTGAAATGGCCTGCGTCTATGTATCTCGAAGGTTCTGATCAACATCGAGGTTGGTTTCATTCGTCTCTTCTAGAATCATGCGGAACTAGAGGCCGAGCTCCTTTCGATAGCATTTTATCTCACGGTTTTGTTGTCGATGGAAAGGGAATGAAAATGTCAAAATCCTCGGGCAACATTATTTCACCAGAAGACATTTTGAAAAAATATGGCGCGGATATTTTAAGATTATGGGTTGCTTCTTCAGATTATGCTGAGGACTTGAGAATAGACCATTCTATACTGGAACAGCACGCAGAGTCCTACAGAAAAATAAGGAATACTTTTAGGTTTATATTGGGCAATTTGAAAGATGATTTTAAACCAGTAGACTTTAAAAAAGTTAAGTATCAGGACCTTCCTGAGCTTGAAAAGTTAATTTTACATAAGCTATTTCTTTTAAACGAGGAAATTAAAAAGAATTTAAAAACCTACAATTTTCACAAACTTCAAAAAGATCTTTTAAATTTTTGTGCTCTGGACTTATCTTCATTTTATTTTGATATAAGAAAAGATGTTTTGTATTGTGATGATATAAACTCAGAAAAAAGAAAATCTTGTGTTTATTTGTTAAATATAATTTTAGAATGTTTGATAAAGTGGTACGCTCCCGTTCTTTCATTTACTACTGAAGAAATTAATGAGTTGGTTAAAAAAGATAAAAAAATAAGTATTCACGAAGAAAACTTTACAGAAATTCCGCACCAATGGAAAAACGAAGTCTTATTTACAAAGTGGAAAAAATTGTTGGTTATCAGACAAAAAGTTAATCTTGCAATAGAAGAAAAAAGGTCAAACAAAATAATAGGATCAAGCCTTGAGGCCGATGTTGAAATTACTTTATCAAAACCTGAGTTTGATCTTTTAAAAGAAGTTGATACAAAAGAATTATTTATTACTTCTAACGTTAATCAAAATATTTCTAAAGAAAAAGATACATCCGTGATTGTAAAAAAAGCAAAAGGTATAAAATGCTCTAGGTGTTGGAAAATTGTGAAGGAAGTTAAAAGCAATAAGTGTTCAAGATGTTTAAAAATAAAATAAAAATACAAAAAATTGATATTTATAGTTTAGTTTCGATATTATTTATTTTTGGGATAGATAGATTTTCAAAAATATACATAATTAATACAATTCAATTAAAAGGAAATGATATATTTTTGTACGATTTTTTAAATTTAACATTAAATTGGAACAGGGGCATTGCTTTTGGTTTATTAAGCTCAAATGCAAATTTATTTTATCATATAGTTTCTGCCTTAATTTTGCTAATAATAGTATATTTAATTTATTTAATGGTAACTTCAGATAATTACGGAAAAATAATAATATCTTTTATAATAGGCGGAGCAATTGGCAATGTATATGATAGACTTACATATTTTGCTGTTCCCGATTTTATTGACTTTCACATAGAAGATTTTCATTGGTTTACGTTTAATTTTGCTGATGTTTTTATCTCTTTAGGAATCTTGGGTATGGTTATTAAAGAATTTTTATTTAGGAAAAAAATATGAAATATTTAAAAATAATTTTTTTGTTATTAATTCTTGTTTCCGTAAATAACTGCAAAGCTTTTCAAGATACGATGACTGGAGCAAAGAAAAAAACAACAGACGAGTTTCTTGTAAAGAAAAAAGATCCATTAATTTTGCCTCCAGAATATGAAACACTTCCATTACCAAATAGCAAGGAGACGAAAAAGGGAAATAAAATTCAATCTGCTCTAGGGACCTCTACGCAATCTAGTGAGAGTTCAAAAGTTAATTCCAAATTAGAGGATCTGATACTAAAGGAATTAAAAAATAAAAAATAACATGATTTCTGGAGTTAATATAAAGAATGAGATTATAAAAAACGAAAATCATTTATTCAAATCATTTCTGCCAGAAAGTATAAATAACTTTCATTTTCAAAAGATCAAAAAGTTCAAAAAATTTCAAACAGTAATTATAATTGGTATGGGAGGTTCAATACTTGGATCAAAAGCTATTTATTCATTTTTAAAACACAAAATTAAAAAAAAATTTATTTTTATTGATAATTTAGACCAAGGTTTTTTAAAAAAAATTCATAAAGAAGAAAATCTCTCAAAAACCCTTTTTTTACTAATTTCAAAATCTGGCAATACCAGTGAAACAATTATAAATTCAAGTTATTTTAAATCTTTTTTAAAAAAATCTAATGTTATCGTTATATCAGAAAACAAAAATAATATTTTATCTAAGTTTGCAAGAAAAAAAAATTTTGTTTTTTTTAAACACAATCATAACATTGGGGGAAGGTACTCTATATTTTCTGAGGCAGGAATGGTGCCAGCATATTTAATGGGCTTAAACCTAAAAAAATTTAAAAAAAAATTACCAGAATTTTTAGAAAATAGAAAGATATTGTCAAATTCCATAAAAAATTTATCAAACATTAATAAAAAAAAAATAAAGGTTCTAATTTTTTTCAATTATATTCCAGAGCTAAACGACTTTCTATTTTGGTGCCAACAACTCTTGGCAGAAAGCTTGGGGAAAAATAATAAAGGGTTTATCCCAGTAGTTTCAAATTCTCCAAAGGATCACCACAGCTTATTACAATTATATTTAGATGGTCCTAGAGATAAAATTTTTTATGTATTTAGTTCCAAAAACTATAAAAAACTAAAATTAAATTGTGATTTTTTTGGAAAAGAAATGGAATATTTAAAAGGAAAAAGTTATCAGGATGTCATTCTTTCACAGAAAAATGCATTTCTTGAAGTCTTAAAAAAGAAAAAAATTCCGTTTAGAGAAATAAAAGTAAAAAAATTTGACGAAAACACATTACGTGAATTGCTTTTATTATTTATTTTTGAGACTATAGCGCTTGGAAAAATAATGAAGGTAAATCCATTCGATCAACCAGCTGTAGAAAAGGTTAAAATTTTAACAAAAAAATTTCTAAATTCAAAAAAAACTTCCAAAGAAAATTTCTGATCTACCGTATATTCTACTTTCGATAATATTAATATATTTATTTAATTTTAAATTAGATCTTTTTTCCCTGTGGGTTATTATGATGTGATTTTTATTTAAAAGATTTTTATCTTTTAAAATTTTAATTACATCAATATACCCTTCATCTTTATATGGAGGATCTAAAAAAATTATATCAAATTTTTTTTCAAATTTTAAATTTTTTGAAAATTTAAATATATCTTCATCAAAAATTATTGATTTATTTTCAAGTTTAAGATTTTTAATATTTTTTTTTAAATTAATTATTGCTTCTTTATCTTTTTCAACAAAAAAAACTTTTGAAGCTTCTCTTGACAAACATTCGAGACCGAATGCGCCAGTTCCAGCATATAAATCCATAATATTAGAATCTTCAATTTTTACTTTAATATTTTTTGAGTGTTTTAAAATGTTAAAAATATTTTCTCTAACACTATCTTTTAGTGGCCTTGTTTTTAAATTTTTTAGAAAATCAATTTTTTTATTTCTATACTTACCGCTAATTATACGCATTATTTTTTTATTGCTCTCCAGCCTATATCTTTTCTAAAAAAACCATCGGTCCAATTTATTTTTTTTAAATTGTTTAAAGATTGTGTTCTAGCTTTATTCAAACTTTCAGCGGAACAAGTAATATTAAGAACCCTACCACCTATTGATAAGATCTTATTATCTTTCTCATAGGTTCCCGCATGAAAGATTTGATTATTTTCATCAGAAATTATTGTAGATAGATTTTTAATTTCTTTATCCTTGATATATTTACCAGGGTACCCATTCGCACACAAAACAATTGTTATGCATTTCTTTTTATCCCATTTTATTTTTAGGTTTTTTAAATTATTTTTTGTTGCACAATCTACAATTTGAAGAAGATCTGTTTTTAGCTTCATCATTAAAACCTGGCACTCTGGATCTCCCATTCTTATATTGTACTCAATTAAGTAAGGTTCTTTATTATTTATCATCAATCCTGCATACAAAAAACCTTCATAAGGATAACCCAAATTTTTCATCGCTTTTAATGTCGGCTCTATAATTTTTTTTTTAATCTTTTTTTCTAGATCATTTGTTAGTAATCTTGCGGGTGAATAAGCACCCATTCCACCAGTATTTGGACCTGTATCTCCTTCGCCGACTCTTTTATGATCTTGAGCAGAGCCAAAAAAATGATAAGAGTTTTTGTCTACTAATACAAAATAGCTTAATTCTTCTCCCTCAAGAAATTCTTCCAAAACCACTTTTTTTGAGGATTTGAATTTTCCTTCTAAAATTTCTTTTGTTTGTTTCAGTGCTTCATCAATTGATTCGCATACAGTAACACCTTTCCCTGCTGCCAAACCATCAGCTTTAACCACTATAGGAATGGTACTTTTTTTTATGAAATCTTTGGCATCCTCTAAGTTATCGAAGATACCATAATTTGCAGTAGGAATATTGTTTGCCTTACATAAATTTTTCATGAAGGCTTTCGAACCCTCAAGTTGAGAAGCAAACTTTCCTGGGCCAAGTACTCTTACCGATCTTTCTTTCAAGTAATCTGCGATTCCATCAGTTAATGGTTGTTCAGGGCCAACAATAACGATGTCTATATTTTTTTTTTTAATTATGCTGTAGATTTCTTCAAAATTGCCAATATCTATCTTTATATTTTCTGCTATTTCTTTGGTACCAGCATTCCCGGGTATACAGATTAATTTTTCTATTTTTTTTGAAAGGCTCAGTTTATGACAAATTGCGTGTTCACGACCACCGCTTCCTATAACAGCTAAATTCATATATTGTAGAAACCTCGATGATTAAATTAGCATGAACGGAAATAAAGCAAAACTTAAATTTCATCCCAATAGTTTCGATATTATTGAGAAAGGGGATTATGTTGTTTGTGCTGTTTCAGGAAAAAAAATATCTTTAGATAAATTAGTTTATTGGAATGTTGAATTGCAAGAAGCTTATTATTCGCCTAAAGAAGCCAAAAAAAGGTTCGAAGAAATTAGAAAACAAAAATAATTATTTCCATCTGCTATGAGTCCAAATCCACTGACCCGGGTTTCTTAACACCATTTTTTCAATTGTCTGATTAATTTTGATTGTTATTTTTTTTTTATCTTCTTCTATATTTTCTGTTCTATCAATCTTTATGGGCTCCTGAATTTCCATATAAAATGAACTATCATTTTTTCTTTCCAAATACACTGGGAATATTTCCAAATCAAATTTCACTGCCAACTGCGCAGGTATAGATGTTGTATGAGCTGGTATTCCAAAAAAAGGAGACCTATCGGACTCACCCACTCTTTGGTCAACCATCAAAGCTATACTAGTATTTTTTTTAAGAAATTTTATAGATTCTCTTGTTCCAGACAAACCTTTTTTTATTTGGTTTTTACAAATATATTTTTTTCTTAAATAAACCATTAAAGGATTTAAAAATATATTATTTAAAGGCCTGTATATAGCAGATAAATTTATATTTCTTTTTTCTAATTCCATGGCCATAAGTTCAAAGTTTCCAAAGTGACCAGAAATAAATATTGCAGGCTTATTGCCTTTACTTATTTTGTTCAGTATTTCTGCCCCATGTACTTTAATGTATTCTTTTTTAAATTTATTTAGACGAAACTTGTTCAAGTAAATATACTCAGCGAATATATAGCTATAGTTTATCCACATGCTTTTAATTAACTCGTCTATTTCTGAATCCGAATAGTTTTTGAATACATTTAATATATTCTTTTTAATTATTTTTTTTTTTCTAAAAAGAAAACCAATTTTTGTTATTAAAAAAGAAGATATTTTTCTTGAAAAATTTAATCCAACTATTTTGAATAAAAAAAACAAAGTGTATATAAACAAAGCCTCTATTAAATATTTAAATATTTTCATTTTAAAATTTTTTTTATTATCTCAATAAGTTCATCTTCTTTATCAATCTTGACTTTAATAGGAACAAAACCAAATCTCCTTCTATGTAATGATTTAATTCTTAAGTAATCCTTTTCAGTTGTAATGAGTTTTGCATTATATTTTTTTTCTAATTCAATAAGTTTTTCTAATTCTTTCTCAGAATAATTATAATGATCTGGAAATTCAATTTCCTGAACTACATTTAATCTATTAGCCTTCAGTAAATCGAAAAAATTTGAAGGATTCCCTATTCCCGCAAAAGAGATTAATTTTTTATTTTTGAACTCATCAAAATTTTTCAAATGATAATTAAAATAAAAAAATTTTATATTTCTGTTATATTTTTTTAATCTTTCTTCAAAGTCATTATCTTTTTTACCATTTAGCATAACTATGTTACAATTTTTTAGATAAGACAAACTGCTCCTTAAAGGCCCAGAAGGTAATACTTGGCCGTTTCCAATTTTTTGATTCAAGTTGAAACACACTATATTTAAATCTTTTTCAACGCTATTATCCTGAAACCCATCATCTAAGATAATCAAATTAAATTTTTTTTCTATTGCTTTATTTATTCCAGATTCTCTTTCTTCACATGTTATTATTTTAGTGTATTTTTTAATTAGCTCTAACTCATCAGTTTGATTTTTGTAATTTTTTTTTACCACAACTGGCCGGGCTAAGTTTTTCATTAATTCATACAACATAATAGCCAAAGGAGTTTTTCCAGTGCCTCCTATATAAATATTTCCCACACAGACTATAGGTGCAGAAAAAATTTTTTTATTTGTAAAGTAATTTTTTATTTTAAGAGTTATTCTATAAATATATGAAAGCGGTAACAAAATTAGTGAATATAAATTTAGATAATTTTTATCCCAAAACTTTGGTTTATTTATTTTCATTTGATAAAACTTTCATATTCTTTGATAACATTTTTAAAAATTAAATTGCTGTATTCTATTAATTTATCCTGTTTTTCATTTTTAACCTCTTGTTTGATAGAGAAATTCTTTATTAAGTTTTCAGCTAGTTCATCAGTTTCACAAATCTTTTGAGAAAATTTTTGATCATCTAGATAATCATAAATTTCTCTAAAATTTGATACGAAAGGTCCGTGAAAAATGTTGCACCCTATTTTTGCAGCATCTATTGGATTCTGTCCACCATCTTTTTTAAATTTTTCTAAAAGTGATTTTCCAATAAATACTTGTTTAAATTTTTTTAGATATTTTAAAACAGATCCGTAATAATTAACTAAAACGATATCAGAATTATTGTCTATATTTTCATTTTCATTCTTTATTTGAACTTTCAGTCCCATTTTTTTTAGATGAAAGAAGATTTTTTGTGTTCTTTCAACATGTCTTGGTATGATTATGGTCATTATATCTTCATGTCTTTTTTTAATTATTTGATGAACTTTCCCACAAAATATTTCTTCCCCTTCATGTGTGCTTATAGCACACCATATCTTTTTTTTGATACCAACATTCAGCAAATTATCTTGGTGAGAATCTTTTTCGGTATTTAACGGAGAACAGAATTTTATATTTCCAAAAAATTTTACATTTTTAACATTAAAATAACTTAAATGTTTTACGGTTTCTTTATTGGATGCAATTGAGAGCGAAATAGAACTAAACAATTCTGATGCAAAATCTTTTAATATTTTCCATCTTTTAAAGGTCTTTTTTGTTATTCTTCCGTTAAGAAGCAAGAGGGGCAATTTTTCTTTTTTAATTTTTAAAAAAAAATTGGGCCAGATTTCAGAGTCTACAAAAGATATAAGATCTGGCTTCCAATTTTTAAAGAAATTATTAATTAAAAGGTTCGAGTCGTATGGTAAAAATTGGTGAAAAACTCTGTTATTATTTTTATATTTTTTTTGGAATTGAGAAAATGAACTTAAAGTTACAGTAGTTATTAGAAAATTATAACCAGTGTTTTTTTTTAAGAAAAAATCAACTATTGGCAAAATACTATTTAATTCTCCTATGCTTGCCGCATGAAACCAAAATAAAAATCCTTTAGGTCTTTCAATATTACTTAAAAAAATTTTTTCTTTAAATTTTATTTTATGCTCCTTTTTATAAAATTTTCGAATAAAAATTATAAAACAGTAAGGAATATAAAAAATTTTAATAAAAAAGTTGTATAAAACTTTTAACATAGTTTTTTTTAAATTACTTGTTTACTATATAGATTTTTATAATCCTCAGATTTCTCTAGAAGTTCATTGTGTCTGCCAGATTCAAGAATACTCCCGTTCTTCATAACCATTATAGTGTCCGCCTTATTAATAGTTGACAGTCTATGTGCGATTACAAGAGTAGTTTTATTCTTTGTTAAATTAAAAATAGCATTTTGTACTTTTTCTTCAGAATCTGCATCCAAAGATGATGTTGCTTCGTCTAGCAAAATTATAGGGGCATTTTTAAGTATGGCTCTCGCTATAGAAATTCTTTGTTTTTGTCCGCCTGAGAGTATAACGCCGTTTTCTCCAATAACTGTTTTATATTTTTGTGGAAGTGCATCAATAAATTCATTGGCAGCAGCCAATTCACATGCGTTTCTTATTTCTTCTTGTGATGCATCTAATTTTGCATATTTAAGATTGTTTTCAACGCTATCATCGAAAAGTATAATATCTTGGCTTACAAGTGAAATTTTACTTCTTAAAGAATATAATGAAATTTCTTGTATATTTTGACCATCAATTAGTATTCCTCCTTTTTGTTGTTGGTAAAATCTCGGTATTAAATTCATAATTGTACTTTTTCCTGCACCACTGTGACCAACTAAGGCTGTAATTTTTCCACCCTGAATATTTAAATTGATGTTCTTAACAGCACTTTCTTTTCCAGTTCTATATTGAAAGCTCACATTTTTAAATTGTATATTGGCATTTTCAATTTTAAGATCTGGAAGTTTTTTTTGATCTCTTATTTGTATTTTTTCATCTAATATTTTAAAAATTCTTTCTGCAGCAGCTGTACCTTGATAAACCGACATATTCAGCGTGGCCAAAGATCTAACTGGTTGGTAGGAAAGCATCATTGCTGCTAAAAAAGAAAAAAAATTATTTATTCCTATCTCACCGGCTGCTATAAGAGATCCTGAGTAGTAAATAAACCCAGCAATCATGATACCGGTTAAGGTCTCCATTATGGGGGTTGCTCTAATTAAAATTTCTCCAATTTTAATTCTAATGTCTGTTAAATTGTTTATAGCCGCTCTAGATTTTTCTTTCTCTATTTCTTCCTTTTGATATATTTTTATAATCTTAGAGCCTTTAAGAAGTTCCATTAAATACATTGTAAAATTTGCATTTTGAATGGCACTTTCTGTCGTAGCTTTTCCCATTCTTTTTCCTAGAGATTTTGCAAAAACTGCAGCTAGAGGCATCATTAGCATTGCAAATAGTGTAAGCTTCCAGTTTTGATAAAACATTACACCGAGCAGTGTAATTAGTGTTAAGCTATCTTTCATTAAGCTTAAAAAACCAGTACTAATTAAACTTTGTATTTGCCCAACATCATATAGAAAACTAGAAATATATTTACCAGAGTGTTTTGATTCTAAAGTTTGGGTATCCGACATCAAAATATTTTCAGCCATTTGGCTTTGCATTTTTTCTAATACTCTAAATCCCAAAACTATGACAAAATATCTTGCAAAATATAAAGAAGCTCCTTTTCCAGCAAAAACAATAATTATAAGGATAGGAATGACAGCGGCATACGTTTTATCCTTATCTATAAAAATTTTTTTAACAGCCGGATCTAATAACCAAGCAATTGCGGAAGTTGTTCCTGCCACAACAACTGAAAGTAATAAAGCGAAAAATACACGCCACAAATGTTCTTTTACATATTCTTTGTAAAGCCGCTTTAAGTAAAATGTAATTGTTTTTAATTCCATTGATTTTTGGCCGTAATTAAAAAAATTGTCAAAAACAAAATTAATCCAGAAATATTATTTAACTTAAAGGCTCTTAAACAGGCAGACGGTTTTTTTGGATCAAAAATTTTAATTTGATAAAACAAGCTAGACATAAAAATTAACAAAAGAATTAAAAAATAACTTACCTCTAATTTCATAACTACAAAAAGTATTAATACTGAACTAACGATATAGCAACTGCTTACGAAAATATGAAGATTTTTTTTAAATCTAATTGCGGTAGATTTAACACCTATTATCTCATCATCCGATGCATCTTGCGTTCCATAAATCGTGTCATAGCCGAGTGTCCAAAATATGGCTCCAACATACAAAACTATTGGCAAATAAGAGATGTTGTTTTCAACAGAAGTCCAAGCCATAATAATTCCCCAATTAAAGGTAAATCCCAAAAACAATTGAGGCCAATATGTAAATCGTTTCATGAATGGGTAGGTAAAAGCGAATATCATCGAAAACATTCCCAAATATATTGTTAGCAAATTAAATTGAATAAGAACAATGAAGGCAAAGAAACATAAAATTAAAACATAAATCAATCCCAAACTTTTGTTTAAATCTCCAGAAGCTATTGGTCTTGTTTTTGTTCTATAAACTTTTTTATCTATTTTCTCATCAACGATGTCATTTACTATACAACCGGCACTTCTCATCAAAATTGAACCACAAAAAAAGAGAAACAAGTAGTAAACGAAGTTGCTTAAATCTTTTTTGAAATAATATGCTAGCGACAAACCCCAAGCACATGGCCAGAATAATAAAAGAAAACCAACAGGTTTATTTAATCTTGTTACATTAATGAAGTTTTTTATATGTGATGACATTATTAGTTCTTGTAAATACCAAACACTAAATACATAATCAATTTGATTCGATATGAATATAGACTACACGGTAGCAGCACTAATGTTTCCAGCCATAGCTCTTATAATGGGTGTTTATAGTAATAGGTTTCATACTCTCAGCTCATTAGTGAGAAAGTTGCACGACGAATATGTTTTTGAAAAACACATACCGCCTGAATGGAAAAAACAGCTTAAAAATTTGAGCAAGAGAAGCGTGAATTTAAAATATGCTATTGGATTAGCCGGTACTGGTTTTCTATTTAATATGACCACAATATTTGCTCTCTATCTAGGAGAAGTCTTTGTAGCAAGATTACTTTTTGGAATGTGTTGTCTTCTTATGATTTTTTCCATATTATTTTTTCTGTGGGAGATAATCGTTTCAACCAAAGCACTATCTCTTCACTTATCTGACATGAAGATAGATGAGGAATAATCTTTATGAAAATTAATGCTATTAGAGCTTTTATAATTGCCTCAATTGTTATAATTCTTTTATACGCTCTAGGCTTATTTCTGCCTATTATTATGACTTCAAAAGCAGATCCAGGAGGAGCAGCACAAAAGAATACAATAGCTACGCAAGATCCTTCTAATTATGTTTAGCAAGCCAATTATACTTATAGTTATATTAATTTTATTACTGACATTTTATCTTGTCATTAGATTGGGCGCGGGGAAGAAAAAAAATATAGAAGATTCAAAAAGTCTAACAAATTATCTTTTTGGCGTAAGAATATTAATAATTATATTGGCAATTGTAGGTTTAGTTTTATGGTTTTTTCTTTAGGTTTTTTTAGAATAAACCAACTTTCCAAACTCAAGCTTCTCTTCATATGACTGCCCAAAAGTTTTAAGTTGAGCTTCATTCATTCTGCCCATCAAAATATTCAAATTTTCTTTTTTCCACTCATTTGTTGTGTTTGGGTTTTTCCAGATTTTTTTTTCTTCGTCCGTTCTAGCACAACCATAGCAAAAATTTGTAGCAGGGTCGCTTTTACAAATGCTAATACAGGGACTTATTATTTTTGTATTATTCATTAGGAACTAATAAAGCTGGACCTATGATTTTTCTTGCCTCTAAATCTTCGTGGGCTTTTCTAGCGTCTGATAAAGCATATTCCTTAAAAATTTTTATTTTCACTTTGCCAAATTTTATTGCTTTAAATAGTGAGGCAGCTGATTCTTCAAATTCATTTCTTTGAGAGACATAATTTGTTAGTGCCGGTCTTGTAAAAAAAAGACTTTTTGGGGCTATGTGTTTTTTGACGTCTATTGGATTTAACATGCCGGATGAATTTCCAAAAGAAACCATCATACCTCTTGGTTTCAAGCAGTTAATAGATTTTTCAAAAGTTTCTTTTCCCACACCATCGTAAACAACACCAATCCCTTTATTTTCGGTTATTTCAAGAACCTTTTTATCAAAACTCTCTTTGTTGTAGTTAATAACAAAGTCACATCCATTTTTTTTTGCAACATCAATTTTACTATCTGATCCAACAGTGCCAATTACTTTACAACCAATGCTTTTTGCCCACTGACAAAAAATTTGACCAACACCACCAGCGGCTGCATGAAAAAGAATTGTTTCGCCAGCACTAACCTTATAAGTTTTAAACAAAAGATAATGTACCGTTAAACCCTTTGTCATAATGCTTGCAGCAATTTTATGAGTTATTCCGTTTGGTATTTTAACAGCAATTCTTTCTGGTATAACTCTTTCGTCAGAATATGAACCCAAAGGTGGAGATGCATAAGCTACATTGTCTCCTTTACTAAAAATTTTTACTTCAGAACCAACCTCTTCGACAACTCCTGCTCCCTCCATTCCTAAGCCACAAGGTAATTTGATAGGGTAAAGACCGGTTCTGTGATAAGTGTCAATAAAATTTAAACCAATAGCTAAATTTTTAATTCTAATATGTTTTGGACCCGGAGATCTGACTTTAGCATCTACCAATTCCAAAACTTCTGGGCCACCGTGCTTATTAATAATAATTGATTTTGCCATTTTAACTTATATAAATTCTTCATGACTTCAAAAGCAAGACTTTTTTATCCTAAAGAATTAAAAAGTGGTCTTATTTCTAAACTTTCGGAAAGCCAATCTCACTATATTAAAAATGTAATGAGATTAAAACCAGGTGACAAAATATCTCTCTTTAACTCTTCAAACGGTGAGTGGGATGTCAGTATTCTTGTTCAGGGCAAGGATTTAACAGAATTTAAGGTTGAAAAATTATCTAAACCTCAAGAAGAACATAATAATCTATGGTTAGCTTTCTCTCCTATAAAAAAAATTCCACAAGATATGATGATTCAAAAAACCACAGAACTTGGAGTTCAAAAATTTATTCCACTTTTGTGTGAAAGAAGTGTGGTTAGAGAAATTAATATCGAAAGAGCAGAAAAAATTGTTACCGAAGCAAGTGAACAATCCAATAGAATTTCAGTCCCTGAAATTTTAAAAATTCAAAATTTAGAAAGTTTTTTAAAAAACTTTCCAGAGAATGGAAAACTTATTTTTTGTGATATTAATTGTGATTCTAGTAATCTAAAAAATATTTTATCAAGAAAAGATCCTATTTGTATTTTAATTGGACCAGAAGGAGATTTTTCAGAAAACGAAAGACAATTAATAGTTAATCATAAAAAAACTATCTCTATCTCTCTAGCCAAGAATCTTTTGCGTGCCGAGACAGCAGCGATTGCTGCAACTACAATTTTAAGTTACAATTTAAACTTTAAGTAATTTACCCTTTAAATCTAAGCATAATTTGCCCATGTAAAAGTGTCGCAAAAACCTATTAAACATGCATTAAGCTCTCTAATATAGTAACTTGAGACTATGAGTAGCTCTTATGCATTACTTCTTGGATTGGTCATTTTTTTGATTCTGTTCATTTATTTTGTTTTCTTTTCAGTCTCTTTAAGATTGGAAAAAAATGAAAACGAAGCTGAAATTGCTGTTAAAAGAAAAGCCGTTCCATTTAGATGGAAGGATTTAGTGGATTCAAAAAATAAGAAACTAGGTTGGATTGATTTAGGAAATCATATTTTGGTTGTTGGAATTATTTTATTTGCAATTTTTATTATAACGAATGCTTAGGATTATATGCCAGTAGCAGTAGCGATAGTTTTTTTATTAATAACAGTTGGATCAGTGGTATTTCACTTTTGGTCGCCTTGGTGGTGGCCTGAAGTTGCCTCTAATTGGGGTGGAATGGATGATACCATCATCCTAACTTTTTGGATGACAGGTTTTGTTTTTGTAGTTATATGTTTATTTATTTCATACTGTGTTTGGAAGTTCGCTTACAAAAAAGATAAAAGAGCAGAATACAAACCAGAAGATAAAAAATTAGAATTCAGATTAACCTGGATAACTACTTTAGGTGTGGCTGCATTGTTAGCGCCAGGTTTAGTGGTTTGGAATAACTACGTTACAGTGCCAGACAATGCTTACAAGATGGAAGTTTTTGCATATCAATGGGGATGGAAATATAGACTACCCGGTGACGATGGAATTTTAGGCAAGACAGATATTAAATATATTAGTGATGAAAATCCTTTTGGTTTAATTTTAGAAGATCCTAACGGAAGAGACGATCGTTTGGTTGATGGAGATGAACTTCATCTTTTAATAGATCGACCAGTTAAGTTTGAGCTAAGAACGATTGATGTTCTACACAATTTCTATGTTCCACAATTTAGAGGGAAGATGGATATGGTTCCTGGAATAATCACTTATTATTGGATAACTCCAACCAAGACAGGGGACTTCGAAGTTCTTTGTGCTGAATACTGCGGCTCAGGACATTATGCTATGCGCGGTCGAGTAATAGTGGATAAAGAACAGGACTATAAAAAATGGGAAGCAAAGCAAATAACTTTTGAAAAAATGTTGGCGCAAAATAAAAATGTTAAGAATTTACAACTAGCAAAAAGTACTAAATGAATTATATATAAAGGATACAAAAAATGTCAGATGAATACGAACATAAATTAGAAGCCAAATCAGATTATACTACTGATGCATCAACCGTTGGTGCGTCAGATATTGATTCTGTTCCTGAGGCGGAGGTAGCAGATCAGGAGCTTTATCACTCACATAGTTGGTGGACGACTTATGTTTTTTCTCAAGATGCAAAATATATTGGGGTACAATATGCTTTAACAGCAATAGGAACTGGGCTTCTAGGTTTAGTACTGTCTTGGTTGATGCGAATTCAACTTGCCTTTCCGGGTTTAGGTTGGCTTGAACCAGCTGCCTATTATCAATTTGTTACTATGCATGGAATGATAATGGTAATTTATCTTCTTACAGCTTTATTCCTAGGAGGATTTGGAAATCTTTTAATACCTTTAATGTGTGGATCGAGAGATATGGCATTTCCGTATGTCAACATGCTCAGCTACTGGGCTTTTGTTGTTGCTGTTTTAGTTTTACTTGCTAGTTTTTTTGTTCCAGGTGGACCAACCGGTGCTGGTTGGACCTTGTATCCACCTCAAGCCATAACCGCAGGCACACCAGGAAGTGATTGGGGAATTATACTGATGTTGGTATCACTTATTTTATTTGTTGCGGGTTTCACTATGGGCGGACTTAATTACATAATTACTGTTTTACAGCTTAGAGCTAGAGGAATGACTTTAATGAGAATGCCCCTTACGATTTGGGGAATATTTACAGCTACAGTTCTTGCACTACTAGCATTCCCCGCACTTTTGGTTGGTTGTTTGATGATGACGCTTGACAGCATGTTAGGAACAAGTTTCTTCATGCCAGCCATGGTTTCCCTAGGAGAAAAATTATCTTACGATGGCGGAAGTCCTATATTATTTCAACACCTATTTTGGTTTTTTGGACATCCAGAAGTTTATATAGTTGCTCTTCCTGCGTTTGGAATTGTATCTGATTTACTTTCTGTACATGCTAGAAAAAATATTTTTGGTTATAGAATGATGGTTTGGGCAATAGTAGGAATTGGAGCTTTAAGTTTCTTTGTATGGGCTCACCACATGTATGTTAGCGGAATGAATCCTTGGTTTGGTTTCTTTTTTGCAACTACGACTTTGATTATAGCCGTTCCTACAGCGATTAAAGTTTATAACTGGATCATAACTCTCTGGAGAGGGAATATTCAACTATCACTACCAATGTTGTTTTCTCTAGCATTTATAGTGACATTCCTAAACGGAGGTTTAACCGGATTGTTTTTAGGAAACGTAACTGTGGATGTTCCTTTGTCTGACACTTATTTTGTTGTAGCACACTTTCATATGGTGATGGGTATTGCTCCGATATTAGTAGTTTTTGGAGCTATATATCACTGGTATCCTTTAATCACAGGTAGAATGTTAAATGAGACGCTAGGAAAAATTCACTTTTGGATAACCTTTGTTGGATCTTACGCAATTTACTTTCCAATGCATTACCAAGGCTTTGTAGGCGTTCCAAGAAGATATTTTGAAATTTATGAAAGCCCGTATATTGAAACTTCAACTTTGCTTTTGAACCAGTTTATTACAATAGCAGCTTTAATAGTGGGCGCAGCTCAATTGCTCTTCTTATATAATATTATCGTTAGTGCCCGTTTAGGGAAGAAATCGGAAAAAAATCCTTGGAAAGCTTGCTCATTAGAATGGCAAACTCCTCAAATGCCACCAGAGCATGGAAACTGGGGTAAGGAGACTCCAAAAGTTTATCGATGGGCGTATGATTTTAGTGTCCCCGGAGCTAAAGAGGATTACATTCCTCAAAACGTTCCGCCAAGTGAAGTAACGGGAGCGAAAGTTGAAAAAACGTGAGCAAATCAAAAGGTATTATAAAATCATTATTTGAAAAACCTTGGGAGAAGGATCAAATTGCAATTGACAATGAACACCAAGGGCAAACCTTAAGTTTAAGCAAATATAAGGTAGGATTAAGAACCATAATGGTTGTTAGCACGGTTATATTTTCTTTATTTATTGTTGCTTATTCCGACAGAATGTTGGTTCACGACTGGAGAAGTATGCCGGAACCATGGCTTCTTTGGTTAAATACAGGGGTTATTATTTTAGGTAGTTTAGTCTTTCACTTTACCAAATTAGCTTCAGACAAAGACCAGAATGATAAAATAAAAAATGGATTATACCTTGTTGGTTTTCTGGCCTATTCTTTCTTAATTGGTCAGTTATTGGCATGGTATCAACTTATGAGTTCTGGTTATTATGCAACAACTAATGTGGCAAATGCATTTTTCTATCTTTTTACTACGCTACACGGTTTACACTTGATTGGTGGTTTGTATTTTTGGGGAAGAACAACATCAAAATTTTTAAGCAAAAATTCTAAAGTAGAAGACGTAAAACACAGTATAGAACTTTGTGCAATTTACTGGCATTTTTTACTAGCCGTTTGGTTGGTGCTGTTCGGCTTAATGTTATTTACATAAAAAGGATAAAATGGATCAATCATCTATAGATAAACTTCCAAAGGGTTGGAAAAGTATACCTAACGATCTTGGTTCGGATCAAACAGCTTTTAAAGGTGTTCAATGGGGAAAAGCCATGATGTGGATTTTTCTATTAAGCGATACTTTCATTTTTAGTTGTTTTTTAATTTCTTACATGAAGGGTAGAGCATCGACAGTGGTGGAATGGCCAAATCCAAGCGAAGTATTTGCACTTGATTTTATGGGTGTCCCAGTACCCCTGTTGCTAATTGCGATCATGACTTTTGTTTTAATTACTAGCAGCGGAACTATGGCGCTAGCAGTTAAGTATGGATATGAAAAAAATAGGAAAATGTGCGGATGGTTTATTTTGTTAACCGCTATAGGAGGACTTACTTTTGTTGGGATGCAGGCGTTTGAATGGTCTAAACTTATTCACGAAGGTGTTAGACCTTGGGAAAATCCTTTTGGCGCCGGTCAATTTGGTTCATTTTTCTTTATGA
Organism: uncultured Pelagibacteraceae bacterium; assembly: GCA_902634325.1. GTDB lineage: Bacteria > Pseudomonadota > Alphaproteobacteria > Pelagibacterales > Pelagibacteraceae > Anoxypelagibacter. The sequence continues at coordinate 58,079 of CACPJP010000001.1, read as the reverse complement.
TCACAGGTTTTCATGGAACCCACGTATCCATAGGAGTAATTTTCTTATTTATTTTTGCAAGAAAAGTTTTCAGAGGAGATTTTGACACTGGTAGAAGAGGTTATTTTACCACAATGAAATCAGACTATGTTGCCATAGAAATATTAGGACTTTATTGGCACTTCGTAGATTTGGTTTGGGTTTTTATTTTTGCTTTCTTCTATCTTTGGTAAGGTAAATTATGACTGATAATACAGGTACAAATAAAGAAAAAAAAACAACAACGCATAAGATTGGAATTTATCTTTGGATTTGGGGACTATTATTTGTCCTAAGCTTTTTTTCTTACATGGTTGATTGGTATCAATTTCAAGGTTTATTGAGATGGACTTTAATTTTAATTTTTATGTTTTTAAAGGCAGGGCTTATCATGGCTTTCTTTATGCATCTTTTTTGGGAACGCTATACTCTTGTAAATGTTTTACTATGGCCTATGACGGCAATAGCATGCTTTGTAGGACTGATGGTTGCTGAAGGAAAGTATACAGTTTTTACGAGATTTATTTATTTTGTTCTAGGAGAATAATGAACAAATGGACAATGGACGTTAATTTTAGACACGACCGCTTAAAGAAAAATCATCCATCATTTAAACTAGACAATATTGAATATCTAAAAGCTTTGTACGATTTAATGAAGCCGAGAGTTATGTCTTTGGCTATTTTTACATGCGTAGTAGGCTTTCTGATTGCTCCTTTTAAAAATGTCGATTATTTATATGCTGTCCTGTCCATTACAGCGGTTGCTCTTGGATCTGGAGCTGCCGGAGCTTTAAATTGTTGGTATGAGGCTGATGTAGATTCTGTGATGTCGAGAACCTGTCTGAGACCAATTCCAACTGGAAAATTAACTAAAAAACAAGCTCTCATTTTTGGGACAACATCGTCTTTTATTTCAGTAGGAGCTTTGTATTTCTTTTCAAATCTTATGGCAGCTTCTTTACTAGCATTAACCATTTTATTTTATGTTTTTGTTTACACGATATGGCTTAAGAGAAAAACTCCTCAAAACATTGTAATTGGCGGTGCAGCAGGAGCGTTACCCCCAGTGATTGGATGGTCTATAGCCACAGGGGGAATTTCAGTAGAGCCAGTTATTTTATTTCTTCTTATTTTTATTTGGACACCGTCTCATTTTTGGGCCTTAAGTCTGTTTAAGTCCGACGATTATAAAAAGGCTAATATTCCCATGTTGCCAGTTATATCAGGAATCGAAACTACAAAAAAAAATATATTAATCTATTCTATACTTCTGCTTCCTGTAGCTTTAGCTCCATTTTATTTAAAATTTTTAGGTTTCATTTATTTATCATTTTCTCTTCCGTTGAGTGTGTATTATGTTTTTATTTGTTTTAAACTTTTAAAAACGAAAGATTCAAAATCAGAAAAAATTATCGCCAAGCAAATATTTGCCTTTTCAATTCTTTACTTGTTTGCAATTTTTATATCAATTTTAGTGGATAAATTTGTTTAAACAAAAAAAATCAAATAAATTAATTTTAGGTCTTTCATTTTTTTTAATTGTAATCTTTACTATTTCAATTTTTCTTTCCAAGGAAAATGATAGAAATGACCAGCTTATTAAAGCAAAATTGATTACAAGTGTTCACAAAGATCTTCCATTTGAGTTTGAAACAGAAGAAGAAAACATATTTATAGTGCCAGGTGAGGTAAAAACAATAAATTACACAGTAAAAAATTTGAGCGATAAAAACATGAATGGAATGGCAACTTTTCAAGTTTATCCCAACGAACTAAAAGATTTTATGACAAAACTGAACTGCTTTTGCTACGAAGAACAGAATTTAAAAGGTGGTCAAAAAGAAAAATACTCTCTAGTTTTGTTAGTTGACCCAAAAGTGACAAAGAATATAAAAGAGGCTATAATCCAATTTGTTTTTTTTAAGAAATGACTTTAGATATATTAAACTCTGAAATAATTAGTTTATGTGCTGTTTGCATCTCAGATAGATCAGGCGGTCAGATTGCTCTATTAGTTATTTTACTTTCGTTTGCTGTTCTAGGTTTAATGAATTCGTCTTGGAAAAAATATTTTAAAAAAAGACATAAATCTTCTAGCTAGTGGAATATATAAGCACCAGAAATAAAAGTTTAAACTTTAGTTTTAAGGATGTTTTTCTACAAGGATTGGCCCCAGATGGAGGACTATTTATTCCAAAGAAAATCAAACAATATTCTGAGAATGAACTTAAAAATATAGCAAAATTAAATTACACAGGTTTAACCAAAGAAATTTTATCCAAGTTTTGTGGAAAAGATTTAGAAGAGAAAGAATTAGAAAATATAATTAAAAAGTCTTATTCAAATTTTTCAACGAAAGATGTTGTTAATTTAAAAAAGATAGGAAAAATTTCTCTCGTAGAACTTTTTCATGGCCCAACTTTGGCCTTTAAGGATATTGCTATGCAGCCAATTGGCAATATTTATGAAAAATTTATTAAAGTAGATAATAAAAAAATTAATATCATTGTTGCTACATCTGGCGATACAGGATCGGCGGCAATTGCAGGTTTGAATGGAAAATCCAATATTAATGTCTTTGTATTGCATCCAGATAATAAAATCTCAAAAGTTCAAAGAAGACTAATGACCACAGTTGATTCTAAAAATATTTTTAACATTGCTGTGAAAGGAAATTTTGATGATTGTCAAAGGTTGGTCAAAGATATGTTTGCAGATAAAAATTTTAGAGAAAAAATAAACATGTCTGGCGTTAACTCTATTAACTGGGCAAGGATAGTTTTTCAGATTGTTTATTATTTTTTTATTGGTTTGAAATTTTTAAACAAACCTATAAGTTTTTCTGTTCCCACAGGTAATTTTGGTGATGTCTATGCTGGATACATTGCAAAAAAAATGGGACTTCCAATTAAAAAACTTATAGTTGCAACTAATGAAAACGATATCTTAAGCAGAGTTATAAATTCAGGAGAATATAAACCTTCAAAAACAAAACCATCTATATCTCCAAGTATGGATATACAGGTAGCGAGTAATTTCGAAAGACTTCTGTATGACGTCGTTGGCAAAAATGATTTAAAGGTAAAATCATTAATGGACAAACTAAAAAATGAAGGAGGTTATTCTTTAAACAAGAAAGAAATAAGTCATATAAAAAATGATTTTTCTGCATCAACTATTTCAGATAGATCAACCAAAGAAACTTTGAAGAGAGTTTATGAGGAAAATCAGGTGTTGATTGATCCACATACAGCAACAGCATTTAAATCAGCAGAAGTTCACTCAACGGGCGAAGAAATGTTGGTTTTGGGTACAGCTCATCCTTGTAAATTTCCCGAGGCGGTTAAGGGAGCAACTGGAGTCGAACCAAAAATTCCCGAAAGCATAAAAAATATTTTAAACAAGCAAGAAAGCTATGCTACACTTGATGACAATATTGATGTTGTTAAAAATCATATTTTGGAAAGAATAAATGAAAGTTAAAGTTGGCGACGATCTTCCTTCTGCCCAAGTTTTTTTTCTGGACAATAGTAATTTAGTTCAAAAGAAAGACATAAGAGACCTCCTTACCGTTGGTGGAAAAACAATTATTTTTGGATTACCAGGAGCTTTCACTTCTGTTTGTTCGGCAAAACATTTACCAGGGTTTATAAAATCATATGAGGATACTCTCAAGAAAGGTATACAAAGCATTTTTTGCTTATCTGTAAATGACCCATTTGTTATGAAAGCCTGGGGAGATCAAAACAATGTGGGTAATAAAATAAAAATGCTAGGTGATCCCTTTTGTGAATTTACAAAGCTTATGGGTCTGGAAACTGACAAATCAGCAAAGGGCTTAGGAATTAGATCGTCCAGATACACCATGCTTGTGGATGAAGGAAAAATTAAAAAGATAAGCGTGGAAAAAGATACTGGTCATTGTGAAATTTCAGCTGCAGAAAATTTTTTAAAAGAAATCTAGTTACTTGACTGGCAATTGATTGTTTTTCCAACCAATCTTTTCTGCTCCGTTTCCTGTAAAACCATCTGAAACGTTTGCACAATTGTAACCCTCTTTAGTTAGCAATTCAGCTGCTCTTTGAGATCTATTACCTGAAGCACACATAACTAAGACCTGAGAATCTTGATTTATGTTAAAATTTTTAAATTCCTCTAAAAAATTTTCATTGATAATTCCTCCTACAAATTGTGACGATAAAAAATAAGTTTTTAGTCCAATTTTGTCGCCATCAGGACTGCCAATCTGATCCCATTCTTCTTTGGTTCTTACATCAAGCAAAACACTTTTTGGATTATTTTTTATATAACCTTTTATTTCTTGGCTTGGTATTTGTTTGATCATTTATTTTTTATAGCTCCTTGAGCAAGTTCGTCAACCAAATTATTGTATTTATCTTGAGAGTGACCCTTTACCCAGATCCACTTTACAGAATGTTTTGAGGATAAATTTTTTAATTTTTTCCACAAATCTTTATTTTTTACAGGTTTTTTCGAAGCAGTTTTCCATCCATTTTTTTCCCATTTTTTAATCCAAATTGTAATTCCATCTTTTACATAAGTAGAATCAGTAAAAATTGAAATTTCTGATTTTTTTTTAAATTTTTGAATTGCTTTGATCGGGGCCATAAGTTCCATTTGATTGTTAGTTGTATTTTTTTCACTACCACAAAACACATTTTTTACCTCATCGTTTAAGATAATTATAGCTGCCCAAGCACCAGGGCCAGGATTTCCAGAACATGCGCCATCTGTATATATTTTATATTTCATTTTAAATAAGATAATCCTCAAAACTTTTTGCATTCTTATGGAATTCAAGTCGTCTTAAATATTCAATCGGATCTTTAATTTTTACCACCGCATCGTCTACAATGTTAATATAATCAAAAACCCTAGTGAGTAGAAATCTTAAAGCAGCGCCCTGAGATAAAACTTTTATACACTTTTTCTCTTGATCAGATATTTTTCTAACTTCACCGTAGCCCTCCATAAACTTTTTAGCTTTAGTTACATTAAAACTCAAATTTTCCTTTACTCCCTCAAAACACAAAGCGTTAAAACATATTGCGATTTCAAAAGCATAAAAATCGTTACATGAAAAATAAAAATCAATAAAACCAGAGAATTTATTTTTTTTAAAAAAAATATTATCATTGAAAAGATCCGCATGAATAATACCGCTAGGCAGATTAACTGGCCAATCTTTTTCTACATCAGTCAAATTTCCTTCTATTAACTTAGGAAGATCAGAGTGAATTTTGCCACATTTATCTTTGACTTGATCAAAAATTTTTCTCCAAGATTTTACAGAGAGATTATTTTCTCTTTTAAAACTAAAATTTTTTGTAATTTCGTGTAGCTTCGCAGATTCTCTGCCAACTATTTTACAATCCGATGGAGACAGATTTTTTTTAGATTTACCTTCTAAATAACTCACGATCATAAATTTTTTATTTTCAAAACCAGATATGTATTTACTATTTTTATTGGGTATCGGTTTTGGGCAAATAAAATTTTTTTCACTCAAGCCTAGCATCAATTCAGAAAAAAAAGGCAGATCATCTTTGTTAACTCTTTTTTCATAAATTGTTAAAATGTATTTTCCTTTATCAGTCTCTATTGAATAGTTTGTATTCTCTATTCCTTCCCTGATACCTTCAAATTTTTTCATGTTTCCTAGATTATAATTTGATAGGATAGAGGTAATCTTTCCTTTATCTAATTTTGTATAGATAGCCATCTAATTTAATTCTTTCGGCAATCTAAAAGCCACTTTTTCATTTGCTGTTACAACTTCTTCAATAGAAACTTGCATATTTTTTTTTATTTCCGAAATAAAATTCTGAACCAATTCTTCTGGAGCAGAAGCACCAGACGATAAGCCAATAGTTTTACAGTTTTTTATTTTTTCTATAGGAATTTTTTTATCATAAAAAATGAGTTCAGAATCTTTGCATCCTGATTTTTTTGCAACTTCAACTAGCCTTGCAGAGTTTGAAGAATTTTTACTTCCTATTACAAAAAACATCTCACAATTAGCTGCAATTTTTTTTACTGCAGCCTGCCTATTCGTTGTTGCATAACAGATGTCTTCTTTGATTGGGCCTTTTATGTCTGGAAATTTTAGCTTTAAGGCATCAATAATTTCCTTTGTATCATCAACCGACAAAGTTGTTTGGGTTACATAAGCCAACGGTTTTGTGAATTTTAAATTTTTAATTTCATCAACAGTCTCTATAAGCTTAATTGAATCATTAGGTAGTTGCCCCATGGTGCCAATAACTTCAGGGTGATTTTTGTGTCCTATTAAAATGATATCAAACCCCCTTTTATATAGTTGCTCAGTCTCATGATGCACTTTGGAAACTAACGGGCAAGTAGCATCAACATAAAAAATTTTTTTGAGTTTTGCTTCTTCGGGAACTTTTTTAGGAACGCCATGAGCTGAAAATATAACGGGTCTTGATAGGTCTGGGATTTCCGAAATTTCTTCCACAAAGATAGCTCCTAATTTTTTCAGCGATTCAACAACATGTTTGTTATGAACTATTTCGTGTCTTACATATACCGGCGAACCATATTTTTTTAAGGTTTTTTTAACTATCTCTATAGCTCTATCAACACCAGCACAAAATCCTCTTGGTGCTGCTAAAAAAATTTTAAGTTCATTTTTCATTTTTTTCTATTAAATATTCGAGCAATATATGCGGAAATGTTAACGACGCCAAACCAATAAATATTACTTTTATAATTACATCATTTAAACCATACGAATTCGAGAGAAAAACTATAGCTAATAAATACAAAACCGCCGTAACAATTGTTAAAGGTAACGCTTTTTTAATAAAAGCTTTTACTCCATCTAGAAAGTTGCTTGGGTTTAACTCATAGGATATCGATATGATGTGTCTGATTGAATGAAGAAAACAAAAATAAATTGTAAAAGCAATTAATGGAGTAAAAACATAATTTAAAATAAGGATATTTAACATATCTAAAAATAAAATTTCAAAGTCTTTTAATTTATTTTTATAAACAAAATAAAAATAACCCACAATATTTAAGCAAAGAAAAATATTTATTATCCAATGTTCGTCTTTTAGGAAAATTAAAATTTCCTTTCTTAAAAGCAAAGTTTCAAAAATTTTCAGAGTTTCATCAAAGTGGAAAAACAGTGGTGAAAATACTATCATTGAACCTTTAATTAAATAAAGCAACTGATCAAGATTAGAATTGCCACCATGCAAGAAAGAAGTGTCTTCCCTGCCAAAATGATAAGAAGCAAACAATAAGAAAAATAACAAAGTTAATGAACTATAGAGATTCCAAAATAGAATTACAAAAATTGAAATTAGAATATAAATAATGAAAAATATTGACTTATTGTTAATTTTATAAATCAAGAGTAGTTTGTTTGCTTTATAATTATCCATTGCGCCATGAGATATACCTACTGACAAAATCAAAAATAAACAAACAATCGGAGTTATCAATTCATTTGTAAGTATTTGATTACTTCCAAAAATTATTGCGAATATTAATAGTACAATCGTTAAGGCAGAGAAATAAAATATATGTTTACCGTAAGTTTTTTTAATCATTTTTAGTTGAAGATAGATTTAATGAATATCCATTTAGGCATTTTTAAAATTATTGATAAATCTTCTAAAATATTACTTTTATTTGATAAAAATTTAATAGCCGTAATGTAAGAAGCGCCGAACATATCAAAGAATATATCCGGCATCTTTTCCGGATGTTTTTTTAAAACTCTTAAAAAGATTTCATCTAGAAATTGATACTTTTTTCCTATTTCATATTTTTTTGCATTTTGAATATTTTCAATGTTCATTCTTATATATTTACTATGTTCCTGTATGTTGAGAAACGTATAACCAGTACTTAATCTTGTCATGCCACCCGCTGTTCCAATATTTACTTTATTCTTTTCTTTCTCATTAATAGGATAGAAAAGAGGAATAGCCCCCTCTTCTTTAAAATTTATTTTGTAATCTTTTAAACCCAAACGATTAATATGACTTTTTATTTGAGAATCGTAGTCTTTTAGAGACTTGTTCTCTTTGGACAACCAAGTAGTTTCAATCATTGCTTTATTTTTGCTAAAAGGCAAAACATAAAAGAAGTGAACGTTATTTCTTTGGTCACAATCAAAATCCATTAAACTTACAGTACTGTCATTAAAAAATTCTTCATTAGTTTCAATTTCAATTCCATGAAAATGTTGCCAAATATTTGACTTAGCATTTTGTAATAAAGGTACGCTGTTAAAGATAAAAGAATTGCTTGTATTCAAATCTTTAATATTTTTAAAAAATTTAATATTTTTATTTTCTGTTAATCTTTCATTAATTTTATCGTAAAAAAGTCCACTATCAATACTTTGATAGGGAAAATTATCGCACTTAACAATTTTAGAATCGGAAGGTATTTTTATAGAAAATTCTTTCCAGCTTTTTTTAACACAGTCTTCAAAATTATGAGAACCAACTTTCCAAAAAGACCAAGTTTTGTCTCTCTTGTATTCTGTTCTTGGCTCAACAATTGCCAGTGTTTTTCTATCCAGTTTTTGATGGATATCTAATTCATAGGCAAGCGATAAACCTGCACATCCGCCACCAATAATTACATAATCAAATTCTTTCATTTAAAACTATATCCTCGCTAATTAAGTTATATTCATTTTCTTTTTCATGCTTTCTTGGTTTTATAAAAAAAAGCATTATTAAATCTGACAAAGAAAAAATTGTTTGAATTATTTTACCAAAATTTGATACATAAATTTTTCCAGCCTTTCTGTAACTGCCAATGTCTTTTTTTTGTAAGATTTTTTTTCCTATTTGTCTGTAAATTCTTCTAGCAACAACTATTGAAAAACGACAATTAAGAGGGATGTCCTTTATACCAACAAACGAGCTATCGTAGAAAGAATCCGCTTTATAGATAATTTTTTTTATGTCCAGAAATGTGTCTTCAGAATTTTTTATTAGGTAAATTCTATTTTTATTTTCATCTTCTACAACATCTCTTGCGATATTTGTTAGCTGCATTGCAATCCCTAAATCGATAGCTCTTTGTAAGGATTCTTTTTTTTTAACACCAAGTATTTTTGCCATCATCAAACCTACTGTTCCAGCAACCCTGTAAGAATAAACCAACAATTCTTTTTCTGTTTTTATCCTAACTTCTTTCTTAAGATCAGACTCTGCTCCATCAAATAAATCATTCACTATTTTTTTTGAAATATTAGATTCACTCATTAAATCACACATATTTTTTATTACGGAATCTTGCTGATTTTTTTGCTCAAATTTCATTTTAAATTTTTCAAACTCTTTTTTTTTGATCTCTAAATCAGCATTTTGGTCCACAATATTATCTATTGTTCTACAAAAATCGTATAGCTTAGAACATCTAGAATAAATCTTTTTTGACAGAAAGAATCCAGACCAATTAAAAGATTTTGCGTAAACGGATAAATAATTTTTTGTTGTCATTATAAAATTTTGCCCAAAACCTTTGCAGATGATAGTACTCCTGGAACCCCGGCGCCCGGGTGAGTTCCGGCCCCAACAAAATAAAGATTTTTAAATATTTCTGATTGGTTATGAAATCTAAAATAAGCAGACTGTGTCAATTGAGGTTGTATAGAAAATCCTGAACCATGAAGCGTTGATAGTTCATTTTCGAAATAGTCTGGAGTTAAACAGAAGCCTTCAACAATATTATCTTTTAAGTTAGGCAAAACTGTTTCATTCATTTTTTTAATAACGAGATTTTTAAATTTTTTTTCCTCGATCTTCCAATCTATTTTAGAAAGATTATTTGGCACAGGAACCAAAACATAAAAAGCATCATGGTTTTCAGGTGCCATATTGGAATCCGTAGCAGAAGGTCTATGTAGGTAAAAACTTATATCTTCAGACAATATTTTTTTACTAAAAATTTTATGCAAATGCTCTTTATAACTTTTTCCAAAATATATTGTATGGTGGGCTACATTTTCATATTTTTTTTTAGTTCCAAAATAGTATACAAACAGTCCCATTGAGTAGTTCATCCTTTTTAACTTTAAATTAAACAAAAAATCGTAGTCTTTTTTATTTTTGATTAGATTATTATAAACATACGGAGGATCTGAGTTACATATTAAGTAATCGCAACCGTGTATCTGACCTTTGCTCTTAATGCCCGTAACTTTTTTTTCTTTTATTAAGATTTCTTCAATTTCAGAATCTTTGTGTATTTTAATACCTTCTTCTTTCATTAAAGTTTCTAGTGCCTTTATTACTTTACCTGTTCCACCAAGCGCATAATGAATTCCCCATTTTTTTTCTAAAAACAAAATTAATGTGTAAATTGAAGTTGTAGTAAAAGGGTTGCCGCCTACAAGCAAAGGATGCATGCTCAGTATTCTTCTAAGCTTATCATTTTCAATAAAATTACTAACCAAGGAATATACTGATTTATAACTTTTCAGTTTTAACAAAGAAGGAATTTGTTTCGACATGAAGATGAAATTATTAAAAGGTACCGAAGCAAGTTCTACAAAGCCTTTGTCAAAAATTTTTGAAGTAAAGGCCAATAATTTTTTGTAACCATCTATGTCTTTAGAAGATATTTTCCCTATTTCCTTTTCCATTGTTTTTTCATCACCTGAGTAATCAAATTTGGAACCGTCACTAAAAATAAATCTATACCAAAGCTTTAAGGGAGTAATACGAACATATTTTTTTATATCTTTGCCAAATAGTTCGAAAAGTTCGCCTAGCAAATGTGGCGCAGTTATAACTGTAGGGCCAGCATCAAAAATAAAATTTCCTTTTTTAAAAACTCTTGCTCGACCACCAAGATCTGAATGTTTTTCAAAAAGCGAAACCTCATAACCCTTTGATTTTAATCTAAGAGCTGAAGCCAGACCGCCGAATCCTGATCCAATAACAATAACTTTTTTTGTCATATGTTTGGATCTTACTCTAGATAGATTTATTTTTTAAAATCTTTTTTGCCTCTTCAATGCTTGAAATATAAATTTTATCAAGTTTTTTCTTGTCAATTGAATTTTTAATGATTCTTTCAACTGAACTAATAGCTATATCTATTGATGAATTTTTAACATCCTTTATAGCCTGAGTCTTCATTTGTTTAATTTTTTCTTCTGCAGATTTCTTCCTGTTTTCGATAACTTTATGAAAGTCTTCATTTGTTTTAATTATATTTTTCTCTGCTTGATTTTTTGCACTAGAGATTAAATTTTTTATCTCTTCTTTTGACTTACTTACTTTAGACTCGTATTCACTTAATATATTCTTTGCTTCATCTTTTAATTTTTCAGCGTTATCTAGGCTTTCTTTAATTTTCTTTATACTTTCATTCAAGGAGTCATCAATTTTTTGAGGAACTTTAAAATAAACAATTACACCAACAAAAATGAAAAATGAAACAGCAACCCAAAATGTGGCATCAATTATCATGATTTTGTTATCCTTTGTTTTTTAATAACTTCAGAGACTGTTGCTTTAATACTGCTTTTATTACCATCTTCCCCAAAAATATCTTTAAGCAAACTAAAAACAATATCTTCAGAAATTGCACCAACTTTGTTTATTGAATCAGATTTAAATTTTTCGATCTCTTTTTCTGCGTTACGAGTTTCTTTTTCGATTTCTTTTTGTATTTTTTCTTTTTTTATCCGTATGTCTTCGTTTAGTTTTTGTCTACTTTCAGAAAGAATTTTTTTTGAATCTACTTTTGCATTTTCAATAAGGTCTTTATACATTTTAAGCTTTTTTTCGGCTTCTTCTCGAAATATCCTTGCTTCTTCCAAGTCCTTTCTTATTTTATCTTCCCTTGTATCGATATTATTCTTTATTTTTGGAATAAAAATTTTGGCTATCAATAGATAAATTGACAGAAAAATAATAATCAACCAAAAAGCTTGCGAAGCCCAATACTTAGGATCAAGCTGAGGCATACCAGCCTCAGCTGCAAAAAGGCTTCCACCAAACAATGTGGACAAAATTAAAATAATCAAAAACTTCTTCATGCTCTTAACCAATAACTATAATTAAAAAGCGAAAAGTATTATTAGCGCTATAACTAATCCAAAAAGACCAGTTGCTTCAGCCAAAGCAAAACCCAAAAGTAGATTTGGGAATTGTTTTTGAGCTGCAGATGGGTTTCGCATTGCTCCGGATAAGTAATTTCCGAATATTATTCCAATACCAACACCAGCTCCAGCCAAAGCAATAGCGGCCAAACCTGCACCGATCATTTTTGCTGCCTCTAGTTCCATTTTTCCTCCTTTTTTTTAGTGATGTAAATTTAATGCATCGTTTAAATAAATACATGTCAAAATCGCAAAAACATAAGCTTGTAAAAAGGCTACCAATATTTCCAGACCCGTAAGAGCAACCGAAAAACTCAATGGAAGCCACCCTCCGATTAATCCCAAACTAATAACAAAGCCTCCAAAAACTTTTAACATTGTGTGACCTGCCATCATGTTAGCAAAGAGTCTTACCGACAAACTGACAGGCCTGCTCAGATAAGAAATAATTTCAATGACAGTTATAATTGGCAACAAAACTATTGGGACACCGCTTGGAACAAATATTTTTAAATATTTAAAACCATGAATGATAAAACCAAGTATTGTTACTCCGACAAAAATAAATATTGCAAAGGTCAATGTTACTATTATATGGCTAGTTACTGTAAAAGAATAGGGTAACATTCCAACCATGTTACAAAATAAAATAAAAATAAAAAGACTAAAAATAAATGGAAAATAGGGCTTTGCTTTTTTACCAGCGGTATCACTAATCATTTTTGCAATAAAATTATACAACATTTCTGATACAAGTTGGACTTTGCTTGGAATTAATTTTTTCTCTCTCGTTCCAAGCAGCAACAAAAGTGTAACAAATGTAGCACTGATAACCATGAAAAGGCTTGCGTTTGTGAATGATAAATCTATACCAGATATTTCTATTTTTGGTCCAATTCTGTTTACCTGAAACTGATGCATTGGATTTGTTGCCATAGTTTAGTCCTCTTGTTTTTGCATTCTTTTTGCAGCTCTAAAAACATTTGTGATTCCAGCTGCGGCTCCAAAAAGAAAAAATATAATTATTAATATTGGTTTAGTACCAAACCAGTTATCCAAAATAAACCCAATAATTGTCCCTACAATAACTGCGGCTATAAGTTCTGTGCCAAGTTTAAAAGCATTACCTAGAAAAATACCTTTTTTTTCAGATTTTTCGTTTTGCAATTTAGATTTTGCAATTTTAAGGCGAGTTTTGAAATCTTCTAAATCACTCATTTAAAAATTTTATGCAACTAACTCCTCTGCCTTTTGTAAATCTACCGCTACAAGTTTGCTTATGCCTTTTTCTGGCATTGTAACTCCGTATAGTCTATTCATTTTTGACATGGTTAGAGCGTGATGAGTAATAATTATGAATTTGGTTTTTGTAATGGAAATAAGTTGATCCAATAAAGAGCAAAATCTCGTAACATTTGCATCATCCAATGGAGCATCAACCTCATCTAAAATACAAATCGGAGAAGGATTAGTTAAGAAAATTGCAAAGATGAGGGAAATGGCAGTCAAAGCTTGTTCTCCACCAGACAAAAGAGTTATTGACTGCAGCCTTTTACCCGGAGGAGAAACTAACATCTCCAATCCTGCCTCAAGAGGATCGTCAGAATCAACCAATTCAAGCTTAGCATTTCCTCCATTAAAAAGCTTAGTAAAAACTTCATTAAATTTTCTGTTAATTTTGTTAAATGCATCCAAAAGCCTTTCACGTCCTTTTTGATTTAATTCATTAATACTCGATTTTAGTTTTACGATAGCCGAAACTAAATCTGTTCGATCATCTTCCATTTTTTTTATTGTTTTTTTAAACTTTTCTGTTTCTACATCTGCTCTTAAATTAACAGAACCTAGAGATTCTCTATCTTTTTTCATGTTTTCTAATTTTTTCTCCTGTTCTTCAACAGAGGGTATTTTTTCAATATTATTTAAGTCAGAGAGAGACAGCAGATTATTAACATTTTCTATTTTTAATTCATTCTTTACCAAATAGACAAGGTCCATCTTTCTCTGGTCTATCCCTTCTACTGTTGCTCCAAATCTCGCTTTGTTTTCTCGTAAAACTGTAAATTTTTCTTGTACCGCTTTTAATTTTTCATTCATTGAACTATATTTAGACTCAATCTTTTCAATTTCTTTATCCAAGTCTTCATTTTGTTTTTTTGTATTTTCAAGATTTTGTATATTTTGTCCTTTACTAATACCAATTTTTTCTGGATTTTTTTGATTTTCATCCAACTCTAACTCTAATTTTTTTACTCTTTCACTTAACTTTAAAATCATCTTTTCAGAGTTCAGCTTGAGATCTTTCCAGTTTTCCAGTTCTTGATCAATGTTTTTAATCCTCTCCTTTCTTTTGATCGAGTCACTTCTAATTGTTTGATTCTTTCCATATGATGTAGCATATTTTTCTTGAGATAATGTTATATCTGAAATCAATTCTTTTAGATTAATGGTCAAATCGTTTCTGTCTAGAGATTCGATATTCTGAATTTGACTTTTTAATAGACTATCAAGTTTGATCAGATTTTTGTTTGCTTCATCAAGACTAGATTCTTTTAAATTTTTTATTATCGAGTCATTTATTTCCTCAAATTCCTTAAGTAGTTTTAGTTGCCCTTTTAAATCAATTGAGTCTAATTTTTTTCCCAAAAAACTATCAAGCTTAATTTGTTGGTCTTTCAACTCGCTTTTTGAAATATCAAGATCTATTTCTGATTTTTTTTCAATATCGAAAAGTTGTTTTTCTGTTTTTAACAACTCATTTTTCTCTTCTAGTATTCTTTTTTCATTCAAAGATGCATCAAGAGATATACTTTTTTCTCTTTCGAGGTCAGATTGAACAACCTTTACATTATTTAAAAGTTTTATACTTAAGTCCTTAATCCTTTTTTCTTCTGTATTTAAACTTTGAATTTCCAGATTTATTTTTTGAATTGTCGAAATATTTTGTATCTTTTTGTCCCTCAAGGGTTCTAATTTTTTATTTTCCTCTTCTATTAATTTACTATTTTGACCTATATCATTTTTTACAACACCCATCTGCATTTCGATTTCGTTTAATTTTTTTTTAATCTCGTCTGTTTCTTTTTCTATATCTTTGAGCTTTAAGTGATAAAGTCCAGCTTCTATAGATTTTATTTTTTCTGAAATTTTTTTATACTTTGTAGCCTCTTCAGCTTGTTTTTCTAAATTTTCTAATAACTTCTCCTGTTGTCTTTTTAACTCATCAGCTCTTTTCAGATTATTTTCTGCTGCGTTCAATCTCATTTCTGCCTCATGTCTTCTTAAATGTATTCCTGAAATACCAGCAGCTTCTTCTAAAACTGATTTCCTTTCTTGTGGTTTTGCTGTTACAATCATACCAATTCTACCCTGACTGATTATTGCTGGTGAGTGGGCACCAGTTGACAAATCTGCAAAAAAAGTTTGCACATCTTTTGCCCTGACTTCTTTTTCGTTAATAAAATATTTTGATCCTTTGTCTCTCTCAATTCTTCTCTTTATAGAAATTTGATCCATTTCTATATATCTTCCCTGACCTTCTTTTTTTGAATTGTCTACAGTAATTGTAACTTCAGAAATATTTTTTGCTGGTTTATTTGATGTGCCAGAGAAGATCACATCTTCCATGCCCGAACCTCTCATGCTTTTTGCAGAAGTTTCACCCATACACCATCTTAATGATTCTACTATATTGGATTTACCACAACCGTTCGGACCCACTATTCCTGTTAGACCATCTTGAATAAAAAAGGTGGTTTTGTCAAAAAAAGATTTAAATCCAATCAATTCTAATTTTTTAAAAATCATATTTACAAAAGTTTCTTGATTGCTTTTTTAAAGTCTTCGTAAGTATGTCCACCATCATACCTTTTTTCATTTATAAATATAGTTGGCGTGGATTTAATAGAATATTTATTATTTGAGTTTATCCTGTCCTCCAATATTTGATCTTCTAATTTTTCGCTCTCTAAACAGTGATTTATCTTATCATCATTCAAATCATAATTCTTTGCGATTTTACCTAGTTTTATATTAATACTGTTAATATCCTTTCCAGAGGCCCAACTATCTTGTTTTTGGTAAATTTCATTTAAAATGTCCAACCTATTTTTTGAACCATCTAGACACCTTAATATTTTTTCTGCATTTAAAGCCGCTAAATCTAATGGAAAACCATGATGCTCAAATCTAACAATGTCTGTTTCAATAAATTCTTTTTCTAATTTATGAAATACTTTTTTATGAAAATCTGCGCAATGAGGACAAGTTAGAGAGGAAAAAACTTTAACAACTATCTTTGCATCGGGGTTTCCAACACTGAGCTTAGCAGTCTCCTTTGCATTTAAATTAAATACAAATAATAAAACAAAACTCAAATATACAGATGTTCTAATTATTTTTTTTATCATAAGCACTGATTAAACCTTTAAGTTTTTTTTTTAATTCAGAATCTTTAATTGTTTCTAATTTTTTATGATATTTAGATCCTTTTTCTTTGTTTAAAAGATGACTTTTTTTGGCTTCAATTTTTTCTCTAATTAAAACAATCCTAATCTCTTTTATAAATTGGTATCCAAAAAAAACATTAATTTTGTCAATTATATCTCTTTTGCTATACTCAACCAATAGTTGGTTTCCATGAGCAACATTCAAAAATAGCATTCCATCTTTTAATTCTTTTCCAGTTTTAATAGATTTGGGATAGCAAACACCTGCGATTTTTTTACCCACCAAGCTTGACCAGTTATTTATTATTGACGAGTAGTTGTGACCACCCTTCTTTAAAATTGTTTTTAATCCACTAGGGAGAGATTTTGACATAGGCCTAAGTCCTTGAATAGAACTACGAGTTTTATTAATATAATTTTTTTTGTTATGCATATTGAAAATAATTTATCAAAAAAAATAATTACTTGGTACGATAATAATAAGCGTACTTTACCCTGGCGTGTGCCATACAATTCACACCAAAAGCTATACTACAGATTATTAAGTGAATTTATGTTGCAACAAACCCAGGTAAAAACTGTTATTCCCTATTTTGCAAGATTTACTAAAGAAATAAAAACTTTAAAAAAACTTTCTACAACTAGCGAAAGAAAGATATTAAAGCTTTGGGAGGGACTAGGTTATTATAGAAGAGCAAAAAATCTCATAAAAACAGCAAAAATTATTGTAGAAGAAAAGAAATCAATATTGCCAAAAAATTTAATAGATATAAAAAAATTTCCAGGAATAGGAGACTATACCGGAAACGCATTGTTAGCATTAATTTATAACCAGCCTCGATTGGCATTGGACGGTAATGTAAAAAGAGTTTTTTCTAGAATACTCAACAAACATGAAAAACAATTGAATTTTGATAAAATTATTGAGAAAAATAAAAAAAAATTATTTTATTCAAAAAGAAATGCAGATTTCGTAGAAGCCATGATGGAGTTTGGCGCCTTAATTTGCAAGCCAAAAGAACCTTTTTGTGGGACTTGTCCTATTAATAAAATTTGTAAATTTTATAAATCTAGTAAAAATATAAAGTTAACAAAAACAATTAAAACAAATAAAAAAAGCTATAATATTTTTTGTTATTTGAATAAAAAAAAACAGATTGGCTTAACAAAGAAGAACAATTTAGGTTTTCTGAGAGAATGTAGCCTTCCAATAATGAAAGAAAAATCAAACAAACATAAATTTAAAAGTTGGAATTTTTTGTGTAATTATAAAAACTCTATTTCAAACAAAAAATTAGACATTGATTTATATTATAAATTTTCAAATAAAATTCCAAAAGATTTAAATTGGTATTCGCTACATAACAACAAAGAATTTATACCAACGTTTACCAAGAAAATATTTAAACAAGTGGAAAATTTATACTAATGAAAAAAAAAATTGCAATAATAGGATCTGGAATAGCTGGTTTAACCATCGCAAATTTATTCAAAAAAAATTCTAATTTTCAAGTGACGGTTTATGAAAGAGAAAAAACATTAAGTTTAGAAGAAGGTTATGGAATACAATTATCTCCTAACAGTATTTCTGTTTTAAACAAAATAGGGTTTTTTAATATAGACAATAATCATTTTTTTAATCCTTCAAAATTAAATTTTTATTCTATTCATAATAATAAAATTTGTGATTTAAACTTAGATAGATTTAATACAGACACAGTTAAATACACAACTTTGAAGAGATTCACTTTAATTGAATTTTTGAAGGACGCTTTATTTGTAAATAATATTAGATTTGGAAAAGAAGTTGGAAAAGTTTCAAAAATTAAAGAAAAATTGTTAATTAATTTTACTGACAACACAAATGATCTGGTGGATTTTATAATTGTTTCAGACGGTGTCTTTTCCAGAACAAAATCAATAATTGAAAACAAGACTGTTAAACCTCACTACAATGGATCAATTGCTATTAGAACAGTAATCAAATCTTCAGAAGATTTTAACTACGAAAGTGAAAATGTGTCATTAATAATGTTACCGAAGGCACACATAGTTATTTATCCAATAAATAAAAAAAATGAGATCAATCTAATTTGTATTGTAAGGCAAAAATCATTCCAAAATAAGGATACATATTCAATAATTAAAAAAGAGATATTATCTCAAAACAAAAGTTTAGAAAATTTATTCAAAGGCCATCTAGATTCATGGCCAATTTACACAACAAGAAAACCCTCAAAGTCAATTTATGAAAATGTATTTTATTTAGGAGATGCTTTTTATACATTTATTCCAACAATAGCTCAGGGGGCATCACAATCCATTGAAGGAGCAAACGAATTATTTAATTTATTATCTAAAGATACAAAAGAGATACAAAATCTTTATTTAAAAAAAGATTAGAAAGAATCAGGCTGATTAATAGTAGATCTAGATTAAATTATTTTTTTTTTCATTTATCAAACTCATCGATGGTTAAAGCTAGAAATTTTATTTTAAAAAAGATCACAAAAAGTGAAAAATTTTTAGATAAATACTTGGGAAGTATTTATCAGACAATCTAGGAGGTGAGCCTTAATCTTCCCCTCAGTTCATCAATCGGTTTTAAATTATTGCCCGATTGATAATGCCAGTAGGTCCAGCCATTACAACTTTCTGCCCCCATTATCTTGGCTGCGATTTTGTGAATTGAGCCTTCAGTTTGTTGATACTTTAGACTACCATCGACCATAATTTTGGCATTATATTTCTTTTTTTGATCAAACAATAATGTTCCTGGTTTAATTAGTCCCATTTCAATTAAAGACCCAAAAGGCACTCTTGGTTTAGATTTATTATTTTGAATTGTGTCTAGACAATCATCCTCTATAACGTTTGTTTTACTTATTCTTTGATATGCAGCCGAAAAATATTTCTTATCTTTTTCTATACCAAAATATTGTCTGCCTAATTTTTTTGCGACGACCGCGGTAGTTCCTGTACCCAAAAATGGATCAAATATTACATCACCTTTGTTTGTTGTTGCTAATATAATTCTATGCAGCAAAGCCTCAGGTTTTTGTGTTGAATGAACTTTTTTTCCATTCTTTTTTAATCTCTCTTTTCCGTTACAAATAGGCAATGTCCAATCAGATCTCATTTGTAAGTCATCATTTAAGCATTTTAAAGATTGGTAATTAAATGTGTATTTAGATTTTTTATTTTTTGAAGCCCAAATTAAAGTTTCATGTGCATTAGTAAATCGTGTTCCTTTAAAGTTTGGCATTGGATTGTTCTTTCTCCAAATAACATCATTTAATATCCAACAATTTAAATTTTGTAAGTGATAGCCCAATCTAAAAATATTGTGATAGGTGCCAATGATCCAAATAGTGCCATTATCTTTTAAAATTCTTTTACATTCTTTTAGCCAAGATTTGCAAAAGTTGTCATAATGTTTAAAGCTTGAAAACTGATCCCATTTATCGTTAACGCCGTTTACTTTACTATCATCAGGTCTTTTTAGTTTCTTTCCGATTTGCATGTTGTAAGGAGGATCGGCAAAAACTAGGTCAAAAGTTTTGTCTGGAATCTTTTTTAATATTTCCAAAGAGTCCCCATTCACAATCTTATTAGAAAAGTTTGACATTATTGAATTCAACCCGAAATTGAATCTCTGGTCAAATTTTTTTTTTAAAGAATTGAGTCTATAATGTGTTGAAGATTCCTATTTAGACAAGATGTTGTGTACGGGCCTATAACTTTTTCTATGGTAGTCTGTAACTCCGAATTTTTTTAAGGCTCCTAAGTGTTGCCAAGTGCCATAGCCAAAATTTTTACTCCATCTGTATTGTGGGAATTTATTTCCTAACTTTATCATATAAAGATCTCTATAGACTTTTGCCACGATGGAGGCCGCAGAAATACATTTAATTTTTTGATCCCCCTTGATGACTGTTTTAGAGTTCTTTAATTTTTCTGGGGCATGTGTGCCGTCAATTAGAAAAAGATGAGGTTTTTTCCTTAATTTTTTTGCAGCCCTTTCCATTGAAAGCAATGTAGCATTAAAAATATTATACCTATCTATTTCCTTTACTGATGCACAGCCAATGGCATACCAGGAATTTTTTTTTATATGTTTTGCAATTTCTATTCTATCTTTAAATGCTATGGTTTTTGAGTCTTTTAAAAATTTTTTATTGATATTTTTTTTTAAAATAAGTGCACACGAAATAACAGGACCTGCCAAACAACCTCTTCCAACTTCATCTATGCCAGCAAAGATCTTTTTAGCCATTTAATTCTATCTTTAATTCTGAAATTTTTTTTCTTATCATTTTTAGATCTTCCCAGGCATATTTTTTTTGATCTGGTTGTCTCATTAGAAAAGCGGGATGAAACGAGGCAATTACTTCTGGATTAGCATTACCAATTTTTTTATTTACCCACTTTCCTCTTGCCTTTGAAATTACAACCTCACTACCTATTAAAGCATTTAAAGCTGTGCTACCAAGTAATAGTAAAATTTTTGGATTAATTATTTCTATATGCTTGTTTAAAAAAGGAAGATATCTGGCTATTTCCTCATCAGTTGGCCTTCTATTCATGGGAGGTCTAAAATTTACTACATTCGATATATAAACATTTTTCCTGTCTAATTTTATCGAACCCAACATTTTATCTAGAAGTTTTCCAGCTCTTCCTACAAAAGGCTTGCCTTCCTTGTCTTCATTCGCCCCAGGTCCTTCGCCGATTATCATTATTTTTGCGTTAGGATTGCCGTCAGAAAAAACTATGTTAGTTGCACTTTTTTTTAATTCACAATCTTTAATAGAATTTATTTTGTTTTTTAGTACCCCTAAGTTTTCCAGCTTGTTTTTATTGTAGGATTTTTCATTTTTACCGCTTTTTTTCTTATATCTATTTATAGAATTCTTGTTGTATATAGGTTCATTATTTATAAGTTTGTGATAAAACTTACTTTTATTATTTTTTAAAACTAATTTATTTTTCATTTTTATATGAAAGTTTTTATTTCTGCATCTAAAATTATATTATATACCTTCATTTTTCTATGTATATTTAATTCATCCTACGGAAGAATAATCGAATTCAATCAAAACGCTAAAAGCATCTCAAACTATTTTTCTGGCTTAATTTCTTTTGATGATTTTAATTATGAAGGTTCTAAAGGATTTTTTAAAAAATTAGATGAATCACAGTCTGATAACAAAAATTACTCCTCAAAATTTATTCAATCACTTATTAATTTAGGAAAATATCAGGAGGCATATAGATATTCAAAAAAATTAGAAAATAAAAACCAATCTAATTTTGAAAGCAATATTTTTTTAGGTTTGTATGAATTCAAAAGAAAAAATTACAAGAAGTCTCAGATTTATTTTAAGCAACTTGAACCAAATTTAATTGATGAACCAGTGTTTAATATTTTAAAGGTATCATTGGATGCCTGGACTCAGATTGCTCAATTCAAAAACCAAGAGAGTTTAAAACTTCTAAATTATTCAAACAAAGCTTATGAAAATTTGCAAATGATACAGATGGCTTTTGCTAACTGTTACATATCAAGCAATACCGTTGAAGAAGATTTTAAATCCATCATTGAAAATAAAAAATATAATTTTTCTAGATATAATTTTTTTATTTCAAATTATTTTTTTAATAAGAATCAAAAGGACAAGGCATCTAATTTTATAAATTCTGCTTCCGATAAATACCCAAGAAATTTACTAATTAACCAGTTCAAAAAAGTTTTACAAAATGGAGAAAAAAATAAGAATCTTTTTAATTGTCAAAACAGTTCAGATATTATGGGAGAAACGCTTTACATTTTAGCAAACTTCGTGTCTTCCCAGGAAAATTATAAACTTTCAAATTTTTATATTAGTTTATCAAAATTCTTAAATTCAAATTTTATATCCTACGATACACTACTTGCTGAAAATTTTTTAATTTTAAAAAAATATTCTGATGCAGAAAAGATTTACAAAAAACTATTTGGAGGCGGCTCAACCTACAAGTGGTACGCGAGCCAAAAAATTGTAGAAATAATGGATGAACAAAAAAAAGCAGAATCAATAACTTTTTTAGAAAAAATATATAAAGATATTAAACCTGGAATATACGAAACATTTGATTTTGCAAATTTTTTAAGGAACAAAGAAAAATATGACGAATCAATAAAACTATATTCAGAAATATTGCAAAAAATTAATTCAGGGCACGAACTCTATTCTAGCATTTTAGAAAGAAGAGGTATGGCTTATGAAAGAAGTGATAATTGGAAGCTTGGAGAAAAAGATCTTCTTAATTCTTTAAAGGCCAAACCAAACGAACCATATGTTATGAACTATCTTGCTTATAGCTGGGTTGAAAAAAATGAAAATATTGAAAAAGCATTAGCGATGTTAAGGGATGCTAATGATCTGAAAAAAAATAATGGATATATCACCGATTCTCTTGGTTGGGCGTTATTTAAATCAAAATATTTTCTTGAGTCAAAAAAATATCTTGAGAAAGCTATTATTTTAATGCCAAGAGATCCTGTCATAAACGACCATTATGCTGATTGTCTTTGGATGAATAATTATAAAATTCAAGCCAGATATTATTGGAACAATGTTCTACTTTCAGAGGAAGCTGACGACGAATTAAAAAAAAAGGTCGAACAAAAAATTTTATTTGGTTTACCAAATACCTAAAATTTTTAAATAAATGAAAAGTAATTTTTTAAAATCAGCTGCTAAAATTAATCTATTTTTAAAGGTTGGTAAAAGAATTAGAGGAAAAAAACATCATAATATTCAGTCTTTAATTTTTTTAACAAATCTTAATGATGAAATTTTTATTAAAAGGATAAAAAAATCTAAAGATATTATAAAATTTACAGGCAAGTTTAAGAATAGTATTAAAAGAGCCAATAACACAGTAAGTAAGTCCATGTATTTATTAAGAAAAAGGAAATTTATTGATAAACGGAACAAATATGAAATAACTATAAAGAAAAATATTCCTGTTTTTTCTGGACTAGGTGGTGGATCAAGTAATGCTGCGACAATAATCAAATACTTTTTCAAAAAAAGAAAAATATCAGAACAGAATATTAGTTTTTTTTCAAAACACTTAGGTTCAGATCTTAGAGTATTTTTAAAAACAAAAAAAATTTTTCAAGAAAATCTTTCAAAAATTAAAGAATTTAAGGCAAGTTACAATTTTTATTTGTTGATCATTTTTCCTTTCCGCAAATCATCAACTAAAGAAATTTATTCAAAATTTAAAGAATATGAAATTATAGAGAAAAAAAATCAATATAAAAAAAATTCTAAATTAGAATTGGTACAAAAACTGAAGTTAGAAATAAATTCTTTAGAAAATACTGTGATTCACAAATTTCCAATTTTAGAAAGGATACTAGAAGAATTAGAGTTAACAAAAAACTGTGAATTTTCTCGAATTACCGGATCAGGATCTGCATGTTTTGGTCTATTTTTGAATAAAAAAGATGCAACCTCAGCTTTGAAAAGTATGAAAAAGCGGTTTCCTGCATTTTGGTGTGTTCTCTCTAAAACTATTTAAATTTGTTTTTTTGTGGTATATCAAAAAAAACTTTGGGGCGTAGCCAAGCGGTAAGGCAGTGGTTTTTGGTACCACCATCCTAGGTTCGAATCCTAGCGCCCCAGCCAAATATTATATGTTATTTATAAGTAATATTAGAAAAATTTTATTTCCATTTTATAAAGAAAAAAATATTAAGAAAATTTTTGAAATATTAAATAAAGAAAAAACTAATAACGCGATGCTTGTAGGAGGCTGCGTTAGAAATTTCTTAAATAAACAAAAAATTGGCGATATAGATATGGCTACAGTTTTTTCTCCGGGTGAGGTAATTAAAAGATTCTCAAATAGTAATTTTACAATTGTTAAATCGGGAATTGATCATGGAACAATAACTTTATGTAAAGATGGAAAGAATTTTGAAATAACAACATTAAGACAAGATATTTCTACAGACGGAAGACATGCAAAAGTTTTATTTACAAAAGACTGGAAACAGGACTCCGAAAGAAGAGATTTTACTTTTAATGCTATTTATTTAGATCAAAATGGTAAATTTTTTGATCCTCATAATGGAGTTAAAGATTTAAAAGAAAAAAAAATCAGGTTTATAGGCAATCCCCAAAAAAGAATCCGAGAAGATTATTTAAGAATTTTGAGGTTTTTGAGATTCTCAATAGAGTATCAAGATTTTAATATAGAAGATGATGTTTTAAAAGTTATTAAAAAAAATCTTAACGGAATAACAAACCTTTCAAAAGAAAGAGTTTATAGCGAACTAAATAAAATTATAAATTTAGATAATCTAAGAGATATATTTTTAACCAAAGATCTTTATGAAATTTTACAGGTAGTTTTTCCAGAGTTTAAATATTTAGATAGATTAAAGGATATAAATGATGAAATATTTAATAAACACTTAAAATCTGATCCTCATTTGATTTTAGCCTTGATACTGATTGATGATAAGGACAATCATTCTTATTTTTGTCACAAGTATAAGGTTTCAAATTATCTAAAAGACAATCTCAAGTTTCTGCATGATTATTTTTATAAAGCAAAAAAAGATAAAAATTTTTTCAAAAAAAATCTTAAAAAAAATATTTTTTATCATGGAAAAAAAAGAATTTTATTTTTATCCAAGTTTTATTTTATCTTTCATCACAAAAAAAATTATAAAAATCTAAAAAATATTTTAGACGAAGTTAGCTCTATTGATGTCCCGGTATTTCCAATAACGGGCAAATATCTTTTAGAAAGGGGTATGAAAAGTGGAAGAAAAATAGGTGAAGTTTTAAAAAAAATTGAAAAAGATTGGATAGATAATAATTTTCATTTAAACGATGATGAGCTAAGAAACTTAATTAGCAAGTATATTTGATCTAAATATATTTTACTTCCAGAATTTCATAATTTTTTTCACCGGAAGGAGTATTCACTGTTACTAAATCTTTTGAACTTTTTCCTATTAAAGATTTTCCAATTGGAGATTTATAGTATATTAAATTTTTACTCACATCTGCCTCATCCTTACCAACTATCTTAAATGAATTTTTTTTTTCATTTTCTATATCTTTTACTGTAACTGTTGATCCAAAAATAACCTTACCGTTATTTTCCATCTTAGTTACATCAATAACATTTGCTCTTGCAATAACATCGTTGATTTCTAAAATTCTACCTTCGATATGACCCTGTTGCTCTTTGGCCGCATGATATTCTGCGTTTTCTTTTAGATCGCCATGAGCTCTGGCTTCAGCGATAGCAGCCACAACTCTTGGTCTTTTGTTATCTTTTAAATCTTTAAGTTCCTCTTGAAGTTTTTTTAGTCCTTCTATTGTAATTGGTTCTTTTTCCATTTATTTCCATTTTGCTTTTGGGGGAAGTGACATAAAAATTGCATTAAGATTACCACCAGTGTTTAAACCAAATTTAGTTCCTCTATCGTATAATAAATTAAATTCTACATATTTCCCTCTTTTCATCAATTGATTTTTCTTCTGTTTTTTCTTCCATTCAGAAAACATTTTCTTTTTTATTGTAGTTTTTGAAAAATCAAGAAAACAAATACCAAGTTCTCTAATAAACTTAAAATTTTTTTTCCAATCTTTATAGAGATAATCAAAAAAAATTCCACCAATGCCTCTAATTTCTTTTTTATGCTGAATGTAGAAATATTTATCACACCACTTTTTGTAATTATTGTAATTTTTTTTGTTATTCTTGCATAAAATTTTTAGTTTTTTATGAAGTACTTTTTTCTCAGTCGAATCCACAAAACTTGGCGTCACATCCATTCCTCCTCCAAACCAACTTTTTGAAGTCACAATAAATCTTGTATTGAAATGTATAGCTGGCACTTTAGGATTCTTCATATGGGCAACAACAGATATCCCTGATGCCCAATAAGAATTATTTTTTTTTGTTCCAGGAATAACAGATTTAAATTTTTTCGGAAACAAACCTTGAACTGCGGAGTAGTTAATCCCAACTTTATCAAATACTTTACCATTTTTAAGAATATAGTATATGCCTCCACCATGATTGATGTTTTCCTTTTTCCATTCATTTTTTTTAAAATATTCAGGTTTCAATTTTTTTCTTTTCGAAAATTCCTTCTCAATATTTTGGAATTCTTCACAAATTTTATCCTGCAAAAATCTAAACCACTCACTAGCTATTTTTTTTTGTGTTTCTAGGTCCAATTCCATAAAAAACCATTAATCTGTTTATAAATCCTTGAATCTCTCATTTCTAGGTAATCTGTGTGTCATTCTGACCCTGGCAAGTCTTTCAAATAGTCTTATTTTTTAATAAAAAACGATGATAATATAATTTGATGGAGAAATCAGGGAAAAAAAACAACAGAAGAGATTTTCTTTTTACTGCTAGTTACACGATAGGTGCCGTGGGAATAGGTGCAACTATCTGGCCATTTATTGATCAGATGAATCCGGACAGATCAGTTAAGGCTTTAGCCACTACAGAAGTAGATATAAGTCAGGTTGAACCAGGTAAATCAATCACAGTTTTATGGAGAGGAAAGCCAGTTTTTATAAAAAGAAGAACTGAATCTGAAATCTCAGAAGCACAGTCTGTAGATTTAAATGAACTGAAGCATCCAGAAAAAGATGAGGACAGAGTTAAAAAGGCAGAATGGCTTGTGATGTTGGGGATTTGTACACACCTGGGATGTGTTCCTCTGTCGGACAAGGGAGAATACAACGGATGGTTTTGCCCCTGTCACGGATCGCACTATGATACATCCGGAAGGATTAGAAAAGGTCCGGCTCCTGTAAATATGGAAATACCAAAATATGAATTTGTTGACAACAATACTATCAAGATAGGCTAATAACTTATGAGTGATAACTATGTACCTTCTTCAAAATTTGGAAAATGGTTTAATGATAGACTACCCTTACTTTCTCTTAGTGCTCATTTAAGAGAATATCCAACTCCTAAAAATCTAAACTATTGGTGGACCTTTGGTGGAATATTAACCTTTTGTTTGGTTGCTCAGATTACGACGGGAGTTGTTTTAGGAATGCATTACGTGGCTCATGCTGATTTAGCATTCGAGAGTATTGAGCATATTATGCGAGATGTAAATTATGGATGGCTTTTAAGATACATTCATAGCAATGGTGCTTCTATGTTTTTTCTTGCTGTGTACATACATATTTTTAGAGCCTTATTTTATGGTTCATATAAATCTCCGAGGGAAGTTATTTGGATAATAGGAATGTTGATTTATATACTCATGATGGCCACAGCATTTATGGGTTATGTACTGCCTTGGGGTCAAATGAGTTTTTGGGGAGCAACAGTAATAACAAATTTATTTAGTGCGATACCATTAGTGGGCGAAAGTATTACTACTTGGCTATGGGGAGGTTACGCGGTGGACAACCCTACTTTAACAAGATTTTTTAGTTTGCATTATCTTTTACCATTTCTAATTTTAGGTTTAGTAATATTACATATTTGGGCACTGCACGTTCCAGGCAACAATAATCCTATTGGGATTGAGATTCAAAAGCCATCAAAAGACACTGTACCATTTCACCCCTATATAACCATCAAGGATCTTTTTGCATTACTCGTATTCTTAATTATTTTTTCCGGTTTTGTTTTTTTCTCTCCCAACATTTTGGGGCATCCTGATAATTATATTCCTGCAAATCCAATGGTAACTCCATCACACATTGTTCCCGAATGGTATTTGTTGCCTTTTTATGCAATTTTAAGATCTGTTCCAGACAAGCTAGGTGGAGTAGTTTTAATGTTTGCTTCTCTTTTTATATTAATTGCTTTGCCCTGGTTAGATAGAAGCAAAGTTAAATCAGCTATTTTTAGACCCATTTACAAATGGACTTTTTGGTTGTTAATTTTAGATGTATCAGTTCTAGGGTATATGGGGGCAATGCCAGCAGAGGGAACATATTTATTAATCGCAAGAGTTGCTACAGCCTATTATTTTTTGCATTTCCTAGTTATTTTACCTGCACTTAGTTCTGTAGAAAAAACGGATCCACTACCCTTAAGTATTTCTGAACCGGTACTAAAAGGATAAATCAATGTCTAAAAAGAATTTACAATTTGTTTTGCTTTTTTTATTTTTTATCTCTTTTACAAAATTATTTGCAGCAGGGGAAAAACCAATAAAGGTTGATTGGAGCTTTAAAGGCATTACGGGCAAATTTGATCGATCTTCTTTACAAAGGGGATATCAAGTTTACAACGAAGTTTGTGCTTCATGTCACTCAATGAATCTTCTGAGTTATAGGAATTTAGGAGAAAAAGGAGGGCCAGAATTTTCTGTTGATCAAGTAAAAGCTATAGCAGCAAATTTTGAAGTTACAGACGGTCCAGATAGCGAAGGAGAAATGTTTACTAGACCAGGCAGGCCGTCAGATAAGTTTGTTTCGCCGTATCAAAATATTCAAGCTGCCATGGCAGCAAATGGAGGCGCTTATCCACCAGATATGTCTGTTTTGGTTAAAGCAAGAAAAGGCGGAGCTGATTATATATATTCTGTTTTAATGGGTTACGAAGAGGCACCAGCAGGTTTTGAATTAGAAGATGGTGTTTACTACAACAAGTATATGTATGGTAATAAGATAAAAATGGCAAAACCTCTAGCAGAAGGCTCTGTGAGTTATGCAGATGGAACGGAAGCAACGGAATCTCAAATGGCCATGGATGTTACCACGTTTTTAACATGGGCATCTGAACCGCATCTAGAGGCAAGACACCAAACAGGCCTTAAGGTTATTATGTATCTGATTATATTAACTATTTTGGTCTACTTTAGTATGAGAAGATTGTGGTCAAGGATTGACTCTAAAGAATAAGACATCCCCATCTTTTACAAAATAATTTTTGCCTTCCACTCTAAGTTTTCCGTTTTCTTTTGCTTTTTCGAAACTCCCATATTTTTCAAAGTCATCATAAGAAACCACCTCAGCTCTTATGAAATTTTTTTCAAAATCACTATGTATGACACCCGCTGCTTTTTGTGCCTCCGTGTTTCTCTTTACAGTCCACGCCCTAGATTCTTTCGGACCAGAAGTAAAGAAGGTGTTTAAATTTAACAGATCATAGCCAGTAGTTATTAATTTATTCAAACCAGTTTTTTCTAGACCTATATTTTTCATATAATTTTCTCTTTCATCAGGTTTTAAATCTACAATTTGACTTTCTATGTCTGCACAAATAGTTATGAATTTTTTGTCTGAATATTTTTTTTTTAAAAGTTCTGTGTACTTATTTCCAGTTTTTACACTTTTTTCATCTACATTACACACAATTATGTAAGGTTTTATTGAGATCAACCCAGTTTCCTTGAGAAATTTTTTGTCATCACTGTTATGGTTTTCTTCTAAAACTTCGTTTTTGTTTAGCTTCTTAAGGGCATTCTCGAGCAATTTGATTTGTTTATCAGTTAATTTTTTTTTAACATTTTTTTGCAGTTTCTTTTCTATCTGTCCAATATCCGATAGCAATATTTCAGTTTTTATAGTTTCTAGATCATTTACTGGATCAATATTTTTACTAACGTGTTGTATATTTTCTGAGTCAAAACATCTAACCAAATGGACAATTGCATCAACTTCTCTTATGTGTGAGAGAAATTTGTTTCCCAGACCTTCTCCTTTTGATGCCCCCTTTACTAATCCTGCAATATCAACAAAAGTTATGTTGGTATTTATTGTTTTGACAGATTTTGAAAGAGTTGAAAGTTTGATTAGTCTTTCATCAGGCACATCTACTACGCCGATGTTTGGATCTATAGTACAAAATGGAAAATTGGCAGCTTGTGCATTTTTTGATGAAGTTAAAGCATTAAATAACGTTGACTTTCCTACATTAGGCAAACCAACTATTCCACACTTAAATCCCATTCAAATTTTGGTTTACTTTACTCGAGAAAAGATCCATTTCTTTATTTATAAGTGCAGGAACTAGTTTAACTATATTATCTGTTATATCTTTTATTTTTTCTTCTTCGTTTTCAGCAAAGTCTTCTAAAACATGTCTATTAACCTTAGTTTTTTCATCAGGTTTTCCAATTCCAACTCTTACTCTTGAGTAGTCTTTTCCAATAAACTTATCTATGGATTCTATTCCATTGTGCCCAGCGCTACTTCCGCCAAATTTTGCTTTAATTTTTCCCAAATCTATGTCGATGTCGTCATGAAAAACAATAACATTTTTTGCATCAATTTTAAAATATTCGATAAGTTCTTTAATACAAACACCAGAATTGTTCATAAACGTTAGTGGTTTAATAGCATAAACTTTTTTATTATCTATGTTTCCAGTTGTTAAGAGTCCCTTGAACTTAGGTTTTTGCTTTGAAAGACTAAATTGTTGATTTATTGCGTCTATAATTTTAAATCCTATGTTATGTCTATTATTGGTGTTATTTGGACCGGGGTTTCCTAAACCTACTAGCAAGAACATAAGATTCTATTTTTTCTCAGATGGCTTTTTTTCCGTAGAAGGTTTTTTTTCACCAGCTTGTTTTTTGTCGGCTGCACCTTCTTTTCCTTTTTCATCTTTTTTAGGAGCTTCACCTTCCTTAGCTGGTGTGGCAGCTTCACCACCTTCGGTAGCAGCAGCCTCTCCTTCAGCGCCTTCAGTCGTAGTTTCCTCAGCGGGTTTTTCCGGCTCCTTCACAATTGTAGGAGCGGCTATAGTAGCGACAACAAAATCTCTATCAGTTATAGTTAGAGCAGTATTTTCTGGCAGCTTCACAGATGATATTCTTATACTTGCCCCAATATCTAAACCACTTAAATCAACCTCAATATTCTCAGGAATATTTTCTGCTTTACATTTTAATTCAATTTTTCTTCTAACAATATTTAAAACTCCACCTTTTTTTAAACCAGCGCACTCCTCATTATTTTTAAATTTTACAGGTATTTCCAAAATAATTTTTGAACCCCCAACAACTCTCATAAAATCAATGTGGGCAGGTCTTTCAGACAAAACATGATAAGTAACTTCTCTTGGGATAACTTTTTCTTTCTTACCGCCTATGTCAAGATCAAATACGGTCGATAAAAAATTTTCAGATCTTAAAATATCTTTTACAAATTTTTCCTCTATACTTAATTCTAAATTCGGACTCTTTCCGCCATATAGAATGGCAGGTATAAAACCTTTATTTCTTAAAGTATTTAACTGACCTTTTGTTTTTGTTTCTCTCTTAGCAGCTCTTAAGTTATTTGTCATTTGAATGTGCCAATTTACCCCAACTTTAAAATAAAACAAGTGTTAATTGAATAGATCTGATACTGAAGTTGAGTTTGAAATCCTTTTGATTGCCTCAGCCATAAGGGGTGCAATGGACAATACTTGTATTTTACTAATATTTTTTATTCTTTGTGAGTTATCTATGCTGTCAGTAATTACTAATTTTTTTATTTTTGATTTTTTAATCTTGTTTATGGCATCTCCACTCAATACGGCATGTGTTATAAAAACATAAACATCCAAGGCACCTTTCTTTTTAAGTGCTTCTACTGCATTAACAATTGTTCCTCCACTATCAATGATGTCATCAACTATTATGCAATCTTTATCTTTAACTTCACCTATAATATTCATAACCTGAGATTTTCCTGCCTGCGGTCTTCTCTTGTCTATAATTGCCAGGTCTGCATTTATTTTCTTTGCTAATCCTCTTGTTCTTTCAATTCCACCTGCATCTGGCGAAACACATATGAAATTTTTGCTTTTTATATTTTTTTTAATATATCTGGCAAATATTGGGGTAGTAAAAAGGTTGTCTACAGGCATATCAAAGAAACCTTGAATTTGTCCAGCATGTAAATCTACAGTCACGATTCTATTGGCACCTGCATTTGTTATTAAATTAGAAACAAGTTTTGCTGAAATAGAAGTTCTAGGAACTACTTTTCTGTCTTGTCTTGCATAACCGAAATAAGGAATTACCGCAGTGATATTTTTTGCAGATGACCTTCTTAATGCATCAATACATAAAAGAAGTTCCATTAGATTGTCATTAGCAGGCGTTGATGTAGATTGAATTACGAAAACACTATTTCCTCTGATATTTTCATTTATCTCAACATAAATTTCACCATCAGAGAAATTTTTAATATTTGTATTTACTAATTTTAACTTGAGTTGTTTTGAGATACTTTTACTTAGTGAGGGATTGCTTGTTCCTGATAAAATTTTCATTAGGACCATTCATTTATACATCCATTAAGCTAGGTTTTCAATTAATTTTGTGAGGTGTTTTTTTTAATCACTGATATGCATCTTCCGTAGTCATCTTGACCTAACTTTTTGGCCCTTCTGTGGCTAAAATATTCGTTCTCAGAGGCAAAGGAATCAATTGCTACATTATCTATTTCTAAAACATCAAGATCTTTAAATTTTTTGATTACAAATCCTCTTAAATCGAAATTAAAAGTTTTTTTCTCATTTTTAAAAAAAAATGAATCATTATTCTTAGATTTTTTAATAAATTCTGAATAGAAATCATTTTTCACCTCATAATTTTTTTGTGAAATACAAGGTCCTAAAGAAACAACTAATTGTTTTATGCTTCCATTCATTTCTTCAAGTTTTTTTAAAGTATTTTCAATTATTCCGTTGACCGCACCCTTCCACCCCGCGTGTATGCAACCAATAATTTCTTTACGTTTTTCATAGATTAGGATTGGTAGACAGTCAGCAGTTAAAACAGGCAAAGCAATCTCATTATCTTTGGTTAACATTGCATCACATTTTATTCTTTCCAAGTTATTTCTTTTTACAATAATCTCGACCTTATTACTGTGAGTTTGATGCATAAGTGCAAGGGAATCTTTCTTAATATTAAATTTTTTAGACACTATATCTAAATTTTTTTTTACATTTTCTTCTTGATCTTTGCTTCCAATTCCACAGTTAAGACTTTCGTATATTCCTTTTGAAACCCCATTTTTTCTTGAAAAAAAACAATGTTTTATATTTTTAAATTTTTGTAATTTTTTTGAGAAAAACATAATTAAAAACCTAAAGAAAAAATTTTACCTTTTTTTTGGGCAAATATTACTTTAAAACGGTCTCCCATTTCTTTAGGATCTATTAACCTTTTTAATCTATAAAACATATTTGCTTTTTCTTTAAATGTCATTTTTTTCGATAAAATATCTGCCCTTTTTAAAATGCCGACTTTTTTTAAGAATTCACTTTGAGTTGTTATTTTTTTTACAGCGAGATTATCTTCGCTTAAACTTTTACTAAACAATTTAAAATTAATATGTGATGTAATATCTGAATGACCAGGTTTGAAAAAAATATCCAAATAATTGTGTTTTTTTACTGCTTGTAAAGTATTTTGATTTTTTTTTAAAGTATAACCATAATCAATAGTTAAAAGCCCACCGTCAAATTTATTAATTTTTTTTGATATTTGCTTAAGAAATTTTAACGCTTCAAGCGGATATTCTATAGTGTCACCAATAGAAATTAAATTTAAGTCTTTTATACATTTTATTAAATTATTATTTGCTTTTTTATGTAAAAATTTTATATTTTTTTCATTAGTTGTTAAAGCTACATATTTTTCAAAGAAATTATTTTTCTTTTTGTATATTTGTTTAATTGGCAAAGCATCAAAAAACTCATTTCCAAAAAAGATTACTGGTCCATAATTTATTTCTTCTATTTTTTTAATCCATTTAACTTTTTTACTATTAATTTTTATTTTTTGAATTTTTTTTAGTTTATTGCTTATTTCAAATAGATTTATTTCTAACGAGTTATAAAAATCCTTAAATTTTTTAAATGTTTTTATTAAATCTTTGCACAAGGTTCCATCTCCTGGCCCTAATTCAACTAACAAAATTTTATTTGGCTTTCCTAAATGTTCCCAAAAAGCGACACACCATACAGCTATCATTTCACTAAAAAGATTTGAGATTAAAGGAGCAGTAATAAAGTCACCTTTTTTTCCAAAAGGATTTTTTTTCATATAATAGCCAAACTTTTTATCGTAGAGAGCGATATTAATAAATCGATCTAGAGGTATAAATTTTTTTTCTCTTAATGTATTAATTATTTTGTTCATTACTTTTTATATAAAATATTATACAGCAACCTGATAAAAAAGTTAAAATACTTAACATTGTACCCATTGAAAAATAATTAAAAAAGTAACCGAGATTTACATCCGGTTCTCTAAAATTTTCACCAATAATTCTTGCAATCGAATAAAAGATAAGGAAAAGACCAGAAATGTATCCTGGTTTTAATAACAACTTTTTCTTAATAGCTAAAAAATTTATAATTAAAAAAAGAACCGCCCCCTCTAAAACAGCTTCATAAATTTGAGA
The DNA here is from genome assembly GCA_902634325.1 of uncultured Pelagibacteraceae bacterium. GTDB lineage: Bacteria > Pseudomonadota > Alphaproteobacteria > Pelagibacterales > Pelagibacteraceae > Anoxypelagibacter. The sequence goes on along the minus strand of CACPJP010000001.1, from coordinate 23,062 downwards.
AGGGTGTCTAGCAAAATTACCTCCTTCAGGAAAAATTATAGCCCAAGGAAGATTAGAAACTTTTCCAAAAAGCTCCCCATTAATAAAGTTTGTGACTCGTCCCAAAAAAATACCTATTGGAGCTACACAGCTAATAATATCAGCAAAATAATAAAAATTTATTCCTTTGATTTTAGAAAAAATAATAGTAGCAATTATGACTCCCAACAAACCACCGTGGAAAGACATTCCACCTTTCCATAATTTTAAAATTTCAGTTAGATTTTCTAAATAAAAAGAGGGGTTATAAAAAATAACGTACCCAAGTCTACCACCCAAAATCACACCAATAATAATGTATGCAATTAAATCATCAAAATTTTTTAAATAATTTGATTGGTTATTATCTTCAATTTGTTTTTTAATTATAATCTTTCCATACCACCACCCAGCCAGAATTCCAATAATGTATGCCAGGGAATACCAACGAATTTGAATAATGCCCAAATCAATAAATATAGGATCAAAACTGTGAAGCATCTTATAAATTTATCACAATTGAAATTAAATTACTTATAATTTAAAGTAAAATAATGAATAATTCTCAAAAAATTATTAAAATGATATCAGGCTTTATTGAAGCAGGCATATTAACTTCACAGGATTTAAAAAAAGAGCTTCTTACTTCTATGAAATTTAACAGGGAGAATTTGGCGAGCAAATTAGATTTGGTAACCAAGGAAGAGCTTGTAGTTTTAAAAAAGTTGATAGAAAAACAACAAAAAGAAATAAGTTTTTTAAAAAAGAAAAAAAAGTCTAAAAAGGCAAAAAGATTTTAACCGCCAATCCTTTGTGCTTACTTTCTGACAACACAATGTTTCCACCATGAGATTTTATAATATCCTGAGCAATGGACAGACCTAATCCCACACCAGATCTGTTAAGACTTCTGCTTTTATCAATTCTATAAAAAGGTTTAAAAACATTTTCATATTCTTTTTTTGGAATTCCTGGACCGTTATCTTCAATAATAATAATAGCACTACTTACAGATTTTTTTAATTCTATAAAAATTTTACTTCCGTATGAAAGTCCATTTTCAATGATATTTGAAATGCTTCTCCTAACTAAATTCTTTTTACCTTGAATGCTTATTTTACTATCGAAAGTTAGATCATACTTAGATTCCTCATAATTTTTCATAATGTCACCTACTAGGTTATTAATGTCTATTGTTACATAATCTTCCTCAGATTGTGATTTAGCATATTGTAAATAGTCATTGAGCATTTTCTCCATTTCATCTATGTCAGCTGCCATTTTTCTGGCTGTATCCTTTTTGTCCGTCATTGCCAATTGAAGCTTTAGTCTTGTCAAGGGCGTCCTTAGATCATGACTGATTCCAGAAAGCATTTCTGATCTTTGGTTTAAATGTTTATTGATTCTTTTCATCATTTTGTCAAATTCAATCGTTGCTTTTCTAATCTCAGATGCGCCTGATGGTCTTAGATCATCTACACGTTCTCCCCTACCAAATCTTTCAGCTGCTTTAGATAACTTTACTATTGGTCTAGTTTGATTTCTCAAAAATAATATAGCTATTAAAATCAAAATTATGGAAGGAAGTGTAATCCACAAAACGAAAATTCTTACTGATGAAGGGGCAATTTTACTTTTAGGAAAAAAAACTTGAATAACTTCATTTTCACTTTGAATCCTTAAATCTACAAGTTCTATATACGTAACTGTATCGAACCAATAATCATTTCCAAAAATAGGTTTCATTTCTCTTCTTAAGGCCCTGTCCATCGGGCTGAAACGTCTGTCAGATTTTACTTTAGGTATTTTTTCACCTTTTTTTATGTTTATCACAAAATCAAAATTTTTTTTGTATAAGTTTGTTAAAAAATTTACATCTTTACTCTCTTCAGCTTTATAAGCATCAAAAAGTGTTTTTACCTCACTTACTAGTGATCTAGTCATTCCCTTATTTGCTTTTATCCAAATACTATCAAAAAATACTACAGAAATTGTTATTTGAAGAAGGACGACAGGAGCTGCCACTATAATTAGTGCCCTATAGAATAAACCTTTTGGAAGAATTTTTTTAAGAAGATTATTTAACCCATAGGACATAGCCAGACCCTCTTATTGTTTGTAGGAATTTTGGATTTTTAGGATTAAGTTCAATTTTTTTTCTTAATCTGGTAATCATTACATCAATAGATCTTTCTTTTGATATTTTTGATATTTTTCCAATTTCATTTCGAGAAAATATTTTGCCCGGTGATGCAAGCATTTTTAAAAGAACCCTTTTTTCTGAAGAGTTTATTTTTTGTATTTTTTGGTTTAACTTAATAGTCATTTTACTTAAATTCAATTCTGCATCTCCAATTTTACTAGATTCTAAAACTTCGTTACTTACATTAGATTTAATAATGTTCTTTATTCTTAACAAAAGTTCTTTTGGTTCGAAAGGTTTACCCAAATAGTCATCTGCTCCAAGCTCAAGTCCATGAATTCTGTTTTCCACTTCACCTTTTGCAGTCAATAGTATTATTGGAATGTTTCTTGATTGTTTTATTTCCCTTGTAAGTTCATACCCGCTTTGTCCAGGCATCATGACATCTAAAATCATCAAATTAAAATCAAATATATCTATTTTTTTCTTAGCTTCTTCCGCATTAGATGCAGTCGAAACAATAAAGCCCTTCTCAATTAGAAACTGTTTTATCAAGCTTTTTATTTTGTCGTCGTCATCAACTACTAGAATATGAAAATTATTTTTTTCCATCAATTATTTTTTTTAATACATCCTTAAAGTTTAATACTGATTTAGAGTCTGAATTTTTTAGGGCATTAAAAATACGTTGTTTTTGAGTTTTAAAAATTTCATTAAAAAATTCTTTTCCTGCTTCATCTAAGTATAATAATTTTTTTCTTGAGTCATTACGATCTTTTATTTGTTTTATTACTTTTATTTTTTTCAAATCTCTAAGAACCCTATTAAGGCTTTGTTTAGTAATTTTCAATTTAACCAAAAGTTCATTAACGCTAATACCCTCATTTCTTTCTATTAAATGTAATGTTCTATGATGTGCTGCACCCAAAGAATTTTTTTTTAAAATTTCGTTTGGATCCGAAAATGTTTCCCTATATGCGTAAAGAAGCAATTGTATAAAATCTTTAATTTGGTCGTCTTTTAAGTAAAGTAAATCCTTCATATTTTGGTCAGATATATTGACTTATTTTATCAACAAATATACTTTTTTGTTAGCAAAAAATTATTTAATTTAAATTTAATGGAAACAATTCCTTACGATAAAAGATCTGGAAAGATTTGGTTTAACTCTGAACTAGTAGATTGGCAAAACACAAAAATTCACCTACTGAGTCACGGTTTGCATTATGCTAGCTGCGTGTTTGAAGGTGAAAGAGTATACGATGGTGAAATCTTTAAACTTGAGGAGCATACAAAAAGACTTTTTCATTCAGCAAAAAGAATGGGAATAAAAATACCTTACAACCAAAAGGAAATTAATAATGCATCAAAGGAAATTATTGCTGTTCAAAAAGTAAAAAACGGATATGTCAGACCAGTAGTTTGGAGAGGTAGTGAAATGATGGCTATTTCTGCACAAAAAAATAAAATACATGTTGCAATTGCTTCTTGGGAGTGGGGTTCATATTTTGATCCAAAATTAAAATTAAAAGGAATTAAACTAAATATTTCTTCTTGGAGGAGACCTTCACCCAATTCAGTACCCTGGGACACAAAAGCCTCGGGCCTTTATATGATCTGCACTCTTTCTAAGCACGAGGCAGAAAGTAAAGGTTTCGAAGATTCTTTAATGCTTGATCACGAGGGTAATATTGCTGAAGCTACAGGCGCTAATATTTTTTTCAAAGATAATTCTGGATCATTACACACTCCAATACCTGACTCCTTTTTAGATGGTATTACAAGAAGGTGTATAATTGAGATAGCTAAATCCAAAGGAATAAAAATAATTGAAAGAAAAATAAAACCCGAAGAAATGTCTAGTTTTGTTGGATGTTTTTTAACTGGAACTGCCGCAGAAGTTACCCCGGTTTCTCAAATAGATAAGTTTAATTTTAAGGTTTGTGATTTAATAAAAAATTTATCTGAAAGCTACCAAAATCTTGTAAGAAAAAAAGTTGCGGCCTAATTTTTTTCAGCTTTAATCAATACTGACCAGGCAAGAAATTTTAAAAATGGAACAGTAAATAAGGCTTTATCTATTTTAGACAAAAAAGAAAATATTTTTGAATTTTTTGCTGATTTGTAAAATGGAAGAAATACTAAAGTAAGAAAACCATAATAATGTATTTCAACTTTACTAAATAAGCTTCTAAAATATCTGACATCATCAAACGTTAACGGATGTTCGTCATCCGATCTTGAATTTGGAGTAAATTTTCTGTACAAGTTAATTATTGGATTTGTTCCTAAAGGCTCAATAAAAATTAGATTACCATCCTTTTTTAGTAAACGCTCAGCTTCTTTAACGGCTTTATTCAAACTTAAATGATGCAAAATTCCAACACCATAGATTATATCAAAACTATTTGAATTAAATTTTGTATTTTCACAATTTTCAACTTTGAAATTTATTTTACTATGATTTTTGCTTTTTGCAATTTCTATAGCTTTGTCCGAAATATCTATTGCTGTAAGTTTAGATGGATTAAAGGTTATGACTTTTTCTGAATAAACTCCATTTCCACAACCAAAGTCCAAAACATTTTTGTTTGGCGTTTTATTTTTAAGAAAAATTAAAAAGTCCTCGTACAAATTATTTAATGCCTTATAATATTTGTTTTGTGATCTGGGATTACCCGAGGAATGAAGATTGTTATGAAATTCCTTTTCTCTAATATTTATTCCTGTCAAGTTCATAATTATTTTTTTTCATCATCACTAATTGCACTATCTATACCTTTTCTTAAATAATCATATCCTGTATAAATAGTTAAAAATGCTGCAGTCCAGAGCAAAATGATACCGATGGTTTGTGCATTGTAGTCTTGGAAATTTATAATTTTATTTCCAGTTTCTCCTGTTAAAAGCATAGCTATGGAAAGCATTTGTACAACAGTTTTAAACTTTGAAAGCTTAGAAACTGGTAAGCTTAACTCTCTTCTTTTTGCCAAAAATTCTCTTAATCCAGATATTAGTATTTCTCTGGTTAAAATGACTATAGCCGCAATCACCTCGTAATTTTTTATAATGCCGTTCATTACCAATAAAACCAAAGCTGCAGCTACTAAAATTTTGTCAGCAATCGGATCAAGTAATTCGCCCAGTTTCGATTCTTCTTTGTACAATCTAGCTAATAAACCATCCAGAAAATCTGTGAAACTAGCAATTATAAATAAGAAAAAAGGGACAAGGTCTCCCGCTATTCCGGGCATGTAAAAAGATATCACAAAAATTGGAACAATTATTATGCGACCAATAGTTAAAATGTTTGGTATTTTAATTTTCATAACTAGTTTTCATGAAAAAAATCATGAATTTTTTTTGCAACCTTTTCTTCAATTCCTTCAACAGATTTTAAATCTTCAAAACTTGCTGATTCAACTGATTTTGCAGAACCAAAGTGATTAAGCAAGGCTCTTTTTCTGCCTTTTCCAATTCCCGATATCTGATCCAAAAGGGATTTGCTAAGATTTTTTCTTCTTCTAGATCTGTGAGTACTTATTGCAAATCTATGGGCTTCATCTCGAAGTCTTTGTAAAAAAAATAGGATAGGGTCATTTTTTTTAAATTTAACAACTTTTCCTTCATGAAAAAAAGTCTCATCCCCTGCATTTCTATTTTTTCCCTTTGCGATAGCTATTATTGGTAGTTCGTGTAACCCAAGGTCATTTAATATTTCTCTGCTTACTGAATACTGACCTTTCCCTCCATCAATCAAAACCAAATCAGGAAGTGCCAGAGCATTTTTTTCCTCTTTTAATGCTCTAGAAAATCTTCTTTTTAAGACTTCTTTCATCATGCCGTAATCATCACCTTTTACAGATTCTGATCTTATATTAAATTTTCTATATCTCTTTTTTAGAAAACCTTCTTTTCCAAAAGCAATCAAAGCACTTACCGAGTCAGATCCCTGAATGTGGCTATTATCATAAACTTCTATTAGGTTTATATTAAATTTTAATAAAAATTTATCAGCAAGATTATCAATTAATTTTGAGTTACTTTCTGTTTCTAAAATTTTTTGTGTAAGAGATTCTTTTGCGTTTTTTTCGGCCAATCTTGATAATTTTTTTTCATCATGTGTTTTAGCTAGCTTAACTGTTATTTCTTTCTTTTCTCGTTTTGAAAAAGTTTTTTCTAATAATAGTCTATCTTCCACGTCGACATTCAAAAGAATCATTTTAGGTACACTTTTGTTTTCATAGAATTGACCTATAAATGAAGACAAAATCTTTTCTATTTTTTCGTCTGGATCATGCTTTGGAAAATATGCTTGGTTTCCCCAGTTTTGTTTTGATCTGAAAAAAAAGACCTGAACACATGTCCTTCCAGATTCTTTAAAAACAGAAATTACATCAGCTTCTTTTAAATTAGCCGAACTTATTTTTTGAGACGATTGAATTTGAGTTAATGCTTTAATTCTATCTCTAAGGATAGCAGCTTTTTCATAATCCAATTCTTTGCTAGCTTTTTCCATCTCTTCGGAGAATTTTTTTTGGATTTCGTGTGACTTACCAGAAATGAAATCTACAGCATTTTCTACCAGATTCTTGTAGCTTTTCTCACTGATATAGTTCATGCAAGGCGCAGCACATCTTTTGATTTGGTACAAAATACAAGGACGTTTTCTATTCTTAAAAACAGTGTTATCGCAAACACGAAGTAAGAAAACTTTTTGCAATATTTTTATAGTCCAGTTTGCTGAACCGACAGATGCAAATGGCCCAAAATAATAACCATTCCTACTTTTCTTGCCTCTTAGCTTTGTTAATTGTGGCCATGTATCTTTATGACCAATGAAGATGTATGGAAAAGATTTATCATCCCTTAATAAAATATTAAATCTTGGTTTATGTTTTTTTATTAAATTTGCTTCTAATAACAAAGCTTCACTTTCATTTGCAGTTGTTGTTGTTTCTAGATTTTTTGTTAGAGACAACATCCTTTCAGTTCTAATGGGTAGGTGGTTATCAGCAACATAGTTTTTTAAACGATTCGGAATATTTCTAGCTTTTCCCACATAAAGAATTTCATTTTTCTCACTCAACATTTTATAGATCCCGGGGCTTTTTGTGAGGTTAGGAATTTTTTGTCTTATAATTTCTTTTCCTTTTTGAAGACTCATTAAATTTTACTTTTTTCGATTTCTATACCAACTGAAGAAGTATTTTTAAAAACATCTAATTTTTCAATTCTTAATTTAACCTTTTTAATCCTTGTGTTTTCAAAAAGTTTTAAAAAAATTTTTTCTGCCAGTGTTTCTAGTAGCAGATAATGTTTTTTATTTGTAATCTTTTTTATATTTTTAATAACATCTTCGTAATTAATAATACTATTTAGATTATTATCATCAGGAGCTAAACTGGGGTCGGTATTAATATCTAAGTTAAATTTTACCCTTTGTTTTTTTTTCTTTTCAAAATTATGAATTCCCACAGATATTTTTAAAATTAAATCTCTAACGAGTATCTTGCGCTTATAGTTAAAATGCCTTTTTTCTTTGAATTTAATTATTTTCATTCCTTGCCCCTTATAATATCAGGAGTTTTCCAACCCAAACTCTGACCACTGTCTACACTCATAATTTGTCCGGTTACACTATCATTTTCAATAAAATATTTTACCAAATTACAAATATTATTTACATCAACCTGCTTTTCAAGAATTGTAGATTTCCACTGTGATTTAAAATGTTTTTTAGATTGTCTCTTATTTTTCATAGTTGGCCCCGGTGCAATCCCATTTACCCTGATACTGGGAGCAAACTTCATAGCAGAGATTTTGGTAACAGCAGCAAGCGCATATTTACTTACCGAATATGAGAAAAAAAATGGTGTTAATTTAAAAATTCTTTGATCAATTATATTAATAATATTTCCAGGTTTATTTTTTGTTAGTTTAAAAAATTCTCTCATTAATATCGAGGGTGATCTCAAGTTAACCGTGATATGTTTTTCCCAAGATTTTGCATTAAAGTTGGATATATCATCATTTTCAAAAATTGAAGCATTATTAATTAAACAATCAAGACCTCCCATTTGTTTTTTGGCTTTACTAATTAGTTTAGCAACCTCTTTTTCTTTGTTTAAATTGCATTTTAAAAGATGGATGTTTATTCCAAACTCATCGAGTTCTTTTTTAATTTTTTTTGCTTTTGATGCTGACGCATTGTAATGAATAGTTATATCGGTTGCGTTTTCTGCCAACGATCTGGCAATCGCCGCACCAATTCTTGTAGCACCTCCGGTGATAATTATTTTTTTGGCTTCCATTTTTTAATATTTTTTCTAGCTTTAGTTCCTGCCATTCCCATAGTTGACCTACCTTTAGGATATACTTTTTTGTCAAGATTGTACTGGGTTATTTTTGGATTTAAATTTATTTCTAATTCATTGGCCTCTAGCTTTCTTATTTCATCTCTAATTTTAGCAGCTTCTTCAAATTCCAAATTGGAAGCAGAATCCTTCATTTTTTTGCTCAGTGCTTTTAAATGCTTTTTTAAATTTTCCCCAACATTTGATCCTTCACTTACTTTTACATAATCTTTTTCGTATACAGATTCTAAAATATCATTGATTTCTTTTTTTACTGACTCAGCACTAATATTATTTTTTTTATTGTATTCTTTCTGTTTTTGTCTTCTTCGGTCAGTTTCTTTAATGGCTTTATCAATGCTTTTTGTAATTTTATCTGCATAAAGAATAACTTTCCCATCAACATTTCTTGCTGCCCTACCTATAGTTTGCACTAACGATGTTTCAGATCTCAAGAATCCCTCTTTATCTGCATCCAGAATTGCTACTAACCCACACTCTGGAATATCCAATCCTTCTCTAAGAAGATTTATTCCAACCAGGATGTCAAAGACACCCAACCTTAAGTCTCGAATAATTTCAATTCTTTCCAAAGTATCTATGTCTGAGTGCATATATCTAACTTTAAGTCCATTTTCATGCAGATACTCTGTTAAATCTTCGGCCATTTTTTTTGTGAGCGTTGTAACTAAAATTCGATAATTTTTATCAATAACTTTTTGGGATTCATGAAATAAATCGTCCACTTGAGTTTTTGCCGGTCTAACTTCAACTTCCGGATCAATTAGACCCGTGGGTCTGATAACTTGATCAATATATTGATTTTGAGTTTGTTTAAGTTCCCATGGGCCTGGTGTTGCTGAAACAAATACAGTTTGAGTTCTCATTGCATCCCATTCCTCAAATTTTAATGGTCGATTATCCATACACGAAGGTAATCTAAAACCATATTCTGCAAGAGTACTTTTTCTTGTGTGATCACCTTTGTACATACCGTTTAGCTGAGGAACAGTTACATGACTCTCATCAACAAATACAATTGTATTATCCGGAAAATATTCAAAGAGAGTAGGAGGCGGCTCCCCCTTTTTTCTGCCAGATAAAAATCTTGAATAATTTTCAATTCCAGCACAGGTTCCTGTAGCCTCTATCATTTCCAGATCAAACTTTGTTCTTTCCCTCAGTCTTTGTGCCTCAAGGAGTTTGCTACTGGCTTTATGTTTTTTGAGCGTTTCCTCTAATTCTTTTTTTATTTCCTTAATAGCCTGATCTATAGTTGGTCTAGGCGTAATGTAGTGGCTATTTGCATATAATTTTATAACACTAAAATCATTAGTCTTATCACCTGTTAAAGGATCAAATTCTTCAATTTTTTCTAATTTATTTCCATTTAGAGATAATCTCCAAGCTCTATCTTCTAAATGGGACGGGAATATTTCTAAATTTTCTCCTCTTACCCTAAAAGTTCCTCTAAAAAAATTTTGATCATTTCTTTTGTATTGTAAATTTACAAAAGTTTTTATTATTTCATCTCTTTCATATTCATAGTTTTTTTTCAGGGCCAAAGTCATTTTACTGTATGCTTCAACTGAACCAAGCCCGTAGATACATGATACACTAGCAACTATAATTACATCGTCTCTTTCAAGCAACGATCTCGTTGCCGAGTGACGCATTCTGTCAATTTGTTCATTAATTGATGCCTCTTTTTCAATATAAGTATCTGATCTAGGCACATAGGCTTCTGGAGTATAGTAGTCGTAATAAGAGACAAAATATTCAACAGCATTATCTGGAAAAAAATTTTTCATTTCCCCATATAATTGGGCTGCTAAAGTTTTATTTGGAGCAAGTACCAAAGCAGGTCTGTTTGCAGATTCGATTACTTTTGCCATTGTAAAGGTTTTGCCCGAACCAGTCACGCCCAATAAAACTTGCTCATTTTTTTTATCTTTTAAATTTTGAAGTATTTTTTTTATTGCTCCAGGTTGGTCTCCTGCTGGTTTAAAACTACTTTTGATTCTAAACTTAATACCGCCCTCTAGCTTTTTTCTAACAGGGGCTCTATTAGCCTCTAAATCACCTATTTTTTCTTGATAAGTATTTTGCATTTTATGTTAATAATAACAAAATATTATAAATTTCAATGAGCATAGTTTCCAATAGTTTAAAACGAATAAAACCGTCCCCAACTATAGCTGTTACCTCAAAAGCAAGGGAAATGAGAGCAGCCGGTAAAGATGTAATTGGATTAGGGGCAGGAGAACCTGATTTTGATACACCTGATAATATTAAAGAGGCAGCTATTCAAGCTATTAAAAGAGGTGACACCAAATATACAGCTGTAGACGGAACTCCAGCACTTAAAAAGGCCATTCAAGAAAAATTTTCTAGAGAGAACAATTTAACTTATAAATTAGATCAAATCTCAGTTGGAACTGGAGGAAAACAAGTACTCTATAACGCTTTCATGGCAACACTAGATCCAGGTGACGAAGTAATTATTCCGGCTCCTTACTGGGTATCTTATCCAGATATGGTTTTATTGGCTGGCGGAAAACCTAAAATAGTAAAATGTTCTGAAAAAAATGAATTTAAAATAACTCCAGCAGAACTCAAAAAAGCAATTAGTAAAAAAACCAAATGGTTAATTATTAATTCTCCATCAAATCCCACGGGATCTTGTTATACAAAAGAAGAAATACAAGACTTATCAAAAATTTTAATAAAAAATAAAAAAGTTTTTATTTTAAGCGATGATATTTATGAACATATTACCTACGATGGATTTGAGTTTTTTACTATTGCTCAGATTAAAGCTTTGAAAGACAGAACATTAACCATGAATGGAGTAAGCAAATCTTATTCAATGACGGGATGGAGAATAGGTTATGGAGCAGGACCCAAAGATATAATTAAAGCCATGGCTAAAATTCAGTCCCAATCTACAACAAATCCATCTTCTATAAGTCAGGCAGCTGCGGTTGAAGCTTTAAATGGAACACAGGATTTTATTAAAACTAGATCTGAATCATTCAAAGAGAGAAGAGATTTTGTTGTGGAAAGCTTAAATAATATTGAAGGATTGAGTTGTTTGAAGCCCAACGGTGCTTTTTATGTATTCCCAAACTGTAAAAAATTGTTAGGAAAAAAAACAAACCTAAAAACAGATAAAGATTTTGTTGAAAAATTACTTGAAAAGTCAGAAGTAGCTGTTGTTCAAGGATCTGCGTTTGGTTTAGATGGATACTTTAGAATTTCTTACGCCACCTCTATGGATAATCTTAGAAAAGCTTTAGAAAGAATTAAGTCTTTTTGTGAAATTCTTACTTAGAATTAGATAAATATTTTTCAGCCTCCAATGCCGACATACAACCCATTCCAGCAGCTGTTACCGCTTGTCTGAATATCTTATCTTTAACATCTCCAGCGGCAAAAACTCCAGGCACATTAGTAACTGTAGAGTCTGGTTTAGTGATTATATAACCTTCTTTATCCATTTTTAGCTGATCCTTAAATAGTGATGTAGCAGGGTTATGTCCTATAGCAATAAAAAGTCCGTCTATTTTAAGTTCTGTAGTTTTATTTGTTTTTACGTTTTTAATTTTTATTCCTTTAACTGATTTAGGATTTTTTTCTCCTATAACATCTTCAACAACGCTATCCCATATAATTTCAATTTTTTTGTTTGCTTTTAATTTTGCTTGAAGCATTTTTTCAGCCCTTAATTCATTCCTTCTATGAATAAGTTTTACTTTAGATGCAAATTTAGTTAGAAACATTGCTTCCTCTACCGCAGCATTGCCACCCCCAACAACCGCTACTTCTTTTTCTTTAAAAAAAAATCCATCACATGTCGCACAAGCCGAAACACCAAACCCCCTAAACTCTTGTTCGGATTTTAAGTTTAACCATCTTGCTTGTGCACCAGTTGAGATTATGAAACTGTCAGCTGTATAAATCTGACCACTATCGCCTGTAGCTGTAAAAGGTTTTTTTGAAAGATCTACTTTACTTATATGATCTTGGATCATCTCAGTTCCTACTGCTTTTGCTTGGCCTTTCATTTCGTCCATCAACCAAGGTCCCTGAATTACTTTTGAATATCCTGGAAAATTTTCAACGTCTGTAGTTGTGGTTAATTGTCCACCTGGTTCTGAGCCAAATACTAATATTGGTTTTAACATAGCTCTGGCAGCATAAATAGCAGCCGTATAACCTGCTGGTCCAGACCCAAGAATTAAGACTTTAGAATGCTTTTTCATCAATAAGGCTCATATAGGTATTTTTAATAAAATTTAAAGTTTAAAATTTTATTCAAAAGTATCGTTATATTGCTGATTAACTCTTACAAAAGTTGTGCACTTACTTAATTGTTTTAAAGATGGAGCACCTACATAAGTACAACTACTTCTCAATCCACCTAAAATATTTAAAACTGTCTCTTTTATTTTTCCCCGATATTTTAATTGTACCTTCTTCCCTTCGCTACTTCTGTAGTCTGCCTGACCTCCGTAATGTTTGTTTAGAGCTGTTTCAGAACTTGAACCGTAAAATTCTATTAATTTTGAACCATTTTTTTTTATAATTTTTCCACCACCTTCATCATGGCCAGCAAACATACCTCCAAGCATCACAAAATCAGCTCCTCCACCAAATGCCTTTGCTACATCTCCTGGGCACGTACAGCCTCCATCAGCGATAATATGAGCACCTAATCCGTGAGCAGCATCTGCACACTCAATAACAGCACTTAGTTGAGGGTAGCCCACACCTGTTTGAATACGGGTAGTGCAAACACTTCCTGGACCAATTCCAACTTTTACAATATCTGCACCTGCCAAAATTAGTTCCTGAGTCATGTCCGCTGTGACGACATTCCCCGCAATTATAGTTTTAGTTGGATATTTCTTTCTAACCGAACTGACAAATTTACTAAAATGATCAGAATAACCGTTTGCAATATCAATGCAGATAAATTCAAAAAAACTATATTCTTTTAAAATCTCATTTAGCCTTTTGTAATCTTCGTCACTTGTTCCAGTGCTAAGAACAACATGCGGAAAGATTTTCTTAATCGAAGAAAATTTTTTTATTGCCTTAGCATCATGCTGTTTAGTAAGGCAAGTCATTATTTCATATTCAGCCAGTTTTTCTGCTATTTGAAGTTCCCCAACACCGTCCATATTGGCAGCCATTAAGGGGACACCTGACCATTCGTGATTGCTATATTTAAATTTATAAGTGCGCTTGAGCTTTACATCTTTACGGCTATGCAGCGTACTTCTTTTTGGCCGAAATAAGACATCGGCATAATCCAACTTGATATCTTCTTCAATACGCATATTTCCATGTAGGAGGTATAAAGGTTTATTATTTAAATAAAAAGATATTCTATGTTTTATATGTGGATAAATAAAATATAGAAATATATAAAGTATCTTATGTTAAAGTTGAAAGCTCTCCTTTTAACCCAGGGTATGCATGGCATGATAAGTCAAGTTGAAGGCTTAGCTAAAGCCTTGGGATTAAGCTTTAGGCACGAAACAATACAACTGAATAAGTTTTGGAATTTTTTTCCACCAAAGTTTACCCCGGTAATTGATAGCATTTTAGAAAAAAAATTTGTTTGTGACTCGAGAATCATTATTTCCTGTGGAAGAAAAAGCGTAATTCCTTCTATTTTATTCAAAAGGAGATTCAAAAAAGAGGTATTTAACATTCATATTCAGGACCCAAAAGTAAATTTAAATAACTTTGATTCTATTATCTGTCCAGAACATGACAATCTAAATGGAGATAATGTAGTAAAAACTAAGGGAGCCATACACTATCTGACAAATAGTGAGATACAGAAAAATATTAATTATTTAAAACCTAACCAGGGAGATAAAAAAATTGCAACTTTCATACTTGGTGGTCCCAATAAGTATTACAGTTTTTCCGAAAAACAAATGGATCGAATGTTTGCAAAAATAAAAAATATGTTTGTTTCTTCAAAGTATAAATTAATTGTTATTCCATCGTATAGAACACCAGAGAATATATTAAAACTTGCATTCAATTATTTTAATCAGGATCATTTAGTAATAAAAGAAAGGGACAAAAAGGCCTATTTATCATCATTGGGCCTGGCCGATACTATAATTGTAACTTGTGATTCAACTTCAATGATTTCAGAGGCTGCTATTACAGGTAAACCAGTATATGTTGCACAAATGAGCCATAAAAGAAGCATTCACAGATTTGAAAAATTTTATCAATTATTCAAAGACCTCGGTATAATTAGGGATCTTGAAGATAAAATTGAACATTGGACTTATAGCGGATTAGATGAAGTTAATCGGGCAGCTTCTACAGTAAAAGAGAAAATGAAAAAAAATGGAATTATTTAATTCATTGAAGTCAAGACTAGAAACTTACGACAAACCTTTTAAACACTGGGCAGTCAATCAGCCTCTCACAGAATTAGCTATAAAAGAAATCTGCAACGCAGATATTGCCAACCCTATCAAGCAAGGCCTAGCGTATGATGGAACAAGAGCTATTGATGGAGGCGAAGGTGAATTTAGAGAGGGAATCAAAACTGGCGGAAAAGCAAAAAAATATAGATGTTTTGTAACTCAAGAAAATGCAAAAAGTTTTCCAGAACTAACAAAATTTATTAACGAGCTAGCTTCTAAGAACGTATACCAGTATATCAGCGAATTGATAAAAAAAGACCTATCAAACTCTTTTGTAAGGGTAGAAGTAATCTGTGATAGGCAAGGATTTTGGCTTAAGCCACACTGTGATATAAAAGAAAAATTACTGTCATCATTGGTATTTGTTAATCCTTTTAATGAATCAGAAAATCTAGGGACAGATTTTTATGATGAAAAATTAAATAAAGTTAAAACTGTTCCTTATAAAAATAATTATGGCTATTTCTTTACTAGCGGCCCAAATACTTGGCACGGTATGGAAAAAAAAGAAATTAAAAATGAAAGACGTTGTGTACAGGTTAATTATGTTTCGTTTAAAACCGATTGGAAAGTCAAGGCCTAACTATCTTGCAAGGCCCTTACTTTTATAGGATATTTTTTCAGAGCCTCAATTGATTCCACACAAGCATTTGCCGCAGGCATTGTAGTAAAATAAGGAATTTTGTTCATTAAACTTGACCTTCTCAAACTAAAAGAATCCGATATCGAATTTTTACCCTCTGTTGTATTAATTACTAGGGCAATATTTTTTTTATTTAGCTTTTCTACTATATGTGGAGATCCTTGGCTAACTTTGTTAATTTTTTTACACTTGATTTCATTAGACATTAAATATTTTGCCGTTCCAGAAGTAGCACATATTGAAAATCCTAATTTTATTAACTTTTTTGCATTGCTTAATATTTTTTCTTTATCTTTATCTTTTACAGAAATAAAGGCAGTTCCCTTTAAAGGAATGCTATTATTACTTGCTATTTGACTTTTTGCAAAAGACAAACCAAAATTTTCGTCAAATCCCATTGCCTCACCAGTTGATTTCATTTCTGGACCTAAAAGTACATCTACTTCAGGAAATCTATTGAAAGGAAATACAGCTTCTTTTACTGCGAAAGTATTTTCGTTTTTTCTTCTTAAATCAAAATCAGACAATTTTTCGCCTGCCATTACTCTGGATGCTATTTTAGCAACGGAAAGACCTGTAGCTTTTGAAACAAACGGTACAGTTCTGCTTGCTCTAGGATTTACTTCTAACACATAAACCTCACCACCTTTAACTGCAAATTGGATATTAATTAATCCCACCACTTTTAGAGCAATAGCCAACTGTTTAGTCTGCTTTTCTATTTCGTTAATAATTTCTTTATTCAAGGTATATGGAGGCAAAGAACACGCGGAATCCCCAGAATGTATGCCCGCTTCTTCAATGTGTTCCATGATTCCAGCAACAAAAATTTTACTTCCATCTGATATAGCATCCACATCTACTTCAGTTGCTTCATTTAAGAACTTGTCAATAAGAACAGGATTTGATCCCGACACTTTTACAGCTTCATCAATATATTTTTTTAAATCTGAGTGACTATAAATTATTTCCATACCTCTTCCACCAAGAACATAGGATGGTCTAATAACAATTGGAAAACCTATTTTATTAGCAATCTCAAAAGATTCATTTCTATTTGTTGCAATTCCGCTATCCGCTTGCTTTAGATTTTCTCTAACCAATATTTCTTTAAATCTCTCCCTGTCCTCTGCAAGATCAATGGAGTCAAACTGAGTACCTAAAATTGGAATATTGTTTTCCGCAAGAGTTTTTGCCAATTTTATTGGTGTTTGACCGCCAAATTGAGCAATGACACCAAGCAATTTTCCATTTTCCATCTCTTTATGTATTATATTCAAGATATTTTCTTCCATTAAGGGCTCAAAATATAATCTGTCACTAGTGTCATAATCAGTGGAAACGGTTTCTGGATTACAGTTAATCATAATTGTTTCGTATCCTTTTTCTTTCAAAGCAAAACTTGCTTGACAGCAACAATAATCAAACTCTATACCCTGACCAATTCTGTTTGGGCCACCCCCTAATATTATGATTTTCTTCTTATTTGTTGGATTGGATTCACATGCAGACAAGTCACCTGCTAACTTTTGATAAGTTGAGTACATATACGGAGTTTCTGATTTAAATTCAGCTGCGCAAGTATCAATTTTCTTAAATACAGGAAACACGCCTAATTGTTCTCTCTGTTTTTTAACCATGTTCACAGCAGTCTTAGTTAATTCTGCAATTTTATCATCAGAAAATCCTATAGATTTAATATAAGATAATTCTTTAAATGTCTTTGGTATGCCGTATTTTTTTAGTTTTTTTTCTTCATCAATCAACTCATATATTTGATCCAAAAACCAAGGATCAATATTTGTAAGTTTATAAATATTTTTGATATTAATTTTTCTTCTTAAAGCTTCAGCAACGATAATAAGTTTGTCAGGTAAATTTTGACTCAACTTGTTTTTTAATCCCTTGTCAGATAGGTTGCTAAGTGAATCTAATCCTTTATAACCAACCTCTAAAGAAACTAGCCCTTTTTGCAAAGATTCTTTAAAATTTCTTCCTATAGACATTGCTTCCCCAACTGATTTCATGGAGGTACCTAATTTAGCTTTGGCTGATTTAAATTTTTCAAAAGTAAATCTTGGAATTTTTGTTACAACATAGTCTATTGTTGGTTCAAATGACGCGGGAGTTGTTCCGGTGATTTCGTTTGTTAACTCATCAAGAGTATAACCAATAGCTAATTTTGCAGCCACCTTTGCAATTGGAAAGCCGGTAGCTTTTGAAGCTAAGGCAGATGATCTAGATACTCTTGGATTCATTTCAATAATAACCATCCTTCCATCTTTTGGATTAATAGCAAATTGAACATTAGAACCACCGGTCTCAACACCAATTTTTCTTAAACATTCAATCGATGCGTTTCTCATAATTTGAAATTCTTTGTCTGTTAATGTTAATGCGGGAGCAACAGTGACAGAATCACCGGTATGTGTTCCCATCGGATCAACATTCTCAATCGAGCAAATTATGATGCAGTTGTCTTTTTTATCTCTGACAACCTCCATTTCAAATTCCTTCCACCCTTCAAGAGACTCTTCTACCAAAACTTGATTTTCTGGAGATTCCGCAAGACCAGTCTCTATCAAATCGAAGAATTCTTTTTTATTTTTTGCAATTCCCCCACCTGTACCACCCAAAGTAAAAGAAGGTCTTATGATTGCTGGTAAACCAATTTTTTTTAGAACTTTTTTTGATTTATCGAAGGAGTTAATTATTTCAGATTTAGGTAAATCTAAATTTATTTCTTTCATTGATTTTCTGAATAGATCTCTATCTTCAGCTCTGGATATTGCTTTGGCTTTTGCTCCAATTAACTCAACTTTATTTTTTTTTAGTATTCCTTTTTTTTCCATTGAGATTGCTGTATTGAGAGCAGTCTGTCCGCCCATAGTTGGTAGAATTGCACATGGTTTTTCTTTTTTTATTATTTTTTCAACTATTTCAGTTGTAATTGGTTCTATGTAGGTTTTGTCCGCAACTTCTGGGTCCGTCATTATTGTTGCGGGGTTAGAATTAATTAATATTACTTTGTAACCTTCATCTTTTAAAGCTTTACATGCTTGGGTTCCCGAGTAATCAAATTCACAGGCCTGACCAATTACAATTGGACCTGCTCCTATAACTAAAATTTTTTTAATATCTTTTCTTTTTCCCACTTTTTTTAGCTGTTATTATATTTTTCAAAAATTTATCAAATAGGTATTTACTATCTTGTGGTCCAGGATTTGCCTCAGGATGATATTGTACCGAGAATACTTTTTTTTCTTTTACTTCTATCCCCTCAACACAACCGTCAAATAAAGATTTGTGAGTAATTTTTACTGAACTCGGAATTGACTTTGGATCAACTTCAAAACCATGATTTTGGCTTGTAATCTCTACTTTACTTGTAGATAAATCTTTAACAGGATGATTTGCACCTCTATGACCTAGTGGCATTTTTTTTGTTTTTGCACCTAAGGCCAGGGACAATAATTGGTGACCAAGACAGATACCAAATATTGGGATTTTATTAATAATCAATTTTTTTATTATTGGTATTGCATATTTTCCTGTTGCTGCTGGATCTCCAGGACCATTAGATAAAAAAACCCCATCTGGACCTAACTTAATTATTTTCTCCGCCGAATAATCTGCAGGAACAACAGTTACTCCGCAATTAATATCGGAGAAGCATCTGAGTATGTTTTTTTTAATACCGTAATCTATGGCAACAACTTTATATTTATTTTTTTTATTTTTTTTATATCCTTTTTTTTTGTCCCAAGATTTTAAAGAAGACCAATGGTAAATATTTTTACAACTGACTTTTTTTGCCAAATCTAGACCTAAAAGACCATTCCATGATTTAGATTTATTTAAAAGTTGTTTCAAGCCATGTTCGCCTTTTCTTGAAAATTGAATAGTTCCTTTAGGAGCACCTTTATCCCTTATATAATTTGTAATTACTCTTGTGTCTAACCCAACAATACCAACTATTTTTCTTTTTTTAAGCCATTGATCTAGCTTTTTAATTGATCTGTAATTTGAAGGTTCAGTAACATTTGAATTAAATATAACCCCCTTGACCCAGGCTTTATCTGCCTCATTGTCCTCCGGGTTCGTTCCAACATTTCCAACATGAGGAAAGGTAAAGTTAATAATTTGATCTGAATAAGACGGATCTGTTATTATTTCTTGGTAACCAGTTATTGAAGTATTGAAACAAACTTCTCCAACCGCATTACCTTCATAGCCTATACCATTGCCAGAAAAACTGGTGCCGTCTTCAAAAACTAAAATACCTGTTGAAAAATTATGTGAATTATTTTTTTTTCTATCTATGATCTGTCTCAAATACAACTCATGAGTTAAAGAAAAACCTTCTAAATGAGGTTTTGCGCAACATATGAAAAAGGTTAACAGTCGTCAACCCCATTCTTTTTCTTTTGAAGATAAAATGTGATTAAAGTAAGTTTAAAAATTAAATTATATGTCCCTACAGACCAAAATAGAGGCTAAGCTAAACGAGGCTTTGAAATCAAAAGACAAAAAAACGTATTCTACTTTGAGGTTAGTGGTTGCAGCCATAAAAGACACAATGATTGCCAAAAAAATTAGGGACAAAAAAACATTACCAGATAACGATTTGATAGGTCTTCTAAAAAAGATGGTAAAACAGAGGAACGATTCTTGCGACGCTTACAAAAAGGCTAGCCGAAACGAATTGCTAGAGAACGAAATGTCAGAAATTAAGATTATCAATGAGTTTTTACCAAAACAGTTAAGTGAGGAAGAAACAAAGAAAATTTGTCTTGAAACAATGAAAAAAGTTAGTGCCAACTCTATTAAAGACATGGGCAAGGTAATGGGAGCACTAAAAAAAGAATACTCTGATGTTCTAGATTTTTCAAAAGTAAGCCAGATTATAAAGGAGAATTTGAAGTAAAAAGTGAAGTATCCAAAAAATTATTTAGAAGAAATTAAGTTGAGGCTAAAGGTTTCCCAGGTAGTTGGAAAAACAGTTAAACTTAAGAGGAGAGGAAAGGAGTTTATAGGTCTATCTCCTTTTACAAGCGAGAAAACCCCATCTTTTACCGTTAGTGACGAAAAAGGATTCTACCACTGTTTTAGTTCTGGGGAACATGGAAATATTTTCGATTTTCTTATGAAAACTCAGTCTCTAAAATTTGGTGAATCAGTAAGGCAATTGGCTTCCCAAGCTGGGATGCAGCCTTATAAGTTTACAAGCTTTGATGTAGAGAAAGAAAAAAGATATCAAACTTATAAAAATATCTTAAAAGATTATAGTACACACCATCATAAAATTATTTTTGAAAAAAATTCTATAGCCATCAATTATTTAAAAAAAAGAGGAATAAGTGAAAAAGCTATTTCAGAATTTCAAATAGGTTTTGTTCCCGAAGATTCAGATTATTATAACGAATTGTCCAAAAAATTTAATGAAAATGAAATTTTACAAACTGGACTATTTTATAAAAATGAAAAGTACAAAAAGTTTATAAACAGATTTCATTCAAGAATAATTTTTCCAATAAAAAATATAACCGGCGATATTATTGCTTTTGGCGGAAGAATTATTGAAGATAAAAAATTGGCAAAGTATATTAACTCTCCAGAAACTGAATTTTATAAAAAAGGCAAACACTTGTTTAATTTAGATAAAGTAAAGTCTTTGCCCAAGAAAAATGAAAATGTAATTATTGTGGAAGGGTATATGGATGTTATTAGCATTTATTCGTCGGGTATTAAAAATGTCGTTGCAAATTCAGGAATAGCTTTGACAGAAAACCAAATAAATTTGGTTTGGAATTTTTTCTCTCAACCAATTGTTTGTTTAGATGGCGACACTAGCGGACAAAAAGCTGCTTTGCGTATTGCTGAAAGTCTTCTACCTTATATAAAAGAAAATAAAAAAATTGGTTTTGTTTCGCTATCAAATGGATTAGACCCAGATGATTATATTAAGGAAAAAGGCAAAAGAAATTTTGAACAACTTTTAGAAACCAGTCTATCTATTGAAGAATTCATTTGGAAAATTTACCTTCAAGATCTAGATCGGTCCGATCCCTTTGCTACAACGAAATTTGAAAAAAAATTTCGAAATTTATGCTCCTCTATAAAGGATGAGACTCTTAAAAAATATATTTTAGAGCATTATCTAGAAAAAATTAGAAACCTAACCCCCTTACAGGGTTTTAAATCAAGAAAAAAATACAGAAACTATAAAATACTTCACGAGACAAAAAAAATTGCAATCTCAAAAGAACACCTAACCAAAGAAGAAATTAAAGAATATTCTATTTTATACATAATGTATAACTATCCCGAAATTATTTCGCCAAGAGCTGAAATTTTTGAGGAGATTAAATTTTCATCAAAAAGTTTAAATGCCCTTAAATCAGACATTTTAAGTCTTGTATCATCCAGTAGCTTTAAAAAAGAAAACATAACAAATTTAAGCAAAAAATATTCTGCTTTGATTAACGATATAAATCAAAACTCTTTCATAAAAAATATCTTTTTAAAAAAAGATGAAAATGAGCAAGTTGAACTATTGAACGAAATACTTAAAGAACTAAATGATATAAAATTTTCGAAAAAAATTGATGAGCTCGAAAACAAACTCATGAAGGAGTTTGACGAAAAATCTTATTCCGATTTAATTGAGTTAAAAAGCCAGATAAATAGAGATTAATTTAAGTGTAGATTTTTCGCAATTTGTACTTATATATAGTAGTAGAAATCTGCATTTCTAGCATCTATGAAAGAAAAACTTATCACCAAATCTTTTGAAAGACTTTTGGATAAAGGCTTGCACAGAGGGTTTATTACCTATGAAGAATTAGGTAAGTCTTTGGGAAAGAGAAACAGCTCACACGAAAATGTTGAGAAAGCAACAGTAATTCTATTCGACAAAAAAGTTTCTTTAGTAGAAAAAAAATCAGATTTTCAAAAACCTAGGAAGAAAGATTCTTCTTCAGATCAGACAGAAAAAACTTCTGACAAAAGTGATGATCCAATCAGAATGTACCTACGAGAAATGGGTGGAGTTGAATTATTATCTAGAGAGGGTGAAATAGCAATTGCAAAAAGAATAGAAGCAGGAAAAGATTTAATGATCAATGCACTAACTCAAAGTCCCTTAGTAGCAAAAAAAATGTTTGAATGGAAGGATCTACTTGAAAAAGGAGAATTGCTCATAAGAGATATTATAGATATTGACTCAACCTATGAAGATTTTGAAAGTGATGATGAGAATTTAGAAAAGAAAAACAAGTCAAAAAAAGAAGCCAAACTAAAACCAAACGAAGGTAAAGATAAAGATGAAGAAAAAAAAGGAATTTCCGAGCAGCAACAGTATGAAGAGGAAGACGAATTTAATGTTTCTCTTGCTGCCATGGAAGAGGAAATAAAACCTAAGATCACAAAAATTATA